>NZ_UGGY01000007.1:0-14375 GCF_900450575.1 Legionella bozemanae
AAATCTTCTCTTCAATTTCTTTTTTCTTAAACAAAAAATTAGGCTGTAATTCAGTTTCTGAAGACGGCACAACACTACTTAACGGTGGTGTTACCACATGGAGGAAATGAATCTTAGCCTGGTTTGACTTTGCTAAATCAATAGCTCGTTGCAAAGCCCAATCGGCATGTTTTGAGAAGTCGCTGGCAATCAATATATTACTTAATGTCATGGGCTATCCTTAAAAATAGAGTCATCATCCTTATCCTAACAAGTCGCTTAATTATAGGTGAATAAGTGAGTGATTATTTGATCGGCTCAAGCTTTATAAAAAATGTATCATCACTTTCTTAATAAATTACGTATTGACAAACTTTATCCTATCACATCAAACTAATGGACTAAATTCAAGAGCTCAGGAAAATATATGACAGACAAATTACGTGGCAAGGTAAAGTGGTTTAACGAAAGTAAGGGGTTTGGTTTTATTGAAAACAGTGGCAAAGATTACTTTGTTCACTTTAGCGCCATTCAAAGTAGTGGCTTTAAAACTCTTCCTGAAGGTGCCAATGTGCTGTTTAAAGCGGGTAAGGGACAGAAAGGACCTCAAGCAGAAGAGGTTGAGCTCATTTAGACTAAATGAACGACTGATAGTTTGTCATAACTAACACTTTTGATTGCAAGCATTATCGCTATCTTTTGCTTCAATCAACCCCGAATATTATAACCACCATCTACATAGATGACTTGACCAGTGATGTATTGGGCCTTTGGGGATACAAGAAAAGCGGTCATTTCGCCAATTGCATCAATGGTCACTAACTGATGAAGAGGCGCTTCATTGGCTGCTTTTTCCATCAATTGGTCAAAGTCAGACAAGCCTGATGCTGCGCGCGTATTAATAGGGCCTGGCGAGATGGCATTGACCCTAATTTTTTTACTACCCAACTCCATAGCTAAATAACGCACGGTTGTTTCTAATGCAGCCTTGACTGGCCCCATCAAATTATAATTTTTTACGACTTTTTCTGCCCCGTAATAGCTCATGGTGATTAGACTGCCTCCCTCGTTCATCAGCGGTTCGGCAGCTTTTGCGAGCCGAATAAAAGAATGGCAGGAAACATCCATAGCCATCATGAAGCCATCGGGTGAACAATCCACCACGCGGCCTTGTAAATCACTTTTTGGTGCAAAGGCAATCGCATGAATGATAAAGTCCAGTTTTCCCCAATCGGTTTCGATACGTTGAAATAAATCTCCTAGTTGTACATCATCTCTCACATCAAGCGGCATAAATATGGGGCGAGAAATACTATTCACCAGGGGTTGTACATATTCTTTTGTTTTTTCATTCTGATAAGTAATAGCAAGTTCGTTACCTGCTTCATGCAAGATTTTGGCACATCCCCAGGCAATAGAGTCTTTATTAGCCACACCAACAATTAGTCCTTTTAAATGAGTCATCTGTGTTTCTCCTTATGATTTTCAAGAGCTGATACCGTGTGCATTGCCATCATTCGTTCTTCATTCGCCTTAATAACGTGCACTTTAAAAGGTCTTAAAAATTCTAGGTGACATACAATCCTATCCCGTATAAAACTTGAGTTCTCACCAATGCCGCCAGTAAACACAATGCCATCGACACCACCTAATGCAACTGCCATCATCCCTATAAGTTGCGCGGTTCTCATGCAAAAAAAATCGAGTGCAAATCGTGCTTTAGGTGTATTACTTTCTTGCAACAGACGAACATCGTGAGTCCAATCTGATAAGCCAAATAGTCCTGATTGATTATAGAGAATAGCCTCTGCCTCATCAGGAGATAAATTAAGGGCTCGAATCATATAAATGACCGCCCCTGGGTCAATTGCTCCACAGCGGGTACCCATTGGTAAACCATCAAGTGCCGTCATACCCATGGTGGTATCCATGCTGATGCCATTGTGCATGGCGCATAAACTGGCGCCATTACCAAGATGGGCCGCGATAATGCGCCCTCTTGCCAAGTCCGGTTCATGCCTACGTAAAAAATGAGCTATCCATTCATAAGAAAGACCATGAAAACCATAACGGCGAATCCCTTTATCACGGATGGTTTGCGGCAAGGCATATTCGGTGAATAAAGGGTCATGATTGGCATGAAAAGCCGTATCAAAACAAGCTATTTGCATTAAATCAGGCTTAAGCGTGCTAAACATATCAATTGCAATAAGATTATGCGGTTGGTGTAAGGGCGCTAAAGGGCATAATCCCCGCAAATAGCTCATCACTTCAGAAGTTATAATGACACTTGAGGTGAATCTTGTGCCGCCATGAACGATTCGATGTGTTACCGTGTCCACCTGCCAATGTTGGTTTTTTGCTTCAATCCAATGCAAGATGAAATGCAACGCTTTTTCATGGTCATAATCAGCAGGGAGCTCTATTTTTTCAGCTTGATTAACCGCAAACTCTTGTCTTTCATTTACTGCTGAAAATAAAGGACTACCTCCTAAATCAGATATTTTGCCATGTACCATAAGTTCTAATGAAGGTTTTCTCGAATAAACTTGAAATTTTACACTTGATGAGCCTGTATTAATCACCAGGATGCTGTTTTTTATCTTGTTTGTCATTTTATCTTCCCAGCCTGGCGTGCTGCAGCCATTTTAACTGCTAAGGCGCAGGATAGGAGTCGAGTTCGCAATGAATCAGCGCGACTCGTCAAAATAATGGGTACACGAGCACCTAAAACAATACCCCCAGCATCAGCATGCCCGAGAAAAGTCAACTGCTTCGCTAGAATGTTACCCGACTCAATGTCAGGGACCAGTAAAATATCAGCATCGCCCGCGACCGGTGATATAATTCCTTTATCGTCTGCGGCCTGCTTGTTAATCGCATTATCAAATGCTAAAGGTCCATCAAGAATACCGTCGGTGATTTGTCCGCGGTCGGCCATTTTACACAAGGTGGCCGCATCGACTGTCGCTTGCATCTTGGGGTTCACTAGTTCTGTTGCCGCAAGAATAGCTACTTTGGGTTTTTTATCTTCTCCGAACAAGACACGCCAAAGATTAACCGCATTTTGACAGATATCAGCCTTCTCAGCAGCATTGGGCGCGATATTAATGGCGGCATCCGTGATAATAAGCGATTTATGATAAGACGGGGCATCCATGAGGTAGGCATGACTGATACGATATTTTGTACGTAAATTGGAGGCGATAGGTACAATGGCAGCTAATAACTCCTGGCTACTCAAAGAGCCTTTCATGATAGCATCAATTTTTGCTGTTGCTGCCAACTCCACGGCCTTGCTTGCTGCCGCATCACTATGCTCTGTATCAATGAGCTCCCAGTGGGTGATATCAATGCCTACCTCATGAGCTGCTGCCTTAATCTTTGCCATTGGACCAATTAAAATAGGAATAATTAGTTTAGCCTTGGCGGAATCAGCTACTGCGGTGAGCACATTGGCTTTTACCGGATGAACAATCGCTGTGCGGATGGCCTCCATGATTGAATGATAGCCTGAAAGCGGTCGTGGTTATGAATTTCAATATGTGGCAAATCAGCTCTTGCCACACGTATTTTTTGAGTCGGTGCAAGTACCGTTGCCAGCCCTTCAATAACAATGTCTCCACGCTGATTCACACCTTTGCAGTCAAAGGTTACGATTGGCTTATCAGAACGTTTATCGCGTACGATAAGCGTGATGGTGATGTTATCTCCAATACGTACCGGTTTTCTAAATTTAATATCTTGCTCAAGATAAATGGTCACAGGACCAGGCAAAACAGTCCCAAGCAATGCAGAAATTAATGAACCAGACCACATTCCATGACCAACAATGCCACGAAAAATATCGCTTTTGGCAAATACAGGATCCATATGAGCAGGGTTTACATCACCAGACATTACCGCAAATAGCGAAATGTCTTCTTGCTTTAGTGTTTTATTTAAACTGGCCTGTTGACCAAGAGCTAACTCATCGAAGGTAATATTTTCCAAAAACTCCTTATCCATTCATTCGTTCCTTTTAATTTAAATCATATCAAAACATGAATTTTTCGAATAATTATACAATAGGATTGTACATAGCGCTTGATTAATAGTTTTTTAAATATTTGATGTTGGTAATATATGCTTTGTCATCAATAATGTTGTAAATAAGCTAAATCATATTCTAGTATTGTTGATGTTCGTCATGACATTCCTTGAGTTAATTTCGAGCGATATGGTATCAAAAATAAAGTTAACCGTTTATTCTTAATTCACGTGTTACTAATTGAGTTAATTCTGTAATACTTACTTTGAATTGAATAATAGTAGGCAAAACCTGAAGAATCTGTTCAATACCAATATCCTGTTGTTCTTTATCAGACGCTCTATATTTATACACCAACCAATTGTTCCAATTGCCAATAGCACCATAAAAGGCGGATTCTAAATGATCCTGATTTATTGTTATTCCAGAAGATGCATATTTTTTAGCATTTTTATAAATTTGTTAGTTTCGCACCAATCTACAGATTATCCATCCAATGCTCATTCTTTTATTTGTAAACGATCGATGTCCCTTATGGGCCTAATCTCAAAAAGATAGTTGAAAGCATTTTAAGCAGTCCTGCTTAAATGAGCTGATGTTCTTATGTCAATAACTAAAGGTTCAAGTCCATCTACACAAATAAATGTACAATGAAACGACTCTTGGAGGAGATAATATGCGTTCCCTATGAATAACTAATTATTTTCTCTTGAGATCCCGGTAAAAGTTTTCATGTACACCAAGTGCTAACAAGATCCTTAATGTCGGATCCCATTCATAAGCTAAAAGAAATTGTTGGTGATTCATTTTAAATTTGTAAACATACACTCCAACTAAATCCCCTTTTTTCTCCTCTCCAACTTTAGGATTATTGACAATTGTACATACAGCCTCGTTAACGATAGATTTATGTGAGCTGGGTAATTTTTTATAAACTCTCTTAAATGCAGGCATTTGTCTTATTTCGATATCACTCACCTTCACCCTCGAATTGAAAAGGTTCCGCTAAAGACTTGTCTTGGAGTTTAGAAAGCAAAACGTCCTTAATAAACTCAATGGGTAAATCAGGATTATCCAATGCACACTTTCCTAACTTAGCCCAATATTCTATTTGATTTGGAATAGAACGAAATTCTGCTGCAGCAACTTTTTTTGCCTCATTATAAATGGTTTCATCAATTCTTATTGGGATTCCCATAATTCACCTACATTAGTATTATCTTGCTACATTTGTAGTATAGTATAGCTCTAGATTAAATAAAAGTTAAAGTTTATTATCAAATAACAACAACTATCTTTAATACATTTTCGGCGTGTACTGTGGCATAAATTGTGACATAACTGTGGCAGTGCTAGGCAGCAATAGGCAGTTCTAGGCCGTTTATGACGATTTTGATGCATTGCAGGTTATTGATAAATAAGGATTTTAAAAATAGAGCATCAGGCTTCGAACCAAGGTGTCGGGGGTTCGAGTCCCTCCGAGCGCGCCATTTAAAATCGGCTCTTTCCCATTTACGGGGGCACTCACATGGCTCATCCCCATTTCCGGGGGCTCTTTCCCATTTAAGGGGGCAGCTTCAATCACCCGCAGAGCACCTTAACACGCACTCTATAATTTTCAAAATTCCTAAAACCATAAGCTCTTCGCTGAATGAGTTTCATTTTGCGATGAAACCCTTCGGTTATTCCATTAGATTTACTAAACCGCCACATTCTGGCGACCTCATCTTTCCAAGCACTAAGAGTTTTTCCTAGCGAAGCTAACGCTTTAAACGCGCTCTGCTTCAATTCAACAAGCATATCCAAGAATGTAGGAATTACTTTACGGCAGGCACGTTGAGTTAAAGCTCTTTTCATTAACAGAGAATGAAGTTCTTGCTGAAATTGATAGATGGCTTCAATAGCAGGATTTTGAGTTAAAAATACATCTCTTTTTTACTTTCATCTCTTCACTGAGGTTATCAGACCTGATTCTCAATAGGGCCAGGATGCCCCTATTCCTTAATACCCAATACTATCGGACAGGGTTTATTGATTAATTCTCTATGTTGCTCTTCATAATGGCGTTGATACCAACGTTCTATTGTGGCTTTGCCTTGCTTATAACGTTCTGATAAGTCTTTTTGAGATACACCACGACTATGCTCATGAAAAACAGCAGCTTGCGCTCGCCAAGTAGCTCGTTGATGTTTGTTTATACCGGGAAACTGCTGATTACCATAACGGTAACAAGTGTGACAATACAACTTATACGCTTTAAACCTCAATATACTTCGACGATGTCCGATTAACTCATGATGAACTCTTCGTATATACGATGATTTCTTGCGTACTCTCTTACTCTGACAATGGCTGCAACGGGCTAATCGATTATAGGTTACTTCTAATATTAATGGTTGATATCCCCTCACTTTTACTATGGAAAATCCAGGTAAATTTAGGATAAGATGGTACTTCGGCACTTTAATCTCCTTTTGATCGTCAAATCAAGGACTTAGTTTAGAATAATTTGATTAAAGTGCCCCCTTAATTGGTGGAGAGCCGGAAAACTTTATTAACAGTTAAGCAATGTTCTACAGTGCTGGTATCGTTATTGGATAAAGCAGTTAAATAAATTTCACGTACAGATTTAGTAGCATACACAGCGGTATTCTCCTTAAGAATTGAATTACTGAGGTAGAGTTTCTGTTCTCCACCTCAAGGAGTTAGTTTCTATTTTTAATTGCCATTAGCAAAAAATATTTGGTTATCATTGTCAGATGATGCTCCATCTTGAGGCAACGCTTCATGAGGGGTACGCCCTTTGAATAATGAGTCAACCTTTCTCCTGAAAAAAACCACCTTGTTAACAAAACGCTGATAATTCTGACTAATATCCACCATGTATTCAGCCATGCGAATGGTATTTGCCACTTGGGATTTGACTTTGTGATGGATGGCTTCACTGGCATTAACCTGTTTTAACACATCCATTAGTTCTTCAGTCGATAATTCTTTTTGGAAGTCTCGTAATGCCAAAAGTCCTTTACGTACTCGCATTAAATAGCTGGTTGGTTCACCTGCTTTAAGCGCCTTTCGAATATGCTCTGTTAACAGCAGATCAAAGTTGGTATTAAACAATCTATTTTTTATTGCCGCTTTGGGAACATCGGACAGAACTTTCGCTAATTGCTCTAACTCCACTTCATTGGGAGGTTGCAAAGACATTTCGCCAAAATCATACAATCCCAGCTGATGGTTCTGATGGCGCAATTGATTACCATGTCGGTCAGAATCAAAATAACCACCCTGAAGAATGTTAATGAGTTCCACCGTGATGATTGCTTTAGCAATGGCTCGGCGAATTTCCTTGTCTTCCGGAGTTTTGTTAGGAAGTTCATTAAATTCGGTTCCATAAATACGTTCAATGAATCGATAGCCTTCGCCACTTTTAATCAAATGAGCTGGATTCATGATAAAAGTATGTGATTTATCATCAACTTTTACTGTGATGGAACGGGCGTATAGCTTGGCCGCGATCTGGTTTTGCTGCTCACTTAACTTCCTGTCCATTTCAATTTTCGACAGTTCTTTGGCTTCACTGATAATCGATAAAATACTCTCCCGAATGGGTTTCATATCGATGTGCGAGCAAGAGTCAATGGTCTTTTGCAAATGCATAAAACCTTCTTGCGCATTTTTTGCTGCATTTTCACGCAACATCAATAGCACTACGTCGTGACCATTTTCTAACTCTACTTCCAGAGCTAAATTATAAGAGGCCGAGCCTAAAAGAGCTCCGACACGTTTAATCATTTTGCGATCGTCACGAGAAACCACTTCGCGCAAAAGCCGCCATAATTGCCAACGATGAGGTGGGTTCGCTCGTCCCTTCAAATGATCCAGATCGCGGCGAATATGCTCAGGCGTATTCGGATGACTATGAACTGCCTGAGCAAGTTTGACATAGGCAGGCCCCATGTGCTCACATAACATGGCTAATTTTTTACCCGCGCCAGGTGATTGCCCCGCTCCATTCGCCTGATTGGTGGCTACTAACATGCCTGCTAACAAATGGCTGCGAATGTATTTATCCGCCGTGTCCAGATAAGCTTTCAACAAGGCGTAAGCAAAATTTTCCTCTTTATCTGTTTCGGCATGCGGAAATAATTTATGAGCAACGTAGGAAAAGGCTTCCTCGTAGGCATCTTCCATCTCATCTGCGGTTTTTACTTTATTAACAGGAATAAGCAAGTGATCCACAATAACCGCTCGCTCTTCCAGACTCACATCCCAGAACTGCGCGTAAAAAGTTCTTAACATTAACGCAATAGTTCCCGGCTTTTCTTTTTCAATTTCTGCCAAATTATCACTGTAGCCTAACAGTTTTGCCAGGGCGTTTATTTTATTATGGCTAAATAAATAACTGGCAAATTTATCCGTTGTTTGACGGCTGATAGGAGAAGAGATAAATTCCAGAAACTCCTTAACATCATTCTTGTCTTCACTCAGCTTACGAGATGCTGCAGCCAGGTTACTAATAGAAAAATCAATTGTTTCCTGCTGATTAATCGGTAAATATTTATCCGGTTCTAACAAAATGCCTAAATGTTCAGTCACTTCCCACTGGGATTCGATGACATTGGCCAGTCGCGAAAGTATTAATGTGACATCTCGTTTTGCCATGTTTTTATATAGACGATCAATTACGGCAATCATCTGCTCTTTGTATTTCAGAGATTGGTCATCTTGACCATATTTATCTCCCAAGTCTTTGACCAACTGGTCAATGGCCTCATTACGCAGAGGAATATAGCCAATCGGAAGACTGATTGCATTCTCTACGGAGAGAAGCTCTTCCAATGCCTTGATCCGCTCATCACGATCTGAAATCCCTTTGATCCGTTCGATAACCAGTCTAGAAAAATGCTCTTGTACCTCAGTGGAAGGGAATGTCAGTTGTGCATCAAACGTACGATAGATAAGGATTAAATCATCCGGTGTTAAATGGTTTGTTCCACTAGCCTCCTGAGGTAAATTCCACAGGAGTGGTTTAAATATGTTTGCACGATCTACGGGATTATCCACGAACTGAATGGCAAGTTTCAGTAAGGCCATCGTCTCTTTGGTTAATACCTCATAATTTCCATGTTGTTTGATATGTTCCTGAAAAAAACTGGGAGCAATAGAGCTAGCCCATTCAGAATCTTTTAGAGCTAAAGGAAGTAACTGTTCCAGACAAGCAAGACTGAGTGATTCAAAGGGCAAGCGAAAAATCTGAATAAACTCCTGAGGTGGAATTTCAGAAAAATACATCGAAATAGTCTTAAATAATTTAAGTTGTTCTTCCGTGGTAAATAAATCAAATTTTTTGTCTTGAAATTGTTGATTAACAAAAAATTGAACACAATGACTTTTATAATGCAACATGGATGTCGATTCATAAGAAATTTGTTGCAAGTGCGCCAGATCTCTTTGATCCTCTCGTCCAAGGAAAAAGCTTTTCACGACGGCTTTCTCTTCTGGAGTCCCATTCATGGCTATATTGGTAAATTCAGTCAGCAAAAATTGAATGGCTACGTTGTCAATATTGCGAGCATCACATTCCGAAGGTTTGATTAATACAGACCAGTTCAAATCATAAAATTGCTTAAATTTGTCCTGAAAACTGCCCTCACTAAAAAACATCTCGAAGTTGACGTTAAATTTCTGAATCACATTATCAGATAAAAAGGCCAATATCGCTTCATAATAATTATCACCGCCATAAAACGCATATTCTCGAGGCAATTTGGTAATCGGTTTGTGTTCAGCATAATTAATGATGAAAGACAATAATTTTTTTTCAGGAAATAAAAGCCACAAGTTCTGGTCGGTAGTCACTCCAAGGTTCCATAATGTCTCAGCTATAATAGAACTTTCATCTTTCTGTACCCATTCAAGATGACTCGACCAAGGCACCCCCGTTGCATTATCCTGCGGTGAAAAAGTAATCCATTCAATGTGCTTGCCAATGATTGAACCAAAAAATCGCTCGTTTCCAACAGGCATGCGCTGATGCACTTGCTCAAATTGATAGGTATGAACTCTTGCCCGACCATTCGAGTGGTTAAGATGACCTATGTATTTTTCTTGTAACGCTTTTAGTGACTCCGCTGCTTCTTTCGCTTCCTCAAAGCTTTTTGCTTTAACAAACGCATCAAATGCATTGTTTATGACCTTAAAAAGTCCAAGTGCAGGTACCCGGACCCTATCATCCAAATAATTTTGACTAGTGAAATGTTGATGAACAAGAGCCAGATAAATAACTTCAAAGGCTGGGATTCGCAACTCATAAGCCCGCTCAATCAATTCTTCCGCTGCTTTTTTCACTTCCGCATTGGCCAAATTAATGTCCATCGCATACAAAATCCTACAGAAATCTCTGACCTTAATTCCAATACTATGGGTTACTTCATAAGGTAATAATTCAACCGTTAGCTCTGCTAATTTGGACTCTAAAAATTTGAGTTTCGCTACAGTATTCCCACATACATCACATTCATTTTTAAAGAAAATTTCTCGGTGAATCGGAGCAACAGCTTTTAAGATAGTATTTGGTAAAGACGTTTGTTGTTTTTCATCACGTTCATTTTCTTTGATAGCCAACCAGGTTAACAAATTTTTTATACGTTGATGATAATCTGCTAATGCCCCTTGTCGATAATCATGAACCAAATAAGATTGATGGACATGACTAACATCCCATTTATGTTGCTCTTGAAAGTTAATGCTTTTTCTTAAGTAACTAATACCTGCTTGTATATTATGGCATTGTTCAATCGTTAATTTATCGAGTTTGAATTGTTCATTGGCTGAAATCTCATGATAAATTCCAACACCTTCGTGTTTAATGTAAAGTAACTCATTGGCTAAAGCGAACTCTAATTCTTCAACCGTATAAACGCCATCTTGCATTTGCTTAAGAAAATCGCTGTGAATGACAATCACAGGTTTAGGAAATCCGGCCAGCGAATTAACCAATTTATCGCCTGTCGTTGTAATAAAAATTTCGATGGATTCTTTGAAATTATGGGGGCGTAATTTATTAATCAGTTCAGCAAGAAATGACTTGGTATCTTCTAATCCTACTTCATCCAACGAATGCAACTGATGTTCTTCCATCAGCAGTGGTCTTCGTTTTTCTATGTCGCCGTTCCCTGTCATCTGATAATATTTGTTCGCATCTCGGATCGTAGAGCGTAGATTATAATCAGCATCCGTAAATTGGATGGATTCCCATGTTGTCCCTTGCGGATAGGAAATATAAAAATAAGGTAAGGAATGATAATCCTCTGTAAGACAGGCTATCCCATTCCATGGGTCTAAAAGGATCCCCCCCCATTGGCTGATGTCATTGAGAGGGCTATCGGGATTACGGTCAATGACCAAAAACGTGTGACCATCTGCCGGGTTACCATCATCATCAAAGTAGTCAATATTAATTTTCTCAACGATGGTATCACTATCAATTAAATATTCATCATATAATCTTTTAAGGGCAATGACGGTATGTTCCTCACAAAAACCCGTACTGATTTCTGGTTTATCAAAATATTCTGCGCTTGCAAATATTTTTGATTTTTGGGCTGTTTCAATTACCTTTTTATCAAACCCATTTTGTAAAAGCAGAGCATTTTCTCGGTTAAATTGCTTTTGAAAAGCATCTCGATATTCAGCCAATTCAAGATTTTTTTTAAACCGATAAGCTAATTCTTTATCGGTAATCGTTAATTCTTCTCCTTGGCCTAAAATGTGGATGAAATAATCGGCATTTTTTTCAAGATAGTCATCCATTTCAGTGACGTTAATATCGCTGCTTCCTCTTCCCAGCAGTTTTTGTGCTCTTGCAATTTTTTCACATAAAATCGAAGATTGTTTGAGGATAATTTGCCTGAAACTTTGCTTCTGATTATTGTTTAGATTGTGCGGCGATTTCACCTGCTTATCGAGACAAAATTCCTTAAAACTCTCATTAATGGACTCAAAAATATAGTACTCGATTTGCTTTTGTTTTACATAGATTTCATACGCTTCATACTTCTTATCATGAGCATCAAGATATTCCATTTCGTATATGCATGATTCTAATTGCTCCTCTTCAGGAGTATTTGCCCTTCTGGCCAGTTCATACGCTTTTATTTTGATGCGCTCAATCTGTTCAAACTCTTCATATCGATTCGCTGCCAAAGGAATTTTTTGATTAATTGAATCTTTAATCTCAATACATTTTTGTAATAATTTGTTTCGCTGCTCTTTATCTTTCATATGAATCTCACTAATAGTTAGTTTACAAACAAGTAATTTGTTAAAATTTTGATTATTTTGTATATAAACAAGGACTATTAATCGAATATTAAGAAAATATTAAGACCCATATAAAGGTACCGTTCGCCTTTTACACTACATTGCATTTTCATCTTATCAACTTAACTTACTGTATGTTTAAATTTTATTGCTACGAAATGGATACAGTTGTTATTTTTATCTTCAATAATGAGAGAACGTTACACGCTATATGAAAAATTGACTTTGCAGAAACAGCGACCTCTTTAAAAAGACCACTAGCTATGCTGTCTTAGGTAATGTACGTGACTCTCAACAGAATATATTCCAGTTGAGACCTAGCTAATCTCAGACTAGAGAAAAGACTTGAAAGTGTGGGGGTCGGGAGGAGTTGTAGCTATTCTAACAATATCAATAACTTTCAAAGATGGAAATCGAAATAAATGTCTTCCTCGAGAAGAAAGAGCAATGCTGTTATCTATGTTTCGCTCATACATTTTTCTATTTGGAGCTTCAATTTGTAGCTTCTTACTAATAACTAGCTCAGGATTAGTGGTACTAACTCCTAAGTTGTTGGAAGCTGGATTTAAAGCCTGGAAAAATATAATATTCATGTAGAAAAACATATTTGCGAACACTTTGTTGAATTATTGCACAATTAGAATAATTTAACAATATGAAAAAGAATTTTTTTTAAATTCACTAATAAATTCAACACAGATGATGTTTTTTGTTCATGGATCTCATCAATTAAATAAAACTATGTCCGCTTTGAGCGTTCCAGAGTGTGTTATAAAAACCACCAGCCTCGATTAGCTGCTTATGGTTACCCACTTCGATAATTTTACCATTGTCCATAACTAGAACATTATCCATACATAAAATGGTCGATAATCTATGGGCTATCACGATAACCGTTCGGTTACTCATTGCAATGTGTAATGATTCTTGGATTAGCTTTTCGGTTAAAGAATCTAGTGAACTGGTGGCTTCATCTAAGATCAAAATAGGAGCGCACCTTTTAAAATAGCTCTTGCAATCGCAATTCTTTGACATTGTCCGCCGGATAATTTAATCCATCTTTCTCCAATAGGAGTGTCATATCCTTGCGGTAAGTTGACAATAAATTCATGCGCATGAGCTTTTTAGAAGCATTAATAACCTCTTCATAACTGGCACCAATTCTGCCATACAGTATGTTTTCATAAACAGTTCGATGAAACAAACTGGGGTGTTGAGGTATAAATGCTATGTTGTCGCATAAACTATGTTTGTTTATTATGCTAATATCCTGCTCGTCTATTAATATTTTTCCATTTTGGACATCATAAAGGGCGCATGATGAGTTGAACCAAGGTACTTTTTCCAGCTCCGCTGTATCCAACTAAACCGACTTTCAAGCCTCCCGGTATATGAGTGCTTAAGTCTTTAATAATATTATCAGATTATATCCAAAACGAACATGATCAATGATAATTTCACCATGAGTTATATTACGGGAAAATCAAGGGGCTCATCCCCATTTCCGGGGACATTTTATTTATTAACCATTACGTCACAGTCAATTAGATGTTATAATCTTTGATTGGTGTATTTTAATTATACCCTCTATTATCTTCTTATTGCCTATTTAGGGAAATTCATTTTTATCCTGCAATTTCTTTACATTACCTCATAGTCATTAGGAGCAATTAGCTATTTATAAGGATATCTATGAGCTACCAAACGTGCCATTATTGTTTAGAAACTAAAAATTATTTTTCCTTAAGAGGTAAATCTCGAGCTAAAAATGGAAAATTCCTTTGCTATCATCTCTGTTCCTCATGCACCCAAAAATTAATTGGCATTAACAGTTTCGCTGATAAAGAAGGTCGTAAATTTTTTATAAACACCGTAAAAGAAAACGCTCAAAAAATTCCCATATACGTTGATGAATAATTTCTTTACGTTCAAGAATTGATACTTAGATAATCCACACATATAACAGAAGATCATGTAAAAACAAAAAGCATAACCGAATAAATTAAAAGAGCTGCACATTAATAAGAACTGGTTCGAAATT
>NZ_UGGY01000006.1:0-62550 GCF_900450575.1 Legionella bozemanae
GCTTCATCGTACTTGGGGCCATAAGCAGGCGCTTCATACGCCTGTTGGCCCTCAATAATTGCAAAATTATCACTATCATCAACAACAGGTGCTTCTGACCAACAGGCCAAAGGAAGCATCAATATAAAACCTGTAGCGATAATGTGTTTTTTGCAATTTATCATCTTGTTGCCTCATAAGTAAATTCTACACGTCGATTTTGTGCATGCGACGCTTCATCATGTCCTAAATTAATTGGACGCTCTTTACCATAGCTCACAACACGAACTTGTTGTCTGTTAACACCAGCCATACGTAAAATGTCAGCTACAGTATTTGCACGACGCTCGCCAAGGGCTACGTTATATTCACGGCTACCACGCTCATCTGTATGTCCAGCTACTAACACACGCGCACCAGGGTGTGTCTTTAAGTATTCTGCCTGAGCATTAATTGATGGTAAATATTTGGGAGCCAAATTACTGTCATCATAAGAGAACAAATACAATTGATTATGAGGTGCCTTAGTTGTATAAGATTCACCTGGTTCTTGACCAGCAAAATGAGTAAATTGTCCTAGACCTTGAGCCTCAGCCTCGCTCACGCCTACTCCTCCTTCCGCACTACCTGGTGCTTTAGAACAAGCAACAACGAAAACAGCACTCGCCACAAGCAGGCCTAATTTACCTAATGATCCGGCTTTCATCCTCAATCTCCTTCGTTCTTTTTATTATTAATACACTTCGAAATACCCTTACAGGGTTCATGGGGGCACATTGTACAATTCTTTTTATTTTTTGGCTACAGTAATACTACCCATTCAATATCATTGATCGTAGCCTGGGTGAAGCGCAGCGGAACCCGGGATCGAGAAACTCATTAAGCTCAGAAACCCGGGTTCCGCTGCGCTTCACCCAGGCTACGATCGAAAATTCATACTCTAGTGTTCCATGTGAGATGCCACAAAATGAGTCAGGGCCGCGGTAAACTGTTGGGTTGCTTTATTTGCTGCGATCACTCCCCCATAGGGTGTATCGCTGGGACACAGAATCCGTAAATTAATAATTTTTGAAGCTAAGACGTTATTATCACTAACATGAGTTAAACAACTTTGGCTGAAAACTCAAGAACGCTTGGTTTTTTAAGAAAGTTTTGTTGCAGAGAAAGTAATTGAGTATCTAATCGATAAGTTGCACCTAAAGTATACGCATTGGAAGTAACCGCTTCAAAAAGATTTGTCCGTTGTAAGCTTTGCAGATTAAAGGGTAAAGCATATCCGCAGGTGGATTTACCCATGCATTTTTTACAAAAGGTTCCAGTGCATAGGGTTTTTTAACATAAAGCATCTGCTCTGTTTGATACCGGCAGCAGCATCAGGCGTAGTAACCAACAAAGTAATAGGCATGGGTTTTTTAGCCAACTGTTTTGTACTGTATGCACTTAGTTGATATTGATTCTTTACAGAGATTTTAACTGGCGAGCACGCACTAAGTACTACTGCGCTTAAGCCCACAAGAAATACAGTCAGCTTTTTCATTTTTATTCTCCAGGCCCAGGTTTTGGTGGCTTAGTTCCACGAATAACCACAGCAGGGTTTTGACGCATTTCACTACTCACTTTTTCCAAATTTGCAGAAATTGTGTTCAATCGTCGTAATAAGATTACAGCAGGCGGCAGCGCTTCCTCAGAAATTTTATCTATGGCATTTTTCCCTGTGCCCATTGTTTTTGATACACTATTCCCAGCTTGACTCAAGCTTTCCGCCATAGTATTAAATTTAGATATTCCACTCTTAATTCGGTAAGCATGTGCGGAAAATCACGGCTTGTTTTGGCAAGATTATCCATTAAAGCATTAAGATTTTTGCCATTACGTGAAGATCTTTAGAAAAATGATCAACATTAGTTAAGATATGACGTATATGTTTTGCATTTTCTTCATTAAATATTCGTTTTGCTTCATCACTTACAGTGCCTACATCTTCAGAAACCTTTTTTAAAATGCTATCCAATTGAGTGAATACAGAAGGTTTTGAAGGAATAACTGGGAATGGTTCACCAGGCATTTGATGAATTGGTGTCAGATCAGAAGTACTTGCGCTCAAACCAATATAAGTGACGCCGGTAATTCCTTGTGAATTTAATGTAGCATAAGTACTGGTCGTAACGGGCGTCCCCTCTTCGATATTTAACAAAATTTCAACTTGCCTCGGATCACTTTGATTCAATTTTATTTCTTTTACATAACCAACTTGCACTCCATTAAATTTTACTGGGGCATCTTTGGTCAGGCCAGAAGCTGCCTCATGCATATAAACGGTGTAGGTAGAATATTTTTTTTGATTAAAACCAACAGATAACCACAACATTGTAGCCACCAGCCCTACCAGTAATATAAGTACGACTACACCTACTATGGTGTAATTGGTTTTAGCTTCCAAGAATTCTGTCTCCAGTTACATTTTACTAAAATAACCTGCAATTATTTTATTCTTATTCTTTATCAAATCATTAATCGGCTCAACACTTAAGATTCTTCCATCGCCGATAAGGCTACTCGATCTGTAGTTCGTTTAAAGATTCTATATCATGACTCACCATAACTATAGTGAGCTTTAAAGAATCTCTTAAAAAAACAATCAACTCATCAAAAAGTCTTGCGCTCAAGGGATCTAAGCCTGTAGTCGGTTCATCTAAAAACAACAACTCCGGATCCATTGCAATGGCACGTGCTGCAGCGGCTCTTCTTTGCATTCCGCCACTCAATTCTGATGGTAATTTACCTGCAGCTTCTTTGGGTAAGCCTACTAAAGCGACTTTTAGCAAAGCCAGTTCATACATAAACTCATAATCCAGATTAGTAAATTCTCGCATAGGAAACATAACATTTTCCAACACATTCATTGATGAAAATAATGCGCTATGCTGAAAAAGCATTCCCCATCGCCGACGAAGCAAAAACGATTGTTCTGCATCCAGATTACTAATATCTTGTCCAAATATTTTAATACGACCAGCCGTAGGCTTCAGTAACATCAGTAAGCTACGTAATATCGTTGTTTTTCCACTCCCTGAACGCCAATAATAGCTAAGATTTCCCCTTTTTCTACAGTCAAGTTCACATCGCTATGGACCCATTGACCTCCGAGACAATTCTTTAGTCCTTTAATTTCGATAATGGGCTCGCTCATCTATAAATGCATCCGACTATAAATAACTGAATAAATTGCATCAGCAATAATAATTAGAAATAGTGCTTGTACTACACTTCTGGTAGTTTGGCTCCCAATATTTTTTTCCGTACCGGCTTCTACTCTAAACCCTTGATAACAACCGACTAAGCTTATTAACAATGCAAATGCGGGGGCTTTATAAAGACCTAAATTCAACTGCGAAAGTCCAACAGAGTCTCTTAATCGTTGTAAGAAATCAACAAAACTGATGCCCAACATATTATTGGACATGATCATCGCACCTAAAATACTAAAAACATCAGACCAAAAAATCAATAAAGGGAACGCGATCAACAACCCCAGAACTTTAGGGAGCACTAATAATTCAGTGGGGGAAAGTCCATCGTTAATAGTGCATCTACTTCTTCATTTAGTTTCATACTGCCAATTTGTGCTGTAAATGCGGAACTGGTGCGTCCAGCAACAATAATTGCCGTCATTAACGGTGCAAATTCACGAAAAATAGCCATACCTGATAAATAGGCAATAAAGCTGTTGGCCCCATATGTTTGCAATTGCAATCCCATTTGATATGCCAAAACCACACCAATTAGAAAAGAAAGCAAAGCAAGGATAGGTAAAGCAGTCACGCCTGTAGCGTGAATATTTGCAATGATACTGGGTAATTGAAAACGGCGCCAATTGCCAAATGCATTAAACATTTTAGTAGTCAAATCACCAACTAAAGCGAGAAGGCCATCTATTTGACGAAATTTGCTTTCTGATTCTTTCCCCAATTGATAAAATACATTTTCTTTAGGCGGAGAAGGTATTTGATAACCTAATACGTCTTTTTTTGATTTAATTAAATCGACAAGTTGCTGTTGTGTTTCGGTAAAATCTGTCAGTTCAACCTGATTTTTTCGTTGTTCCAGCGTGCCAATGCATTTAATAAGGGCCAAGGCGCCTGCACTATCAAAATAGCTGATACCTTCACCGCTAATAGTCACTTTTGAGTTTTAGGCAGCTCATCTACATTAAATCGAGCTAATAAATTTTCAATTTTTAAAACAGACCAGGCACCCGTACAGTGAAATCTGGCAAGTTCCTTATCGTAAGTGATTTGCGCGCTGTTTTGTACCATAGTCTTTTGTGTTGAAAAATAACCTCAAAGAATAATATGAATATTCTAGAAGAACAAAAACAATAGAACATGGTAACACAATAACAAGATATTCGGGTAGGGCAAAAAATATAGTCTGAGTGCGAAACAAACCTCAGACTACTTATTTCTTATAAACGATTAAAAGGTTGCTTTTACGGAACTAATTGCATTACCTAGGTCGTTAATTTGTGTCCCCCATCGGTTGTTGCGGGTTTAAACATCGATAATTCATGCACACGGATCGAAGAACCTATGCGAGCAAACCCGGAATTTATAAGTTCAACCAAATCATCTAAGAACTTTTCCCACCAGCCACGGTATGCCCGCAATGTTTTCACATCATTATTCTTCTCATCGCCTAGGATTTTTTGGCTATTTAATTTAAAAGAGTCTAAATCCCCATCCCGAATGTACTGATTAACTAATTTCGCTATCTGCTCATGAATGCTTCCGGCAGCTTTTGCAGCGTCTCGATATTTCGCCTCTCTTTGTGGATCATTCTTCCTACGATACTCTTTAGCTTTCGTGTCATATTTTGTTTGCTTTGCATAAAGTGTTCTTAGTTTTTCTTTAACCTCATTAAGCTGAGCATTTCTATGCCTCCTGGCTTTCTGATCAACTTGCTTTTCGTGACGCTGTTTTTCCTGCTCCTGCATTTCCTGAAGCTGCTTTTCATTCCAAGTGATGTGCCTGAATTTTGGTTTTACATCAACAGGAGCCACAAATGCTCCACTTTTCTTTGTTACTGACCGAGTTAAACTCTCCCCCTCTTCTTCTTTAAGAAGTTCTTCAGTAGTTTTAGTTTGTATAAGAGGAGTGCCCTTCGCTTTTTCTGTAACAACTTTGGCTTGTGTGCCTAAATCCTGCTCGTTAATAGGAGGAAGTTCATCTGAAACATGCTCTTCTGGCAATAAATCGGTAACATCTTTTTTTACTGATTCATGAACACTTGGTGAGGGTTCAATAAGTGTTATTGGAAAAAATCGTGCATTTAATTTTTCCGTTAGACTTCGGATCTCATCATCCATTCTACTAATAACTTCGCTATGATACGGAGTTAAATTAGCAGGCTTGGGATTTTTCCTCTTTTTCTCTTCATATTTGCTTGAAAAAGTCTCAAATTGCGCAGCAGATTTGCATTTCTGCAATTGCTCAATGTATATCGTTCTCATACTCGAAGCGGATTCAAAAGCCTTTTTTTCCTTAGCATCTTTCCCCATGATATCTCCAACAAATAACAATCCAAATTAAAATGCTCTCAATTTACACTCCATGCTAAAAAAACACCAGAAAATTTAAATTAAAAAACAATCGCCTGGTACAAAAAAGCACCACTAGATTATCGAATAATCATAAAAAACAAAAACAGCACATACTAGCGTAACACATGTTATGGCTTTATCCGCATACAACAATTGATAAATTTATAAATAAAGCAGATAAAAAATACAGATTACGATGAGCATTTACTGGATTGAATAGGCATTTGTAGAAAACCTTTGCACTTTATACATAGAGACGACTTGTAAATAAAACAAAATCATATAATACCGATGATTTCAGGTAGTTTGCATCTCTGTTTTATGATAAAATTGCTTTTATTTTTTTCAAGAAACTAAAATCAGGTATGCAAGAAAATTACAGCCAATTTGAACAACGCAAACATGGCATTACAAAACTTGCGTCAATGCCGGCTACTCAAAGGAGAAAGCATGCCTTTATCTTCTAATACTGATGAGCTATTTCGCGGATTTTCCAAACTCTCTCGAGAAGAACGCTTCAAGCGCTTGTTAGCACTAGGAGCCATAACTTCTGAAGATATTTCTTTTCTTAAAAGCGGTGGTATAAAAGATCTGAATTTAGCAGATAAACTGATTGAAAATGTAATCGGTTATTTTCAGCTTCCTTTGGGAGTAGCAACTAATTTCAATATCAATGGCCAAGACTATGTTATTCCAATGGCTGTTGAAGAAACATCCATCATTGCAGCCTTATCCAAATCTGCTAAATGGATTAGACAATGTGGCGAAATAAAAACCTGGGTTCAAGGCGAATGCATTTTGGGTCAAATTCAATTGGCAAAGGTTAAAGATTTCTCTAAATTTTCCCAGATTTTTCATGAAAATCGAACCTATCTGATTAATAGAGCAAACAAAGATGTGGCCGATAACATGGTAAAACGTGGCGGTGGTGTCATGGACTTGCAATTACGCCAGCTAAAAAGAGAAGATAATCAAGACATGGCCGTAATTCATTTGACTATGAATAGCTGTGATGCCATGGGAGCCAATATTATTAATCAAGTTCTTGAATACTTAAAAACACCTATAGAACAGTTAACTGGTGAAGAAGTCACCATGTGTATTTTATCAAACCTAAATGATCAAAAGTTAACAACCGCTCAAGTTACGATACATACTATCGATAATGAACTTGGCCAAAAGCTGCAAGAAGCATCGCTCTTTGCCGAAATGGATCCTTATCGAGCAGCTACCCATAACAAAGGGGTAATGAACGGTATTGATCCTGTTTTAATCGCAACTGGAAATGACTGGCGCGCAGTTGAAGCAGGAGTACATGCCTATGCCGCCCGCAATGGACAATATCAAGCAATTACACGTTGGCGCTATCACAATGGAATACTCACAGGACAACTTACCGCTCCGATTATTGTTGGAACCATAGGCGGCGTTACCTCATTGCACCCTACCGCAAAAATGTGTTTACGAATGATGAATATTTCTTCGGCGAATCAATTAGCTCAAGTCATTGCAGCAGTGGGTTTGGTACAAAATTTGGGAGCAATTAAAGCATTATGTACCGAAGGTATTATTCAAGGCCATATGAAATTACACATTGATAATCTGCTTTTGGCAGCAGGCGCCAATGAAAGTGAAATGCCAGTGCTTAAAGAACATTTGCAAAAATGGTTGGATTTACATAAAAGAATTAGTCTTAATAATGCTCATGATTTACTAGCTAAAATCAGACAAACACCGATTGCTGTATGAAATGGTCAATACCCGCAAAAACCTTTTTACTGGGTGAATATGCTGCTTTAGCTGAAGCCTCTGCACTTCTTCTAATGACCGCCCCCTGTTTTGAACTTACATTAACTGCGCAAGAAAAGTTAGTTGGAATTCACCCAGAATCTCCAGCTGGACTTTGGTGGCTGCAACAAAACTCAGGACAAGGTCTTTTGTGGCATGACCCTTATGCAAGTCGAGGGGGCTTAGGCGCCTCCAGTGCACAATTTTTGGCAAGCTATTTAGCGGCTTGTTTTGTAAATAGCACTGAACCTGATTTAAATAAAATGCTAGGTGCTTATTATAAATCATCATGGTTCGGAAAAGGCTTAAAGCCTAGTGGATATGATGTAATAGCACAGTCACAACAAGGATGTGTATACATTAATAAACAACAAAGAATAATAAAGTCTTATAACTGGCCTTTTCAAGATTTGTCGTTTTTTCTCATCCATACCGGGATGAAACTTGCCACTCATCATCATTTACAAGACTCTACCCTTCCTGGTCCGATCGATTATTTATCTTTTTGGTAGATGAAGCAAAACAAGCATTCGAACAGATTGATTCCAAAAAATTGATTTCAGCCATAAACAACTATCATCAAAAATTAACCGAGCTCAATTTGGTAGCAGAACACAGTTTAAAATTTATTAGTGAGTTTAAAAAATGCCCAGAAATATTGGCAACTAAGGGTTGTGGCGCTTTAGGTGCGGATGTTTTACTGCTCATTACTTCAGCAGACGAGGCTCAGATCCTTGCTGATAAACTAAAAATACAAAACTGGACTATACTGGCTACCGAAAAAAATATTTATTTTCAACCCCAATTAACTCAGGAATTTTCTTTTTTATAGAGCATCAATTTTGTATAAAAAAAATATTTGTACCCTTAAAAATAACAAAAATAATAGAAACATCATAAAAAGACTTGAAATTCTGTGCTAATCCGGTATTATTCCAGCCTCTTTAGGGCCGTTAGCTCAGGTGGTAGAGCAGGAGGCTTTTAACCTCTGTGTCATAGGTTCGAATCCTATACGGCCCACCAGTTTTAGAGTACCATTTTAAAAAATATTTTGTCCTGCGGGCCGTTAGCTCAGGTGGTAGAGCAGGAGGCTTTTAACCTCTGTGTCATAGGTTCGAATCCTATACGGCCCACCATTCTGGTAACTAATTTTCAATATCAACCAGAAGCAAGTGGCAAAATATTAAATCCATACCCCATTGCGCTCGTAGCTCAGCTGGATAGAGTACTTGGCTTCGAACCAAGGTGTCGGGGGTTCGAGTCCCTCCGAGCGCGCCATTTAAAATCAAGGACTTATCTACCAATTGTGTCATTAAAACCAATTTACTGTGGCAAAAACGTGTCATAAACCCGTGCCCTTAAAACCAAATACTCTAGTCAAAGTGCGCTATGAAGACGTTCTGCCGCGTTCTGTAGATGATCACTAGAAAGGTGTGCGTAGCGCAAAACCATTTCATAATTTGACCATCCCCCAAGTTGTTGAAGCTCATGTAAAGGTGTACCATTTTGTACATGCCAGCTTGCCCAGGTATGACGTAAGTCATGCCAACGAAAATTTTCGATCCTTGCTCGATCTAAAGCTTTTCGCCAAGCATGGTTATTACACCGGGTAACTGGTTTCCCTTGATAGGTAAAGACATATACTGGATGTTTTCCTTGCTGAGCATCTAAAATAGCAAGAGCCTGTTTATTCAATGGCACAGGAATGTCACGTTTTGATTTAGACTCATCAGCATGAATCAGCGCATGCTTTTTAGCTAAATTTATTTCGCTCCATTTTAATTGTGTCACATTGGACTCTCGAAGGCCTGTCGCTAATGTAAACGCTGCCATATCTTTTAAATGTTCTGGCAGCTCTTTTAGCAGGCAATTAGCCTCCTGTTTTGTAAGCCAGCGTATACGCTTATTTTCAACCTTTCTCATGCGAATAGCTGGAATTGATTCAAGCCAACCCCACTCTTTTTGAGCGCGGTTTAAAATGGCTCGAATTAACTCAAGAATTCGATTCACCGTAGTAAGCGATACATTCGTTTTCTCTTTTTTCTTAGCAATTGCTTCGATAAGATCGCGATCAACCTCTGAAAGTTTTTTATTTCTTAAATGTTGATCGAGCCATGCAAAATGAATTTTATCGGTAGCTAGACTTCGTTTATGTTTTGACTCTTCTAGCCATCTTACTACTGCATCCATCCATGTTTTATTCGGTATAGACTTTACTTGCTTTTCTAACCAAAGCCCATGTTTCATTTGGTCATGAAAATGTTGTGCTTCCTGCTTTATTTCAGTCCCAGTACTTTTACGTATTCTCTTTCCTTGATGGAAGATATCGATCCACCAGATTCCATCTCTTTTGTAGAGTGCCATTTTGTATTGCTCCTATAGGCGACACCCTGCAATGCATCGCAACTAGAGTACTTGTTTCTTAAATACATCACAAGATCTTGTTCTAAAAATACCCAGCTTCTACCTATCTTTACTCCAGGTAGTTCACCTGATGCAGCCATTCTTCGGATAGTTTCCCTGTGAGCTCCTAGAAGCTTTGAAGCCCCTTCAATATTTAAAGTATTCATATGCAAGCCCATTTAAAACCCTGGTGCACATATTGTTTATTAGTATTGAGCTCAAGAATTAAATGATAAAGCCCCACAAGATCCCTTTCGTAAGATAGGTTTGTTGGCATCAACTCATCGAAATAAATTGAATGTAATTGTCTTATTGAGCAGTTTAATAAAGTAGCAATATCTTTTAGAGTATAGTTGGTTGACTCTAATAGATAATTAATGATGCTCTTACAGATTTGTAGCCTAAAATTATTTTCCACAACGAATACTCCTTTTCAACTTATTCTGTAGATAGGTACAGAAAATGCTTTAAACATATTTTTTATCTCAATCGATTTTTTATGTGTTACTGTTCATTCAACTTATGTGTATAATAAACGTTAGATAAACAATACACACGAATATAAACGATTTCGTTTATAATAAACAATTTTGTTTATTTTTCAAGGTTTTTTATGGATATAAAATCAAAAATAGGATTAAGAATTAAAGAGTCGCGAAAAAACAAAAAACTTACAGCCGTACAATTGGCTGAAGTTACTGGTTTTTCAACGCAACGAATTAGTAATTGGGAAAGAGGAACAAGATCGCCCAGGTTTAAAGATGCAGAGATACTCGGTAATGCATTAGGTGTTTCTTCAACATGGTTATTATTTTTAGATACTGACCACAAGCCTATGAAGGATAATCCCTTCCTAACAATCCCTATCATCAATGCCTCGTCTAAAATTGAAGGTTATCTCCCAATACCCTCATCAATTCAAGACAATATAACTCATGAAGATTTTGCATTTATCGTGCATGATAAAAGCATGTCCCCTATTTATAATTCGGGTGACTTAGTTACTTTTTGTAAACAAAAACAAAACCATTGCGACTTAGTGCTGATTCATATTAAGGCTACAGATGAGAACTTATTTAGAAAAATAAGCTCTGAAGACAATACATTTATATGCTCACCACTCAATCCAGATTGGCCACAAATACGATTTGAATCAGCATCAATGTTTCAAATCATAGGTTGGGTCAAGAATGGAACTAAGGTATTTTATTAATTAAACTTCCTAGATTTACAATCATTAATATTTCATCATTTGAAAATCCCTTTTTCAGAACAAGCTTTTTTAAAGATATCCCTAATATCTCGGATAATGTAACAAGATTGTGTTCTGTACTACTCAAGATTTTATCAATAACCTGAACTGCAATACACTCTCCATTAATACCTTGTTCACCTACAATCATCATGATCAAAATCCTTATTACGATACAACAACGTACTTTACTTATTTGACAAGCATGATCAGATTAGAACATAATACGCCCGTCATTTACATCACTAAAATATTTGGCAAATAAGCATTTTTGTTCAAAATAACAATAACTTAATTAACAATGATACGAATATGGAATTTTGTAGGAATTTTACTAAAGTATGTTGGGATGAAATTAAAGAGGAAGTAAAACGCTCTAACTCTGAGTTTTTTTACTTAGTTGATGAAATCGCGCCTGGAAAAGATTTCCCACTTTATATTTTTAACTTTGGGTATGGTGATTTGATTGGAGATTCTGAAACCTTTTATATTCCACACCAAGGAAAGCTTCAAACCCTTAATAATTTTTCATCTCTAGAACCAATTACGAAAGACCTCTTTTATGGATTTCATAGTTGTCCATTAGGTCTGGTATTAGATAAAGGCTTTGAATGGTACTTAAGAGGTAATGCAGAAAATGAAACACATCCTGTTTACATAGATAAAAAAGGGGATTTTTTTAACATTGGGCATATAACACAGATAAAACCACTTAAACGATACTTGCCTAATGGCATACTGTCTGTAAAGGCTGGGGCACAAACCACCCTTGTAACACAAAATATTGGATGCAAAAGAAGCCATAATCGTCTTATTCGATCTGGAATTGATTGTACCATCCCCAATTCATACCATGATCACAGTGAGTTCTTTAAACGAATTTACCAATCTTGCCCCTCTGAAAGTAAATGGCGGGCCTCCATCATTTACTTTTCTGAAAAATGGATAGATAACATTGTTAACAATCCTGAGTGGATCAATATTAATAAATATTTCTTTAAATATTATCTACATTATTATGCTTACACCTACTACGGAGACTATTATCAACATATTTTTAGGGTTGCTTTTGATAAGTCAAATTTAGAGCGAGATTTTTTTATTCAAGATACTGCTAAATATATCTTTGAAATTCTCATAGGTGAAAAATATGGGTTTTCATTTACCAATACCGATGAGTTCTTGCCTGCATCATGGATAAGCTACGTTTTAAAAGACATTTATAAGCTAAAAACAGAACCTTCTATATTAATACCTAAAAAGCACGTTGAAAAAATCCAGTATATTTTTCGCTTCAACATCCTATTTTTAGACCATACCAAGGGTTGTCCAGAAAAAAAGCAACCTTAATTTCCGAGCTTGAAAATATAAAATCGTTACAAATAAATATAAAGACTTATTTTCCTCTGCTCATGAAGAATGGGCCGATACAGTTCTTGAAGAAAAGGCCAAGAAAGCTCAATTTGTTTATTACCATGGTTTTGAGAACAAACAAAATTGGCTTTCAGACATTGATTATTTATTCAAAAATGATCCTGGAGTACATCATTTAAGTAATGATACTTTTTGTCAAGATGCGCCTTTTTTTAAAGGATGCATCTCAATAAACAGCTTCTAAGCGCTGTGCTCTTTTAGAATTAAATACTAAGAAGGCACTCATAAAACAAAGCAAAGAAGATATTGTCCAGGCGCTTTGGGCATTAAAATAATACATTGCTACTCCTGATATGAGAGGGCCAATCATCATGCCTAATGAATATGCGCTACGCCACGCCCCTATTCCTAAGCCACTGTGGTTAGAGCTTCCATATTGATGACATAATGCAACGGAGTATGCCATGAACAACATCTCACCAAGAGTAAAAACTAAAAGCGAACAAAACATTCCTAGTATTGTAGAAGAGAGGCCCATAGCAAATGTTGATGCCCCTAATAAAATACAGCCAATACAAGCAACTATATGTTTATTGAATCGCTCAATCCGTTTTGATAATTTTACTTGGAATAATGCAATTAAAATGGGATCGGTTGCGAAAAAAAATCCAATGATTAAAGAATTTCCTATTGTTTCGTTTAAGTGAATTCCTAGTACGGTTTTTTGTATCCCATAAGTTAAGCCGATGCAAAATACCGAAAATAACATTGGAATAAGCGAGCTATAGATTGTCTCAATTTCTTCTTTATTACTGGGTATTGCAGCTACATCATGATTACTGATTTCTAATTTTATAAAAATTACTATTGAAAACAATATCAAAGTAACGCCAACCAAAATCATTGCTAATTTAAAATAATTTTGCGCTAAAAGCATGATTAATACCATTGCCACAATACCACCAGTATTTTCCAGTGCGTTTTTATAGGATTGGGCGATCGTTAAACTGTGGTTGGTATTTCTTGAAATCTGCAACAAAGATGAATTACTGCAAGTGATAAATAAATTGATTCCAAATCCCATTAAAAATACAAAGACAACAGATAAGTGAAAAGAACTTACTTTTGCTAAAATAACAAACGCTATGCCTATGAGTAAGAAACTTGTCCCAATTATACCCTTTGCTTGTGCTTTTCCCGTAACGTATCCACCACATATGCTGCCCAAAATAGCTCCAATCCCCATTGAAAAGCCTAAGAAGCCTATATTTAATTTATTAAAATTGGTGCTTACACTAAAAAAATACGCAATATGGTAAGATAGGCCACCTCCAATAGCCTCTATAAAAGAAAGAATCAATAATAACTTACAAGTGACTGGTAAATCACTAAAAGAAAAACCTACTTTAGAAGAGCTGGCTGTTGAGCTCATTGTAATCCCTCACATTAAATAAAAATTAGATACATCCACTTAAACTATGCCATTTGATTTAATAACTTTAATGCATCAGAACTCGGCACTCGTAGTATTTCATCGGGAGGAATATACAAAGTAGATAGTGTTGTTAACTTCTGTCTATCAAGTTGCTTTAAATCAAATTCAGATATCTTTGGATGAGTACCAGGATAAAGAGCAGCTTCGTAGACAATAGCCTTTTTTCCTTTTTTATAGAGCTTGATTAACTTTTTTTTAATAAAATTGATGGCTTCCAAATTGACTGTATTCGTTGGTAAACCCAAATTTCCAACCATACCAATCTGATAAATCACTACATGAGAAGAAGTATCTACTGATTTATCATACAAAAGATATTCCGTAGCATCAAAGGACTGGATACCTCCAGATGCAGGATCAAATCGAAGATCAGCATATAAACAATCTTGAGCTGAAATACCGGGACACACCACTGTTTTAATGCTATCACTAAGCACAGATAAAGCAAGCAAGCCAGGAGTGGCAAACACACATGGATGGCCATATATAACAACACATAGAGAGCCTACATCTTCTATCGCTCTATGAATATATTGTGCCACATTATTATAAGCATTTTCTCTTGATTTAGAGTTAAAGTAGATTGAATCCAGTGACTCTGATGATTTCGCTAATTTACGAATATAACGCTCTAGCAAGGGTTCATTAACTAAATACAATACCTTGTCGCAAGTACAAATATATCCTTTTGCTTCCTCTGTAATATGAGCTATTGTTTTAATTCCAGTGCCAACTAATGCTAAAACTTTCACTTAAGTCCCTATTGGGTCACTGGAAACACATGGCTCATATCCGAATACGGGATCACATGACTCATATCCGAAAAATTCTTTTTACCAGTGATTAACTCCCTGATTTTATGGGTATCTGAGTTTTTATATGATTCAACCAAGCTTTTACTTAAAATCCAATCCTCTAAAATCGCTGTATCAAGGAGAGGATTTCTCACCAATGCCTCAACTGCATCTAATAATTCCATAGTCCCTCCAAAATTTGGTAATCAAAATTTTGTACTATTTAATTTTATAAAAATTTAGATCATTATCCTATCAAAAATCAACCATTATCAAAAAATCTTTCATTTCAAATAACAGGTCAGTGCATAAAACATCGTTATGGACTGACTTGCATTATTCCACAAATGTATGTTTTTTTGAACACTAATTATTTTGCACTTGGTAGTATATCTCCCCTGATAAATCAATATGCTATAATCAATAACTCGTTATTTGGATAGATAATCTGAGAGCCTATAAGGAATCAAGGTGGCCATTTTTATAAGCTCTGGCAAATGCAAGCAGAGGGGTTTATTCCACGTGTCTTAGCATGACCGATATTTTATTTTTCTATACTAAAAATTTCTGTCGTCAGTTAAAATTTTAAAAAAAAGAGACTGTGAAATAAAATGAACCATCAACAAATGATATCGCTTTGTAATCTTTTTCAATTAGGTGTTCCTTTAAATGCTCCTAAAAGAATACATGGCGGATTGCTGCATACCATGTGGCGCATCAACACAGATGAAGGCTCTTACGCCATTAAACAACTGTCCCCGCATATTAATCTAGCGAATGAAGCCATTATAAAAAATTACAATTTAACCGAATCCATTGCCTCACGCTTTATTGAACATGGTATCCCAGGAGTATCAGCAATAGACCATATGGATAATTATCTTGAAATTATTGATGGCGTTGGATTTCTGATTTATCCATGGGTAAACGCCGAACCACTACATAAGGATGCAGTTTCTGAAGTTCATGCATTGAAAATTGCTAATATTCTTGCAAAAATGCACCTTATTAATCTTATTGTGCCAGAAATTACCGAGCTTGAATTTGATATTCATCCAAACGATAAGCTTATTGAGCTAATCCAAAAAGCTAATCTCTGTAATTGTCCTTTTGCGAATGAATTGACAGCACTTCGACAAGATATCATTTCAATAAATACAGCTTTTCAAAATTCTCTACCCGCGCTTAAAAAGCATATACTCATAAGTCATGGGGATCTGGATCAAAAAAATGTTTTATGGGATAACAACCGTCCAATACTAATTGACTGGGAATGTGCCCATAAACTCAATCCCACACACGAGATTGTCGATACAAGCTTAAACTGGAGTGGTATTACTACGCATTTTGATGAAGAATTATTTATTAAAATGATGCGCGCTTACACAACATCAGGAGGCTATTTGAATAAAGATATCCTACAAGCAGCTTTTAACGCAGTTCAAGGCAACTGGATTAACTGGATGGTTTACAATATAGAGCGTTCATGTGTGATGGAAGAATCAGAACAACAAACTATGGGTATTGAGCAGGTCAATCAAGTGTTGAAAACAATTATTAATTTAAAAAATATTGCTCCAAACCTAATGATCATGCTGTAGCACTAATGGAGATGGCATTATGAATAAAAAACACAAAGACAGAAGGGTTTGAAGTGAACCAATATGACCATTAAAATTGAAACATCAAGGATGTTTTTGCGTTTGATTAAGGATGAGGACTTAGACCTAGTAGCTCAACTTAATGCAGAACGAGAAGTTAGAAAATTCTTTCCTGATGGAACACAAGATCGAGAGCAGACTAAACAAAGAATAAAACAGATTATAAATCTTATAAAGATAAAGGATTACCTGGATTTGTTATATTCAATAAGCTGACTCATGAATTCATTGGACGATGTGGATTTGGACCAATTGAAACAGGGGAAATTGAAGTTGGATACCTTATTGTAAGAAAGTTTTGGGATATGGGTTATGCATCTGAAGCACTAGAAGCACTTCTTGAATGGAGTAAAATAAATATCAATTCTGATTATATTATTGCTTTTGCACCACTCAAACATAGTGCATCACATCGAGTAATGGAGAAGTGTGGTATGGAATATTATAAAGATGATCTTGGCCATGGTGTTACGTGTAAATTTTATCGTTCCAAAAATAAATAATTTATAAAACAGGCCACACGCATGACAAAAATTACAACAGAAGAAGCCGCATTAAAATTAGCTGTACTTATCGATGCTGATAATGCTCGAGCAGTCATTATTGATGGTCTTTTAACTGAGATTGCTAGTTATGGAGATGCGATTGTAAGAAGAATTTATGGCGATTTCACCTTGCCATCTAGCGCACAATGGAAAAAGGTATTGCATAAATACGCTATAAAACCAGTACAGCAGTTTGCTTTTACTTCTGGAAAAAATGCAACGGATAGCGCGCTTATTATTGATGCTATGGATCTACTTTATACGCATCGTTTTGGTGGTTTTTGTATCGTGTCAAGTGATAGTGATTTTACAAGCCTTGCTAACCGTATTCGTGAAGAAGGGTTGCAGGTTTTTGGATTTGGAGAGAAAAAAACACCAGAGGCATTTCGTAATGCCTGCAATAAATTCATTTTCACTGAAGTACTACGCCCTGTAGCACCACCTGATCAACCAATTAGTCAATCAAAAAAGAGAAAACAGCCTGTTAAACAAACGAAAACTAATGAGCCCTCAGCACAAGAATTTCCAAAAGAATTTATTCTGGAAGCATTAAATAACTCATACGATGATACTGGCTGGGCATACATTGGAACATTTGGTGGCTATTTAACTAAGTTAAAACCAGACTTTGATTCCAGGCTTTATGGTTTCAAAAAGCTGAGTGATTTGGTTAAAGGAAAACCAGAGATTTTTGAAACAGAAGAACGAGTCAATCCTGGATCGAACACAAAAGTTTTATATTTACGTGGTAAACAAGAATAACGTGGAAATGATTAATGAATCTATTAGAAAAAATTGCAGCATTAGAAAATGAAGCTGCTGAATTTGGTTTTCAGTGGGAAACGACGGATCAGATTATGGCTCAAATCCAAAGTGAGTGTATTGAAGTCGATGAGCATTTAAAGGCTGGAATTAATGATAACTCATCTGCTTTGCAAGAAGAAATAGGTGATTTATTGCATGCCGTGTTTTCACTGTGTGTATTTTGTAAATTAGATCCCAAAGATACACTGCAACAATCTGTGGAAAAATTTGAGCGGCGGCTTCGCGCTGTCAAAATGATTGCTCATGAAACGAAACTCATTAATTTAGAAGGACAAACTTTTGATGAGTTGATGTCTATCTGGAAACAAGCAAAGAGTAGAGTGGGTTAAACCGGGTGATCATGGTGTAAATTGATAGCTGAAATTTAGATTCAACATTAAATCACAAACACGCAATTGATCCGCGCTTAATAAAAAATAGTCAGATTCACATAAAACTTGATCTGAAAATTAATGAACAAGACAACTCTAAAAAGAAAACAGCACACCTTACGCAACTGGTTGCAGTATGTGTAGCCCTTTGTATTTATTAAAGATAAATACACATTTGCAAATTTTGACTGCAAAACACAAAATATTGGTTAATGAGCAATCAAAAACCAATATGCAATTGTGCATCATTTTTAATACTTTGTGAGTTTTTTCTGATGCAGATCTGCATACCACCACTCATAACCTGTTGAAATATATAGCCTAATATGATCTAATTATAACTAGATGTGGCGTGCATGGATGCATCAGACAGACATCCAACACAATCGCAAAAAGAGGTTATATTATGGCTAGAATCACTGTTACCTTACCAGACAATCTTCATAAGCAAATCATTAAAATAGCTGGTAAGGAAAATGACTCACTCTCTTATACGACAACTCGGCTTGTTGAAATTGGACTGATGGTTATGAACAGTAAGTCCGAAAATAAAGATGAGCAAAAGACTGCAAACATTGAAGAGTATTGCCAAAAGCTCATTATTCAAATTAATGGTATTATTAAAGAAATTGCCATTGATAAATTTAATTTTGGTGATGATAAAATAGTTCAAATAACCAAAGATACCTTAAGCAAATTTAATAAATTAAAAGGTATTCAACAGGAATCACTATAAGACTTTTAACATACTCTGTCATATTCCTGGTAGTCCCAAGATATCAAATCCCCTTAAGATAGATATTATTTCGTTTGACTTTACTTGAAAAACCTATTCAATTCTTTAATAATCTACTTAAATATGAAACCTATATTTTTTGAAATAAAACTATCGGGTTCGTAATCAAAAGGTCGGGAATTCGATTCTTCTCAGCGGCATTGAGTTTTCTTAAGAAAATTACTTCTTGTGGGACACTCTCGGGGCACTAGCCATAATAGCATACACCAGCCATATCCATAATACTGTATTATAATTAACCAAAAGCATTTGACTTTAATACATTGTCATTGAGATATGGAGAAATTTAATGGATATTATTGCTGCATTTCGCTGGGAAAGCTCAAAAGACAAATCTCTAAGCTATCTGATCATTGATGAAGACTTCAAAAAAAGGGTTGAACCTAAAATCATTAAACTTAATCACTTAAATTTTGAGTTATTCCAGAAAGAAGCCAAAGAATTTATAAGAGAATTTTATAGCCAAATTGAAATGTTGTATTTCCAAAATAAAAACAATTGTTCTATTCTAATAGAATATAAAATTGTTGGTTCCGGAAATATGTTAGTCATTTCAAACTAAAATGCATAAGCCTAGTGATAAAACTGGATTTATTCGAATGGTATTTCATAATTACTTTCAAAAAGTAAATGATCAAATAAAATCTATCCAACTTGCTCCTCAATACCGTACTAAATTAAAAAATCCTTTTTTAAAACAATTTAAGGTAAGTTTAGAAGATTGTGAGCTTGTTAAAAATAAAAAAGGAAAAGCTTATGAACAGCATTTGTGGGCTTTAGCCCTCCATGCAACAAAGTCAACTTATCCTCGGCAAATAAAAAAACTACGTGATAAGATGCTCATGCAAGAGAAAGGGATTGAGATAAAACCAAAGAAGCGTCATATATCAGAGAATTAGCAATCAATACTTCAGATTTTAGGTTGCGCAATAAACGAAAAGCCATTATTGATATAATAGGTGAACACTTGTTATTAAACAGCTCACCTCTTTGAAGTACTAGATGTAACTCTCTCCTTCTTATTAAAATTATTTGACTATTCCCATTCTCCAAAGCTTCTCTAAGATTTTTAGTAGCTCCTTGAATACTTAAAAGAACTGAACCAATTAAAAATTCGGATTTTCGACTGATGTTGCTATCAAGTTCCATAATAAAGTTATATCCACTAAAAAACAAAATATTTGAACACTATTTGCACATATAACCAAGGGAATTTTATGTTTTCTATTAAATATATAGTTTATAAATTAGTCTAGTTGAATAAAAATAATCCTAAAGAGGTATTGTAATATCAAAATAAAGATTTATAATTATATTAAGTGGATTGGGGGTTCCCGGTCGGCGTTATAGCCTTGGTGAAGACCAGGGCTTTTCGCTTTTTAGGGAAAGCATTTTAAACCGTAACCTTCTATTTTACCGTTAAAACTTCTAAATTTAGGTTTTATTGCGTCATAAGCCCTATTTCCTTGATCTGGATTTAGCTGATGTCTTCCAATTGGTCTACCTACTAAATCGGCCAATTGAAGTCCGCAGGAGTTTACTGATTTTTTTGCAAATATAATTTCAAAAGGTAGATTAGTACCTAAATAATTATCATAGTCACAACATCTTCTAAAGGCTAACTCCAATTCATTGTCTTCTCTTCTGCCCCTTTCTTCAAACACCAGATATGTTTTTAAATCGGTTTCGCCTTTCTCTTCTAAAAATTTATAGAGTCTTTCAAGATTAAATTTCATGCTCAAGGTATATGGATTTTGAGGATAGAGATATTGCTCATTATGTCTTTGTTTATTTATTACAGTGGAAATTAAGGTAAAAGGAGATTCTTGTATAAAATTTGTAAGGTCATCCATAAATTCATTCCTAATTTGTTGGTTGTTCAACCTTTGAAATGGTCTAATGGCTTGTCGAATCTCTCTTTCATGAAAAACAACCATATCATGACCAAAATATTTAAATTTTATTTTCTGTAGTTTAGAAACAATAGTTTTACAGTAGTCTTCTTTGTTAAAGATGCAAAAGGCCAAAACAAATACTGGGTAATGCTCGTCTATATCGGTAAGATTATGATCACCACTTTCGTCTACATAAACTATGTAGTTACTATATTTACTTTCCATAATAAGTCCCTTAATCCTTTAGATTAAGTATGGCAAAAAATTAAACACAAAACTTGGTTTTCCATCTTTTTTTTATTTTTGCGATTGTAAATCGTCCTAAAATGGCCCCAAAGAAATATCTATACGATATGTTTAATAAGGCTATTTAATTTCATAAGATTAATTATCAATGACAAACATTTTCAGTGCGAGCATACGCTATGCTATGGTTGGAGTATCTAAAGCTCCATTTCTATTTCACGTCTTGCTTTTATGGGCAGTGTTTGTTCAGGAGTGAAGGAGACAGATTTTTCTAATACTTGTTGGCTTTTATTGTAAACTGCAACTAGTTGATTTAAGTCTCTTTTATGGTCAATAGTTGCATTATCTCTAATGGAAGTAATTTGGCTGTTGCTTAACTTCATGAATTTCATTTGTGCAAAATCGGCAATTGCTTTTGGTAGTTCAATTGGCTTATCAACGATTGATGAAATGACTCCAGTATCCTTTTGTATTAGTTGCCTTTGGATTTCTGTAATTCCTTTATTTAAATGAATATCATTCCAGTCTGTTTTTGATTTTCCTTGTAATCTATCAGGAAATACAGCTCTTACACTTAAGTTATCTTGTCTGAAGGTATCGATTGTTTTTTCGATGGCTTTGTATGATTTAGCAAAATCGCCATCATTATCACCTGCAATAACAATTTCCTTTGCATTGAATTTCTTGATGATTGGGCTTAAGTTCTTCATATTTGAAACGCCAAAGGAGCATAGTACAGTGGCTTTGCTGTCTGCAAGGGCTATAGATGCGCCTGTTTCAAACCCTTCAGCAATATAAAGGTGAGAGCCTCGCATTCCTTTTTGAATAATCCCACAACTGCCTTCGATGATTCCTTTAGATAGTTTTGGGTTATCCATAAATTTATTTTTACGGGCTGTTTGCTTGTCCAGGTAAATTCGTTGAACCGCTGTTAGTTCATTTTTTTCATTTCTTGCCGCAATGATTAATGCTGGGATTTTATTAACTTTATCTTCTAATGATCCTTGTTCATTGCAATTTTTCCACTGAGCGTCAATTGGCCAGAAACGTATATCCATTTTATCAATGGATTCTATACCTCGATGTTGTTTTAAATATTTTTCGGCCAATGTTCCCTCTACTGGAACAGAACTATGCCAAATGCTTTTTGCTGAAATTACTTTATTCTTCTTTTCAAGGTCACTTAATTTTTGTAATTCAATTTTACTGGAAATGGGGGATTTTATGAATTTGGTAAGTTCTTCTCTTTGATTTATGCCTGCCATGGATGCAGCTTGAGCAAGTGCTTCTTTAAAAGACAGCTTATCTCTTGTCATAATTGCTTGAATCGGAGCTCCTCCTATTCCATCACTGAAATCATGCCATAATCCTTTATCCTTGCCTTTCAAACTTACAATTAAGCCACCAGAATAACGTAATTCTCTGGAGTTTTGCGTTTTTGGCTCACCCCAGATTGATTTATAGGTTGTTTCTGGATCAGCCATCAGCGCTTCATTAACTATTCTAGCATCCAAAAATTGTGCGGATTTTTTGATTTTTTGTAAAACCGGATTGTTTGATTGTAATGACTTTGGAGCAATCGGTTCTGGCTTAAAATCATAGTTGTTCTTTAATTCCTTGTTAATTGTCTTTATGGAAAACACATTCAATGGATATTCTTGCAAAGCTAATTGATACCCTTTGCCCTGTTCAATTTGCTTTATGTGACTGGAAAGCGAGACCCAATTTTTTTTCCAGGCTGATATTTCTTTTGCAGAGTTAGAGTTTGTGATACTCAGAAATTGCGTTGATAGTGTGTGTACGACTTCATTTAGCTCTTTAATTTCACGCAACTTTATATTGTGGTTGCTCGCTTGGGTGAGCAATTTTTCTTTGTTGCCCTTTTCATAAGATAAAATTGAATCAAGGTACTTTGAGTCTTTTAATTGATGAGCCAAAGCATCACGTTTTGATGATTGACTGATTGCTGCTGATATCCGCTTGTTATTTTGCACATCGCCACCAGATTTATTAAGGTAAGCTTCCCGCCAAAACCTGGATGTTTGAATGTTGGCTTTTTTATAAGACAAAAAACATTGATAGTCTTTTTTCTCAGGGGAGGAAAGAGTGGATAATCGTTCCTGTCTGTCGGTAACTCGTAGATATTTACTAATGGTTTTGATTTCAAGATTTGCTTCTTTAATAAAGGGATAATGGCCAGCGATATCGTTTTTAATCTCATTGATTAGTGCTAGACGTACTTTGAAATTAAACTTACTTGCACTAAATTGCTTGATGTTTTCCCGATACTGATGTTTTTCTTTTTGTGTTGTTAGCTTTGCCAAATCCAACTTGAAATAGGAGGCTACATCAAGAACGGCTTTGTTTTGCATCAATTCATGAGCTAACTCATTACGACGAATGAGTAGCTCAATGGATTTTGGGCTAGCTCCCCTCCCTTCACTGATTTGTACTTCTTTTAGACTTGACGACCAATTCTTCCTAAGCTCCATCTGTAACGATTTATAAGCCTTGACCATATCAAAGGCCAACCGTCCCTCAGTACTTAATCCATTTCGAAATAACTTCTCGCTATGCAAGCGTGCATCTTTATGGATTGATTGCCATAACAATTCAGGTTTTTGGTTCAATTCTTTGGCATGGGTTAAAACAAAAGGATGTGATAACTTGGATTCTCTTTTAATTAAGGTTGCGAGCCTTTCTCTTTCTTCACCTTGTGTGTTTAAATAAAGCGATACATTGGTTCGTATTAAATCCTTTGCTGCTTGCTTTCCAAGTGATTCAAGGCGTATCTGTGCTTTTTTTAATTCCTTACCATACTCATGCTGAGGTAATGCAATCCTGTTTAGCTCACCGATCGAAAAATGCTGCAAATAGGGTTTATAACGCTCAAGATCGCTACTTATTAAAAAAGCAACTTTATTCCGCTTGGCAGAAAGCTGTTGTAGATCTCTTTTATTCTGATTTGAAATTGCATTCGAAACACCATGTTCCAATGCATGCTCTTTGATATGCTGACAGCGTTTGAGGATTTTCTGGTTTAAGGACACATACTGCCTGACAGTAGAAAAATACTCTCGCTCTGTTTTGGGTAATGAATGAAATAATTTAGAGGTTTGACAGCGAAGAGCTTCACGTCGATACGTACTGACACTAAAACTCAGGCGCTCTTTGGCAAGACGGTATAGTTTTGGATCATTTACCATGGTAAATGCTAATTTTGCAGCTTTTTGTTCGTCTCCTTGCTGTTTGCTTTGGAGATAGGTTTCTACAGTACGTTCCATGTCCTGCCAACCTTGTTCTTTAGATAATTTTTTTTCAATAACATTTTGTAATGCCATACTGTTTTTATGGTCTTTAAACCGCCCTTCATGGGTTTTCAAGGTATCTGAGCCAACCATATCCAGAGAAGAGTATTTCTCACTATCATTGGTGGTAATCGCTTTGACCAAGCGATCTTTATCATCAGTAACCACGATCATTTCCCAAATACCTCGGGTGGTTTCGACATAAAAGTTTTGAATAGTTGAGGCAAATCGGTTGAAACTTTCAATAAGACCAAGCCCTCTTTTTTTATCTTGTCCCTGAGTGGCATAGGTCGTGAGTACATAGCCATGATCAATATGATGTAGTTCTTTTGCACCAAAAGCTAAATGAAGCGTCTGATTGTCTTCAGTATTAATGATGACTGCGTCTTTGGTGATTTGTTTGATGGTTGCTAATTCAGAATTTCGAATCCCCTTGTCTTCACCATTGCGCTTCCATTGAATTTGATCGCCTGCCATAATGTTTAGTATTTCCTGACGATATATCTCGACTGGTCTTTCTAGATCTTTATTTTCAGTTTTAAATGCAGGCAAAGAAGACAGTTTGAAGGTGATTATTTGACCATTTTCACGCTTAAGAGAAAGGGTATTATTCTTTTTGTGGGTATGAGTCACCTCTCCAACAGTTAAATACTCCCCTGCTTTAATGTTGTATCGTTGTGCTCTATTGTTAAAACGAATGACATCGTTTTTGTTGTAATAGATTGCATTTCGAAGTTTGATACTGGTTAAATTGCGCTCTTTGAGTATGGGTTGCAGATGTTCTTTTCCAGTTAATGTCCCTTCTTTAATTAATGCATTTCGTAAAAGTTCGGTGATGTCATGCCGGTTCTTGTGCGTTGGTGCAAAACACAATGTATTTTGCCGCTCTTCCGGAGTGAATGACAACCATTTAGATGCCAGATAATCCACTCGTTTCAGATAAGTATCCGCTGTTTCTACGTGGGTCAATTTTTCAACAGCATCATAGACTTCCCCCCGCCCTGCATGAATAGCTGATTCTTTTAATACCATGTCCTTCTGGCGAAGATTATCCGTCATGGCAACAGTTTTAATTCCATAATCCTGCATTACAGAGAACAATTTCCCACTGGATGGTGATGGAAGTTGGGCTTTATCGCCAATGATTTTTAGTTGTGTATTAAATTGTTCCACCAATTTAATAATTTTATGGCCTTGTGGATTAGATAACATGGAAGCCTCATCCACCACAAATATTGTTTTACTCAAATCCTGTTGCTGATTCTGTAATCGTCCCAATTCTCTAGCAAAAGTAGAAGCATTTAATCCACCTTTATGGCGCAGTTCATTAGCAGCTGCTGAACCTGCTGTAATACCTCGAATTTCATAACCCTGAAGGGATGCCAATTCACTGGTTAAACGTAACATAGTAGTTTTACCCGTTCCAGCGTAACCTTGAATGGCAATAAATCGGTCTGTTGAGGTTAAAAACGTGGTCATGGCTTTTTTTTGTGAAGGAGATAAAGCAAATGCCATCTCTTGTTCTTTTGCTTTTATAAAATCACTTACCCTTTGTTTTGAACAAATAGCGGAAACAGCACCTTTGCCATTTTCTATAAGCTGAATCGCCTCGCTTTCTAATGTCAGTTGCCAGGGGGTTGTCAACAAAGGCTTTTGCGTAAAAGGATGTCTTGCCCTATACAGATTTTGATGGGCAATACTTTCATCAATCGCTTTATTAATTAAGGTTTCATCGATTATCTTATTACTTGCTATTACATGTTTAAGTGCCTCTTTTTTGAGCTCTCTTTCCTCAAATACTGCTTGCTGTTGGCTGATTGATTCAATAGCCACATACACAGATTCTCTGGCATAATTCATTTCGATATTGTCTTTGCCATAAAAGCGCTCCACAATAGTTTCTTTTAAGGTTTTAAATAGACTTTGTTGCGGCTTTAAAGAGGACTCCACTAATTGATGTGGATTAAAACCCATCTCCTGGCATTCCTGGATGATGTCTTCTTTCCATTGATCAAAATCAACAATTTCTTTATCTAATTTTGTTTTTTGAGCCGCAATTGACGATGCTTTAGCACCACTCCAGCCTTTTTCATCGAGCACAGCTTCGATGGACTCTCTTCGTTTTGAAAAATGAGTTAATATCTGTTCAGGTACTCCCTGAATTTCCCATAAACCATCACCATCATAAACCAACTGATATCCGAGTTCTTTGGTTAAATTTGCTAATTTATTGCGAAATTTAAGCCCGCCGTAAATGTGGTGTTTCATGATTTGCTCAACCACTCCTTTCTGGCTATCCATATCACTCGCAAGCGATCGCCACTTTCCATCTGGGCATTGAGTCATATTTTGAACTACAAGGTGTGTATGCGAATTGGGATCATTGGCGCGCGAACTGGGTTGGCGAAAAGCTGCTATGACTAGGTTGCCGGTATCAATGTATTCGACTTTACCATCAACAAATTGTCGCGCTTGAGCAAACTCTTTTTCCATTTCCTCAACGAACCATTCAACAGATTTATCAAATACTTCTGCAAGTCTTGGATCGGCACCACTTTCAAGTAAAATCGAAAAAGATTTGGGAGCCGTAAGCGTCATATCAAAACCTGGGCGGTGATGAATTCCGTCTTTATCAATTCGTCCAAGTTGGGTTCCATCAGGCAAGTTTCCTTTAAGAAGAGCCATCATTTGCTCTTGCTCCACAGTTTTTCCGTGGATACCAAGTACTTTAGCCCCTTCACCCAGCCAACGCACGCTGTTAGAATCGTTTGCATAATAATTAACAACATCAAGATAATAAGAGGCCGCTCCTTCAGCACTGTTTAATGGTTGGATACTTAACATGCTTTCCCCGCAACTTTGATTATAGAAACTCAACACTCTCTTTTTCTTTGAGGTTAGACTTCACCAATTCTTTTTTTGGTGTGTTTACTTGCTCTAATGCTTCATCGTGAGAAGCAGCTAGAAGAGGATCACTGTAGGTATCTACTAATTTCTCTATTTTTTGACGAAGTGGGTCGGGATCAATTTCACGTGCTATAAACTGCTCATGAATAAGCGGATAATCAACATAATCAAGCGTTATTTTTGCAGCAGGAAACTCACCCTTAACACGCAAATACCCTTGTAAATCATTAACTACCTGGATTTGAGTAGGTAACACCAATTGCTTTTCCTTAATCTGTCTAGACACTGAAATCCCATCCCGCATCGTGTTCGCTCCATAGCTAACGGATTCATTCACTTCTTCGACTTCATAAGAACCAATATTACGAGAAGCATGTTCTGCATCAGTGTGTTCGGGTAAGCGCAAAAATAAACGGGTCGAACACAAATTTGAAAGAGATGCAGCACCATCGTTGCCATAAATAGTACGCAATTGAGATGCACCGTGATGGCCTAATAAGAAGCAACCACCAAATTTACGGCTTTCTGATTTAACGGCACTCAAAAAAGGCAAAGCATGCAAGGTAGCCAACTCATCCAAAATAAACCATACTCTTCGATTATCATTCGGTGCTAAGCTTAAAAGTTCTTTGGTAGCTGTATTAATCCATGCTGATATTAAAGGTCTAATTGTTGGATGTTTGCGCCCATCTGAACTGACAAACAAACAGGAGTTACTCTGATCATTCAAAATCCAGTCACGAATCGAAAATAGGTCGCCATCATCCTTCAAATACAACAATGATTTTAAATAAGTGGCCATTACTGTTTTTACGTTTAACGCAGTTTTTTGTACTTTATCGGAAACCAATGATTCTGATTCAGTGTGGCGTAATAAGTGATGAATACGACCTAAATCTGCTGTAAGCAAATATTGCAATAACATAAGGTTGGAGCGATTTGGATCGTTTTTTAGCTCATTTGCTGTAGATACAAAAATCATACGAGCGGCTTTAATCCAGAAAGGATCCATCGAGTTATTAACGGGCATAGGCATAATTGCCTCAGCTAGAGCCTCAAGATCAGCCTTGTCTTCACACTCAGCCCAGACATTCCATGAGTGCCCTCTGCTATCTAAGGGATTTAAAATCACATCCTGATTTTCACGATAAAAACGAGATAGATAAGTTCCTCCTTTATCATAAATAATGGCACGTTCACCTCTATCCCGAATCGTTGTTAATAGATTGCGAATAGCAACCGTTTTTCCAGAACCCGTTGTGCCCACTACTTGTATATGCTGGGTTTCAGAACCCCAAGGTAGCGACACACGTCCAATCTTATAAGGAGAAACATTCGTTATTTTTTTTATACATTTTAGTAACTCTTCCTCATCAACCAACTCACTGCCACGAATGATTTTAGATTTACTTTGATTTTCCCCTTTTTTTTGCAACCACTTAGCTATAACAATTAACATACCTATAGAGGCAAATAATGACTCTGTCAGACTATAAAATAGTGCCAACTTTAGTTGATTTATAAATGTATTAACCATAGAGGCTTTGACAATTTGTACCGAATAAACAGGATAAGACTCACCTGTTGGCATACGCACCACTTGTTTCGCTTTGCTTTGTATAAGAATCATTACGTGTGCTTTAATCCATTGTTGCCCTATATAACGTTGATAAACAGTGGTATTAAAATAAAAAGTTATAACTGAAAAAACTAAGAAAGCTATAAGCGTCGCAACAGTTACTTGTTTACTAACTTGTGTAAACATACGCACATTGTGCAAAAAATTTATCCCACCTCGAATAAATAATTTCATTGGATTTACAGCCATCATTGCTCTCCAATCAGTATAAAAAAAGTAAAACTCACGCTACAATAACTAAAAAGGAGAAAATCCAATGGAGAAAAACCATAAAGGGCAAGTGATAATTTGCTCAATCGATGAGCTCCCCACTGCGCAACAAAAACAAATTCGGTTGGCTTCCATTGGAATTGGATCCCTTGTTCTTTTAATTGAATTATTAGCCTTTCTTGCTTTTGGATCGTTTCCAAGTAATAGCGGTTCGCTATTTTTCTATTGCGCTGATTGGTTCTTGTTTGTGGCTTTGCCTTTTGCGTCGTTTGGTCTTGGTTCCTCTTTTGGCTTTGTTTTAATGCTCTCTGACTTAGGTTATGCATTATCATTGGGATATCATAGCGGAGCTGGTTCTTCGTCATTAAACCAACCATTTTCAGCAAATGAATCACCCAGTTACCATCGCTCAAATCATTACAGTTCCCATGTGAGTATAAATCCAAGCTCAGGCCGACCGATGTCGGGCAGCAGTGGTATGGATATCTCAGGAAACCCCTATGGTACACGTTCCTGGTAACCATCATTTTACGTCCTTGTTAGATTGAGCGACGATTACATCCTGCATCAGTTGGGAACCATCTTGAACAATACCGCCTAAATTTTTTGAGAGTTCTTTATTGGAGCGAACAAAATCTTTGTTAACTGCTGTAACTGATTCTTTGCTGACGTTACCTACATTGATGTTCTTTGTTTTCTCATTCAAAGTATTAGAGTAATCATTAAGCACATGATCTACGCCCTCAGTACCTGTAATATGATTTTTAAAGACATTATTTTTTTGTTGCACCAGATGTTCATTAATAGGATGATTTTTTTGAAATTGTTTAATCGTTTGTTCAGTTTTTTCAGCAACAAATTGTCGCGCATAAGACTGCGCTAATTCAGGATCATGGCGAATAAGCCATTCTGCCTGCTGCAACCCAATAGTGCCCTGACTATTAGGTGCACGATGATGTGATAACCAATCAATAAAACCTGTTTGTGCATCAAGATTAATTGATGCTGTTTGTTCATTGGATAGAGTTGCTTGTCGGTGGTAGCTCTCTGATTCAGAAAGACTTGCCATAGCCTCATCACGATAATGCATGGATTTATCGAAGCCTGCTGAAAAGTTATTAGCCAAGCGTCCACTAAACTCATCAGAAGCACGAAAATGCTCATCTTTAGTCGCTTGTCTTGCCTCATTAACTACAGCTGTAAAATGATGTTCGTCACTAAAACGACGTGCTTCATTCATCAAGCGTGCATCTTGATGAGAGTTTGATTTATCCCATTCACGACGTAAATTTCCTCCCAATTCAATATTTCCTTTTAATCCAGGAACAGCAGAACCAGTACCAAAACCACCTGATGCTCCAAAATTAATACTGGCAGCACCTAATACTTTCGTGGCCTCATCTCGTGAAATATTATGATCGTGAGCAAAGGTATCAATGAGGTTAGAAATCTTTGATGCTGCTTGATTAAAACCTGCAGAAGTCGATATTTGATGTCCTAGTCCACTTTGTTCGTTATGTGATTGCGTCTCACCTAACTCTGCTAAGCTTCGAAGCGATGCAGCATATTGCTGTGATGAAGCAATGGATTTATTAAAGCCCGCACTTTTCGCATTGTCAGATAATTCGGAAAATGCAGAACGTGTGCTTTCTCCTAATTGAATATTAAGTGGTGTATGAGAAGTTGCTGTTGCCATCGTCAGTGTTTCACTACCATCTCGTGATATTCGGGCAATCGATCCGCTATCAAGACTGGTTTCAATACCACCTAATGAGACTCTTGCATTGCGATCATTATGGAAGGAGCTACTATTAAATCCATTATGATTGGCAAAACTGGTATTGCCATAGCTGTAATTACCCATTTGTGCTTCTTCAGCCGCAGAGGACGCGGCATTTTGAACAATGCCCGCCGGTTGTTGTGCAATCGCCATAAAACTACCCACTTGGCGACTGATTAACATATAACTCAATGTCGTAGTTGCCAAAACTAAATACCCACCTAACGCCGCCATGTTTTCGTATGCCTGATTAATACCTGTTTGATAGGCCAGAGTAGTTACACCAGTTGAGACAAAGGATAATGAAAATTGTGTCAAAGTGGTCATAATATAGTTAATCACTGTGAACATGGGGGCCCACAAAGCGAGCCACACATAAAGTGTTATGTAAAATTGGAAAAATGTAATGCCGCAGGGAAACGGGAAAAAGAACAAAACGAAAATAAAACACCCTATAACAATGCAAAACAAAAGACTTTGCAGCATAGGCAACCAATAAGCAGACATTAATCCGATATTACTTAGTGCAGCGGGAATTTTATCTTGCGTACGGCTTGCTGAAAAACTATCAATGGCTGCTTTGGAATTCACACGCGCGCCCATTGAAAATACACCATCTCGAATCGCATTGGCCATCATATTTTGCCGAATCAGCGCCGCTGCATCACCGGACATGGCAGTTAAATGATTGTAGGCTTGAGGTAGATACTTTTCAAAATTGGCTTTAGCCTCTGTATGATTACCAAAAACAAACCCTGCGTACTTGGCTTTAGCATCTTCAATAACGCTATTCCACGCACCATCTAATAAGGTGGCCGCTTCCACACAAGATCTAAACCGCCTATCGTAAATAAATCCACGCGCAACTGAAGCATTTGATTTAACCAACTCCCAAATATCTCTTGCTTGATTAATGTCTTTTAAGCTGTATCGATCATACATCACGTCGTAAAAGACACATTGCTGCATGAATTTTTGCATGTTTGCATTAAACATGGGATCGGTGATTTTAATGTTGGCTGCAGATAAAAAGAGCTTTGCCCCCATGATCATACCTGTTTGACTGTAATCCATGTCGTTAGGAGAATGAAAAAAGAATTCAAAAAGTCGTGTTATTTTATCGCTTAACAGGCTACTCAAGCCCCCAGCCACTCCCAAAACTAAAGGTACATTATCAACCGTTAAATCTGGACGTAGTGGATCTGTTCGGTCGTGAATTTGCAGATTACAGGTAGGTGTTAAGATAAATGAAATGACAAAGGCATATTTAAAAATATAGAAAAACATATGACGTATATCGCGCGTCACAATAAATTGGCCAACAGTCCATACCCCGCCAATAATGAGTGCTGTCCTAAAAACGCCTAATACTCCATCGTAATGAAACAATGCGGCAGTGGCGTTATAAAATGCTTTAATCAACTCACCACCGGTAATTGTATAAATTTGCATCGTAACGGCCATTGCATTTACCTCAATTGATTTGCCCAACTCAAAGACTGAGTGAGCTCTGATGAAAATTCACCGACCAGCATTTGCTCGATGGTTTGGGTTTCTTGAATCATTTGCATCGCCATGCTCATCCGTTGATGCGCTGTCCCCTCCATTTGCGTCAGATCACGACGAGCTTGGGTGAGATCAGATTGAAATTCTTTCATGATGGACTCTGGGTATTGCAATGTCCCCGCTGCTTGTTTAATGAGCTGTAAGTTTTCATTTAAATATTGAAACAAAATATCAATGGCAATTGCTTCTGAATATCGTGTGGTATCAATCACCGCGCTGTTTTTCATAAAGGCCATTTGCACGCTGACCATTTTCATCACTGGATATTGAGTAGACTCAATCAGTCCTTTTGCCGCTTCACTTTGTTCTATATTATCTTTAATGTGACTGGCCATCTCCAAAATCAGATCACGAACTTTTGACTCTAAACCATGACTCATATCAATGGTTTTACTGGTTAGAGTGGGTTGTAAACACTTCACCTTTTCATCACATTGATAGACCTTTACTTCTCCGCCTCGCAAAAGTGCACCAATTAAATTATTGTTACTTACTAAAGAAGCCAAACGTTGGACATGTACTCCTTGTGCATCACGAGTAAGAATTAAAGTACCTGATAAAGTCATCATAAGCTGAGCTAATTCGGTGTCATTTGCAAATAAACCGTTTTTCTTTAATGCATTCCATGCCACATTGGTATTGTCTACGACTTGCTCATTGTTGCTGTTTTCATTAATCACACGGTCGTAATCGTAATTGCTGGATCCTTTACCACAGCCTTGCCGTGCTTCTGCCCAGTCAGAAAAAAGATTCTTGGATTGGCCAATGGATTGGCAAGCATGCTGTTGTGCTTGCCGAGTACGAGGCCATAAACCGAGCACCGCACTCTCAGACATTTGGCACGAGTTCATCCCTGATTGATTCACCCAAGTAGCCACGTTTTGCAATTTAGTTGCTACATTACCTAATAGTGGTGTTGCTTGTTCTAAAGCCAATTGAAAGGCTAACCCTTGTGAATTGTTCAATATATTTTTTGTGAAATCGACAAACTCTTTACCTTTAATGTGGGAAAATCCGCCAAATGTAGCATCAATACCGCCACAGCCCGCGGATACTTTAGGCCAGTTCAAGCGCATAATTTGCAGATTACGCACACTATTTCTGGCATATAGGTTACCGCCCGTATAAAAACCAGCACGCTGAGCCTGATAAGCATGAGGTTGTGTTATGTTCCCGCCCATATTGAGTGCTTTAAAATAACTTGTTAAATCATCTCCTATTGATTTAGCGTGACCAGCACCAATAGTGCTTAGCAGAGCAAAAAACAGAATCATTTTTTTCATAAAGCCACCTCTTCGTTATGAGATTGACTCATCTTTAGTAAGCGATTAATCAGTTCACTTTCATCAATATTGCCTTCTGTTACAAGCTGCGCTATTTGCCCCTTTGGGTTAATTAAGAACAGAGAAGGAAAAACATTGACTTGAAATACCCTGGCTTGCCCTTCATTCATTACCGCATCAGGAAATGATGATAAATAACCACCATCCATCGAAATTGCAACTACGCTAAACCCATACTGATTGCTTACACGTTTTAATGTAGGTGCAAAACGCTGGCAATGAGGGCAGCTCGAACTATAAAAAAAGAAAAATCCTTGTTGTTTGGCAAGCGTATAAAGTACTGTATCAGCATGATTTGCATAGGCATGGGGCGCAAATAACATCACTAACACGATTAAAATTACTGATTTATTGCGCATTGTATTCCCCTGATTGAAAAGCATTAGTTGCCATTAAGATATTTTCTTTCAGTTCCGATTGGCTGATTAGACCATAAGCAACAGGCATAGTTTTTTTAGACACTGGGTTAAGAGCAAAGACAGCAGGAATGTGTTTTACGCCCATTTGATTCGCCTCACCTGCATCCACTCGTGAATTAGGAAGCAATGGAGAAAAACGATCGGTCATGGCAATTGGAATGACTGTCATGTGATAACTGTTGGCAAAATCACTCACAACTTCCGCCATACGCTCACTGAAAGGCTCACCACCTTTATAGAAATACAGCAATCCCGATGACTGGCTAATTTGCGCAATAGCTCGCTCCTTTTGCATACTGTTTTGCTGGTTATAGATATCACGAGCTGCACTGCTGCTGGGATTAACAAGACTTTCATCCTGATCTGGATTTATTAACAAGTCGAGCATCCACTTTTCAGAAAAAAGATTAGCCTGTGCGACAAGCAAGCGTTGCAGTCTCCTTGCTCTGGCTATATTTGCAGTAGTTGGATTTAAAATAGCTTGTGCACGAGCGCGCTGTACTCGCGCGCCTATTAGTTTCCATGTTTTATCAGGATCAGCAGGTCTATTGACCACCGTAGGTTCCACCTGTTTTTTCTTTTTAGAGTGTACTTTTGGATCTTTATGCCAGTACCAACCAGCTTCATGCTCGTTAAGATAAGAATGTTGTGCACAAAGAAATGGGCTGACACTAATCAAAAGGACAAAAAACAACCTAGCCATTAATATCTCCCTGGTTATAAATCTCTTTAAGACGCTGACTTATTCCATTAGCTGTTTGTCCATAATCAGGTTTTTTCATCTTGTTTTTTACATCGTCGTAAAATTCAGAAAAATTAATCGCTTCAAAATGAATAAGCTGCATTTGCTCAGGCGTAATACCTGAGCAATTAGAGTGCTTCCCTTTGCCAAAACTTATATGCAATTGATTCCGTCGTCCTTGCTCTTGAACAATGCGGGCTAATTTAGATTGGAAGACACAGTAGGTTTCATGGGTATCAGTACATACGGAACCACCAGGGAATTTTCTGCGTTTATAACAATAATGACCTGTAGGAACAACCAGCTTGTTTTCTCGGGCTTTACCCAATTTCTTCTCACTATCGCTACAATGGGCTAGTTCCAAATCAATACCCCACCCCGAATCACTGCAGCAATTTTTAAAGTGGAGCATTGTTGTTGAACATTCAAGCAATTTGCCTTTAAAAATATAATTAGCATTTACATCAAAGTCTTTCGATGCATCAGATACCGATGACAATGTAGACATGGCCTTTTTAAAATCATTTTCATTAGCGGGAATGTATTCATGTGTTGCACAATCACCCTCAAGACAAAATGCACTATCACCACAAAGTAATTGATTCTCAGTGCATTGGTTCAGCGGGCATTGATAAGTTTGCTGATAGGTTTTGCAACGACCACCATCCTCCTTTAAACAGATTGAAGCAGTTTGTTCACATCCTTCATTAATCATACCACCACAAGTGTTCTGTCCCTCATCACCACACTTATAGGTTGCTCTCTCTTTCCAGCAAGGGCGTGTAAATGGAATTTCTCCAATAATTCGTGTTTGGTTAGGCTCTGTGCAGGTTAAGGGTTCTGTAATGTGGCATAATTCCTCTTGTTCCTTATTGTTTAAATGCTTGCACTGATCATCCCAATATTCCTTTCTTTCATATATTTCTACGGTCATGGTTGCGGAATGAAAATAAGGAATTGTGCAACGTCCATATCGACACTTCCCCACAGATACCGTTAAGGATGGTTGAGCACAATTAGCAGTTTGTTGCACCACTACCAGCCCCTTTGCATCAACAATATTTACTTTAACCAAGGCACAATGCTCAGGTAATTTAATCGCAGGGACTGTTACTTGATCTTTATAAATCGTATAGCAAGGATTTTTACCTTGTTGGCAAGTATCGCCTTGAGTAAGATTGACTAAGACCTGAAAAGGTTTGGTTCTCTTTCCATTTTTGCGCAGATATAAAGTATAGCTTTCTGTTTTATAGGCTGAGACTTCTAAACGGAGGTTTCTTGCACAATGTAGTGCTCCTAATCCTTTACTCGTCAAACATGTTTTTTCCTGCCAAGAATAGTGACATTCTTTGGGTTTTAAAGAGCAGGTGGTTTTATCCGTATTCTGGCCCCGTATAATAGCATCCCCATTTTCCGCAATTTGATTCAGTTTTTGCATGGTATTGGAGGCTGGATTTACTTGTTGTAAAGGTCGGTGATTAAAGCCTTCATGAACTGCTTTTCCTGACTCATTATCCATCACGCCTTTTTGTGAATCCGTTTCAAGACCCGTATTTTCCTGAGTGACTCCACTGTAATAATGTTCTTGCGACAGATTCGCTTGATAGCCAGGGAATTGATTCAGATCAAGTGCTTTAAGTAGATCAATGGATTGATTCGCATGATTTTTTCCTGTCTGAGCCCCCTCTTGATAGGCTTGCTTCAAATCAAGCGCGTTAATTTGTGAGCTTAAGATCAAAAAAATAAAAATGAAATGTTTCATCTGACTTGCGCTCCTTTTAACCGAAGAAGCATTTGATGTAACGCAGGATCATCTATGGACTGGTTGCTCGCCAATTTTTCCAAAGCGTAATCTAGAGATACATCGCCATAAAGTTTGTCGTAGTCCACTGGCTTACAATTCATATTGGCAGGACAAAGAGGTATGTCTTTGACATAAACTACGGCAGGAACCGCAGTTATAGCAAAAGTGTTAAAAAGAATCGGATCCAATTGCATTCCAATCCCTGTTTTTTTGCTTAACTTCTGGATTGCAGTCATCGTTTCTTTAAACGAATTATGAATCAACCCACGAATCACCGGAGTTGCACCACTTTGTTTGCATTGTAAAAGCCAAGCTTGCAGACTTCGTTCAGGCATCGAAAATGATAAAAACACCAGTACCTGGCTGACTTTTTTCAAGTGAGTGGCTATCGACTCTTGTGCTTTAGGGGCTTGGGTAAACTCATCGATTTGTCCTGATTTCTCTGATGACTTAAGGTTTTTACTGATTTGTTTTACTTCTTGAGTAAACGCGTTAGCACGATTCCGAGCATTTGATTCAATTGAAGCAATATATGCTTCATCTGCTGCAAACACTCTCGCTGAAAACAAGAATATTACAACTAAAAATATGGGGTACATTTCAGCTCCTAATCGTTAAAAGGCGCAGCAATTGCGTTTACGAAAAATCAAATATCCAAAATCCTCACCCTTAAGGGGATATTCGTGACCTGCCTCCCATAAACTCGTAGCACGTCCCAAGGGATAACAAGCATGCGTTGTTGGTAAGGGATTGACCATCTGATAGCGGTAACGTGATTTGGGTAAAATTGGTGAGTAGTGAGTATGACAAATGGATTTTGTGCTGCTTGTTGAATCATCAAGCCCTACCGAATCTTCCAGTAAGCCTTGGCGGTGCAGCTTGTAATTCATGCGTTCTGATAATAAGACTGAGGCTTGAACTCCGCCAACGTGTTCTTGTACATGCCCAGTTAAAGGATACATACTTCCTTGGGCTCCTGCACACCAAAAGAGTTTATCAATGGCACTACCCAGTAAAGCGGTACTCGCATCAGCAGCACAAGCTGCTTGTGCTGGTAAACTGCCAAACAATACGGCTTCAGGATTGATAATAAAACCCAACTCATCATCATTCCACATCGCATCTAATTCGCTGGGGTAAGCAATATCAAAATCGCCTTTTTCAACACAAATGCCATCGGTTAATACATTCAGCCAATACATCAAAGGAAATTTGTACCAGTGCACATGATAAAAGGATTGATTGGACAAATTGCTGTCAGTTTCAACCGTACCCTTGCGATAATACTTGCCAAAATTTAAGGAGATTCCTCCTAAATTAACCAAACAAAAAGGAGTACGGGTAACATCGACTAAGTTGACAGGCTCCCAGTAGCCAATCGTTAACCCCAGACGAGGGATAGGATTTCCTGGGCATTCGCAAACTGGCAACTTAGGATTTTTAGTGTCAGGTAAATGATTCGAAGAAATAAGGTTGATTTGCCCTAAACTTAAGGGGAACAAGCAAGACCAACACACATCAGTGATTGGATTAACAAAGCGACCGTGACACGATCCTGCTTCTGCTAATCCAGTAATAATAAAAGCAAAAAATATAAAAATGGGCTTCATAGGCTCACCTCTTTAATTAATAGATGCTTCCCTGCCTGAATGACCCTAACCGGCAAATGCTTTATTTGAAATTTGGCTACCAAAAATCCATTTAAATCAAAATAAATGGCTTGTTTAAACTGCTTGGCAATATCCTTTGCTGAACCTGAAGTGAGAATTAATTTGACTTTTTGATGCTGTCTTAGCTCTTGCGCAGCCCATGACACTTGCGCTTCATCATCGCCATCAAAAAAAAGAAGTGTGCTGTTTAAGCTGACTTTCTCCAATGGGTTAATTACTGTGCCAAGCTTTACGATTACTTCACCGAGATTGTCCTTCACATCATAAGGCACAGTAACTGATGGATTAAATAACCACTCTTTATCTGCCTCTGCCCTGGGTAAATGTGTAGGTGTTGGGCGTGCTAAATGCTCCTTTACTCGTTTTTTAAATTCAGACTGAACCGCCTTCCATTCACCATTGGCCTGCATATCAGCCATTTTTTGTTGGATGTACTCTAAAAAATCCATTTCAGCGATTACGAAGGTTTTTCCTAAAACTCCAAAATCCTTCGCGCCAACCGAGGGTAGATAAAGCAAGCAGATAATTAATAGAAGCGGTCTCACGATTTAGACTCCAAACCAACTCTATCCATTAGAACGTTTGTATAGTCAGGACTCCCTTTAATTACGGCTTCTCTTGGGACTAAAATCAACGACTTGGAACGCGATAAGTCGTTCAAAGCCTGTTCCAATCGGTGAGAGAATTCTTTGATTACTAAATTTTTTTCAAGGCTCGAATGATTTTTTTGAGCCTCTTTTTTGATGAATTGAGAGGTAATTGCCAGGATATCAACGCTTGCAATCTCTGGCCGCCTCAAAACATTATAAATAATCCCGTTAACTAAGAGGCTGGTGAAGAATGAAGCAAGTATAGCTACTTTGGTTGTCTTAAACATAACCATAGACCTCCTGAGCAACCTTGGAAATTGCATCAGCCAATGGCAAGCCTGTTGCCATTAATCGTTTCAAGGCTTCTACTTCAGGACCACGTGTAGTATTGAGTACCCGTGAGAAGGGATCGACAATCAAACGATGCACTGTTGAATTCTCTTCACACATCATTAAGAACTCAGAGTATTCATTGGTAATTTTCAGACTTCGAATTAAACGCTCACCATAAGCATCCAACTGATTACTCGTTTTTAGAGTATCAATCGTACTTTTGGAGGCACCTAAAAAGATTTTATAATAGGCATTGTCGTAACACATTTTGGCAGTTGGATTATTCTCATAATCATCTAAACCATGAGTCACTGTAATAAAATTTCCACCGTATTTAGGCGCACGTCGATAACCCTCATTAACAAAGTTAGCACTGCCGCCCGTGCCATTATCTGAAAGCAATTCATAGGATTCATCGATTAAACAGCTTTTGGGAATATGCTTTGGCGTGTAATACATCGCATTGGTGATTTGGTACATTAAGATTTTCAATACAATGCGTTGTAAGTCCTTATTCCCATCAAGGCCACCCAACTCTAAAATGACTAAGTTTCTTTTAAAATCCAGTGAACAAGGTGGCTCAAAATAATTGCCATAACGACCGTTTTTAGTATAGCTGTACAACAGCCTCCCAATATTTTGAGAAATAGGATCGTGACTCGCTTCTAAGTGATGAGCAATAAGAGTGATTGTTGTATCATTGCGGTGTTGTCGCCACATTGCTTCAATGGCTTTCTCAATATGGCTTCGTTCTTCATCACTGATGTTACCCGATGGTCTTGCCATCATACCAACGAGCTGAATTAACTGGTTGTGCACGTCTTTAAACGCAGTATCATTTTTGACTGTTGCATCAATTGTTGAAAAGAGATTTAAGCTAATTTCTGTATCATGATTAAAATCAATGAGCTGTCCGTTCAACATCTCACACGATTTAGCGTAGGAGCCGCCTACATCAATGATATAAACAAATCCCCCCTGGGATAACAGACTTTGGATGTAATCATTCATTAAGAATGATTTCCCTTTTCCAGGCGGTGCAACAATGGCAACATTGTAGTTTCTGACTACGTTGTCAAAAAAATAAATAGCGGTAAATTGTCCTCGTCTTTGTGGATAGACTTGAGCAAATCGCCCTGAACCCTTCCACTCTCCCTGGATAGGTAATAAGTTAACTGTATTAAAACTGGTTAAAGGTCTTACCCGCCCAAATGATTTGTAATCATCAAACATGCCTTCAGCTGGTGCAAATGGCATGGATGCCAGAAGTGTTTGCAGCTGCAAGCCCGTTGGCGTACGCAAATCAAATTGGTTGCCACGAAATACATCTTTAGCCCGTCGTACATCGCGACGGACATTATCAGGTGTTGTAAACAATAAAACGTTATAATAAGAATCAACCAAAGAGTCATCGCAACTCAATCGCTCTCTTAATTCCTCGATTTCTGCGTATTTTTTGTTAAAATTCTTGACCCATTTAGCAATAAAGGGCTGTTTGGCATTTTGGCCTTCATCGGCATACTTGGCATCTAATGTGGCCATAACCTTGTCTTTATCTTTAACTCGTACTGCAAAGCTAAAAAGAAAAGGACAACTTATTTGCAAAGAGGTATTAAACATTTTTCCAAATAAATCACCCATCTGCCATTGCATAGGAGATTTAGGATACTGCCTTACAGACAAGCATTTAATAACGCGGGTGTCTTCTTCTCGCTCAATCTCTATTTGATTCGACTTAACACGCATTCTTGCTTCAATGTCAGTAAGCTGGAAGCGAATTTCAGTATGAGCATCATAATTTATTTTTTCTTCATACAAACTCTCTGTTGGAAATAACCACTCACGCTTTAAACTAATCACTTGTTCAACAGAGAGCTCCTTACACACAATGTTGACTGACTTTAGATTGTTGCTAATGTCTTCGCGCAAACTGCCAAGTAATAAACGATCGTCCTCTATGGACTTTCGCGGTATTGAAATACATAAGAAAAGTCGAAAATCACGCAATACAAAATTGCTTTCTTTAGTTAATGAGCCATACACTCCTTTGCGGTAAAATTCAGCTCGTCGATGAGCCAGAGCTTTTAACACCTCACTGCCTTGACTGCGCTGACTCTCCATTTCATCAATCATGTGACCAACCTTAGGCGATGCCCAAAACAAGGCATGAAAACAACTGTCGGGAGGCAAAATATCCGTTAATATACTGGTGAGAATAGTTACTGTTTCTTCACTGGCACCAATCAGTGTTGAGCATTCAAACATCATATGAGAAGCCTGTTTGTAGGGATAAATATCTGCCTCCGAATCGTAAACCTCATCCGGTAAATAAGGTGACAAACAATAGGTATCTAACAGCGCTTCAATTTGTTTTTTATGATGCGCATCCGTCATGCCAAGCTCTTCTCGCACAGTTTCCACTAGTGAGCTTGTCGCATGACTTAAAGTAGCTCTTGTATTTCTAACGGCAAGACGTGCTTTTTTTAGTGCAAACAACATGAGGGCTCTCCTTATTTTGAAACGGATTGTGGCTGATGCACCCATCGTCCTTCTTTAACAACACTGTAGACCCGATTGGCTTGATGATAATTGCCATCAGTGTCCTCATAAGGAACTATCCAAAGAGACATCACCCCTTCTCCATAACGCACAGGCTGGCCTGGTCTTCCGTCAATCACTAAAGGATTTCGGCTAGGGGCTACAGCTAATTTACCCTTACCATTCACCATGTCATAAACCTCATCCATACGTTTACACGAACCTCCATTTGGTGCTGGACAATCAAAGTCCTCGTTCAATTTGGTACAACCTGTTAAAACAACACAGGGCAACAGTAATAAGGCAATTAAAATCTTCATGTTCTTTACATCCTTAAAAAGAGTGGTTTTTATAGAAAAATTGATTAGCAGCTTTTTCTTCAGCAGTTTCAGACTCTGACGTCACTTCATAAACGCCTTTGGAGTTTTGGTTGTCTTCTGGTTGGTCAGGTGCATTAGTATCAGTTCCTCCATCAAGCCAAAAACCTTTTAGAAAAGTTACATCTACTGTAACCATTGGTGGCAATTGAATAATCGGATGGTACATTTCAGCACGCTTGATGTTGTACTGCGCATACATTTTGGCCGCACCCGATCCACCGCTAGAAACAGCTGCGAGGGGAATTTTTCCAGGTTGGATTGTTGCCACACTTCCAAGAGCAGAAGTGCTGTAATCTGTGGAATATTGCTGACCAATATTACCCATGCTTTCCCAGAAATTACCCCAAAACGCTTTTTTCACCATCGGCTCATCACGCCAGACGGCACGTCCACGAATTCCGTTTTTGGAGTCTGAAATGACGCCAGTAACCTGGATGTCGAGATTGGTACCATTGGAATGAATGCAACTTAATCGTTCGGTACGAAACTTTCCTCGCTCGCTTGATATATCGCCAATTACAGAGGCACTTACCATACATCCTTTAAGAGGTGCCCTATATTTATTCGGCATAATTCCATCATCGATTATTTGAAATATCATAATATCGGGGTTGGCCTGGCTTAAAACTCCAGCAGATGCATCTGCACCTTGTAAAACAACTGCTTTAGCAAAGGTATTGGAGAAGACATAATTATTGGGTGTTTTAATTCGTGGCTTGGCTTTTTATTCAACTTGGCAGTGTATTGAATAAATCCTGAATCCATCTCCATAGAGTTATTCACTGTTGCTTCATTCGCTCGGGGTAATAATCCATTGTGTAGCTCATTGTTTTTTAATGTTCTTTCTGCTGGAGTTACGCGTTCCATTTGTAGCTTAACTATTTGATGCTTCAGTTCAGAAAGCGTTGATTTCATTTCCGCAAGTTCATCTTTTTGCTTGCTAATGAGTTTGCTTTGCTTGTCTTTTTCATCACCTAGCGCTTTAAGGTTTTTATCAAGGAGCTCTGATTTTTCAAGCTCGGCGCGCCAGGCATTTTGTGTTTTTTCAATCCAGTGGGATTCATTAGTGCTTGTCGATATTGGGCTAGCTAAGCTGTGTTTTTTATAAGTGGGCTTATCAACCTCTTTGGATTTGACCGTCTTGTTTCCCAATAAGGCAAAGCAGGCGATCACAAGCACTATTACACCAACCACAATACCTAAAAGAATTTGTTGTTGCTTTTTGAGTTGAAGAGACATATTAGCTAATCCTGTACAATCGAGTTGTTTCAAATGGTGCTAAATGATTTTTTGCTAGCGCCACCCCTTTGGTTCCAGGCCAATTAAACCAGGATTCCTTAGCATCAATAGGCTGATTGGTGATGTTCTTTAATTCAAAAATTTCACCTCGCATACGATTGCCTTGAACGGTTAACAAACGTTTTAATTGTGTTTTTTGCCCTTTATATACAGAAAGCTTTTTGGGTATGATTTGAGTAAACCCCTCTGGTAAATACCCGTTAACCAGTGCTCGTAAAAACCAACCATCACTTTTTCATAACTTGAGGTACGTGGGGCGCGAGCACGAATTACAGGATTTTTATAGGATTTAAAAACGATTGTTTGTGATGGAATAGGCTTTGGCTCTACGCGCACGTTATAAAAAATCCTTTTTCTGTAAGCAAATTAATCGTAAAAGCGCGCGTGTGATAAAGTGGCGATGGTAAAAAAGTTAGAATGCCAGTCGTATCATCAATTAACTTGCAATTTGCTTTTCCATTGCATGCATCAATCAAGGTGTTACCTGGCGCTTTTATTTGCTGAATACGATCATCCTCTAACACAAGATTATTGGGTTCCTTAATTGAGGCATTAATGAAAATATCCTCATAATTTCTAACCGTTTTTATTTGGGCCGCTTGCGCTGTTGCTATGAATAAACCTAGGCTTAATATCATTGCCATTTGTTTCATGATTACACCTTCTCTAGATTCGTTAATTTCAACAGGCCATACTCATAGGAATATCTAACTAAAAAAGTCTCCCGAACATCAGACATTAAATCGGCGCCTACAAAACGCTTCATCTGCCCTATTACTTTTACGCTCAAGTGTTTGATATCAATTTCAAAGGTTGATGGATAAAACACACTGGATAAATGTTCGTGATTGATTAGCTCTACTTCCTTTACCAATTGCGCTCTTATGTCGCCATACAATGAGGGATTTACATAAGCTAAGAGCGCATTAAATTGATAAGTGGCCGAGCTTGATGTCACATTAAAACGAAGTTGTGTTAAGAAATTAGTCATATCTCTTAAATAGCCTTCTGATACACCTGTTCCAGAAAGCGTAAATTCTTGAGATATTTTAGGGGGAATAAAACGAGTTTCGTGTTTGCTATGAGCATAATGCAATAAGGCTACAATGGTAATTGATTGCATGAATGCCATACCAAGTAATACGCTACTAATTCCCATGAGTAAAACTCGGGTCTTTTTTTCCTTCATTAACTCTGATTTTTTTTGTTCTATTTTCATCGGTTACCCCAAAAACGTTCTAATCCATGACGGTGGTGTTGCTCGCAACTTTGGCGATAGAGAAAAAAACCAATAAAAAAGGTGGATATAAAAATAAGGCCCCTCATTCCCCTTCATGCGTTTCAGAAGAAATAAAAATGCACAAGTTAAGACGAGGGAAGTAACGGCGAAACCACAAACAGCACCAATGACATAAAGTGTTAATACCGCCACAATGACCTCATCAATTGTAAAAATAATCAATCGATAAGGTTCATTGAGAAATTGGGGTGTTTTGTATTTTTTTGGATCCTCCATCTCAAATCCCTGCCAGCATTGCAACGACATTTAAAAAAATAGCCACTCCACCAACTGCACCGAGCGTCTTAATATTTCGGGTAAAAATTAAGGTACAAACAGCCGCAACAGCCTCTCCGACATAAAGATAGGTTTTTATTGAGCCGTTGTAAGTGTCTTTTACCACAGGCTCAGCAGCAGATAAGGCATCTTCAGCAAAACTTCCCTGTGTCATTATAAGCAAGCAAATAAGTATTAAAATCTTTCCAGTATGAGCGTTAATGTTGCTTAACACGTTACTTCTATACTGATTTAATAAAGACATGTTTCTGCTCCCATTTAATGGTGATTGAGAATTGATTGCTGCATTGATGGACAGAATTTCTTTGTAGGATCGACAAAACCCTCTCGCTTTTCATATTGAATTTTTTGATAAATTTCATAACGGTGGATTGGTACTGAGTTAGGTGCATTAAAAGCAACGCGTACTTGATTCCCTTTACATGCCAGAACCGTAATAAATATATCCTCTCCAATAACAATGCTTTCACCCACTCTTCTAGTTAAACTCAACATCATCTTCTCCTTTTTAGTTAATTTTCATATTTAAAATTTGTTTTATTTTCTGCAAATGGGTTTTAGCCACTTCAGGGTTATTCTTTTTGGGAGATTCATCTCGTTCAAAAAATGCACTTCTCTTAGAGCAGTTTTTACAAAAATCGATAAATTGCGGTAAAGTTGGTGGTAATTCTTTATTTTTTCGACATAACTCAATCGCTAGCTCAAGGATGTTATCTGCATAGTCAAATAGTCCTTGTTGCCATTCATTTTTAACAAAAACTAAATATTCATCGCTTTTAAATTGGCTACGCCAAACCTGTCCATACATTGCTGCAAACCTCAAAAATAACCGATCAATACGCTTTCGTTGTTCCTCGATAGACGCTGAGTTCGATGATGTTGCTGTCATCGATTTCTTCTTCAAGGCCTGATTTACAGGACTCCCAGAAGCTGTCTCTAACGGGTTGTTTCTTATAATTTGTTTCATGGACTGCATTATTTGTCTCCTGACACGTATTACTTTGAATCTCATCTTCCCAACAATGTTGGGCTAACCAATTAGCAGGATATTTCCAGGCAGCAACCCATTGACCTTGGCTGTGCTGTTGCTGATAAAACTGGATTTGTTGTTGTAACGATGAATAAATTTTCGTTAATAACTCAGCAGTGAGATGGAGATCTTGAAATGCTTCCCATGCTTTTTGCTTTGCTTTTTTTAGAGGATACAAATCCCAAAATTTTTCGAATTGCGATAATAAAAAAATATAATAATTATCTTCTTTTAGAGGTGTGTCGGCTTTTGGCGATTTATCTATGTCGGCTTTTAGTGAATATGTCTCTGGAAAGCCTGTATTTATAAGACATTGTTTATTTTTAACAAGGACTAGTTGCTGTGTCGGGTTTAGGTCTAGTTTATTTTGGACAGAATAATCCCTTGTGGCTAATTCGCATTTTAAAATTAATTTTAAGCCTTCGGAATGTGGTGTAATAAGCCCTGCACGCCCTAAAGCAGATAAAGCGCGGCGTATTTGCATACGCGAATAACTCTCGCTTTTAATTCCTTGATGCGGCTCGATATATAGTTGCTCTGCGATTGATTGATAGCTGATTCCACGCTTAATACCGACCAAGCCTGTTTTGACGTCCATATATGGTCTTATCCCTCTTAGGTAAGCCAATTGCTGAAAGTGAGGTAACCCACATAAAGTAGCAAGTTCTTTATCATTAATTACAAAATCCATCATTCACTCTCAATCCGTGTATAAATTCGTTATTATTTTTTTTCTATGGTATATTTATTATTAACAACCATCGCAATCGTACGATTCGTGTAAATAATAATTTTAATTTAACACTATTTGATGCGATGTCAATATATATTTTCACAACATGGGATTAATTGGGTTGGTTAATATGAATATAAAAGAAAGAATTGGTCAAAGAATTCAAGAAGAACGAATAGCAAAGGGCTTAACAAGAAAAGCTCTGGAGGAGCTAACGGATGATCTTAAACAATCAAGAATTAGCAATTGGGAACGAGGTGATAGGACTCCAGGGCCAGAAGAAATAAAACAACTGGCCAAAGCACTGGATATTTCACCTGCTTATTTAATGTGTCTAACCGATGAGAAACGTCCACAAAAAACTCCAGGATTAGGATTGTTGATTCCAATACTTGATCATCAACAAGCCTGTGATGCTAAAGAATTTATTCAAACGATGAGGAACGAACATAATTTAGATAAAATAGACTTTATACCTATTTCTGCTGAACTTAGTACTCATATTGGAGAAAACGCATTTGCTCTAAAAATGAAAGATGAAAGCATGCACCCAGAATTGAGAGTAAATGATATTTTAATTATTGATCCTAATTCTGAGCCACACCCAGGAAGTTTAGTTGTAGCACAGCTAAACGAAGACAATGAGGTTATTGTACGAAAATACAAGCAACTAGTTTTATCAAAAGAATTTAATCCATTTGAATTACGTGCCGAAAATGATAATTGGGGGAATATAAAAATTGATAAAGTAACTGATGCTAAAATTATCGGCGTTATTGCCTGTATTGTGAGATATACTGGGAAATATTAATAGCTTAATTAATTTGATTTAGCAGTGGAATTTTAATGGATAATTCCGAGATTTTTTATAAACCACAGAAAAGCTTCTTTAACTCGATTATTCATTCGCGGAATACTACCAAGTGCAATAGGGCACGTCGCATTGACTAAGCGCATATGTGCAAAAAGCAAATAGATAGGAAGCAATTTTTCAGTAAGTTCTAATACTCTTTGTAAATCTTTATCAAATGACAGCCAGTCTAATGACTCCGTTAGCGCAGAATAACAGTCACATTTATGGTTTGATTTATTCTTATACCTCAGGGCAGTTGACGGTTAGTCCTTCATTACAATTTACTCATGTTCCTAAGGACACTGGTATCGGTCTACTGAACTCGGCATCGACTTATGGCGTTGCTTTATCAACAAAATTTGTTTTCAATACCTATTGGAGCATTGCTGGTCGCGCCTAATATATTGATACAACAGGCGGGATCAATTGGTCCTGGCAGTAATGCCTGGTAGCTAACGCTAACACCAACCTACCAACGAGGCATCTTCTTTGCACACGGTGAGGTTTCCTTTGTGGAGGCAAATAATATTACTGCGGTTCTGCCTTTGGTCAGAATGGCACGAACCACAGCAAGGACGGCTTCTTATTGAAACAGGCGTCTTGTTCTAGAGGGTTGCAAAGCACCAACTAACACCTTATACAATTCTTTTCATTGCTAGTTTGAGCTGGATATGCGAGAAAACCTATGTTAGCAAAACGAGCCATTGCTATTATGATTATAGTAAATGAAATCCACATTTTAGAAAACAATAAAACTGGCTTTGAGTGAATGGGTTCATTGGATGGGCAAATTACCTTTTGGCCTTAGTTGGAATTGTTGAGTTGGTAAGTAAGGGCTTTATTATGACTTTAGTTCCCAGAAAATCATTATTTTCGCTAGATAATTCAATGAACTCATGATTTAACCATTTGGCATCTTCCGTAAATAGACGCACACATCCATGACTTGCACGGTATCCTGGAATGTCATTGGAACCATGAAGAGCAAATCCTTTATGGAAATACATGCAATAAGGCATTTTGGCATTATCATAGGTGTTGGATCGACACTGTTCATTTTCTTTACTAAAAACACGAAATGTCCCAGTGAGTGTTCTGCACGATTTCGGGCTATCCACACATTTGTCACGACCTGAAGAGATAGGTCCCCATTTTACTAAATGCCCCTGGTGATTATACGCAGCCCAAGCCAGTTTTTCCTGATCAACAATAATTTGCTTTTCTCCGTCAGCATCAACTTTTAATTGGAATGGGGAAATATCAAAGAGGTTTAAATTCGCCAAATTAACGGGAACTGCAATTTCTTTACCAGGCCAAAGAGTATTGTAACTGCGATTCAACCGCTGAACTAAATCACGTTGTTGTGGATCTGGAAAAAGATTTTCCCAACTATGACCATGAGCTACTTTTAAGCAATCATACTGAGGGTAAATACAGAGGGTTGGCCCATAATAATCAGAACTATATACCCATGATGTTTGTAATGTCGTAAGAACTGCCAAGAATATTTTTTTCATAATTCACCCTTAGTATTTGATTGGCCATAATGAAATCATATGTATTCAAAACCCAAGTGTATGAATAATATTTATCCTCCTTGATTTAATAATAGGACATTAATTTTAGGTTGACAGATAAAATATGGATCAAAACTCTTAACGTTATTATGAAAAAGTCACTTTTAGCTTCATTGTTCGTTGGAGAAACAAATTAAAGCAAATGGAGCTGCAATGCATTGAGCAATCTAACCAAACTTGTATTATGGGATATGAATGCGGTTTTAAGGAGTGATTATTTGTTAGATTACATTAGCGATGTAATGAAACTCCAATCCGTACAAGTTGTATTAAATCGAAACGGAGCCTATCATCAATTACGCCGCCATATTTCCTTGCAAATAAAAACGCAATCTTTGCAGTTAAAACAATCCCTTATAATGATTTTTTAGAGAATTAGATAGTACCAAATTGATACACGAGCACGAGCATATTTTAGTCAACGTTTCATAGAGTATTCAGAAATAGATTTTTTCAATAAGACTCGGAAAAATAATCATGAGTCCCTTGGGCTGTGACAGCTTCCGCCTGTCGATTTAATGCATGAATATAAGCAGCAGTACGCAGGTCAACTTGATAAGCTTCCTGTAACTCAAAAACTTTGTTAAATTCTCTTGATATGATAGCCCGTAAACGTCTTTGGACCTGTGCTAAGGTCCAATAGTAACCTGATTTATTCTGAACCCATTCAAAATAACTTACCGTAACCCCGCCTGCATTAGCTAAAACGTCGGGCACGACGAGAATATTTTTTCTCTTTAAAATATCATCGGCATCTGCTGTAGTAGGTCCATTAGCAACCTCAATAATGATAGGTGCTTTTATTCTTTCCGCATTTTCTTTAGTTATTTGGTTTTCAAGTGCCGCCAAAATTAAAATATCAACTTTTAATTCTAAAAGTTCTTCATTAGTTATCTGAGTTGCTTTAACCATTTGGCAAACTGAATCTTCACAATAGACGGCTTGAACCTGTTCAAATTTGTTTTTTGCATAAATAATACTTGGAATATCAAAGCCTTGTGCCCGGTATATACCACCTCTGGAATCACTAACCGCCACAATCTTATAACCATCTCGATGTAACAATTGCGCTAACGGTTGTGCTGCATTTCCAAAACCTTGAATAGCTACGCGCATTTTTTGAGGAGGCCATTTTTTTATTTTTTCCAGTTCTTTAATACAATAATAAGCACCTAAACCTGTAGCACTTTCTCGGCCCTGGCTTCCACCCAACGGTAAAGGTTTCCCTGTAATTACAGCCGGTGTTGCTTGACGGACAATTTTAGAGTATTCATCCATCATCCATCCCATAATCATAGCGTTTGTATACATATCAGGGGCAGGAATATCTAAATCAGGTCCAATAAAATCTGCTATGGATGTAATGTAACTTCGGCTTAATCGTTCTAATTCAAGGCGTGATAATTGTTTCGGATGAACAATAACGCCACCTTTTGCACCACCAAAAGGTATACCAACTACAGCACACTTAATGGTCATCCAGAAAGCTAAAGCTTTTATTTCAGAAAGACTCACTTCTGGATGGAAGCGAATGCCCCCTTTAGTGGGGCCCCGTATAGAATTATGATGGACACGATAACCGGTAAATATTTTTAATTGTCCATCATCCATTCGTACTGGTATCGCCACCTCAAGGCATGCTTTTGCATGTTTTAACTTTTCAACTGCTTCTGGATCAAGAGAAGCGAGAGTAGAGGCATTATCGAGCCTGAGTAATGCCTCTTTATATAAATTGTCATCCATAAGAATATCCTTAAAAACATCCTCTTATCACTATACAAACATAATTATGTCCTATCTACTATAACTACTTTTTAAAATGGATCCATCTTCGTAAAAGATAAATGTTTTAAATTCGCTCATTAATGAGCGTCATACTAAGCTCCATGCGAGAAGACGTATTAAATACTATAATTTCAGCAATACCAGTTGGGCGTTTAGGCCTCCCTTACTTCAGGTTTTGTCACCGGGGCTAATCTAGATGTGAATGGCGGCCAGTACATTAAAGAGGCTTAAAAGCAATGGTTCAAACACGATGCTGAACCATTGCTTTTCAAACAAACTCGTTTCAAGGAGGAATAACTAATGCAACGATTTCATAGTATTCTATTTGTAAGCCCTGGAGTGAAGGATGAAACAGAAGCCTTACAGTTGGCACTAAAGTTAGCCTCTAATAACGAAGCACAACTGCGTATCTTCAATACGTGCCCGACTTTTCCTGACACACTGAGTGAATACAAAACTTCTGATGAAGAATCGTTAATTAACAAAATGAACAAAGCCATTCAATTGGCAAAATCAGGGGCGATGTTGAAGTGGATTATGGCGCTACACCCGATTAATTTAACTACGTGTCAGAGAATGATCAGATGACTACAGTCAGTGAGTGGTGGATGTGGTTAGGTTTTTTAGTCTTTGTGATCATGATGCTTGCTATTGATCTGTTTTTATTAAGCGGACGAAAAGCGCATCGCGTTTCAACAAAAGAAGCTCTGTCCTGGACTATTGTATGGTTCATGTTAGCACTCATTTTTAACCTGCTCTTTTGGTGGTATCTTGTATACACGTCCAACACACAAATTGCTAATGAAAAAGCACTGGAATTTCTCACAGGATATCTCATCGAGAAATCTTTATCTATCGACAATGTGTTCGTTATTCTCATGATTTTTAGTTATTTCTCCATCCCGGCAGAATATCAACGACGAGTCCTAATCTATGGAGTACTCGGTGCCATCGTTATGCGCTTAATTCTTATCTTACTAGGTATATGGATAGTGAATCAATTTCACTGGGTACTTTACCTCTTTGGCTTTTTGATGATAATTACAGGTATTAGAATGGCTTTCTTTGCCGAACATGAACCAGATCTCGCAAAAAATCCTGTTCTTCGTTGGATGCGCCAGCATCTGCGCATTACTGACGAACTGCAAGGTGAACGATTTTTTATTGTCCACAATCAATTATGGTATGTTACCCCCCTTTTCCTTGTATTGATTCTTGTCGAAGTCAGTGATCTGATTTTTGCAGTAGATAGCATTCCTGCTATTTTCGCAGTAACAAATGATCCCTTTATTATTTTTACCTCGAATATTTTCGCAATACTTGGATTACGCGCATTATATTTTTTATTGGCTAATATGCATCGTCGTTTCCATCTCCTTAAATATGGAATTGCATTAATTTTAGTCTTTGTGGGCGTCAAGATGCTCATTGCACCTTGGTTTAAAATCCCTATCTTCATTGCTTTGGGTACTGTAGTGATCACCTTAATCTTTTGCATAGCTCTAAGCCCATGTCAAGCATCGCTATTAGCAAAGAAAAAAATTTCACGTAAATAATTTTATTCGGGTAGTTAAAAAGAAAATCGATTTACTTTGCAACAGTTGATGAGATACTCACGGCATAAAAATTTTTATTAGCTGGTTGCTGGACTGCGGATGAGTAAAACAGGGATTGTTGCAATGCGTAAGGTATTTTCGGCTACACTGCCAATGAATAATCGGCTAAATCCTCGTCGGCCATGTGTTCCAAGAACAAGTAAATCTGCAGGCCAGTTTGCTGCTTCTTCAGCTATAACCTCGGCAATTCTTCCCTGAGACGATATAAGCTCTATTAGTTTGGCTTCAAATTTAATTGAGGAGTGACTGGTCATCACTTTTTTTGCTTTATCTAAAACTCGCTGTCCTTCTTCTCTATATACGGCTTTAAGAGCTCCATAATCAAAGCTCGGCCCTCCATGAAACAGGAAGTTTTCCTCAACAACATGAATAATAAGTAAATCTGCTTTCGCTTCCTTTGTTAATTTGATTGCTTCTTGTAGCGCATAATACGATGTATCACTGTCATCAAATGCGACTATAATTTTTTTATACATTTATATGCTCCTCTTATAGAACCTCAAAGCGACCCTGCGTGTGATAATTTTAGAATGAACTGTTTACAGAATGCCTCATGAAGCGTTTTAAGTGAGAATATAATAATCATACTTAAAACGGAAGCATATAGAATTATGCTGCGATTGAATAAAGTGAGTCAATTAATTTTAAGCCGACTTGTAAATCATGTTTCGAGTAATAAATTATAAAAGCAGGAAATTTTTTGAGATTAATCTGAGATCTTGTTGCAAAAGCCCTATTTTGAAAATCTAAATTGTTTTAATGATGCATCCACTATACTTTCTAAACTTGTTTGCTCTATAAATGTTTGTCGCAAAAATGACGCGTCACTTCCCTGATGGGTAATTCTATTTATATGGTCCAATGCACCCATACCGTTTAATTGTTCAGCATGTGATTGTATTAAACGTATCGTAGTCAGTATATCTTCCCGTAGCGATATTGGCGCATATGTTTTAGGGTGAATAATGGTCCCTTCCAAACCAAACCGACACGCTTGAAATCGATTATAGTTGTATACAAGATAATCATCTTCAGTTGGAAGAGGTTCTTCTCTTTCAAGTAGATAGGCGCATAATGATTGCAAATAAGAAGCTAAAGCTGCGGCTCGATTTACTGTTAAGGGAGTATCACAAACACGTAATTCAATTGTTCCGAACTCAGGTTTTGGGCGAATATCCCAATAAAAGTCTTTCATACTATGAACTATGCCAGTTCGCTCCATTTTGGCGAAATATGTATTAAATTGTTCCCAATCTAATACATAGGGTGCTCGACCGCTTAAAGGAAATGCAAAAACGAAATTTAGTCGTGCGGAGTTGAACATAGTATCCTTTCCCTGTACAAAAGGAGAAGAAGCAGATAGGGCAATAAAATGTGGAATATAGCGATTCAAACTATGAAGTAGAAAAAGAGCTTCTTTTCCGGAAGTACAGCCAATATGAATATGTAGACCAAATATAGTGAATTGCTTGGATAAGTACCCGTAAAGTTTAGATACCTCTATAAACCGTAATTTGTTAAATATTTTTCGCTCTGACCATAATTGAAATGGATGTGATCCACCACCACAGATCCCAATATTCAACTTATCTCCAGCGAATATTAAATTGTCGCGAATAGCCAACAATTGCTTTAAAAGTTGCTCATAATCACTATGAACATCAGTGGAAACTTCGATCATGCTTTCAGTTATTTCAGGCGTAAAAGCGCCTGGAAATGGATGACGTTTTAATAATTCCAGCAAATCAGGACTGGAATCCGTTAAATCATAATCACTAAGACTAACTAATTGCAATTCAAGCTCAACACCCATGGTCAAGAGCTTGGAATCATTAAATACCTCCAAAGGCATTTTATCTCTCCTTTGTTGCTGGAGTCTCTTTTGCAAAATAAAACGAATATTGAACCATAATTGGACCTATAACTTCTAAACTAATTGCAACCACTGCCAGTGGAGCTAGAGTCTCAACTAAATTGAGCCCTATATACCGAATTTGTTCTAATATTAAGATGACAAATACAGAAATTGGCGCCATTGCAACCCCTGTAAGTAGGCCCTTTTTCAAGGAGATTCCACTGTAATAAGCAAGTAAGCTAATGCCACTAATTTTTGCTAACTGCCGAACAAGAATAATAGATAATCCAAGAGCCCATCCGTTCGCCACTAGATGCCAATCGATTTGTGCTGCAATAAATACAAATAATAAAACGGTTAATAAATCGCCTAACGTACCAAATCCACGTTGAGAAGAGTTAAATACAATACGACCATGCCGAGACACAATCCCAAAGGTTAGAGTTGCTAGTACTGGGGAAAGTTTAAAATAATGTGTTATAGCTACTAATAAAATTAGTGCAATTGAAAATGCGAGTGTGTTGTCACTGCACGTATTTTTAAACGTTTTAAGAAGAGTAGGTAGAACCACTCCAAATAGGATTCCTAAGCTAGTTGAGATTAATAGAACAATTAAGCTCTGAGAAATTGCGTCCCATAAATCGCCAGAGTTTCTAAAAATGACCAAACCAATAATAACCTTAAAAAGAAATACCGCAAAAATACAATTTAATACTGACAAATGAAGAGTACGCTCTGTTACTTGTCCAGAACTATGCTGTTCATGAATTATGCGAATAATGGTTGCCGGAGAGGTAGCTGTGGATAGTGCTGCTAACAACAGACTTTTAGATTGATTTAACCCAAAGTATTTTGTTACCAGATAAACCAACACAAAAGTTAGTGCCGCTTCCGCAAAACTGGTTGCAAAAATCCATAAGTTATTAAAAAACCATCGTAAATTTATTCGATATCCAGATTCAAATAAAATCAGTCCAAAACCAATATTTGCTAAAAATAAAATGGATGAAGTTTCGCTTTTTGGTAATAATCCCATTTGAGTTGGTGCAAGAATAAAGCCAATCATTGCATAAACACTGATATGAGGTAGTTTCGCCCATCGAAATCCAATTTCTCCAAAAATCCAAGCGATAACCAAGCTAATGGGCCATGCCAAATCCGTTATAATTGTCCCAAGATGGGGCATGCTTAATCCCTATGTTAAAAGTATCAGAATAATGAGCGGTTATTCGAAAAATTCCTCTTTTCTAAATTGAGTCATACACTGGATAATCGACTCCCAATAATAATAGTAGAAATGATAGGTAAATCAAATCCCTGTGAACCGCAAATTGTACCGAATAGCAATACCGGGTACACTTAATTTTTTTAATAAATTATAAAATAAATTCATGAAAAAATCGGATTCCTTTTACAACTTAGAAACTCTTGGCGGGACTCTATTATTCATTGCTGCAGTACTTGCAATAATTGTTGCTAACTCCCCTTATCGTATGGGTTATGAACATTTTTTAAGTATTAGTGGCAATGTCTCTGTTGGAAGTCTGTCTATAAAAAAACCGCTCCTTTTGTGGATTAATGATGGATTAATGGCCATATATTTCTTATTGATTGGTCTTGAAATAAAACGGGAAATCAATCGCGGAATTTTAAGTAACAAAACAAACCTTTTAGTTCCTGCCCTTACGGCATTAAGCGGATTGATATTTCCAGCATTAATCTTTATTTTCTTTAACGCTCACAATCCAGTGTATCTTAAAGGGTGGGCAATCCCCACTGCCACTGATATTGCCTTTACTTTAGGGATTGTATCTCTTTTAGGCTCTAACGTTCCTTTTTCACTTAAAATTTTACTCACCGCAATCGCTATTTTTGATGATATTGCAGCCATTATTATTATTGCATTATTTTATACCGAGAACTTATCGTTACTCTCGCTTTCACTCGCTTTATTGTTTACTTTGATTTTGATTGGCTTAAATTATTTCAAATGTCGTCATATCTCGGTCTTCATGCTTTTTGGAGCTTCTTTGTGGATTGCGGTATTAAAATCAGGCGTTCATGCAACCCTTGCAGGGATTGTGATTGCCATGACGATTCCTGATGAGGGGAAACAATCCATGCTGTCTCGTTTGGAAGATGGATTACATCATTGGGTTGTTTTTTTAATTCTTCCTCTGTTCGCATTTGCTAATGCAGGCGTTACCTTTATAGGACTTGATGTATCGATGTTTACTCATCCTATCGTACTCGGAGTTGGATTAGGATTGTTTCTTGGCAAACAATTCGGCATTTTCATCTCTTTAGGTTATTTTGTTAAGTTCAAGCAAATTCTTAAAGCAGATAAGGTGAGCCTTACTCAAGTCTATGGCATTGCACTCATTTGTGGCGTTGGCTTTACCATGAGTCTTTTTATTGGCACGTTAGCCTACCAAAATAATGACTCAAGTTTAATGCCAATGGTTAAAATTGGGGTGGTTCTTGGTTCTTTTATATCAGGATTAGCTGGATTTTTAATGCTAAAAAGGGCATCAATCAAACGTTAGCCATAAAGTACTTTTTTATAGGGACAAACTAATTTAATAAGGAGGATAATCATGGAAAAAAAGATAGCTATTGTTACTGGTGGTACAGGCGGAATTGGCACTGCAATTTGCCAACGATTAGCAACAGACTATTGTGTCATTGCCTGCTACTTCAAAAATGGCAATCATGAAGAAGCAATTCAGTGGCAGAAAGCACAACAAAAAGCAGGGTTTGAGATTGATATACTGTATGCGGATATCGCGCAGTTTAATGATTGCGAAAAATTGGTTTCGCTCGTCATGGAGCGTTATGGACGTATTGACGTACTGGTCAACAATGCAGGGGTAACTCAGGATTCCAGTTTAAAAAAGATGTCGCTAGAGCAATGGCAATCTGTATTGGATGCGAATTTAACCAGCGTATTTAATATGACGAGAAATACCTTACCCGCAATGCTTGAAAAAGGATATGGACGGATTATCTCCATTTCCTCCATTAACGGACGTAAAGGTCAGTTTGGACAATGTAATTACGCAGCAACTAAAGCCGCTTTATTTGGCTTTACCAAAAGCCTGGCACTTGAAGTAGCGAGCAAGGGCATTACGGTGAACACCATCTCCCCTGGCTATATTGAAACGCCCATGCTGAGCACCATGCGAGAAGACGTATTAAATACTATAATTTCAGCAATACCGGTTGGGCGTTTAGGCCTCCCACAAGATGTTGCAGAAGCCGTTGCCTTTTTGGCATCTTCTGCATCAGGTTTTATTACTGGGGCCAATCTGGATGTGAATGGCGGCCAGTACATGTAAGAGGCTCAAAAGCAATGGTTCAAACACAATGCTGAATCGTTGCTTTCTCAAAAAACCGCTTCAAGGAGGAATAAGTAATGCAACGATTTCATAATATTTTATTTGTTAGTCATGGAGTGAAAGATGAAACAGAAGCCTTACAGTTGGCACTAAAATTAGCTTCTAAAAATGAAGCACAACTGCGTATCTTAATTACCTGCCCTCCTTTTCCTGACACACTGAGTGAGTATAAAGCTTCTTATGAAGAATCTCTAATTGATAAAATGAATAAAGCCATTCAATCGGCAAAATCAGGGCTTGGCTTTCCTAAAAAGAAAATCCCCATCGATATTGAAGTAGATTGTGGCACGACACCCGATATCCGAATCATTCGCCATGTTCTTAAAAATTCTCATGACCTCCTCATTAAAGCAGCTGAAACACCAGAGGGTATGAAAGGATTCAAAGCGCTGGATATGGAACTATTGCGCAAATGCCCTTGTGCCTTGTTTCTTTATCGCCCACTGAAACACACCCTACAAGACATTCGCATTGCAGTCGCAATAGATCCCAAAGATGAAGAGCCTGCCGCACAAGATTTGTCGCTTCGTTTATTGGCGCTTTCGCATTCATTGAACACCTTTTATCAGGGGAAATTAAGCATCCTTTCTTGCTGGGGGTTTGTACTGGAAAATTATTTAAGAGACAGCGTCTGGATAAAAATCTCTGAAGATGAGCTCGAGAAAATGGTCGTTGAAGAACAACATGCTCACGGATTGTTGCTACGAGATTTGATTAAGCGGTCGCAAATTTCTGGGGAGTACCATATAGAACACCCCAAAGGGCAACCAGAAGAGGTTATCCCAGAGTTCATAACTCATAAAAAAATCGACATTTTAGTAATGGGTACGGTCGCCCGCACGGGTATATCGGGATTTATTATTGGCAATACCGCAGAGAATATTTTGCAGAAAATTGATTGTTCCTTATTGGCATTAAAGCCTCTTGGGTTTGTTTCACCAGTAAAAGCGTATTAATCAGGGAAAAAAATATCATGGCAGAACAACAAGACGTCCTCTCAGAACCATGCTGGCATGAGCAATCCAAAGAAACCATTTTTGCGACATTAAATGCTACAGAACTGGGTTTAAGCGAGGAGGAGTCTCAAAGCAGATTAAAGGTTTATGGCTTCAATCGCTTACCAGAGCCCAAAAAAACCAGCACTTTTTTTCGCTTTTTACTCCAGCTTCATAACATACTTATCTATGTGTTATTAGCGGCTTCCCTAGTAACTTCTTTCTTACAACACTGGGTAGATACTGCGGTTATTTTAGCTGTTGTTATCATCAATGCCCTGATAGGATTCATCCAGGAAGGAAAAGCAGAAAAAGCACTGGATGCGATTCGAAAAATGCTTTCTCCTACTGCTACCGCAGTAAGGGATGGTGAGCGAGTACGCATTGCCGGCGAGAAGCTTGTTCCAGGCGATATTATTGTGTTGGAAGCAGGAGATAAAGTTCCTGCGGATGTACGCTTAATAAAATCTCATGGTCTTACTATTCAGGAGGCCATACTCACTGGCGAATCCGTCCCAGTTGAAAAACACATTCATCCTGTTTCAAAGAATGCTGCTTTAGGGGACCGGACGTGCATGGCTTTTAGCGGAACCCTAGTGACTAATGGCCAAGGCAAAGGGATTGTTGTAGAAACAGGCTCCACGACTCAAATTGGATGTATTAGTGGATTATTGTCACGCGTAGAATCATTAACTACGCCATTAGTCCTACAAATGGGGCTGTTTGCAAAATGGCTCACTTTATTCATTTTATTAATTGCTGCAATTCTTCTTGCTTATGGTTATTTTGTCCAGCATCATCCGTTTGGTGAATTGTTTATGGTCATGGTTGGTTTATCGGTTGCGGCTATCCCTGAAGGCCTTCCTGCAGTTCTTTCAATTACTCTAGCCATTGGCGTGCAAGCCATGGCGCGACGACACACCATTGTACGCCGACTACCTGCCATTGAAACCTTGGGCTCCGTATCGGTCATCTGTACCGATAAAACCGGTACGCTGACCCAAAATGAGATGACCGTCTCTTCGGTCTTAACCAGCAATCACTTATTTATTTTGGATGGCATCGGTTATGAACCTCAAGGAACGATTACGTTAAACGAAGAAGTGATCGATAGCAACGAGCATCCTTTGCTTAAGAAACTCGCACGTGCTGCACTGCTGTGTAATGATGCCACACTTCATGAACAAGAAGGGATTTGGACTGTAGAAGGCGATCCCATGGAGGGTGCTTTACTCGTATTTGCCGGTAAAACAGGACTGATTCTAAAAGAAGAAAACGCATCGTGGGTACGTACCGATGTGATTCCTTTCGATGCCAGACATCGTTTCATGGCCACCTTAAATCATAACCATTTAAAGCATGCAATGATCCTTGTAAAAGGCGCTCCTGAACAAGTTTTGAAGATGTGCCAAAATCAACAAACCCATTGGGGTGAAATACAGCCTTTAAATGAAATGTATTGGAAAGAGCAAATGGAGCAAATCGCGGCCCGTGGACAGCGTGTACTGGCATTTGCAATCAAAAAAACAAAGCCAGAGCATACCGTTTTGGAATTTGCGGATGTTGAGGGCAGTTTGACGTTACTTGGAATGGTTGGCTTAATTGACCCTCCAAGGCCTGAGTCGATTGCGGCAGTAGCACAATGCCATGCTGCAGGAATTGCCGTCAAAATGATTACAGGGGATCATGCCAGTACCGCGCTTGCCATTGGTCGGCAAATAGGACTTAAACATTTGGACAAGGTATTAACGGGCATTGACTTGGATAACATGAATGATGCGACACTTAGAAATGCGGTATTGGATACCGATATTTTTGCTCGCACCAGCCCTGAACATAAATTAAGACTGATCATGGCATTGCAATCGTATGGTATGACTGTAGCTATGACCGGTGATGGGGTGAATGATGCTCCAGCATTAAAACGGGCGGATGCTGGAATTGCCATGGGCAAAACAGGCAGTGAAGTTGCTAAAGAAGCCGCTGAGTTCATACTGACAGATGATAATTTTGCCTCTATTGTCGCGGCTGTTCGGGAAGGCCGTACCGTTTATGACAATCTTAAAAAAGTGATTAGCTGGACCTTGCCTACAAATGCGGGTGAGGCAATGACTATTATCCTGGCACTGCTCTTAGGCTTAAGTTTACCCGTAACACCTATTCAAATTTTATGGATTAATTTGATTACTGCGGTGACGCTTGGTCTTGCTCTAGCCTTTGAACCTACAGAAGAAGGAACGATGCATCGCCCGCCTCGCCCTCGAAGTGAACCTTTGCTCACTGGAGGTTTGGTATGGCATATTATTTTGGTTTCCGTTCTATTTATCTGTGGCGTTTTTGGCATCTATTTTTATGCACTGGATCGTGGGTATTCACTTGAGTTAGCACGTACAATCGCGTTGAACACTCTGGTTGTACTTGAAATTTTTCACTTGTTTTATATTCGTAACATTTATACCACCTCACTCACATGGAAAGGGGTACAAGGGACCAAAGTGGTATGGATGGCAGTTATCGTGATTACTGTGGCACAGTTTGCAATCACCTATTTCCCTCCTTTGCAGACACTATTTATTACTGAAGCTATCCCTTTTTGGGATGGGGTACTCATCGTTGTAACGGGTGCTGTTTTTTTTGCCGTGATTGAAATTGAAAAGCAGCTTCGCTTAAGGGTAAGCACTATAAGACACGCCAGTGCAGGAGAAAATACTCTCTATGGGGACAAGGTCCTATGATGGATTGGTCATTAATACATGCTTCCCCATTTTATGAGTTAACTTCGCTTCTCATGATGGCAACCATTGTAGGTTTTTTCTGTTTGCTGCTTCGACAGCCAATGATTGTTGGCTTTATTATAGTAGGCATCCTTGTAGGACCTGCCTTTCTTGGGATTGTCCAGTCCCATGAACACATTGAATTATTGGCTGAATTAGGAATTGCTGTATTACTTTTTCTTGTCGGCCTGAAGCTAGACCTGCATTTAATAAAGACATTAGGTCTGGTTTCTTTAGCTACAGGCCTTGGACAAGTCCTTTTTACTTCCTTGATTGGTTTTTTTATTGCCAAATTCCTCGGCATGGATTCAGTGACGGCACTTTATGTGTCGGTTGCGCTAACCTTTTCCAGTACCATCATCATTGTCAAGCTGCTTTCAGATAAACATGAGGTGGATTCGCTTCATGGCCGTATTGCAATTGGATTTCTCATTGTGCAAGACCTGGTAGTTGTTTTGGCCATGATAACCTTATCCGCTTTTGGTATTGGCAGCCAGGCAAACAGTGTTGGCTTTACAACTCATATCGCAACGATCTTTTTATACGGTATAATGCTTTTAACCTTTGTTGGTGTATTTATCCGCTACTTGGCTAATCCTTTGGTCAATCGTATCGCTCATTCGCCGGAATTATTGATTATTTTTGCCATAGCCTTTGCGGCACTCATGGCCACTTTAGGCAATTATTTTGGCTTTAGCAAAGAATTAGGAGGGCTGATTGCAGGTATCTCATTGGCCTCAACGCCAATCAGAGACACGATTGCTGCAAGACTTTCTTCTTTACGTGACTTCCTATTACTTTTTTTCT
>NZ_UGGY01000004.1:0-72860 GCF_900450575.1 Legionella bozemanae
TTTCTTTTGGGTTAAAATAGAGAGCAAGAGTGTACATCCTGTAAAAAAAGATCCTATTGAATTACTCAGGGAAGCTAGGTCTAAAAATTGTTTTTCAGAAAAGGACTATGATTGGATTATTGATGTAATGCTTGAAAACCAAAAAAGACTTATAGAAAATAAATTTAAAAAAAATTACTCTATCATAAAGCATCAGTTCTCTGAACAACTTGAAGAGCCTCTAGTTGTTTACAAAGATTTAAATAATAAAATTTATATAAAACCTGCGAAAGAAATTTATTCAAGCATAGAGAAACTAAGGAAATTTAACTCAGAAGATAGTGCTTGTATAGGTAATATTGTTGGTGGTCATGAAGCTGAGCAAGAATATAGACTGCGCAATAAAAGCAAAAATAGTAACGTGATTAAGTTCGATACCTCGCTCTTATCTGGTTAATAGGAATAATATTCCTATCTGGAATAGTAACTTCTTTTTGGATATGTTTTTTTACTAAACTTACTAGATAGGCATTAGGAATACAAATTATAAATGAGTATGCCATTTTTAGGATGTAATCTGAAATAATAATATTTGTTGTATCTATTAGACTTGCTGTGCTAAGCATATGAAAAGTAATTAGATTAGTAGATATTGTGAAAAGTAACTCTCCTACAGCCGTGGCTCCTAGACTTCTCCTAAAAAAGCCTGTTCCAAACCACTTTATTCCCCATTTATCCAGTACATAAGTATTTGCAAAAAAACCAATTGCTAAAGAAATAGAGTCAGCAATAGCAATATGAATAAAACCCGTCGTTAAAATAGGATATAAATCCTGATTTTGCCAATGAGAAGGTGATGGCAAAACTGCTAAAGCATGGGTAATGAAGCTAAACATAAACTCACAAATGATTATCGCGACAATCATTAAATATGAGATTTTTGCCCCAAGCAGTTCGGTTATTGAGTCATTAATCGGGAAAAGCAAAGGAAAAACAAATACGGAAGAACATAAAATTCTACCATATATATCAACTGTCTTATATCCCATAACAAATGAACAAAAGAAGATTGTAGCATACAGCATACCTATTAGAACTAAGTATGTACCTCTATCAATATTAATAAAATAAGATGCTATTTTATTGAAAAACAGATTTTTCAAAACATTCCACTTGTCTTTTCATTTTTTAAAATCATAAATTACATCATCATAATTTCTATTTGAACTAGGGGTGCCAAAATCAAATAGATTAGTTCTATAGTGAACTATAACTCCAATAAAAAAATAATTTTTTAAATTAATTTTCTTTAATTCGACAGGGAAATTTGAATTTAATACTTTTAAATAAAAATCATCTCCATCAGAAATAATTTGCCTAATTATCGGCTTTTCATTTTTGCTTTTATAAGTAATACAAAATCTTTATTAGTAATTTTACGTTCTGGATCAACGATAACAATGGAATTTACCAAAATGAAAGGCTCCATCATGTTATCTTGAGATAAAGTTGCAAAGCATTTGCTACTCAAAGGGAAATCAATAGGAACACTATCAATTTCAAGGTTTCTATCTTGGGAAGAATCTAAAAAGCAAAATATATCCATAGGTTTAATAAATGGAATTTGTTTGCATCCAATGGGATCTTCTCCGATTAATTGACTTACCGTGACTTGGAAAAAAGAAGATAACTTTTTAGAACATCTATAGTAGGGTTTCCACCTTTATCTTTCAACAATCTATAGATAGTACTAGACGGCACACCTGTAAGTCGCTCTAACTCCAGAGCGTTAAGGTTATATTTTTTTAATAATTCAGATAATACATCACCAATTGACATAATTCGCCATATATAGTAAATTTCCCATATATGGTGAATTCGCTATATATGGAAAAAGTTAATTAACCGAAAGTTTAAACAATTTTGTTATAAGAATAAACCTCAAAGATTGTAAATAATGGTTTTGATTTGAGTAGCAACTGATGGTTTATCAATAAAAATCGTTTGAAAAATAATAAGATTTTTACAGGAGTAAAAATTGGAATCGAAAAGCAATAATAAAAAATATCCAAAAGTTTATATTTCTTTCCAGCTTTCAGAGGAGGCTAATAAGCTTTTATCCGAATCTTGTATGAGATCTGGAAGAAAAAAGATTCCAGAAGCGGCATTACGACTTGAAGATCACCTCATACGATATCGCTCTATCTCCGAATTAAATCAAACCATTCCAAACCAACTAGAAGCAATGGACGCAGATCATGGCAGTACTTCGAATTCATAAAAACAACAAAACTTTGTAATTCTCGATAAGACGTGTCTGAATGATGACTCCTTATCATGGGGGGCTAAAGGACTACATGCCTATCTGATGTCATTACCTGATGATTGGAAGGTGCGGGTTTCTGATTTAAGAGAAAGGGCTACAAATGGAAGGGATGCGGTTCGAGGATTCCTTGGCGAATTAGAACAAGCCGGCTATATTCAAAAATCTGCTTGCCGAGATGATGCAAGTGGTCGTTTTGGTGGGATTGAGTACTTTGTTTTAGAAATTCCAGAGTGCCAAAATCACGATAGAATCCCAGAGCCTGAAAAGCCGTCTTCGGTAAAAAATGAGCAAACAACACCGAGCCCTGAAAACCCGTCTCCGGTAAGCCCGGCGACTGGAAATCCGACGCCGGAAAATCCGACACTAATAAATATTAATAGAATAAGTAATAAGAAACTAAATAATAAAACAGCAGCAGCAAGCAATAGTGCTCCGGGTAAAGCAACGACTATTCACGCTCAACCACAAGCTGCTGCTGTTCTTTTTTCTCAATCATCAAATCATGAAGAGAAACCATTTGCTAAAGTCGTTAAGGAACAACCTCCAGTTGATCGCTTATCGCAAGAGGATGCATTGATTGGCACTGAACTTACTCAAGCCCAGAAACACCGTGTAACCAGCCTGGTTAAAAGCCTCAACTCTCCGCAAAAAGAAGATTTAAGTGCAGAGATTGAATTTTGTTTGCTTAATCCCAAGCATTTCACTGCCTGTGGTAATGACTTTAGTCGAAAACTCAATGCCATTCGTGGGGTCATTTTGAGGGGAGGTTGGCAAACACCTGCGGGTATGGTGCGCGACGTTTCCACAACGAAAAAATCAAACACTTCAATTGTGAAGCAACTTGAAAATGAACTTAAGGAGGCACATGCCGAAGTCAGTCATTTTCAAAAGTTGCTTACAACTGCCAGGGAACATACACGAGCCCATTTTGAAACGATTATTAACCAGACTAAAAACAAAATTCATGACATTGAAGCACAGTTAAGACAAGTGATGTCTTCACAACAAGAGGCACCCTGTTGAGAACCTCTGGGGTGATTCGGGTACAGAAAAGAAAAAAGATAAGGAATAGCATGAAAAAAAACAGCAGAAAGTTATTCAAAGTGTTCGCAGTAAGTTCCGCAGCAGTGATAACAGGTTGTGCTGCAACACAAACAGCATTAGAGCATAGGTCACTGCAAGTCAGTACGAAGCAAAGTGAGACTATCTTTTTAGATCCTGTTTCTAAAGCGCAGAAAACAGTGTATGTGTCAGTGAAAAACACATCAGATGAAGAAATCAATATCGCGCCACAATTAAAAACAGCCTTGATGAAACATGACTACACGGTAGTCAATAATCCAAGTTCGGCGCACTACCTATTGCAAGCTAATGTGCTCAAGGTGGGTAAGATGAGTGTTGCTGCAAGTCAATCTGCACTTGGTGGGGGATATGGTTCAGTGATTGCAGGCGCTGTGGCAGGAACAGCGGCAGGAAGCTTAACCCAAACAGGCACGGGAATGATTGCTGGGGGTCTTACGGGTGGCCTTGTGGGCTTGGCTGCGGATTCGTTAGTGAAAGACGTCAATTACACCATGATTACCGACATTCAAATCAGCGAGAAAGTAGGGAAGGGGATTAAAGTAAGCGAACACTTCCAATCACGTTTAAAAAATGGAAATAGCACAATGACCTCTCAAACCTATTCGCGCAACACGCAATATCAGCGTTATAGAACACGTGTCGTTTCCAATGCAGACAAGGTCAATTTGAAGTTTGCCGATGCCAGGGGGGCATTAGAACAAGGATTAGTTAAAGTCATTTCGGGAATATTCTAATGAACCATCTAACCTAAAAGACGATTTAATTCGCAAAACTTATAACTTTAATTGGTGTTAAAAATTAGGCCATCCAAGTGCTTAAGGGATTTGTACAACCTAAAAACGGAGAAAACAATGAAAGTAGGTAAAAAAAGATTCAGTTTGATGAAGAGAGTAAGCTCAGCTCTTGTCGTTTTTTTGCTGTCAAAAAACGTACTGGCAAATGATTTATTGGCAAAAGCTTTGGAAGGGGATGTCAAAGATTCATTAGGAAGTGGCTCCATGTTTTGGAAAGTTTTTATTTTAGTAGACATCATTTTAGCCACCGCCATGGCTGTGAAGAGTAAAAATCCTATGGTGTTTGTTGGAGTAACTGCTGTTGCTTTTATTCCAGCCTTTTTACTTAAAACGTTTGTATTTTGAGAGGAAGGGAAGAATGAGCAACATGAACTATCAATTCTTAAACCATATTGATGCGCCTAAGAGAATCTTAACGTTAACCATGGACGAACTGGTGGTGGCAGGTATTGGTTTTATGTTGCTCATCATCTCGAATCAAAAAATATTGGTTTCTCTATTTGGATTAAGTTTGTTAAGTGGGTTGCGGTATTTGAAGAAAGGGGAGGGTCCCAAAGCCCTCTTAGTGTTGGCTTACTGGTCTTTGCCAAGCATGGTTACCCAGTTTTTTCTGCCCAAACTCCCTTTATCCCACCAACGTGTGTATGTGGCTTAAGGAGAAAAAAATGGATTTTAAAAGTTATCAAAGCCGCCTAAGCCAACTCTCTGCACGATTTAACTTAATGGTGGTTCTGGTGTTTGGTCTTTTAGTTTCTAATGTCTTGTTGTCCTGCTTTCTTAATAAGGCCTGGAACCATCATACCATCGAAGTAACGCCATTTTCTGGAAATCCGGGTTATTTTAAATCAGCAACCCGTGTCGACGGCCATTACCTAAGTCTGATGGCAGAAAATTTCGTTAATGAGCGTTTAAATGTGACGCCTGAAACGGTTGATGCCAACCACAAGCGCTTACTGTCTTTTGTGAACCATCAAAAGTACACCCAGATACTTAGGCTTTTAACGAATGAGGCGAAAGTCATTAAAGCCAAAAAGATGTCTTCTACGTTTGATATCACCGAAATTAAAACGAACCCCAATCAACTTACCGCTGTTGTTTCTGGGGTATTGAAACGCTATGTGGGGCTTCAATCGCTAAGCGATGAACGTAAAACCTACCTCTTGCAGTTTCAATATAAAGACAGTCGCTTATCCATCATTAAGTTTTCGCCTTTTAAGGATTTCAATCATGCGTAAACCATTAAGTGTCGCATTAGCATTAATATCTACGATGACTATGGGAGCTAATAGTATCCCGGTGAAAGAGAATAGTGACATCGCATTGACGCTTTCTCAAAATAATTACAACCGCATTGTAGTGAAGAACGATAAAATCATAGAAGCAGTATTTCCACCCAATAGCATGGCCATCAAACGCGACGAGCAAGATGGTTCGGTTTATGTGATGTTGTCTGCGACTAATCCATTTACTTTGTTTGTAACTACTGAGAAAGGCACGCATTTTTCAGTCACATTAAATGGTGAAGAGTCATTAGGCAAAACAATTGAGTTGGTTTCACCACCACAACCCAAAGTTGTCGCCTCTCAAGCTAACACTACAAAAGACAATATGAAAACGATAACTCAGGAGGCCGTACCCGAAGCAATTCTTGCTCTACTCACCCACATGGAGCAACATAAACCTTTTGCTGATGTGCGTATAAAACGTCAATTTGGAAAAGCACAGCGCTGGTCAAAAGGATTAACCCTCCTACCTAAAGAGTCCTGGGATGGTAAGCTTTTGAAGGGTGAAACCATCGAGTTATATAACAGGGGCAAGGAGCCTTTGGAGTTGTCTCAAGAATGGTTTGCGAAAGTTGGAACATTAGCGATTAAGTTCTCAAAGCCATCTATTGCGCCTGGTGAAAAAGCCATGTTGTATCGGGTTCAGGGAGTACGTCATGGCTAACTGGCAATTCAATAAAAAGATAAAAGGGCGTCAGGTTCGAACTCTAGTTGGTGTAGGATGCATCGTTTTCTTCATCATCGCCACGATGATTGTCTTGTTGGCAGAGGGTCATCCTAAAAAAACGACCACTACAAAAAATTCAGTCGATTTAACAGGAATCGTAGAGGAATCATTTACCGATGCGGTTGCAGACCAAGCGTTGACCACCCAACAAACAGAACTGGAATCATTAAAAAAACAAATAAGCGAATTAACACAAAACATTAAAACGATGGGGGAAGCACATCAAAAAGAATTGCAAGCACAAAAAGAAGAACTCACAGCACAAGTACACGAGCTAGTTTTAGCCAATCAGGAAAAACAAAGTCATTTGGAACACCAAAACAATCCTTCTGAATTAAACGAAGTACAAAACCCACAACTGTGGCATAACCCCAATACCTATGCCATGAACACGATGATGAATAGTGGCACTACTTTATCGGATGCAGCCCCTCGCATTCACACAGTCTCATTTCGACCTAAACGACGCATGAAAAAACCACACCCTAATTTTTATCTCAACCCTGCTCATTATGTTCCATCCAATACCTCAGTACGCGCAGTGATTTTAGGCGGTGCGGATGCCGATGCATCAGTGAATGGCCAGTCGAAAAACAATGGCGTGATGCTCTTTAAATTTTTGGAAGATGGCACATTGCCTAATGGCCAGCGTTCACGCTTAAGAGGGTGTCGCGTCAGCGCCAATTCCTACGGAGATATTTCCAGTGAGCGTGCGTTTGCCACATTGTATCGTCTGTCGTGTGCTCATCCTGGCCAGCCCATTATTGATAAGGAGGTTACTGGGTGGGTGTTTTTCAATGGCAAGGTTGGAATTAAAGGCAAGCCTTTGATGCGAGATAACAAGGTCATGACTTGGGCGGGTGTAAGTGGTGCCTTATCTGGAGTTGCCTCTGCTGCACAATACGCCCAAAGCGTCCAAGCCATTGGACCGTATGGCGCAACATCAGTTGTACCCAGCAGTCAAATCGCGCCCTTTGCAGCCTATGGAGGTGCCTCCAAAGCAGCAGATACCTTGTCGGCATACTATGTCAAACGCGCAGAGCAATACCATCCTGTCATTCAAGTAGGCTCGGGCAATGTAGTCACCGTGGTCTTTAAAGACGGATTTTACTTAGAGCCCGATGAAGATAAGAGTCAGCACGCAATGAATCAAGTAAAAGCCCAACACGAAACACAAGGATTGATTGCATCTCAAGACGAAAATCCAACTTCTGAGATGAACTTTACAGTTCCTCCCGAAGTCTTGGGGCGTATTGAGCGCCTAAATACCTTAAATCGAAATGAAACAGGAGGTTTACGATGAGGTCTGGTTTACTTTGTTTCATTTCAATACTGAGCGCATTGCTTACAGGATGCAGTACGATGAACTCCAATTTCAGTTGTAATGCTACAGCGGGGGATAGTTGTTTAACAATCGAGCAGGTCGATGCCATGACCCGTTTCGCCGATGATGCAAAACCCAATTCTGTAAGACGCGGCATGATGAAAGCAGAACACACTATCCCAAACCACCAAGGGAAAATCATCCAACAAAATAACAGTCAATCGTTGTGGGTTGCAACACGCCTTAAGGAGCAATCATGGGTTTAGACTTCACTGTTTGGCGTGATAAAGCGCGTCATTTATTGCATCGAACCAGCCAGATGCTGGGAGAAACCTCTGGAATTAAACCCGTTTCTCTTAGTGCCCAGGGTCAAGCGCATGAGTCAGTAACTATGGACTTACCCTCAATCAAAGGACTTCTACCCTATGAAACGGTGAATGAAGCCGGTTTTTTTGTTAATCGCAATTCGATGGGCTTTGGTTTACAGCTTTCGCCGATGTCTGGTGCCGATGAGTCATTAATGAACAGTCTGGCGCAACTTTTTAAGAATAAGCTGACGGTTGATACGGATTGCACCGTATTGATGTATAAACATCCATGGCTTGAGGGACGGCTTTCGCAAAACTACGAGCCCATTTTAAAACAAGGCGGGATTTATGCTGATCTTGCACGACTTAGCCTTAAGTATCATCTTAATGCCATTAAAAAAGGATATAAAAATGGCCGTAATGTGCCAGCGGGTTTGAGTGATTATTGTTGTTATCTTTTTATTTGCAGGCCCATGCAATCCGATGTCAAAGAACAGCTTCACCTGTTGCAAGCCGATTTTGAATCAGAACTTAAAGTGTCAGGATTTGGGTTTAGGCGACTTGATGCAGATGATTTTAAGGTGTTGATGCGTGCATTAATTTCGCCTGATTTCAACACGCTCTCTTGGCCAGTAATTAATGAATCCAATGGATTGATTGCAGAGTCGATACCCACTCCTTCCACGGTAATCGAAATAGAAGATGAGGCCATCGAGGTCTCCATTGCTGATTTAAAAGGAGAAACCCAGAGAACACGCGTCGTGAATTGTGAGGTCAGTAGTTATCCGAGCAAGCCTTTTGCTTTGTGGCAAACACCGGATTTATTCGCCAATCTTCTGGATACGGAGCAGGGCATTCAATGTCCCTTTTTGATTTCTTTTACTATTCGAGGCGTGAATCAGGAAAAGATGAAGGCAAAAGCAAAAGCTCGTGCAAAATCTTTAAGCTCCAATAATAATGCGGTTCAATCCTTTATTAATCCCTCCATTCGTGAGGAAACAGCCGAGTGGCATTTCGTTCACGACCATGCATCTAAGGGCGAATTGTATCTCTTGCCCACTTTTTATAATGTCGTGCTGTATACCACTGAAAGCAAAGAACGAGAACATGTTGCCAAAGCGATTGCGAGTTTCAGGCATTTAGGATTTACTCTCACTCAAAGTCGTTGCAAACAGTGGTTACGTTTCTTAGGTAGTCTTCCTTTTATACTCACTGAGGGACTTTTTTCAAGTCTTGAGCTTTTGGGCATGACTAAAAAACTAAGCCATTTCAATGTCGCTAATCTTCTGCCCGTCGTTGCGGATTTTAAAGGCGCAGGGCAGGGACTCATTGTACCTACGTACCGGCATCAACTGTTTTATTTAAATACCTTTGATGACAGGGCATTGCCGATTACCAATTTCAATCGTCTCACAGTGGCTTCTACGGGTGCTGGTAAATCCTTCTTTGAACAGGCGCAAATTTTAGACGGTTTATCACGGGGACAGCAGATTTTCGTTATTGATTTAGGCGGTTCCTATAAGCATCTATGTAAGATGGTGGGTGGCAGCTATATTGATGCATCCACACTGGCGCTTAATCCATTTACGCTATTTGATTTTGATGGGGTGACGGAGATTAATGGGCAGGCACTCAATGATTCCATTCAAATTAGGAATTTGTTGGCGATTATGGCAAGCCCTCATGAGGCTTTAGGAGAAGTACAAAAGGCGTGGCTGTTGGATGCCGTGACCGAATGTTGGAAAGTGCATGGCCGGCGCGCCAAAATGGACGATGTGTTGAGCGCGCTTCAAAGGATGTCAGAAAGGCCTCAATTTCAAGGTGACCAACGGCTTAAGGATTTGACTGTTTTGCTTGGCAAATATGGGAGTCAAGGAATTTACGGCCATCTATTTAACAGTGATACCCCTCTTTTGAACAGTTCCGATTTCGTGGTTCTGGAAATGGGTGAGCTGGAATCCAATCCAGAACTTCTGACCATCGTGATGTTTGTGATGATTGTGATTATTCAGGGACAATTTTATCACTCAGATAGAAAACGGGAAAAACGCTGCATCATTGATGAAGCGTGGCGGTTTTTGGCGCGTGGTTCGAATCCTGTGTGCGCAAGCTTTATTGAGCAGGGCTTTCGTACCGCAAGAAAACATAGGGGTGGTTTTGCGGTTATTACTCAGAATCTTTTAGATACCATGAATACCCTTCAGGGGCGTGCGATTGCGGCAAGTAGTGATACTAAAATCATGATGCGGCAGGGTTCGTTAAAGCAATACATGGATGAGCATCCAAAACATTTTAGCCCGCTTGAAGCACGTGTTATTGAATCCTTTGGGGAGGCGAAAACGCAAGGATTTTCCAATCTGATGATTCAGTTTGGAAATGTCACTACCTTTCATCGTTATTTTTGCGATCCGTTTTCCAGAGTGCTTTTTTCTACCTCAGGCGAAGAAGTGAGTGACATTGAATCATTAACAAACCAAGGTGTCACGCTAACCGATGCAATCCAGCGCGTGGCGCAAAAATACTATGGGGAGGAATTATGCGATTAATCCCTATTACTGCGAGTTTTGTATTAGCAATCTTTGGTTTTTTTATCCTTTCTTATGGTGTTAAGCCTAAAGAACCGATTGTCATTTTTAATAAAGAGGAAGTTCTGAGCCAATTCATTCGTCAATTGGCAGAAATAAAGGCGACTGAATCTCAGGTGGAGCAATCCACAAGAAGATTTAATGCGTTACTTAATAAGGTATTGGTCGAGCTTGCACAGCAAAAAAAGGTCATCATTTTAAGAAAGAATGATGTTTTTGCTGGAGGTATTGATATCACCGATGAGGTGCGGATTAGGTTAAGTCACGCCATGAGGAATAAATCGTGAACATCCTATGTTGCTTGATTCTTCTTATGATTTCCATGGGTCAGATTCATGCCAAATCCTTTGGAGTGATTGGCGAGGTTTTTCCTGTGGCTGAAAAGAGCTTTTTAAAGATCATTGAAGAGCGATTGACGGCTTTGAATGATAGTGGAGCGCTTGAGGCGATGAACCAGCGCTGGATTCAAACGGCAGCCGAGCATGCAAACAGGCCATCAGCCTTAAATCTTCCACGCACCAATCATTCAATAACACATCATTACGTGCCCGAAATCACTTTAAGCCAAGACATACGCGATGAGCGAGGTCGTGTTTTGTATGTACGCGGTACCCATGTGAATGCACTGTCGCAGTTACCTTCCTATCAACCCTGTTGGTTATTCTTTAATGCGGATGATGAAGCGCAGATAAATTGGGCTCAGCTTCAAAAAACAAGCTGTCCGAATCCTAAATTGATTCTGACGGGTGGCGCCATCAATGCCGCCGAAAAAAAGCTGCACTCAGTCATTTATTTCGACCAGGCTGGGAAAATTACGAGGCAGCTTCGTATCACTCACGTTCCGGCAATCGTTACACGCAAAGGCAATCGTCTTGTCATTGTCGAGCACGCAATCAAGGAGAATGGCGATGTCCTTTAGAGTCTTTTTTGTCGCAATCCTCTTCGTTTTTTCTTATCCGGGATGGAGCAAGCAATGCACAGGACATTTTGTAAATCCCATTCGTGATGTGTGTTGGCGATGCTTATTTCCTTTGTCGATTGGCAACATCAAGGTAGTGAATTCATCCCTACCCGATACAGATAATGCCTCAAGTCCTATCGGTGTATGCCCAAGCCCTATGGGTTTACGCGTAGGACTCAATATTGGTTTTTGGGAGCCAGTTGCGCTCACCGATGTTACCGACACGCCTTATTGCCTGGTGAATCTTGGAGGCATCAAACTCAATTTGGGTTTGAAACAGAGTAGGGGAGGGCGTCATGTGGTTGGTAATGGCCAACAGCGTGCGTTTTTTCACGTCCATTGGTATAAATACCCGCTTATGAGCTGGCTTAATCTCATCACTTCAATGGGTTGTATGCAAGGAGGGGATTTTGATATTGCTTACCTCACCGAACTTGACCCTACCTGGCAAGACTCTGAAATGAGCTTTGTATTAAGTCCTGAGTCGGTGTTGTTTGGCAACCCTGTGGCAGCAAGTTCTTGTGCCGCTGATGCGCTTTCCTCGACGCTGACCAAGAAGCCAATAGACAGTCTTTTTTGGTGTGCAGGTAGTCAAGGAACTCATTATCCGCTGACAGGGCATGTACATGCGCCTATTTCTCCGGTGCAAACGGCACTTTTATTGACTGAACGTATGAACTACAAAATGCACCGTGAATTGTTACTGTCTGATTCGAGTGCCGCATCGGGTGCGATTTGCAAAGAACATCACTATTCAGCAACCCCAAAATCGCGCTACCGCTATGAGATAGTGAATCAGGTAGCTGATGGCAAACATTGCTACCCAGGGGGTTTAAGCACTTTGGCTTGGGAGTTTGGAAAAATTAAACCGCATACGCCCGACCAATATGGGTTTTTAGTATGGCGAAAGAGGAATTGCACCTTTCTTTAAACGGAGATTTAAATGGTTAAAAAAGGATTTTTTTTATTACTCGGATGTCTTGCCAATACAGTACTTTTTGCCGCAACGGTATCGGTATTTGTCAGTTTTTCCATGCCGGGTAGGCTATTGGAGGAGACTCTCAAAGAAAGCAGCCGTTTACACATCCCCGCCTATTTAAATGGACTGCATCACAATTCAATGAAGGATACCGCACTGAAGGTTATGGAGTTGAGCCAGCGAATCCCCGACTTAAATTTGGCCATTGACCCCACCTTATTTGAACGGTTTGGCATTCAGCAAGTACCCGCTTTGGTCGTGGCAGAGGAGAAGAAGTTTGATGTGATTTACGGCCATTTAACGCTCCAAGAAGGATTATCGTGGATTGCAGGACATGGGGAAACCCACTTTACCCTGCATGATGCTCGGAGGATAAGCAGTGAGTAAATTCATTCTCATTTTGTTTTCATCTCTATTCATTACCGCGGGATTCGCTCAAACTCCAGCCGATGCAATAAAAGCACGTGAGCAAGCGTTGCAGGCTTTAAATGGATTTAATCCTGCCAACGTATTGAAGGGGTATACGCAAAATCCAAAAGAGACAGGTCTTCTCCCACAAGAAGGATCGGATACTTTGTCCTCTTCAGGCTTAAACGCACTGGCCAACAATCCGGATGCTTTAGAGGTGTATCAACATGCAGGAACCCGCACGAAGGGACGCTACAATCCGAATAGCCCTGAGATGCGTTACGCAGAACAATTGCTTGAACATCCAGAAGATGCGGTAAATGGCGTCTGCTATAAAGAACCAGGATTCTGTGAATCAACGCATGAGACCAAAACTTGCGAAGAAACCGTGGGCTACAAAAATATCGCCTGTGGGGAAACACTTAAGGTGACTTTAAGGCCACTCACACAAAATTTTACTCGCGAAGTCACGTTTCCTCGTGGAAGTGCAACCTTTAATTTAACCCAATGTGGCAAACATAATAAAGGATGCAGCCAAGCAAATCTTGCCGAAATAAAGCCTTCTTGTGAAGCATTAAACCTTGTAGTGATGTATCACAATAAAGTGCTGCAACTCATAAAAAATCCTACCTGCAAAGACCCCACAGTGACGGTATCTTTAGGAAAAATAATTAAGGCAGCGGTACCTCTTAAGATGACGTTAACACAACAGGTAAGTGAAGAGTCTTGGGTTACTCAAGCCTGTGAAAAAAAACCTTCGGATTCCTGTATTTTAACGAACACCAATTCATGTTTAGAACCTAATGCCACAAAAATTATTGACGGCATTGCCATTACCAGGCCTTGCTGGGGTCATGCTTCGAACTATCAATGCTCTTATTTAGAAAACAGTTATTGCATGTCTTTACTGCAAGGCGGATGTTCGCAAGTGGGTTCGCAGTGTCTTAATGCATCCAATGGATTGTGTACCCGTTTCTTACAAACATTTTCCTGTATGAATCAGGTGTGTTTTCCAGAAAAAACCATTTGTCCTGACAAAATACCCTGCAGCGATGGATCGTGTGACGTGTCATTTGAGGAAGAAAGTGATGATGCGGCGGAGGGATTATCACGCCTAGGGGCTTTGGCTGGTGTGGCATCCGATGTTGCAACCAAGCAAGTTCGCAGTGGTGTGCCTGCCATTTTTACCGGAACCAATTCAACCTGTCGCAAAGTGGTTGCCAATACACGTAATTGTTGTCATGGCAGCCACCAAATGACTCATTGCAGTGAGGATGAGAAGCGGCTTGCCAAAGCAAAGGAAGAGGAAAGGGCATATAAAGTCGGAACTTTTTGTGCTTTAAAAAAGCTAGGGCTTTGTTTGGAAGAAAAGGAGTCGTGGTGTGTTTTCCCCACAAAATTGGCTTCTATTCTGCAAATTCAAGGACGTTTTTATCAGTTAGGCATTCACTTTGGTTGGGCAAAAGATGAAGACAACAAAGCCAATTGCCGTGGTATTACCCCAGAAGAACTGGAACGTATTAATTTCTCTGCTCTTGATTTATCCCCCATTACCCAAGAGCTCATGAATCGTAAAGTACTGCCAGATGATGGGCAAGTCTCTGCAGTCAATCAGTCCCATATCGAGCGCTTAAAACAGATGGGGCGTGCACATGATTAAATGGGGCGTTTTTCTTTTGATAGTATTCCTTAATCCTCTGACCGTGTTCGCCGAGAAACCGGTCGGTTTTCTTTGGTACAGCATCGAAAAGGAACAGAAAAAGACAAAACGACCAAGCCCCCGAGGCACTTCCTTTAACCAACTTAGTTTTACTGAACGCGATGCGGTACTTCGTTTTTATACTATGGAAGCTTTGCATAAGGCACGGTACACCAAAAAGGTCGAGGACATGCGCGTATTTTTAAGCCTACAAGATTATTGGCTTAAAGAATCCTCACGATTTAAATCGTTGTTTCAACAAACGATGTTGGCACATCCTGAATATGATTACGCGGTGACTCATCCAACCTCCAATCTTGGTGCAAAAATCACCGATGAGGTGCGCGAATCCCAAACCGTAGAAATTATAAACCGATTGTCCAAAACGCATGGTTTGTTGTTTTTCTATCGTGGGAAAAGTCCTTATGACTTGAAACAAATCCCTATTATTGTTGATTTTTGTCGGCGATTTAATTTGCCCTTAATGCCGGTTAGTATCGATGGGGTAGTCTCTCCTGAGCTCATGAATTCTCGAATGGATCAAGGGCAAGCTAACCGACTTGGTGTTCGTTATTTTCCAGCATTACTTTTGGCTAATCCTCAAAGTCAACATGTTTCCCCTATAGCTTATGGTCTAATCACTCAGGATGTCTTGATGGAGCGCATCAAGCAAGTAGCCACCCAATTTAAAGGAGGGGAATGATGAGTACACGCATATTTTTAGGATTAGCTTTAGCCTTTATTGTTTTGGGTGCTCATGCCGAAGGGCCTCAATGGCTAACCAACATGATTGCTGAGCATGAACAGTCTTCTGAACAGGAAGTTGCGAAGGGTAGTAATAAAAAGGATCAGGGATTTTTTAGAACTCATGGATTAATTTTGTTTTATGGCAGCCAATGCCCACATTGCAAGCGGTTTGCACCGATATTACAACACTGGGCAACTCGCAACAAAGCAGAAGTGTTCCCTTTGTCGTTGGATAATCAACCGTTACCTGAATTTCCCAAATTTTTACCGGCGACTACCGAATGGATTAATTCTGCCTTTGGTGGTAATGCGATTAATTACCCAGCCATTTTTGTAGTAAGCCCCGAAACAAAAACATTGTATCCAGTTGGTTTTGGTTCAATGACGGAAACTGAACTGAATGACCGCATGGATGTACTCATTACAAAAATCAAAGCATATGAAAACAAGGGGAGGTTGTAATGAAAAAAGTCTTTCTTACTCTTTGTTTATTCGGTTTTTTCTCCACAGTTGAGGCTAATGTCAGTACCGATCTGGATAATTTTTTTAATGGGATGGGCTATGCGTCTAATGTGACCTCGCCTGCGGCCTTTGAATCCCAAGCCGCGGGATTTTTTGGTGGCGGTTCACTCTATGCCCGCAATCAGGTGCGTCAGTACCAGTTGGTGCAGCTGGATTTACCCAGTTATCGTGCCGGATGTGGGGGCATTGATTTATTCACAGGCAGTATGAGTTTTCTAAGCGAACAAAAGCTTGTTGATTTGGGAAAATCAGTGATGACCAATGCCGGTGTCTATGCAGTGGATGTGATGCTTGCTTCTACGGTTCCTGAACTCAAACAGGTAAGGGATTATTTACAGCAACTGGAACAAATGGCAAATCAGGCCAGTATCAATTCCTGTCAGCTTTCGCAAAACATGGTTGGCGGCATTTGGCCAAAAACGGCAGAAAGCCAGCAAAAAATCTGTAAAGACCAGGCTGCCATGGGGAAAGAAGGATTATTCAGTGATTACGTCAAAGCACGTATGGCTTGCTCTGGTAATGGTTTTGATAATGTGATGAATAAAGCGTCCCAAGATGAGACGCGTAAAAAGCAGGTGGTTTTAAATAAAAATCTCGTATGGTCCCTGTTGCAATCCAAATCATTCTTAAATAGTGATCGAGAACTGGCTGAGATGGTGATGAGTTTAACGGGAACGTTGATTATCGACAAAGAAGGAAAAGTAACTAATGTGCCATCCTTGGCTTCCAATGCTGATTTAATTAATGCACTAGTTGGTACTGGAAATGGTGTTCGTACTGCGAAAATTTGGCGTTGCAAGGATGTGACAGCGGGCAATCAATGCATGCAGGTCAGCCTGCAAGATATCACCATTGCCGAAAACTCAACGCTCACCTCTAAGGTGCGTGAGATTATTCGTACGATTAATACGAAACTAGCTAAGGATGAGAAGCCCACTTCAAGGGAGATCAATTTTTTAAGTATGACTTCTCTACCGGTTATGAAATTTTTAAGCGTATTAAACAGTACCCAATATTCAAGTGCAGCGGTGGATATTGAAGAGTATGCAACCTTGATAGCCCATGATTTATTAACCCATTATCTAACGGAATTGCTTGCTGAGGTAAGTAATGCGACAGCCGGTTCTGAACTCAATTCTGACTTGGTTAACGACATTCAAAAGCGAATTCATACAGCAACCTCTAAGGTGACAGCGCTTGATCCTAAAGTAGGTCGCAAATTAAAAGAAAAACTATCCCTTATAGAGCATATGGCTCGCATTGAAAAGCAAGTCGCTTCAACCATGAACAGCACAGTCAGTTAGAGGAGATAACCACGTGATCACAATCAATGTTCTTGCAGCTGGCGAATTATTTCAACTGGTGTTAAATGCGATTGCGGCTTTTATGAAGCAAGATGGCTTTGCTGGCCTTTTGCGTATCACTACATTGATTGGCATTGTTATGACAGCCGTAGGTTATGTAAAAACCCGTGATCCGATGGCGTTTGCCCGTTGGTTTTTAGGTTATGTATTCATGATTAATTTGGTTATTTTGCCTAAAACAACTGTAGAAATTTATGACATTTCCACACAAAAATCGAAGATTGTTGCTAATATCCCTGTGGTCTTTGCATTGAGCACAAGCCTTATAACGACTGTTGGATTTGGATTGGCACAAAGTTTTGATGCGTTGTTTGCAACGCTTCCTTTAGGCAATGGACCAATACCAGAGGATCTACTCTACACTCAAACTGGCTCTTTATTTGGAGCACGCCTAATACAGGCTTCAACCAGCTTTAGAATTATAAATCCAGAGCTTAAAGAGGAAATGAATCAATATTTTCGCTCCTGTGTGGTCGGTGATATTCGCTTAAATCGCAAATACAGTGTAGGCGATCTGGCCAATTCAACCAACCTTTGGGATTTAATATCAACTCATCCATCGCCGCTGAGGATGACGATGGTTAATGGTAAGTTGGTACCCTGTCTTGAAGCTGCTAAAACAGATGGTCAATACAGTCTTCGTAAAAAATTGGATGCCGAAATAAAAAGGGCGTATTCGTTTTTCGGCATTAATTTGTTCGGAAAACCAAAACAAACAACCTATGAGAAACTGTTTGAAACTCATTTGAAATCCGCATTTTCTTACTATCAGGGACTAACGGATACTTCAAGCAATATATTTTTGCAAAGCATGATGATGAATGCCATAAAAGATGGTGTGTCAAATTATCAAGCTTTTACTGATGCCACAGCAGGAGTTGTAAACCAACAATTTACCAAATCACAGGTTCAACATCGCTGGTCTTGGGAAATCGGAGGAATCAAAGCGTTATGGTTCTTGCCTTTATTACATACCTGGTTAACGGTGTTGTTGTTTGGTGTATTTCCTCTAGTGATTCTATTAGCCACAATACCGGCTCTGGGAAAAATTATTCTTTTTTACAAACAATTCTTCTTATCCTTGCAGTTATGGCCAGTGTTGTTTGCCATCTTAAATGCAGGAATGACCCTTTATGGGAGTAGCTCTTCTGGTGAATACGGTCAGTTCACCATGGTTAATTTGGATAAAATTGATGAGCTTCACAATGATATATCCAGTGCTGCCGGTTATATTATGATTTTTATCCCATTTTTGGCTTATGGCTTTGTTTCCAATGTGGGATCGGCATTCAACAATCTTGCAACAAGTATGACAGGACATGTACAAGGTTCTACAATGGCTGTGGCAGGGGAGGCGGCAGCAGCATCTTTTGGGCTTGGTCAAACCAGTTTTTATAACACCACGGCCAATAATTTCTCGGCAAACAAACACGATTCCAATTGGACGCATATGTACGGGATGCACACGGAGCAATTGGAAAGTGGCGTCTTAAAAACATTGACCGGCAGGGGGGATGCTATTTTTGATGTTAGTCCTGGTATGACTAAAAGTCATATTCATATTGCCGATGCCAAGGCATTAACAGGCTCATTGAATCAGGCGTATGAGCAATCAAATCAAGCAGCTGCTAATGAAAGTAAAGCGTATCAATCCGCCTTAAGTAATTTTGCCCATCGGGCACTAGCACTGTCTCAATTATCAGGACACGATATGCGTCTTGGCAATGGAATCAGTTCTTCCGATTCAGCTCACTATTCCAGTGCGCTCTCTCAAATGTCACGGATTGCCGAGGATGTTGCCCATCGTAACGGCATAAGCAAAGAAGATGCCTTTGCGGCGATGACCAGTGGCGGGCATGGGATTTCAGGTGGGGTTGATCTTCAAAAAAGTATTGCCGGAAAAATCTTTGGTATTAAAGGCGGATGGGATGCTCATATTAAATACGAACGAGCATCAACTAATGCGTATCGTGCGCATGAGGGTTATGACAAGGTGGTTTCTGCCCAAGAAGCGGAGGATTTTAATAAAGCAAGCCAATATGTGGCCCAATTTGCTAGAACCCATCATTTTGATGATAGTCATTCCGAGGCAGCATCGCTATCTAATCAAATGGGAGTTGATATCAGAGAGGCTGAAAATAGAAGCCATAACTATGATGTATCGCATACTCGCGCTATGCGAATTGCAGAGGCCAAACACTATGTAGAATCAAAATCGGAGCAAATTACAGCCGATCTCAATCAAGCGTTTCCATCTTTTGTTGTATCGAAGGTGGGTAGTTCTCATCGCGATGAATTGTTTGCACGTCCTGGAGATATGAGTTCAATACAAGAGTTAGAGGGATTGGCTGGTGCCTTTGTTCATGCCAAGCGCGAACAATTAATCGCAGAATACAGCCCGAAAGAATCCTCTTCTTCAATGGATGCCTTCTATCAGAGTGAAAGCCAATCTTTAAACCAGAAGAGCAATAATATTGGCAAAAATTATCAAAAAAATCATGATACGTTAACCGATAGCGCCAAAACACTAGATGTTGGGATTGCTAATGACAAGAAAAATCATCTGGTGAATCAGGTGGATACACAAGTAAAAAAGATTCATAACGACCATAAAACCAATGTAACGCCAAGCAATCCCGAGCATATTTTAAAAACCAAAGCTGATCGAGTGAACGAATACAAAGAAAAAGAACCGGATTGGAAGTATGATGCCGCAACAGGGGTTATCCCAGGGCATGCCGTGGATAAAGGGAAAAAGACTCTAAGCGAGCTATTTGAAGGAGAAAAAGGACATGATAACTGATTTAAAAAAAGCACTGGCAATGGATTTAGAGACGCTAAAACATCTGGATTTAGGCATTATTTCCGCAGGAGCGTATTATAAGCGCTTGTTTGCAATATGGTTCCATTTATTTGTGTTGCTTCTGGCGATTCAATCTGCGGCCTGTTTTTTTGCTGTTCGAATCAATGCCTGGGATTATGCACCCCATACTGAACGATGGGAAAAATCCAATATGGAACGTGCTAATAGGGAAGAGTCCACGCTACATAGTCCATCCAGTCTTTATGATTTGGGAGAGCAGTTTCCTGATGCCAGTCAGGAAGAGCTTAAAATGATCCAAAAGGAAAAGGAGCGCAAATGGCAAGAAGGTTTTCTTAAACGCAAGAAAGAACGTCAGCTCAAATATGAAGAGGCACGCCTTGATGAGCATGCCTTGCTAAGAGCAAAAATGGTGTTTGGCGTGTTTTTTTCATCATTGCTGATATCGCTGTTTGGTCTGGGATTTATTAAAAACTACATCATTTTCAAACTCCAAATCAGTCCAAAGCTTCGAACAGGCGCATACCTTATTCAAAAAACGCAATGGGCTCTTACAGGATTCTTTTTTATCTTTGGAATGTTCGCTTTTCTTTTTATTCCGCTCTTTGAACAGGATGTCGTATTTTTCTCAAGTATTCCCTGCTTGATCCTAGCAGCCATTGCAACCAGTATCGTTATTAATATGGAGGCAAGCCGAATCGGAGTGAGAGTTCTCTCAAAAGCTATTTCTAATTTCTTTCATAAAGAAAAAGAGAGTGTTTGATGAACAACGAGCCTAATTTCAAACACTATACTCGTGGCGGGCAAATCAGTTTCCATAATCTTCGCATGTGGGATCAAATCACCAAAACATTGAGCATGATTTGTCTTATTTTTTGGATTGTTTTCACATTGGTTTTTGTCTGGTTTTTTATTTCTTTAGAAAAAATAACGCATGCAGTCATTTTTTATTACGCCCAATTTTTAGAGATTGTAGGCCAAAAGCACACTTTTGAACTGTCATTTCATGGTAAAACGTACAAGCAAACAGTTGATTCCATTCTGAACTATGCTTACTACCAGGATAATGCAAACCATGTGATTCATAGTCTTGGCAAGTCTGCTTTATGGGCATTCTGCCTGTCTTTTATTCTTGGATTATGTTTGGCCTATTATTTTATCAAACGGGGAAAAGCACAGAGCGATAGCCAATTTGTGCGTGGAAGCCAATTCAAACATTCAAATGTAGTAAAAAAGAAAATCCTGCGCGATAAAGCTCATTCTGATATTACGATTGATACATTTCCCCTCATCAAAAACAGTGAGGTTCAGCATGTACTGGTACATGGAACTGTAGGCACCGGAAAAAGCCAGCTCATTATGAAAATAATGGATTGTCTTCGTAAAAGAGGCGATCGGGTGATCGTCTACGATAAAGGTTGTTCATTTATTGCTCATTATTACCAAGACGAGTCAGATGTGATTTTAAATCCATTTGACAAACGTTGTGCCAATTGGGATATGTGGTTAGAGGCACCTCGTGACTCGGATTTTGAAAATATGGCCGAAAGCTCAATTCCCATGCACGGAGAATCTGATCCCTTTTGGGTTAATGCCTCACGAACTGTTTTTTCATGCTTAGGATCCGTGATGCGACATCATTCTGATCGCTCAGTTGAAAAACTATTAAAATTGATTTTAACCGATGAATTTTCTGATTTGGAAGAGTATTTACAAGGAACTCCCGCAGCAACCCTTGTCAGTAGTAAAATTGAGAAAACTGCAATTTCTATTCGCGCAACACTTACAACCTATTTGAAATCCTTTTCTGCATTAGCTGAACTGAATCAGGAGGGGAAACCCCCTTTCTCTATTCGGGACTACATTCTTGATGAGCAACAAAAAGGCTGGCTTTTTATTTCATCCAATGGTGAAACGCATAAGTCACTCAAACCTTTAATTTCTATGTGGTTAGCGCAAGCCTCGCTAGCTCTTTTAAGTCTTACTCCTGATAGAAACAGGCGTATCTGGTTTATCTGTGATGAATTGCCAAGCCTTCATAAATTACCTCTGCTTGGTGAAACCATTGCCGAGGTACGCAAGTTTGGCGGTTGCTTTCTTCTTGGAATGCAAAGCTTTTCACAGCTTACCAAAGTCTATGGTCAGGCAGGAGGCAGAGAAATTTTTGATTTATTAAATACCCGCTTTTTCTTTCGTAGTCCGAGTAGCGATATGGCGCGTCTTGTGGCCTCGGAACTTGGTGAAGAAGAAATCGAAGAATCACGGGAAAATTATTCCTATGGCGCCAACAGTATTAGAGATGGGATTTCATTAGGCGCACAACGAGTTACACGCCCAATAGTTTCCTATCCGCAAATTATGGAGCTTAAAGATTTGCACTGCTTTGTCCGTTTGCCAGGACACTATCCCATTACCCAGTTAACACTTGATTTAGGCTTTCGGACAATAAAAACTAATGGTTTTATTGAGCGCAATATGCCCACAACCTTTAATTTCTCTCAATTAACATCAATTGATGAGGATTGGGAATCGGGTACCGATGGTCATGTGGGGAGCAAGCAACCAAACAAGAACAAAATAAATGCAGAACATCAATGCATCGAGGAACTTAATCTTGAGCCTTTGTAGATTTTGCATCCCAGCAAGTTTCCGCTGACACAATTGATTCATTACCAGTTTCGCTTGGATACGCGGAAAAATCAGAATCCTTATTCAGCTTTTGGATGGGAATATCTTTTCTTGCTCGGCTTTAGTTAATTTGTTCCATGAGCGCATTAAAGCTTCTCCTGCGGCTAACTTCACTTTAATCTCTTTGGATGGCGCTGTTAAATAATGGAGAGTAAAACCGCTTACAACACCTCCTAATAATGCCGCAGATAGGAATAAGGCCGTACTCCATCGTTTTGAGCTTTTTTTTCGTGCTCGGTGCTCCGTTAGTTCTTTACTCAACTGACACAACGAATTAATACTGTGATTAATGGATTCATAAGCAAGATGAGTCACTTCTTGGGCTATTGTTTGAGCGCTCTCGCGGATATTTTGTTTTAACTCGGTTTTAATACGCTCAATCACACTTTGTTTGCATGCTTTTTCAAAAGATTCGAATTGAATCAGGTGCTGTTCAAATTGCTTCACAGAATGTGCCATTTGGCCAGAAGCCAATGTAATGACTTCACGTTCTTCATTCATTTGTCCATATAACCCTTTTAACAAAAGAGCTACCGATTTAAGGGTTTGCACTGCATCAAAAAATTCCCTATCAGCACCTTTTAGATGTTCATTAGTCGACTGATTGATTAATGCTACCTCGTCCTCTTCCCTATCCAACATGGTTCACCCTTTATATGTCTAATTCTTTATCAATGGCTCTTGTTCGTTGCACGTGTTGTTCATTCATTTTTATGAAGTGCTCAGCTTGCTTTGCAAACTCAGGATAATCCTTTTTAAATGCATTCATTAACTGAGAATCACCCGGTAATTGCCCCATCAAACGGACTAATTCATCCTTTTGCTCAGAAGAGAGTCGATTTTGTGCCAAAGCCTTACTGTAAGGCTCAAAAGAACGCGCTAAGGATTTAGCTTGACGCTCAGCAATGGATAATAAGCTATCGGCAATGTGCAGGACTTGGTTGGGGTTTTCTTTCAAGCACAGCTGCTCAAACGCATCAAGCTTTTGTTGCTCTTTTTGCAAGTCTCTGCCCATCACCTGATTCAGCAAGGATTCAAGAGAACGTTCTGATGTTTTAAAGTGTTCTTTTGATGAAATAGAAAGGGTAGGGGACTTATCCAGAATAAGCCCGCGCTGGCGTGCAAATTCTCCCTGCATTTGGGTGTAATCTAAGGTGATGTCTTTCGCGCGATTTCTACTAAGTGCTTGAATGAGTGCTTTATCATAGGCAAAAATTTCTCTGCTTACAAAGACATCACAGCTGTTGCGATGGCGCGTCATCGCCACGTAGGTTGAATGGGCATCATAATGCGCTGTAGGTAAGACATACGCTCGGTCAACGGTCACTCCTTGTGCTTTATACACAGTAGCCGCATAGCCATGTTCCATGTGTTTGTAGTAATTGGTGTTTACCTGAACGATTTGCGGCTTTGTTTTTAAGTCATCACCGTCAAGAGCGACGGTGATGATACCTGATTTGGCATTGATGCCTTGAATGGTACCTAAGGTGCCATTAATCACTGAAAGACTGTCTTCTCGTTTTAAGAAGTACACGCGGTCATTCACTGCAAAGGCGCGCTCCCCACGCTCCATATTGAAAACAACATCCTCACCAAGTTGTCCGTCTTTTCGTTTCATCACACGCGCCATTTCATTGAGTTCTTTCACATCCTTGCGGGTGTAGGCAAGAATGATTTGAGAATCTGAGGGGCTTGCAATGCGCACATCGTTCCATTGCTCAATCAGAGCGTGTTTGGCATCATGCGTACTTATGAATCGATGAACATGGTCATGGGCATCATAAGCTAGAAGGGCTTTATCTACTGCGCCTTGGGCTAAATCCAAGGAAGCATCCACTTGCCAAGGGGTTGTTTGTCTTCGGATTTGATTGAGTTCAACGTACTGGTAATTTTCTGCAATCGCTCGAAACGATGCGCCGGCTTCAATGGCCTGCAGTTGCTGCCAGTCGCCCACCAATACCAGTTTTGCACCTGCTTGTGCTACTTCACGTGTCAAACGCTCCATGGTACGCGAGCCAAGCATTCCCGCTTCATCCACCACTAAAATATCGCGTGACGTGAAATGAAACATGCCCTTATCCAGGCGATAGAAGAGGCTAGCAATGGTACGTGATTCAATACCTGAGCTGTCCCTTAAATTAAGTGCTGCAATACCGGATAGAGCAGCTCCATGTACTCGATATCCTGATTGCTCCCAGATTTCTCGCGCAGCGCCCAAGAGATAACTTTTTCCTGTTCCGGCGTAGCCTAAAAGGGATTTTAAATCACCTGATTGTGTTAAATAACAAAGCGCTGACTCTTGCTCTTCTGAGAGCGTACGACTCGATTGCGCAAGCAAAACCGTCTTTTCGCATACCTCATGACCTAAACGATGATGAAGCATATCGGATTGGTGCATCATTGAGGATTCTATGTGCAACATATTCTGCGTTGAAAATCGTTGTTTTCCGTCTTTATCCAGCCCTAAATAAACCAACTCAGATGATAATTTAACCCGCTCAAACACCAAATTAAATTGCGCTGCATTTTCCGTATGCCGGTTAATGAAACGAGCCAAATCTTGATGGGTAAATGTCGATTGGCATCGAGTAATTGCATCCAAAGCGATTTCAGGCTGCTCAAAAATTAATTGCCCATTTTCACGGGCAATGCGTTGGTGGTCGGCAAGCCGCGCCATGCGCTCTTGGGCGTCCTTGGGTCCAATTTTATATTGGGGTTCTAAGGCAATGCCTTGTTCTTTATAGCTGCGATGGTCTACCTTTTGGTCAATTCCATGCAAGGCCAAATGACGATTTTCACAATTTGCCCATTCTTCACGCCAATGTTCTAATAAGGCATTATCGTTCCAACTTCTTTCTTTAAGACCAAATCCTTCTTCTTGAGCTTGCCTTAAACTTAAAAGGACATGGGCATGCGGTTGATAGAGCCCATCATCATCTTTGGGATTATGCAGACATACATCGGCAACCATGCCACGTGCTACAAATTCATTTCTGACAAACTCACGCACCAATTCGATGTTTTGTTCTATGCTCAATTCACGAGGAAGGGCGAGCTGTACTTCACGGGCAAGTTGGGCATCTTTACGTTTTTCAGAACGCTCCACTGCATTCCATAAATCGGAACGGTTGCTCATCCATTCTGGCGCGTTGGGAGGTAAGAAAATCTCTTTATGAACCACTTCGCTTTTATCGGTGAAATCATGAATTACGCCGGTGCGTTCATCAACAAGTTCTTCGCCAGAACGATAGGCTGAGGCCGCAATAATACTGCGCCCTTGAGAACGTGAAATGATTTGCGCGCTGAAACGATAGATGGCCATGTCCCTATACCATTTTGGTGATTTTAATTCTTGTTTTGCTCCCTTGATGAATTTCAGAATACCAAAGCGCACGTTGCAACGCAACGTATAAGCGCGCACTTCTGTCGCCAGTGCGGCATTCGGGTCGCTTCGCTCCAATGTTAATTTTTATTATTTATTATCCTCTTGATATTTATATGAAACATCGTAAAATCTGAGTACTAGGACGACTATGAACCGATAATAAAATGAGCGAAAAACAATCGCGGCTGGATGCCTTAAAGAAAAAACAAGAACAACTCAGAGCGCAAATTCAAAAACTGGAATCACTTGAAAAAGCCCGGGAGCGAAAGCGTGATACACGTCGTAAAATTCTCATTGGTTCCTATTTCATTGATAAAGCCAATCAAGAAGGGGTTTCACCGCATATCCAGCCCAAACTGGCAATGAGATAGCTAAGCGACTTTAAGTGCCAATATTTTGTCCATATCAAACACCATACCCTGCTCTTCAATATCCTGGGTAAAATCATATTCCCCATGCAAATTGACATAATGCCAGATTAAAGTCGATCCATTGCGAATAATGGTTAGTAGTGCTTTCCTGCTTGCTTCATCCTCTAACAGAGCCAATTTTTGCGAAAGGTATAGCTCATTCCATAATACAATTGCATTCTGGATTAAGCGCTGGCAACCAACAACCATTTCTTGTTCCTCCTTGCTGCTGTATTGAATTTCCTGGTTGTTACCAAACAGAATGGCTTTTGAGAATTTATTCGATAACTCAATACGATTTAACTGTTTTTCAACAGCCTGTCGTAATTCTACATCATCAATATATCGAAGAATAAACAGACTTTTAATAATCCGTCCAAATTCCTTTATGGCGCAGTACAATGGATGTTGTTTTGAATATGAACTGAGACGCTTGAACAGTTGTGATGCCGTTGTGGCTTTAAGTTTAATCGTAACCATCAAACGCAAAATATCATCCCAATGGGTTTTAATTAAATCAGTGTCAATATAGCGATGCGGGAGTATTTTATATCCTTTGGTTTCATAGGTGCTTCTGGAGTTAAAGCTGTATAGGGTGGCTTTCTTCAGACCTTTAATTCTGGGTGCAAAATAAATCCCAAGCATGTTCAATATCCCAAAAATTGCTTCAGAATAACCATGTGTATCAGTGGAATGGATTGTGCTCTTGATCGAAAGATTATGTAATAATCCATCAGCAACATAGGCTGCTTCTCGTTCAGAACTACTGATGGACGTAGTATAAAACAGGCGGTTTAGCTCATCAATAAAGCTGTAAAGTGAAGATCCTGAGCCGCTTCCAAAGTATTTGAATGATTTATTGGCGTTCAATGACTCAACAACTACGCTGACTTTTCGTCCATCGCTGGATGTATGTAATTCACCAGGATTTTTTTGATAGATGCTGGCTAATGATAGCTTGCCGAGCAGCTCAAGAATGCATTGATTTGCTGCGTTAATATTATTAAGACTCATGTGCCAGTTTACAAAGTTTTCCAGGGCATCTTCCGTAATCCCTTTGGAGACATTGGCCATCTTGCTGATGCCTATATTGCATCCCATTCCTAAAATCGATGCATAAAATATGGATGTTTTGGGCAAGATCTTCTTGTCTTTAACGCTGTGATGGCGAAAGCAATCAAGGTAACCAGTTAACCGCTGAATATCACTCAACATTTTTAGTACCGATGTATATTTCTGATCAGCAAACAGAGAAGATACTGACTGCGTATTTATTTTTTCGACTTTGGGTGTTGCCAGCACCATTCGTCCCTTTGAATCAAATTTGATGTGAGGATTTTTGTCTGCCTTGATACGGCGATTAGTTTTATGGTATGCCCCGTGGAGCTTTTTATGAAGGGTTTCCATTAATTGATCAATGTCTGCAAAATCGAGTAACCCTGCTTCTTCCAGTAACCTGTTCCTGTTAGCCTGCCAATGTTCTTTGGGGTGTAAATAGTTTTCCAGTGACAGATAGCGATAGGCTGGCTTCAGACTGATAACACCCGCTTTTAAAGCATCAGCCGTATAAAAATACAGCAACACCTTATAAAGGGAGATCCTGAATTTACCTTCACTGGAATAAAGTGCAGCCTGTTCATTTTCAGATAAAAAGCTGACTGGCGCCTCTTTCCCCACATTACCTGTTTTGGCCTGATAGTGTTTGATGGCCACTAAAATGGCAGGAATATCCTGATTTTCCGGGATATCAAATGCAATATTGCGCAAGATATCAGCCACCCTGTTCTGTAATTTAAGGGACAAATCCTCCAATATCTGGTAATAGTTCTGTGCATTCATTTCATCAAGTGCCTGTTTTGTATATTCATCCAGTTTTGGTTCCGGTGGATAGATTTCCAGGTGCTGGTGATAGTCCTCCAGCAATTGCCTGATTTGCTGAACTTTCTCCGAATCGCTTAAAACAGGTGATGTTGCCAGCTTTTCAATTTTTTTCAGTTGAGCCTTATAGGATATTCTTGCATCTGATAATAATTGCAGGGTTTCCTTTTGCTGGTCTTTCTGTTTAAAGATCTGTTCCTTTTCATTTTTTGTAGCGGCGTTTTCTGTTGCCTTCACACAGTTGAGTAAAATATCTGCAAAATTATCCTGTCTTAACTGATATTGATGAACCAGAAAACAAATGATATGGAGATAGCGTTTATCAGGCTGAAGCTGATTAATCTGAAACAGACTGGCCTTGCGAACCCAGGTTGCATAATGCTTGACGGTGTCATTGTGCAGATTTAGTTTATCGAGCAAGGGACTAACACTGTTATAAATACTTTGGATTAGTTGAAAATCCTCGATACTTTTCTTAATCTCCTTTGGCTTTCTTGAGTGACTGATGGTTTTAAGTCTGGCAATGGTTGAAGAATCAGCATCATCTATTTTTAGAAGAGCATCCATACTGATTTTGTGACCATCGGATAATTGATCCTCAATCAAATGAATCAGATGTTTATCATAATCACTGATTATCTCTGTGATGTTCAGGGCAAATCGATTATAGCGGGGGATCTCAATACGCCTGGCTTTCAGCAGATCGAATACATCCTGTAAAATCTGTTTTGGTGGGTAGCGACGGGCAACGCGATCATGAATACTCTCCCTGAATAATGTTTTCGCCTCTTCATCAAAGGGTTTTATCGCCAGATATTCACGAATTATCTGTTTGTGGTAATTAAACGTCCGCTGATTATATTTTTTTAGTTGCACTTCATTGTTGTCAAAGCCGTATAGCTGGCATATGGCCTTGAGATCAGATTCATAAAACTGTCTTGGTTGGTAGAATCGCGCTCCTACCAGGCAATACCCAAACAATAAAATAAATCCAGCTTTATTGGTGACGCTATCCACGCTTTTCAGCCAGACGGCTAACTCTGGTGGTAAACAAAAATATTTATTTTGTTCATCAGGGGAAAAATTTGGCGGACTATTAAAAATAATTTGTTCTGCAGGGGTCATTATTTCAAGCTTTGCCATTAAGGTACATCCGGGACATCAAATTTAATTCTTTTAACGCTCGTTTTATTAGGCGATAAATTATATCATTAAGGTGCATTATAAACGATTAACAATATGATGGTGTTATATGTGCAAAATACCTTAATACAAAACCCAGTGAAAATTAGGTGGCATTAGCATGATTTATGGATATGTTCGGGTGAGTACTCAGGATCAAAGTGTTGAAAGTCAGAAAAACAGCATTAGTCGTTTCTGCATTGAGCAAAAACTCATGGTTGACGAATGGATTGAATTAGAGATGTCCTCCCGTAAGTCTACTAAGTTACGTCGTATCGATGAGTTGTTAGATAAATTATCACCTGATGATGTGGTTATTGCCTCTGAATTATCAAGGCTTGGTCGATCAATAAAAGAAACGTTGAATACTATAGAAATAATTATTCATGATAAAATGTCCAGGTTGATACTTATCAAACAAAATCTGGATTTAAATCCTAATGCCAAGAATAATGTGGCAAATAAAGTGCTCATCACGATCTTTTCAATGTTGGCTGAATTGGAGCGAGATTTTATTTCAGAACGAACCAAGGAAGGGTTACGCGCACGAGTTGCTAAAGGTATTAAGCTTGGTAAACCGAAAGGGATAATACAAGCCTCAATGTACGATAAAGACAAAGATAAAATTTTACATCTATATCAACTGGGTGTTCCTATTCAAAAGATTATTGCAACACACTTAGGCTATGGCAAGTATTTATCACTAAAAGCTTTTATCAATAAATGCAGGGATTTTTCATGAATCAAAATTTAATCGACTCAATATGTTTTGAGAAAGCTAATCTTCAACACGAAAAAATTATATTTGACTGGCTTAGCTTACCCCATATACAAGATTTTTGGGATAACAGCAAAGAACATAAAGATGACATACTCAACTTTATCTATGGACGTAAGCAACACTATTTTTACGGTACCACTAAATATTGGGTAGGGTTTGTTAATAATGAGCCATTTGCTTTTCTGCTAAGCGACGAAATATTAGAGTCACAAAATGATGTAACTGATCTTCATAAATATTATTTATCAAAAGATGGGCATACCGTCTCTCTTGATTTTGGCATAGGGAATAGGGATTTTTTAGGAAGAGGATTGGCTGCACCAACCTTGAAGAAATTTACTGCATTCTACCACAATCAGATCGATAATCTGGCTGATACTTTTTTCATTGATCCTGATGAAAACAATCCTAGAGCTAAGCATGTTTATGAGCAAGCTGGATTCGAACCAGTAGGTGAATACTCGATGCAAGGCGGTTTTTTTACAGGCCATAAAACTCATTTAATGGTAATGAAATTACCAAAGAGAACTTAATATGGAAAAGAACATTACTGGTATCAATTACACTCAATTCTTGGATGATCTTAAGACGAAAGTTGCTGCAAGTCAGTACAGAGCGGCTCTGAGTGTAAATAAAGAACTTATTCTGCTTTACCATCATATTGGAACAGAAATTATCAATTCTCAGAAGCAACATGGGTGGGGGGCTAAAATTATTACGCAGCTAAGTCGTGATTTACGTAGTGAATTTCCAGAAATGAAAGGGTTTAGTCCGCAAAACCTAAAGTATATGCGACGTTTCGCTGAAGAATATAACCTAGATGAAATTGGTCAACAAGCTATTGACCAATTACCCTGGGGGCATAACATTACACTGATGTATGAAGTGCCAGATAAAAAGGAAAGAGAATTCTACATCCAAAAAGCAAAAGAATACAGCTGGTCTCGAAATGTATTATCAATGCAAATTGAATCCGATTTATATAAACGAGAAGGGAAAGCTATTACTAACTTTAACAAAAAATTATCATCTCCTCATTCTGATCTTGCACAAGCAACACTTCGAAACCCATATTTATTTGATTTTTTAAGTTTAGGGAAAGATGCTCATGAAAGAGAAGTAGAAAAAGGATTGGTTGCTCATATTGAACGATTTTTGCTTGAACTTGGAGAAGGCTTTGCTTTTCTGGGACGTCAATACCATCTTCAAATTGAAGATCAAGATTTTTATATCGACTTGTTGTTTTACCACATCAAGTTAAGGGCATTTGTTGTGATTGATTTAAAATCAGGTAAGTTTAAACCAGAATACGCCGGTAAAATGAATTTCTATTTATCAGCTGTAGATGATTTGTTACGCCAACCAGGGGACAACCCTTCTATAGGGTTAATTTTATGTCGTTCAAAAGTTGGGGTTGTTGCTGAGTATGCTCTTCGCGATATGACTAAACCAATTGGACTTGCAGAGTATAAACTTACTGAGTCATTGCCTAATGATATTAAGACTGCATTACCCACAATAGAGCAGATAGAAGAAGAGTTGTCGAAAGACTTTACAGAAAATGAATAAAATCTCAACCCCTCATATCATTGGTATTAGTGGAAACATGGGCGCTGGAAAAACAACACTTACCCTAGAATTAGCCAGTTATTTACATAGTCCTTTTATATCTTGGGATGATTTTGATGAGATCTCAAATGGACCTGAAGATTATATCGATTGGTACAAAAGGGGAGAAAATTACACTGAATGGGACTATCCAAAATTAGCTGAAGTTCTTAAAGTCCTTAAATCTGGGGAAGCAGTTATTCATCCAGTAAAGAATAGTGTTGTTAATCCCAAGCAATATATCATTTTTGATGCACCTTTAGGACGTTTTCACCAGCAGACTGGCATCTATATTGATACTTGGATTCATATTAATGTGCCATTAGATGTATCTTTGTGTCGCTGGGTACTTAGAAACTATAAAAATACTGATAAAACTAAAGAAGATCTTTTAGACGAGTTAGAATTTTACTTAAGTGAATCAAGACCTTTATTTGAAGATCGTGAGTTTAAGAGTAAAGCCGATTTCATTATAAATGGTATGGATTCAACAAAACACCAAGTTGAATTAATTAGAGAATATTTGGGAATTTAGAGAACAGATTAAAGTTCATTGCCAGTTTGGGCTGGATATGCGGTAAAACCCAAGAAGGGACGTTGTTTGATTTGTACCAACAAATGAAACACTACATTAAACGAAATGCCGATAGAGAATTATTTCATTTAGAACCAATTCAGGAAGAACAAAGTGTTCTCGAAACCGAACCGATGGAATAACAACACATTAAGGATGCATCATGAAATGGATTAAACTGGTGTTCAAACCCTTTATCTGGATTTCCAACAATCTTGATTCAAAAGATGAAGAATCATCTCATTTTAATCCATGCAGAAAAGATGACACCCGAATTAACCCGGCCACAGGTCTTCCTATGAGAGGCGCTTTTGATAGTTCGGGAAATACCTTAGGTTCTAGTTCATCAAGTTGGAATAATGATTACGGTCGAAGTCACTCATCCTATTCCAGCTTTAATTCTTTTAACAATCGTTTTTAAATGTTTTATGAAGTCATTGACGCTCTCAGACCATGATAAAGAATTGATTCGATTAATTGATGCTCAAGCCAAACAGCTGATGGAAAGAAATGCGCCTGATCATGTCATCGTAACCACATTAATGGATTTTATTCCAGATGTACGGTGCATGGTTAATGCAACATGCGAAAAGCAATTGGATTTGTATTGTAGAGAATATCCGCATTTCAATTATTTTCTTCAATTAATTAGCCAAGAAGTAATTTAAGATGGATTAACACAAATAGGTTTACACGTATTATGTCTTCTCATTCAATAAAAATGCTCTTTATTTTGCAAGAGGAAGTTGCCCGTTTAGGTAATGCCAGCGATTACGAGCTCTTCATTTTAAAAAGTCATATCGAACAGATAATTTATACCAAACGAAAGCTTGAAAGCTTAACCTCCCAAATTTCTGTTGGCTCAAGCTTACTCTATTTCGATGCCCAACTTTTAAAAGAAGATATCCTTTTAGTCACCGAATTAGGAGCGCTTATTAAAGGAATTCGCCAATCGGATAAACAAAGTATTTGTGTTGAGCCACAATCGTTTAATTTTGATCACAAGACAACCATCTCATTAATTGCAGAAAAGAGAACACGTATACACGATGAGTGGAAGCTTCCTTCCTATCATAGAGTTATTGTTGACTGTCACTCTTATGTTTTAAAGGGGTACTTTATCAAATACAACCATAATGGGTGCAAATTAAAATTGCTTGGCGGTGAAACAGTGAAGCTGCCTGCAAGCGCTCTATTCTACGAGCCTACCAAAGACGATTTGAAGGATTTTATGCGCATTGAACAAGATCCTCATCATCAAAATCTGGAGTATGAAAGGACACTCAAAGCAGTGCGAAGTAAAATAGGGCAACTAGACCCTTCTAATAATCCTATAGATTATCGAAAACTGCTTCGATTCATGACCGGAAGAGGATATCTGCTCCATTATATTGAAAAAGCCATTGAAGAAACTTATGGAAAGAGGCAAGAAAAATTTCATTGTTAGTGGAGACATTATATGTGCGAAATAAATGTATACTATAAGTTTTTTCCAGAAACTTCATTGTGGTAATTTTTAATGGCTCTACGCAATACCTCTACAACGGGAACGGCTAAGGATTCAGCATCTGCTCTGAGCATATCCATATAAAACTTTTCAATAGTACACATGTATCGCGTCATTTTTGTCCTTTCTACGGAAGCAACTAAACCCCTTTGGTATGCGCCTCAATCGTCCTCTGATGGTGTTTGGGTACCTTTTTCCACGCGGACACATTAGACTGAGCGACTCCTAGAAATTCAGCAAGCTTTCTTTGACTTCCAAACCATGCAATAGCCTCGCTTTTTTCCATTGATACAACCTTAATTTATACAAAAGCGTTGCAGTATACAGATTGTACCCTGTAAAAAGAAGGATATTAAAAAAGATTATTTGTGTTCACAATTCAATCAGGCAACACGAAGCCGATAATTGAAGACAATAAAAGACCTAGAAAAACACTAGGCTTTAAAACTCCTAATATGTTATTTTTGCCGCTGACAACTAGTTAAATAGTGGTTGCATTAGCGAGTTGAATCCGCGTCACAGGCAACGGTATTAGGTCTGATTATACGATTAATCAGACCTATTAAAATGTTATTTGGGCGTGGCTCCTTCCCTATTCCTAGTTTTTTCAGATTAATCAGTTTTAATGAAGATAATTGCTTCCTTCACTAAAATTGATACGACTTGTGAATCAAACATAGGATTTTGAATTAAAATAGATACTGTTCGCCAAGAAACAGAACGCCGATTTAACTGAAGAATAAGCCCTTTGATACAAATCAATAAGTTATGGTGAAGACGCGGGAAAATTGAACCCGTTACCAAAGGTTTTGATAATTTCATGAAATACTATAAAAGACTAAGAAAAACCATGTTGATTCTGGACTATCGCCTGTTTTCCAAAATACACAAGATGTCTTTCTTGGTGTGCAATTGTCTACGTATGGTGTCGTATTGGTGCCGATAATTAGAACATAGATACTGTTTGTTTAATTGTTAATGCATTATGATTTAATATTCGGCTCACATATACAATTAATAAAAGGATATTTTATGATGAAGGGAATATTTTTTTCAATTATATTAACCCTACAATTAATTGTAGGCTGTGTTCCTAGATCATTAGAACCAAATGCGAAAAAGGTGATGATTATCTATAATCGAAGTACTAAAATGGCCAACTCATGTGAGTTTTTAGGGAAAATATCTAATAGCGATGTGCATGGAAAAAAACTTCAATTCACGCTTGGTTTAGAAAAAAATCTAAAAACCGATGACCTAAATTTTCTTAAAAATGAAGGAGCAAAATTAGGAGCCAACCTGGTTGTATTTGAAGAGCATCATACATCAATAGAAAGGTACCGCTCTCAACCTGGTCATATAACCGACATTAGTATACATGCTATTTATGCTAAGGCTTATCGATGTCCTCCTAATTTACTCAAAAACATGGAACAATTGAATGAATATCATCAGGCATATAAAAATCCAGTGATCACTAAAAATAATTAATTATTGAACTAAAACATAATTCATTGATGGAGTAATGGAATAGCAATAAGTCGATGTATCTTTTAAAAAGCATCTGTAGATATATAACCGCATTAAAAATAATGCTCTGCAATGAATTAATTTAATGAAACCTTTTAAACTTTATAAAGACTGATATCCTCTTTTAGATGTTTAACAATATCATCTAAATGATGAATAAATGTCATCATCTCTTCTATGCCAGTAGAAAAAGTTGCGGTAACACGATTAATTTCATTCATACTTTCAACGATTTGCTCAATTCCAACTGCTTCTTGCCTAATAGATACCTCAATGTGTTGGCTTGAAATGGATGCTTCATTGATCATTTTACTTAGCGCATGAATAACGTCGCCTGCTTTCTCAATAAGCTTAATTCCTGAATCAAGAGTGTTAGCTCCTTCCTCGGTGACGATAACCGCTTTTTCAGTGCTACGTCGTATGTCCTCAAGAATTTTTTGCACCTGCACCGTGGACTGTTCTGATTGCTCTGCTAGGTTTCTTACTTCAGTTGCCACTGCGGCAAAACCTTTACCAGATTCTCCTGCTTTTGATGCTTCAATTGAGGCATTCAATGCTAACATCTTGGATTGTTGGGCAAGCGTATTTACTACTACAGTAATTTCACCGATTTGTTGCATGTGGTTACTTAAATCAAGAATAGTTTGCGCAATAAGCTTCATCTTTTCTTCTGAAGCCCTAATGCCCAGAATGCTTTGTTCTACTGAGTGCGCCCCTCGTTTTCCCTGTTCATAGGTATTTTGAGCCACTTCTCGTAAAACTTGAGCTTTAGCCATAGTTTTTTTGGAGCTATTGTCTATTTCTTCCAATGAAGCACTGATTTGATTAATCGCAGATGCTTGGGAACTAATTTCTTTTGCTTGTTTATTAGCAGAAGTGAGCACCGTTCCAACCATTGTAACGATATCACTGCTGGCTTGTGTAATTTTTTTTGTCATCGATGAAAGCCTATCCGTCATGGAATTTAAATCTCGCCCCAGATCTTGTAATATGCCTTCATTTTCTATTTCAAGACGATGACGAAGATCACCGGAAGCAACTTTACTGCTATGTAGACTAAATTTTTTCGAAGAATTAATCAGTGTTTCCAATAACACTCGAGTCTCCTCCTCTTTATTACGAAGCATTTCTTCATTCTTTTTTATTGCATCTTGCATGCTGTTTAGGGATAAAAGCAGCTTCCCTAATTTATCTGATGACATGATTTCTATTGTTACGTTTCGCTCTCCTGCTGCAATTCGCTCAGCAGCATTTATTGCATTATCTAGTGGAATGGATAATGCTCGCTGTGTGATATAAGGGACAATCACTGTTAAAACAATTGCTAAAATCAAAAGCCACAAAGCGGATTCCTTTAAAGAAATTAAATTCTTATCTATTTCATTTATATGAGATTCAATTTCTTTGGATAAGTCTCTAAATAGCCCACCTTCTCTTTTACCGGTTATCTCCGAATAAGGACCATCAATGAGATCTATCATTGATTTTTGAATGGCTCGAGTTTTGTTCCTGATATTTTCTACATTATCTGGATTATTAGGATCTCTTGGCGCATTTATTATTGATACTTGAGCTTGATGCAACGATTTATAAAGCTGTTGAAGCTTTTTCCATTTATGCTGTATTTCTTGATTATCTAACACTTGGATTACTTTATCACCCTGGACTCTAACTTGATGAATTTCATTCCATGTATTATCAAAATAAGTCTTATCTTTTGGGTCTCCTGTCATTGCCCAATGCTCCAAGATGTCTTGGGATTGATAAATTTGGGCATCAAGAATAGGAGGTAAATTCTCATTTTGAATTTTATGATTCAAGTGGATTATATAGTTTACTTTAGGCACTAAAAGCATAATCAATATTAATAAAGGTAATCCAAGAGTCATAAATCCAATAAACAATCGAGTGCCCAATGGAATCACAAAACGTCGTGGGATTGCATCAGTGTTCATTACCGCCTCCTATTCAGCACGAGATCTTAAAATCCCTCTGCACATTATCGCCTCACTAAATTCTTTAATAGAATTTTTCAGGTAGCTATTCCAAAAATCATACAAAATGACCTGTATTTTGCTTAAGTCAGCATGTTCAATTAATTTAAAAATCGGAATCGATTTCTTTAATATTCCATACCTCATTGTCTATAATGTGTAATAAGCTCATACAGAAAGAAAATATATATGACAAAACATATCTTATTAAAAAATTGGAGATGCTGTCTTTTAATTTCTGTCACTTTATTATGCTCCTGTGAACATTATGTCTCTAAGAATGACCCCAAAAATAATACATCCGTTAATAAATCGTTCATTGGATATCATCCTCATGGACATGGACATGGACATCATTAATTCATTGACATGACAAAGAAGAGAAATTTGCTCATTCAGAAATCATATCAATGCAATTGAAACGATACTCCATGAAAAAAAATAGCTGCCAAGATTAGGAGTATGATTAAAAAAGAATAAAAGTGGATGGTTTTCTTATGTTTTTTGAGAAAAACCAAAACACCCACAAGCACAATACTCAACAACCCTAGCAGTACCCAAATCCAAAAATTCATTTCCATCCTTAGTGTTCCTGAACTTTCTTATTCTTATAATGTAATTCATGCACATGCTCCCCATTACCGCCAAAATCCCCAACATACTGACTTTCAGAATGCATCTCCTTAACAGTTGATTGAGTCGAAGCACATGACACTAACCCCACTCCAAAAAAAATAATGCTCATTCTTAAAAAAAGTCTCAAACCCAATATAGTTCCTGTTTTCATTTTATTCCTTAAAAATAGATGCATGCTACAACCCTCCCTCGATAACAACACAAATAGACACTTTATATATTTCGTTTCAACCGGTTTACTGAATCAATTAGTTTTAAAGTATCTTGTTTCGTAAAAGGCTTCACACACTGCATTGCTTCTTGCATTTTATGCATGTCATTGTGTTGAGTCATGATTATGATTGGTGTGGCGTGATTCAGCTCCGAATCCTTTTGAATACGTACAATAAGTTCTTGGTAGTTAAATCCTTGTGTTAAATTTTTATCAATTAAAATTGCATCATAACGTCTCATTAAAGCAAGTTCCAAACCTGAGTTCCCATCACAGGCCATATCCACCTTATGGTTCAAATTTTGCAATTGTGCACGCAAGAGAATGCGTTCACCTAATGAATCATCGATTACTAAAAAAAGTAAAGTATCGACCATAAGACACCTCATATCACTCCCTTGCACCATCGAGTTATCCCTCTTTCGTTATTCCTATGCCTCTTGAATGTCTGCATGTCCTTTATGAGAATTCAAGAGTCGCAATCCATTTGCTACAACAATTAAACTAGCCCCCATATCCGCAAAAACAGCCATCCAAAGAGTGGCAATACCTCCAAGTGCTAAAATAAAAAATACTCCTTTAATAGCGATGGATAAACTAATGTTTTGTCGAAGAATTCTTGCTGTGTTGCGGCTCAAATCAATATATAAAGGCAGCATGGCCAAATTATCATTCATTAACGCTACATCGGCCGTTTCCAATGCCGTATCCGTCCCTTTCCCCATAGCAAAACTAATGCTTGCTTTAGCCAGTGCGGGTGCATCGTTAATCCCATCGCCAACCATGCCTACCGTTTGATACTGTGTCAAGAGTTGATTAATTGCTTGCAGTTTATCCGTAGGCAATACATTGGCCTTCACTTCATCAATACCCACTTGTTTCGCAATGGCATGCGCTGTTACTGCATTATCACCAGTCAGCATTGCTGTTTTTATCCCTTGCTCATGAAGCCTTGAAATAGCCCACTGACTGGATTGGCGTAACGTATCAGCCACCGCAAACAGAGCAAGCACTGTAGTGTTATTGCTTAAAATGACCGTGGTCTTTCCTTCTTCCTCCAATCGCTTCAACTCTTCTTCTACCTCAGGGCTGCATACTTTATTGTCTTCAGCAAGTTGATGGTTTCCTACATAAAACAATTCATTTTGCACCAAACCCTTGACTCCACGACCCGGAAGTGCTGAAAACGCACCAACCTCTAATAAATCAGCTGAGGGTTGTTGTTGCTGGAAATAGGTTACTAAAGCATGCGCGACAGGATGCTCGGAATGACTATCAAGGCTTGCTGCAATGAGCAGCAATTCTTCTTTTGTTCTACGCGTGTCATGAACAATAAAATCAGTCACTACTGGTTTACCTTCCGTTAAGGTGCCGGTTTTATCTAAGGCAATTAATTCTAACTGATGCCCAGTTTCTAAGTAGCTTCCGCCTTTAATTAAAAGCCCATGCTTTGCCGCAGAGGCTAATCCGCTCACTACCGTTACTGGGGTCGAAATAACCAAAGCACAAGGACATGCAATCACTAATAAAGTGAGCGCTTTATAGATCCAATCATAAAAAGGATAACCAAAAACCAACGGCGGAATTAATGCGATAAGAACTGCAATTATCACCATAATCGGCGTATAATATTGAGCAAATACATCGACAAAACGTTGTGTCGGCGCGCGCTCTGCTTGCGCCTGTTCAATGGCCTTACCAATTTTGGCAAGAAGGGTATCTCCCGATGCCTTAGTGACTTTGACCTCAAGTACCCCATACTCATTAAGCGTACCTGCAAAAACCGTATCATCTATCTCTTTACTCACCGGCATGGACTCGCCCGTAATCGGCGCTTGATTAACCGTGCTTTTACCTAAAACAACCACTCCATCTAAAGGAATACGCTCTCCAGGCTTTACTTTAAAAACAGCATCTAAGTGCACTTGCTCAATAGGAGTCGTTTGCCATTGCCCATTATCCTGTTTTACTCGTGCAATTTCCGGTGCGATTTGCATTAAACTGCGAATAGCAAGACGAGCTTTATCTAAAGAATAGCGCTCAATACGTTCAGCCAAGGCAAACAATACCGTCACCATCGCCGCTTCAGGCCATGCACCAATAAATACGGCGCCAATAATGGCAATCAACATTAAACTGTTAATATTCATTGCCTTGGTACGCAACGCCAACCACCCTTTTTTAAAGGTCGGAGGACCGCTTAAGCCAATCGCCAATAAAGCAGGAGCAATAATCCAGACTGAAAATTCCGTATTCAGATAATAGGCCATAATTTCTGAAAACAACGCCAAAATACCCGCTAGTAGAATGATTTTCCAAGAAAAATCAGAGACTGCTTTTTCGCCTTCTTTAGCTAAACGTCGTGTACCTTGGCTGCGAACACTCATGCCTAATGATTCAATGCGCTGCTGCAATGCATCAATGACAGGGAGACGATGGTGAATCGTGACCTCTTCTGCAATAAAATTAAATTCCATATGCTCAATTTCAGAAACATCTTGTAACTGTTTTCTAATGAGCTGCTCTTCTGCAGGACAATCAAGCCCAGCCACAAAAAAGGTGGTTGCTGTTAATGGTGTTGTCATAAGGAGCTCCCACATTGGCCACAAAATTTAGCTTCAGCAGGAATGGATGCACCACAACGGCACACTGTATTTTGGATTGCCTGACCACATTGTCCACAAAATCGAGCTCCTGGCTCATTGCGACTTTGACACCGTGTACATATAACTCCCTGTGATTCATTTTGAGACATGTAGTTGTTGTTATGATTTTTTTGCTTATGATGGAAATTACCGTATCCATTTTGATGAGAACTACGATTTTGCCCATGATGCCCATTCAAGTAGTTACCCAGAAAGCGTTTTAAAAGGTTCATGTTAATTCTCCTCATCATCTTCAGCAAAATGGCGCAACATGTCGTCCAAAATACAACGTACATGCGTATCAAAAATACTGTAATAAATATGTTTTCCCTCACGATTGGCCCTCAGTAACCGTGCAGAACGTAACAAACTTAAATGATGGCTTGCTAAGGGAACGGAAAGGTTCAATTGCTCTGCTAATTCAGAAACAGATTTAGGCCCTTCTTTAAGACATGTGAGTAGAAGTCGCAAGCGATTGGGCTCACCCATTAAATGCAGTGTTTCGCTTAAAGTAATCAGTTGATCGTGGGTTAGCATATTGAGTTCAACGGTTAAATAAGTATTTAACTATAAATATAGCCGAGCCTTTCATTTTGTCAAATCACGGGCAGAGAGCGTTTTTTTGTACTCGTAAGAAAATTAACTTACACTAATTAAAAATCACCTACTTCGGGGAGTAACAATGAATGTTCTATTCGTCCATATGCCTTTGCTCATCGCAAGCTTTGTCTTTCTTTTAGGAATCTGTTTACTGGTGTTGACGCACCATCAACGCATGCAAAGAAAAACCTATATATTAGGAACTGCTGGTTTTCTCTTGTCCTTTTTCGGCTTAATAGCAATTATCATTATTCTTTATCTCGCTTATTTTCCCAGGCTGAGGTGAACTGAGTCAAAGGCGGTTTAGTCTTCGCCTCCCTGTGGGATTATCCCTTTTTTCGCCGCTCATGAAACACATAATACAAACCGGGCAATACTAAAAGCGTCAGAAAAGTCGATGAAATAATTCCCCCAATCACCACCGTCGCCAAAGGTCGTTGCACTTCAGAGCCAGTGCCTGTTGCCAGTGCCATTGGCACAAATCCCAAAGAGGCCACTAATGCCGTCATAAGGACCGGTCTGAGTCGAGCCAGCGACCCTTGCAATACAGCATCTTTTAAATAAAATTTTTGCTGTTCATGAAGCTTATTGATAAATGTAATCATCACAAGGCCATTGAGCACCGCCACCCCTGATAAGGCAATAAACCCGACACCTGCCGAAATAGATAATGGGATATCCCGGATCCACAAAGCAAAAACACCGCCAGTTAAAGCCAAAGGAATGCCTGTAAACACAAGCAATGCATCTCTTGCCCTGCCAAAACTCATAAATAGTAATAAGAAAATGCCAAGTAGCGTCACGGGTACTACAATCTGTAATCGTTGTGAGGCAGATTGCAATTGCTCAAACTGTCCACCCCAGTCTATCCAATAACCACTAGGTATTTTAACGTTCTGTTCAATGCGCAGTTTTGCATTATTCACAAAGGTACTTAAATCACTACCTCGAACATTGGCACTAACCACCACTCTACGTTTGCCCATTTCACGACTAATTTGATTGGGTCCTTCACTTCGTACCATTTTCGCGACTTCACTTAAGGGAATAAAATGCCGCTCACTGTCTTTAGATGGAGGAAGTGGTACAAAAACTTCACGCAATACATCAGGATCGGCACGGAACGACTCAGGTAATCGTACCACGATATCAAAACGCTTATCTCCTTCAAAAAGCTCACCACCCTTTTTCCCGCCGGTAGCAATCACAATGGCATCTTGCACAGCGCCAACTTGCAAACCGTAACGCGCCAAAGTATCGCGATTAATTACCACCGTCCAAAGAGGTAATCCACTCACTTGTTCGATTTTGACATCTGCAGCTCCTGGTACTTTTTTAAGTTGTGTACTAATGTTTTCTGCGATCTCCAATAAAGTATTCATATCATCGCCAAATACTTTGACCGCGACATCACTACGAACCCCCGAGATCAGTTCATTAAAACGCATTTGAATGGGTTGAGTAAATTCATAATTATTTCCTGGAATTTGCCTCACTGCATTTTCAATTTCCTGTACCAGTTCCTGCTTGGGCTTTTTGGGATTAGGCCAATCCTTGCGCTTTTTTAGAATAATAAAGGTATCGGCAACATTAGGTGGCATCGGATCGGTGGCTACCTCTGCGGTTCCTAATTTTGCAAATACCGCTTTGACCTCTGGAAATTGTTTCACCCTCTGTTCAACCAAATCCTGCATGGCGATGGCTTGAGTCAAGCTTGTCCCAGGAATACGCATGGCATGCATAGCAATATCACCTTCATCAAGGCTTGGAATAAATTCGCCGCCCATACGCGATGCAATAAACAAACTCAATACAACTAAGACAACGGCAGCCCCTATAACCGAACGCCGCGCATGAAAAGATCGCCGCAAAACACGTGCATAGCCAATTGAAAGATAATGCACCAGCCAATTTTCTTTTTCCTGAACACGTCCTCGCAAAAAAATTGCAATTGCTGCTGGTACAAAAGTAAGTGCAAATAACATCGAGGACATGAGGGCAATAATCACGGTTTCTGCCATAGGCAAAAACATTTTGCCCTCCACACCCGTTAATGTCAGAATAGGAAGATACACAACGGTAATAATAAAAACCCCAAAAATACTGGGCCGAATGACTTCGGTGGTGGCATAAGAAATCACTTTTAAACGCTCTTCAAGCGTTAATAGTCGTTGTGCATTATGTTGCTTTTCCCCTAAATGCTTGATGCAGTTTTCTACGATAATCACCGCACCATCTACTATCAATCCAAAATCCAGCGCACCTAAACTCATAAGGTTCGCACTGATTTTATTAGTCACCATGCCCGTGATGGTCATTAACATGGATAAGGGGATGACCATAGCAGTAATCAATGCAGCACGAATATTTCCTAAAAATAAAAAAAGAATAATGCAAACGAGCAGTGCACCTTCAAGTAAATTGTTTTTAACCGTGTTGATCGTTGCATTAACCAGCAAAGTGCGATTATAAACAATAACGGCCTCAACGCCTTCAGGAAGTGACTTGTTGATTTCTTTCATCTTCTCAGCAACCCGCTCAGAAACCGTTCTACTGTTTTCGCCCATCAACATGAACACGGTACCCAAAACCACTTCTTGGCCATTTTCTGTAGCAGCCCCTGTACGTAGTTCTTTGCCGAAGACAACTTTCGCTACATCCCTCATGCGGATTGGAGTTCCTTCAAAGTTGGCAATCACAATGTTTTCAATATCAGGAATGTCTTTTACTTGTCCAGGAACACGAATCAGATTTTGTTCTCCATTGCGCTCTATATAGCCTGCACCAACGTTGGCATTATTCCGCTGGAGTGCTTCAAGCACATCGTTTAAACTCAGGTTGTAACGCACAAGCTTTGAGGGAACGGGCGTAATATGGAATTGTTTTGCATAACCGCCAATCGTATTGACCTCCGCAACCCCTTCTACATTGCGCAATTGCGGCTTAATAATCCAATCTTGAATGGTGCGAAGTCCCGTGGGGTTATAACGTTGACTTTTAGGCACATTAGGTTTATTCGTCACCGTATACATAAAAATTTCACCAAGACCTGTAGAAATAGGTCCTAATGTAGTTTCAGACTCTGGCGGCAATTTATCTTTAACTTCTTGTAAGCGCTCATTAATAAGCTGTCTTGCAAAATAAATATTAGTTCCGTCTTTAAAAACCACAGTCACTTGGGACAATCCATACCTAGATAAAGACCGGGTATAATCGAGATTGGGAAGGCCGCTAAGAGCTAATTCAATAGGAAAAGTGATTCGCTGTTCTACCTCAAAAGGCGAGTATCCAGAGGCTGCTGTATTAATTTGCACCTGAACATTGGTAATGTCAGGTACGGCATCAATAGGAAGCTTTTGATAATTATAAACACCAAACGAAGCAATAATCACTGTAAACAACAGAATAAACCAACGATGTTTTAAAGAAAAACGTATTATTTTTTCCAGCATCTCTAATCCTTAGTGCTCATGGCTTGCGCCTTCCTTACCCAGCTCCGCCTTTAGATAAAAGCTGTTTTTAGTTACATAATGCTGGCCTGCATCAAGCCCGGATAGAACCTCAACCCATTGTTTGTCTCGTTGGCCAAGTTCTACAGGTGTCGCTTCAAAATAATCGCCTTGTTGGACAAATACTACGTCTTGGTCGCCCATGCGTTGCAATGCCGTAAGAAGCACCGCTACCGGCACGGTTTTTTCTTTAATAATAATATAACCGTTGACATACATGCCGGGAATCCACAAGCGCTGCTCATTGGGTAAGACTGCACGTGCCAAAGTGGTTTGACTGTCTTCTATCCCAAGAGGTGCGATGTAGGAGATATAACTTGTCGTTTTTGGTTTTCCTTCATCACCAATTACATCAATAGTCATTCCCTTTTTTACTAGCGGAGTTTCTTTGCGATATAAGGTAAAGTCAGCCCATACGTTGGTTAAATTCGCCACATCATAAATGGGTTTATTATTTTGCGCTAGTTCGCCATTGGTTGCATATTTTTGTACTATAGTTCCTGTGATAGGTGCATTTATGTTGTAATTTTGTAAGCTTTCATTGCTTTCAATTGTCGCCAATAAATCGCCTTTAATCACTTCATCGCCTAAGTTTTTATTCATCAGTTTAATAATGCCTGCATAGCGAGCATAGATGGGGGCCATAGTATCGCGATTAGGCGCAATTTTTCCCACTACTTTTAATTGAGTTTTAATGGTTTGGCTTTCTGCTTTTTCGGTTTGTATATTTGCGGCTTGAAGTATGGCAGGAACTAATTTAAGCCGTCCCTCATAAGTGTTATATTGCCAATTGTAGGATTTTTCTGAAATCCGTAATTGAAGGGACACATCAAATGAATGAGGCTCTTTAATCATCTGATTGCTTTGTAAAAAATTCTCAACCGGCCTAAATGTAATAACCTCCTTCTTTCCATTAAATCGGGTTAATTCTGCAGTAAGTTGCGATGAATTAGGAGAAATTGTTTTTCCTTCTTGATAAAGATAGGCACGAAAATGGGGTGGCATCCCGCGTTCAAAGAGGAGCAACTCAAGGGTTATACTGTCTTTTTTAAAAAGACGACCTCCTTGTGGCCCTTTTTCAAACTCTTCTTGAGCCTCGCTCTGTTGGTTATCATCTTCTGACCCAAACACCATGGGAGTAACTATTGTTGATAAAAAGATAATTAAGAAGAACAAGGAGACACATTTTTTTATAAGTTTCATTTACTTTCCTTTGTCGGATGTAACCCTAAAAGACCAGTCAATTGAATGAGTGTTTTATGAAAATCGGCATGGGCTTGTTGGTAATGGCGCTCTTCTTCGTATAAATTATTTAACGACGTAGATAATTCAACATACGTATACCGCCCCATTTGATACCCATCTTGAGCGAGCTTAATTGACTTGCGCGCTAATGGCAGCAGAGATTTTGTCACCAATTGTGCCTCAAACTTAGTTTGCTGCGCCTGTAAAAAGGCATTGTATGCATTTTGACGTACCTCAAGACGCGTCCCTTGAAACTCATAGGTTGTTTGGGAGTATTGTGCTTCCGCAGTCAAAATCTTCCCCTGATTGCGGTTATAAACAGGTGCATCTGCAAAGACGGACATTACCGCAGCATTACTGTCGTCATCCTCAAAATGCCGACCACCCAATTGAATGTTTAAATCAGGCCATACTGATTTTTTAGCCGCAGTAATGGCGGCGCGCTTAGCTTGCAATTGCAGCTGCATTTGCAGCATTTGCGGGCTTTGCGGTACTTTTTTCAACAACTCAGACCAGTTTAACTCCACATCGGGCAAGCCTTTGTCAACCAAAGGTCTGTCCACACGTAAACCATTACCCAGTAACCGTGCCAATTTTGCCCGTAAGAAGAGCGCATCACGCCCTGCTTTTTGCTCTTGAATACGTGCGTCCCCCAAGCGAATTTGCGCTAAGCGCAAATCAAGCTCCGCACCTACCCCGGCTTTAACTCGTTTATCGATGGCAGTCACAATATCCTGATTCAAGCGAACAAGTTTTTGGGTCACCTGATGCCATTGAACTGCATAAAATGCATCGACATAAGCACCTCCTACAGCCATATACAATGATGCTTTCTGAACATTTATTTGAGCTAGAGATGCTAAATAATCTGCATAGGTTGCTTTTTTCAGATACTTAAGACGACCGCCTAAAGGAATGGGTTGTGTTATAGATGCGGTCGTTTCTGCGGCCTCATAACTTGAATAACTTCCAGACCCGCCAAAATTTTCCGCAGTTAAGGTCAGCTGGGGATTAGGATACAAGCCACTTTGAATAAAGGCACCACGCATGGCTTGTGCTTTATCCATTTCTGCTTGTAACTCAGGATTATTGCGACTGGCAATTTCCAATGCCTCTCGAAAAGTCAAGGGTGTTGCCTGCACTTCCGCAAACATAAAGCCTAGCAACAGTGTCATTGATAATTTAATGAAAAAACGCATCCTACTTTCTCATCCCATTTTAACTATTGCATGTTTTATCGATTTGTATCTTCTCTGTACGTACACAGCATAATATTTTATTCATAATAACTGATATCACATGGAAAAAGTAGCTAAACTCTTGTTAACACAGATAAGATAACTTTTATTAATTATGGCTATGCGTTATTGATGTGTATTTAAAGACTCTCACAAGATAGATAATCAAACCGATATTGCTGCTTTTAAATCATCTAAGGTTACCATTAGCGTCATCGGATCTATTAAAGAAGGTTCAAAACCTAGTTTTTCATAAAACTCTTTTGCTTTGGTAGAAATGGCTTGAACTAGCATCCCTCTAATACCTATAGTTTCGGCTGCTTGAATAACTCTAAGGCCTGCATCACGTACTAGTGCTCTCCCTATGCCTTTATTCTGATATGCTAAATCTATAGCAAGCCTACCAAGTATAACTACTGGAACAGGATTTGGCATATTACGTCTAAAACGACCAGTGGCGGAACTTCCATCTACCGAGCTCGAGGCTAAAACATAATAGGCTACAACACGTTTATTATTGCAAGCAACATAAGTACGAGAAGCATTTGCTTTTTGGTTTTTAATTGCCTTAGTTTTCAGCCAGATATCAAGACTTTCTTCACCCGAGTTAAATCCCTGTATATTATGGTGTTCATTTATAGGCTCTGGCTGTAATATCATTTTTTATCCCAAGGAGCCTTTGTCTGCATAGTTTTAATCAAACGTTCATTAGGCATTGGCGTTTTATCCAGTCGTTGTAAAAAATCAGCATATGCTTCAGGACTAGCTTTTAAAATCGTTTGCTCCAAAATCGTTTCTTCAGCTTCTCGACGCGCTGCACTTAAGATAAAATCAGACCTGTTTTTACCTCTGATTTTTGCCGCACGATCAATAAGTCCTCGTTCTTCACTATTAATTCGCATATTTATTTTTTCTTGTTTTACATCATTATGTAACGTAGCCATATTTTTCTCCCATTTAAAGTTATTATAACATAATGTACATACATTGTCTTCACCTATGGATTTTTAATATAACTTATATAGTGCATAACGGGTAAATAAAACGGGGGTTTTCTTTACTTTTTTTATGAGGATAAAAAAACACTTTATTTTATAGGAAGAAAGGTAAATAAATATTGTAAAATATTCTAAGTTAATTTATTATTTATATAATTGAGTTATTTAACCATAAGAACTATATGCTAATTGGATATGCACGAGTTTCAACCGATGATCAAAATTTGGATTTACAGCTCGACGCATTAAATAATGTCGGATGCAATAAAATTTTTCATGACCAGGTTACAGGGAGCAAAATGCTACGACCTGGACTGGAAGCAGCATTGGAATTTGCACGTGAAGGAGATGTTTTTGTTGTTTGGCGTTTAGATCGACTAAGTAGATCTCTTAAACATTTAATTGAAATGATCGCCCTACTCGATTCCAGAAAAATTGGTTTACGAAGTCTTCATGAATCAATTGATACATCATCAAGCTCAGGAAAATTAATTTTTCATATATTTGCAGCACTGGCAGAATTTGAACGCAATCTTATCCGCGAAAGAACTTATGCGGGATTGCAGGCCGCAAGAGCACGAGGGCGAAATGGTGGCAGACCTAAAAAGCTATCAACTGATAAGGCTAAACTAGCGATTCAGCTTTATGAAGGAAGGCAGTATAGCATTAAGAAAATTTGTGAGTTAGTAGGTGTTTCAAAGCCTACCCTCTACAAATACATTAAAAGTTAACTGCTGATGATTATATGAGTTACGAATTAAAAAGGAGTATTGAGAGAATTGGGTAAATCTGAAGAAGTAAAATTAGAAAAAGGCATGGATTCTGGTCCTGTAAATGAAAAAATCAAGCGCCAATTATTTGTAAGTTCAATAGGAATTTGCTCAGCACCGAATTGTAACCAACGTCTAACCCACTCCAAGACTCTTCTTGCAGAATGCGCACACATAATACCTCGGAGGATTGGAGGAGGACCTAGAGAAGACTACATCACGTCTCTTGAAGATAGAAGCAAACTAACTAATCTTATATATCTCTGTGAGAAACATCATACAATTATTGATGATCCAGAACATGAGAATACATATACAGCAGACATTTTAAGAAAATGGAAACAAGATCATGAGGATTGGGCTGCGAAAATTAAAAAAAGCTCTCCTTATTTATCTTCAGAATTTAAGCAGCAATTCGAAGACCTAACCGCAAAAATTGCTAAAGAAGCGAACATTGGCGAGGATATAATAAAAAAACTTCTGGACACTTGCGAACAGCTTTTAAATAGTAAACTAATAGATGAAGCACGAGTATTCTTATCTCAAATAGACATCCTTCTTTTAAATTCAGACAACACTACTTTAATTAATAAAGCATATTTTCTTGATATATTATTATCAATAAATTGTGAGCAGATTCTTGAAGCGAAAAAGAATCTGTTGCAATTGATTCAGGAAAGTCCACTCAATATTGAAGCAATGCTTGAATATATAGAAATTTGCGAGAACGCACCGGAACCCGATGATGAATTAGTTAGAATAGAGAAACTAGCCCGTGCGATTGATAATAATCATCCTCATCTTCGTATTATCGATCTCACAAGAAAATTAAAAGATAAAAATCAATTGATAACGGTAGACGAGCATGACAAACCATTTGCTGAGGATAATTGGCTTAATGCTCGATTAATATGCCTACATTCATTGCTTTACAATCTTAATGGGGAATTGGAACAGCGAGATAACTTGATTATTGAATGGCAAAAAGTCTTACCACGTTCACCACGTCCTCATCTTTTTAAAGTACTATACAAAACAGAAGATCAATTCCGCGCCAAAGCACAATCAAAAAAATCATTTATCGAGGCATTAAAGTTTTCTGAAAATGAAAGGAAAACCATCCAAGCTAAAAACCCTTTAAGTTTGCGTGATAAAATCTTCTGGTACTTACAGGAAATAAAATTAAACCTTGGATATATAAATATTACCTGTAATGACCACGAATATAATATAGAAAATTTAAATAATATCATTAAAGATTTGTGCTTATTAATTAACCAATGTTATTTTGATAATTTTATTGATTTTGCGCTAACAGAACTTCTATGGAATATACAAATAATTCCTGATACGTTGAGGTTATTTATACGCAAGGTTTTTGAGTCCAAAGTATTGCCCTCTCAACAACTCCTGGACTCTATCTTTCTACAAGCCCTGCCCTACGAAGAATTAAAGAGTGACTTAGAAGCATTTGTAAAAAAATATGATTACGAATTATTGAATATTTTACAGGCTATAAATAATCAAGATGCACTACAAGCAGCAAAATATATAAATAAAAAAAATCACTTATTTTCCTTAACTCTACTTCAATCAATTATTAAGCATGCAATATCAATTCAATTAATTTCTTTATTAAAATTTGAAGACGAATATCAGCAGGATTTTATTTATGCAAAACTCAAAGTACTGGAATATCACAAGCAAAATTTTGAAGCATTAGATTTAATTTCAAGCCTTGAAATAAATGGAGCTTCTCCACTCGCATTAAGTACGATTGAAAAAATTGCCTACAGAAATGAAAAATGGTATCTATTTATTCCTCCTGCTTTAAAATTACTGCAGCTTGAAATCTCACTGGAATACAAAACATCGCTTCATGGAAAACTTGCAGCAGCCTATTTCCATCAAGGTGATGATACTAATGCTGTAGTACATGCAGAATATGCTTTGTATCATCATGATAAATTAGATGAAGAAAATTCATGTATTATTCTCGCCATATTAGGAAATGCTCTTTTAATGAAAGGTGAGCCAGATAAAGCCTGCCAATACTTTGCAAAGTATCAACATATAAAACGTTCCTTTCCTCTTTTATTAGAAGAAGCGGAGATATACCTAAAATCTAATCTACCCGATAAATATGAAAAAACACTTTCCTTAATTTTAAAAGCATTTAAAGAAGTAGATACCTATAATGATAGAACCTATCAGTCCTCCTATGCGCTATTAATTGAATTAAGTAATGCTAATGTAATTCTTCTTAGAAATGAACAAAATATAGAAGATGAATGTTTTGTAAAATTAGATGGTTTCCAAAATGGATGGTTTTATATTGGGGAAGAAGAAAAAAATTGCCTTGGTGCAATACATATTAAACCAGGGACAGCTAATTATAATGCACTAATCCATAAATCTTTAACCGAAGAAATTGAGTGGCCAGCAGAAAGGTTTTCTAGCCGCAATTCTAAACATAAAATTTTACATATAGCTTTAGCCCCTGCATTTCTGCATCAAAGAGCACATGAAGCAATGGCAACTCTTGCACAATTAGGAAGTGAAAATGTCGTTGCCATCCAAATGATAAATGAGGAAGGAAAACTCGATCTGGAAAATTTAAATAAATTTTATGAAGAACAATATTCCCCCGGCAATAAATTTTTTGAGATGTACATAAAATCTCATTTACCCTTTTCTTTTTTATGTACAATGGCAGGTGGTCTTATCCCTGCCATTAACAAGATAATTACTGAAGAAAAGGGATTTATAAGATGTAATAATGGTACTCAAGCGGATATTGATAACCAAAAAAATACCGCTAGTGAAGCCATTCAAGGACACCCGTGCTTTATAGAGGCTTTATCTACACTCATGTTAATTGAAGCAAATTTGCTTGAAGCAGTTATAAAAAACCTTCCCAATATTGGAGTATCAACATCTGTTATTAGATTCTTAAGAAAAATAGCAGCCAGCATAGAAGCATCTTCCAGTAGCCTAGGAAAAGGTGGGTTTGTTAAAGGTAGTTTTGAATTTCGTCCTAAAGATGAAGAAAAAGAGGAAGCCTTTAGAAATAAACTTCTTCAAGCTGCAAACTTACTTGATAAACTTCCTAATAAGGTTGTTGGAAAAACTCATAAAAAGGATAAGAACACTAAAAATCTTGATCAAGTACTCCCAGACTACTTTGTAGATGCTTTCAGATTTGCACAAGAGAATGGCGCTCATATCCTCACAGACGATACATTGTTTGTGCAAGCTTACAGCATTCTAGAAAAATCATTAACACCAAAACTTTTTTCATCACTCAGCGTGATAAGACTTCTTGCTGAGAACAATAAAATTACCTGGGAAGAATATCTAAAATATTTTTCGTTACTATCCCACTATCGTTACCATTTATTACCATTTAGCGTAAATGATATTATACAAGCAATTCTGCCTACTACACCCGGAGGACTGATAACTCCAACTTCTAAAAATCTAACTTTTTTTAATCTTAAACTTACACTATCACTCGAATATGGTGTGAATGACAAAGTAGTCTTTAATATTTTATTGAGCGTTTTTATTAAACTTCTATTAGATGATTCCGTGACATCTGAATTAGCCGAAGAAATTTTTAAACCACTCATTACAGGAGCTCTCTTGAACCGGGATAAAATATTGGCAAAAGCATTATTTCAAGGATGTCTTCAGCATATACAAAATACAAATTGGTTTGGCTTGAGAATTCATCAGAAATTAGAAATTCTTAAAAATCAATTAATTAGATTTTCATCGGAAACATATCCTATTATCATAGAAAAACCGTCATTAATTTTGCCTAATTTACCAACTTTATAAAGCAATCATTTGCGAACTGAAGACTTATAAAATAAGTATTCTGATAGTATCTTCCTGAAAGCACTAACGCCCGTCGGAATTCTGCGTTACCATTTAACCAATCAGAAAATTTTTAAATGATCCTAAATAGCCATATGATTGAACAATCCTTCGATGAACTATCACGACACCCCGACTTTCAAGTTTTAAAGCGGGTGCCTATGCAACTTAAAGAACGTGCAGCTCAACCTTCATCCAAAGTATTTATGACAAGTATCATTGATTTGGAAACAATGGGGATGGATGCAACCCAAGATGAAATCATTGAAATAGGTATGCTTTCATTTTCATTTTCCAATGAAGACGGAATTCTAGGAATTAAACATACTTATAATGAACTGAATGCCCCAGGCAAACCAATACCCCCTGAAATTACAAAAATTACAGGTATTCGTAACGAAGATGTAATTGGCAAGACAATTAATTGGAACTTTGTTTTGCAAGTGCTAAAAGAAAGCCATTTAATAATATGTCATAATGCTGGATTTGATCGTAACTTTTTAGAATTGCAAACGCCTCAGGATATCCAGAAACAAATTATCACCCTCCCCTTCGGCTGCACCATAAAAGATATCGATTGGAAAGAGCGGGACTATGAAAGCTCAAAGCTTGATTATCTGAATTGGAAATTGGGATATTTTTATGATGGACATAGAGCGATTAACGACTGCTGGGCTACTCTGAATCTACTTCTTCAAGAACAAGGCGCTTTCGATGAGCTAAAAAATAGAGTCCGTAAGAGGCAAACTCTTATTTGCGCTGAAAATGCCCCTTTTGACAAAAAGGATTTGTTAAAAAATCGACTTTATCGTTGGTCTGATGGCACAGGAAAACTTCCAAAAAGTTGGTGGACGATAGTAGATAACGATGTGTTAGCCGATGAAAAAGCTTGGCTTGATGCCGACATTTATAGACAAGAAAACAAAAGCCATACTCTTCCTCAAAGCGAAATTACTGCTCGGAATCGTTATTCCTTTAGATCTGACGTAATTAAGTAATAAATTAGCGGGTCTTATGCTTGGGTTGAAAGTTTGCTATTTGGATTGGATGTGTAAATTTTTCAACCATTTTATTATCAGCTATCTTTCACAAAATAGATCTTCTTTCAATCCTGACCAAATATTTACATCAAATAAAAACTCTTGTAAGGTCACCTTCATTTAGATTTATAAGAATTAGCATGACTCACATCAAAAATTATTTACCTAATAGCGAAGAAGAATTGAACCAAGCTTTTATCCAAACAATGATTGATGCCACTCCTTTTAAGATTGGTGATAGCGTAAAAATTTCAGAACAGAGTACCGATGAAAAATGGGTGATTACTGATTCGGACGGTGAACCAGCCGCTTTATTAGAAAATGATACATTTCATACTATTGCTCTAATTAGAGACATTCACTTCTATTATTGCTAAGAGTACACATGACTAATAGCCATGGTGAATAATAATGAGTGTTTATGTGTTCAATACAGAAGCAATACAAAGTTTGTCCTCTGTAATTTGTTTTCATACAGGTAAAGAGCTGCTACCCCCTCTGATGTTACAAATCACCTTTCGTAATTTTTTTCTAAAGGACTATGATGCCTGGGATAGAAGCGCAGACGGTGAAATTTCAATTGAAAAAATTGTTGATACTTTGACTCAAAACCTTTTGAGCTATGAGAAATTTCCCTTCATTGCTCAACTGGATATCCGTTGTCGCTGCTATGATTATCTAAGAACTAATAACTTATTACGCTATCCTAATGTCATCCCCTTTCAATCTGTTCCTTATCGCATGCCATCTTTTTCAAAAGACTGGCCTAATCAAATGGCAACAATAATTCCCTTTCCCCCATTGATTTGATTCGTAAGACTACAACTCGCTAATAACATCAGTGAAAGTCATTTGGGAAAAATTTTAATGAATACATTGAAGAAACAGGATTGTACTTTCGATGATATTCTTCATGATCACAGTACTCCATTATTGACTGATTAAACTAGATTGGTGTTTTATATGACAAATACTATCTAATTCATTTTGATCTAAGTTTAATTCAAGTTGAATACCCTCATGAATTCTTTCTTGTTTCAATTTAATTCCTATACCTAACAATCTTACCGGGATACGTTTTCTCAAAAAACCTTCGTGTATCAGTTGGCATAAAATATTTAAATCAAGACTGCCATGGACACATTCCACCGTGGTTTGCTGAAAATCATTAAATTTTAATTTAACAAAAAGAGTGTGTATTGAAGACAATGTTCCCGCACGCTTAATTCGCGCCTCAAGACGTACCATTAATTCAGGTAAAGCAGCAAAGCAGGCTTCCACATCCGGTAAGTCCTGCAAATAAGTTTCTTCAACACTAATGGATTTGCGAATGCGCTCAGGATTAACAGGACGCTCATCGACTCCGCGCGCTAAATCATAAAGTCGCTGCCCCATTACACCAAATTCATTGGTTAAATACTCCATGGAATAATGGTGTAAATCACCACATGTTTTAATATTTAACGTTTTTAGTTTTTCCTCCATTTTAGGACCGACCCCAAATAATTTGCGTACCGGTAAATCGAGCATAAATGCCGCAATTTCCTCGGGTCGAATTACCTTCTGTCCATTAGGTTTATGCCAATCACTGGCAATTTTTGCCAAACTCTTGTTCGGGGCAATTCCGGCACTCGCGGTCAATTGTCGTGTCTGATAAATTCGCGCGCGCAATTCTTGTGCCATCCACGTAGCGCTTCCTTTGCAATTAGAAGAATCTGTTACATCAAGATAAGCTTCATCCAAGGATAAAGGTTCAATAAGATCGGTATACTCTTCAAATAAAGCTCTAATGTACTGACTTTCGTTTCGATAAACCTCCATGCGTACAGGGCGCAAGACGAGGTGATGACACAATTTTAAGGCTTGAGCTGTGGACATGGCTGAGCGTACACCAAAGGCTCGTGCAGCATAATTGCACGTGGCAATAACCCCTCTTCGGTCAGCCGCCCCTCCTACGGCGATGGGTTTATTCGCAAGCTCAGGAAAATCACGCATTTCGATTGCAGCATAAAAACAATCCATATCAATATGAATGATTTTTCGTGTTGGAATCCTCTTTAGTTCATTCATGATAGAACCTTTCAATACAAGCGAACTTGAGGAACCTCAGACCATCGCGTGGTGTAAGCAGGTGATTTAAGCTCAGCGCGCATTGCCCAGGGTTTGGAATATCCTTCAGCTGCCAGTCGAATCGTGCTTCTTCCATACTTTTGATTGATTTGATCAAACACACTCATTAGTTGTTCCGTATGATGTAATTGCGCATCACTTGGCTGATGAAACATATCAATCTGTCGTGGGTTTTTAGGAATTAAATCCTCAAGACAAACCCCCGCTTTTTTATAGTAATATCCTGGTTTATAAATACGTTGCAGACATCGTTTGGCAATTTTGGTAATGAGGCGCAAATCATCAGTTGCATTAACAAAACGAAATTCCATGGCCTGAAAGTGTTGTGCCAAATCCTCCCGAAACCGATTAGTATGTACAAAAACATACATGCGCTGAGCTACCAAGTGCTGGTAGCGCATTTTTTCAACGGCGCGGGCACAATGGCTACTCACCGATTCGGCAATAGAGGCGTATCGGGTTTGCATCTGCCCAAAACTTTTTGACGACATGATACTTTGTTTTGCCTCAACTTCTTCTAAACCATTACAGGAGATTCCTTGAAGCTCCATGGCCGTACGCATTAACACGACATTAAAACTCTTCTTCAAAAGATGAGTATTGGTCATTGCCAAATCATAGGCCGTATGAATACCCCGCGATATTAATTTATTTTCCCATTGCCGCCCTACTCCCCACACATCCCCTACTCCAATTTGCTTTAACAATTGCTCACGGTTTGACGTGATATTAAATACTGGAATCTTAAAGACCTTTTTACATAAATGATTCGCCACTTTAGCCAGGGTTTTGGTGGCTCCAATACCTATAGAAGTAGGTATTCCTGTATGTTGTAGAATTATCTTCTGTAATTGTTCACAAAAGGAATCATGGCACTCAATAGGTAAGCTACTTAAATCAAGAAAAGCTTCATCAATCGAGTAGATTTCCACGTGGGGCCAGTTTTCCTCAATAGTACACATCACCCGATGACTCATGTTGCCATAAAGCGTATAATTTGAAGAAAAAGCCTTCACTCCATGCTGTTTGCATAAATTTTTAATTTTAAAATAAGGTTCACCCATCGTAATGCCTAAGGCTTTGGCCTCATTCGAGCGCGCAATGCAACAACCATCGTTATTGGATAACACCACTATGGGGATATCCTTTAAATCAGGACGAAACAAACGTTCGCAACTGGCGTAAAAATTATTGCAATCGACAAGGGCAAACATATTAGACAAGCTCATGAAGGACTAAAGTGACCACACCCCAAATCACCATCTCACACTCTTGGGTAATATCAATGGGTTTAAATTTGGGATTGGCAGGAAGTAATTGCACCTGACTGCCCTTTTTTGAAAGGCGTTTCACCGTGAGTTCGCCATTCACAGCTGCAATTACAATACGTCCATCAGAGGGCTCTATGCTTCTGTCGACTAACAGCCAATCACCTGAAAAAATACCAGCCTCCACCATCGAATCTCCTGTGGCTTGCAAAACAAACGTGGAGGAAGGATGTTTAATGAATTTGGTATTTAAATCGAGATATCCTTCAATGTAATCGTCCGCAGGAGATGGGAATCCTGCTTGCACTTTACTTGCAAATATTGGTAATTGGTTCGCTGCGCGATTCTTTAATTGTTCTAATTCGGCAAGCGTGGCTACCGGAAGACGAACTGCTTTGGTCGGCTCACCTCTAGGACGCCCTGCCCCTGCCCTTTTTCCGCCTCGTGGTGACATGATGACTCTTTTTTTTGATTTACGTACAAATATCATAGACAAGGAAAAATAAGCTGTAAATCCCACATCAAGGCAACATGAGCTGAAATCACCATTAAGTCTTCGAGAATATTAAGAATTTTTTTTTAAAACTTTTTATTTAGCTAAGGGCTCCATCGCCCAGGGATGGTCAAAATCAGCCTTATTCACTAAAGTAGAAACCCGATATCCTTCCAAATCATCATAAGGATAAGGTTTCATTAATGCCAATAGTTGTGCTTTATCACATTGCGTGTTATCAAGCCAAATGGCTTGAGCCTCTTCATCTAAAATAACAGGCATCCGATGATGCACTGGCAGCATTAATGGGTTGGCATCGGTGGTAATCAAACAACAGGAATGTATTACTTCTTCTTCATTCTGCCAGGTATCCCAAAGAGCGGCTACAGCCAATAAGTCACGATTTCTTTTTTGAAAAAAATAAGGTTGTTTGATACTGCCCTCCTGGTGCCATTCATAAAAACCACTCATAGGCATTAAACACCGTTTGGATTTCATCGCCTGCCGAAATGCCGGTTTTTCAAAAAGGGTTTCGGCACGTGCATTAATGAGACTTCCTATCTTTTTTCGCTCTGTAGTCCAAGAAGGAATTAGTCCCCAGCGCAATAATACACTTTGAATTTCATGAGCATCGGTTTCTACAAGACACACCACCTCAGCTCCTGGAGCAATATTAAAGCGTGGAGTAATTTCAATCGAATTGGATAAATGAAATTGGTATTTCAACTTGTCATAAGAAGCGACATAAGCAAATCGACCACACATGATTTCGTCCATTTAAGAAGTTTTATCAGTATAGTCCTTAATTCTGATTCATGAGAAAAGTCTCATAAACTACTCGTGAAAAATGTATCACGTACTTTGGTTCAGTGGATATTTGAAACAAGAACACCTTTTTCAAAATAATCTAGTAAATAGAGGAAAAAATTTTTGATTATTTTTTATACAACCAATCTTCTCATCACAGGAAGATATCAATGCCACAACAAGAAAAACCACCAAAGTGATTTTTCTTATCGAGAAGTCATCCTAAGCGATGTATTTTCTTGCCAATTGATAATGTAAGGATTTTCATATCCTTCAATTGCAGCAACGTGCAATGCCCATTGTTTTTCCCAGGAACTTGGAGGAAATGTTTTATTCCAGCCCATAAACAATTGTCTTTGCGAGGAACTTAAGGATAATCCGTAATGTTCGGCCATAAATAAATAAGCGCGTGCCACAACTCCTTTGGCAGAATCAGGTGGTTCGGCGCGTCGCAATTTTTTATCAATTTTCATCGTACACCCCAGATAATCGGGTTGTTCAGGCAACACGCTAAACCGATAGTTCGAACGGGCTTGATTCACCACCCCTACTTCCGGCCACAAGTTATAAAGTTCCGCTTCCACATGGCGAAATTGTTCATCGATTTTTTCACAACATCGTCGCCCTTTATAGGGTTTTCCATGTTTGTCCTCACACAGGAGTTCACGCCAACATGCAAATTGCTGCCCAAAATGTTCAGCAGCCATAATATGCTCCCACTCAATTCGATGTGCACGTTTGATGGAATCTGCGGCTTGCATGCCACAACTGGATAAATTGACTTCTTTATCTTCATAACTGCATTGGCAATATATGGTTTGTGGGTGTTTCTGAAATAATTGTGCTGCAATTTTCTTAGATTGTGAAAAGGAGCCTGGAGATTGAGCATAACTTAGAGAGATACAGCATAGTAACAATAAGTGTCGAAGCATAAAATTCCATGAAAAAACAAATAGGTGTCATTATAAAATGGTTCCTTGTTTTTTCTATATAAAAAGTATTTCGGATGAGGACATCGAATAATAAGCTTCGAATGCATTTATATTCTAAAGTAGCTTTCTTTCCTATTAGAAATATCAGTATCTTAAAATAGGTTAAGCATGATTCAGGCTAGCATACACCACAATACCACCTATTTTTTTTGTATTGAGATCCCTCAATAATTGCTTGAATCCTGAATACAGAATATCCCAAGCGCGTTGACCAAATTGCTGCGCAACCTGCTCGCGCTTTTGTTCAAACGAGTGTAATAAAAGCGTATACCAACGAATAAAGTACTCAGTTAGATCAACACTTTCATTAAATCTCCATCCAGTGGCAGAGAGCTGCTTTTTTAACTCGGGTAAATAAATTGGATTAAAATGAGAGGCTGTTTTTGACCATGGAAAGGGGCTTTGAATTGGTGTCACATCGGGTCTTGAGTAATCAAATAAAACGAGCCTCCCATGGGAATCTGAAAGCTGTGATAATTTTTTTAACGCAATTTCTTGAGATGTAAAACAAAAAAAGGCACTGAAACTATAGATACATTGAAATGATTTATGAGGAACCGTAGTGCTCTTCAATATATCATCGCATATAAATTGAACATCAGGATAGCTCGTCTTTGCGCGATCAATAAGATCACTATCGATATCAACGCCTGTAACTGTACCCCATCCTTTTTTTTGTACATAATGAGCAGTTCCACCTAATCCACATCCGACATCCAGTACGCGTGCTTCACTGTTTTTAGCAATAGGTGACAAGGAAAGCTCGATTGCCTCAATTTCTCCAGGATGTGCAAAATCGCCCTCTCTTAGCATTGCTAATATCTGTTTCGTATATTCCATTTTGCAACCTCACTGTTATCCCACAGAGTTATCAACAGAAAATGTGAATAACTCTTGTATTTGATCTTAAATTATCCAATTTACTATTTTTTAGTATGCTCATGCACAAAGTTTTGTATTAGTCAAAAGATGTTGCTGCTCACTTTCTTGCTCAATAAGCGTTTGTTGATGCCATAGATATTCCAATTCAAGTCTTAAGCTCTGAATCTGTTCTCGAATCTTGAATATAACTTCTTCATTAGATTGTTGATAAATACTTTGAGTCAATTTATCAATTAAGCAGCTTTTTTCATACATTTGAGATTCAATTTGAATCAACCGATCTTCTTTTTCATCATAGTTCATACTATAGATTAGATTGATTTCATCATCTTTTTCCTGTTGCCATTGTTGTTCAAGTAATTCATGTTTGTCTTTAAAAGACTGTCCCAAATAGAAATGTTTATAAAAACCTTTAGGAGTTCGCCATTGATTGGTACGTATCATTTTAGAGAGAATATTATTTCGATGTTTAAAGCACTCTACTTGAGGTAAGTAAAAATCTCTGTTCAATAGTGCAAATAGATATTCAGCAACCATCTGTTTCGGAGATGAAAATTGTTTGTGATGTTTATAGGTTAAATTAAAAAAAGTACCTAGGATAAGTTTTTTTATTTCATTGGGTATTTCTTCTTTGATGTCACCATAAAGTAATTTTTGTATCGATTCGATTTGTTGATTGAGTCGTTGAACGGTTTCATTATCCACAGAGCAGGTTAATTTTTTAAAAATAATATTATTTTTAAAAGATGATACATAAAGATCACTTATATATAATCCCCTCATTTTGAGGGGATCGAACCCCTCACTTTTATCTAACTTAGTACATTCCGTTTTAAAATTATTCTGGTTTTCCTTGTTATCCTGATAAGAATCATTTTGGTTATTGTGAATATCTGTTGTGTCTGACGACGGTATGTTGGGCACTTGTTCAGAAGGTTTGATCAGTACAAGTAGTTTTTCGGTAATATGAATGTAAGCTCCTTTCTTTACTTCAAATTCACCTTGCTCTTTGGTTCGACTATAGAGTGCCTGTCGCCGTTCAATAAACCCTTCATCATGTAATTCTTTGATGTATCGTTCTAGGGTACTTTTAGGAATTCCCGTGTCTTCAACGATTTGAGAATAGGGTTTCATAAACCATTTTTTTTCAGAGTTTTTTAATTTGTATGTGCTGGTTTGCCAACCGAGAAGTATGTAGTCTACCAGTTGCGCTTTTCGGACAGATGGAATTACTTTAATGAGATTTTTAAATCTCACGTGAAAAATTGAACAAAGGTTCCCCATAGATAATATCCTTATCTTATTGTTTTTTTTAGGGAACGAAGCTAAAATGGTTCTTGGTTAAGTAAGAGTGGCGTTATGTTACTCTTCGCTATTTGACTTCGTTCTAAGCTAAATATCTTTAAGTTATGAAGAGTTGGCGCTCTTCATAACTGATGTTCAAAGTTCTATAATGTCGTATAAATAAATAATCTTCATGATTTTCTCCTCTCTTTTTAACCGAAGTTATCTTTTCTTAATTCTCTAGTCAATATCCTTTTTATACGGTAACCATATGATTTAATAAGTTAATTTCATTTGATTGGTTCACAAATGGTTCACAAATAATTACTTGAAATGGTTCACAAACGGTACACTTGGGTGTGACATTCTTGTAATCGTGTAGATTATTTTTATATTTAAATACGGTTCACAAATGGTTCACATTAATCTTGTTGGTGCATCATTAACGGTTCACAAATGGTTCACCAATGGTACACAAACGGTTCACTAATATTTGAGCTAAAAGATTAATTGGTTCACAAACGGTTCACTTAAATTTTGAACTGACTAATGTAATTGTTAATTATGGTTCACAAATGGTTCACAAATGAATAAATGTGTATATTTTAACGGTTCATAAACGGTACACGAACGGTTCACAAACGGTTCACTGAGGGTTTTTGTTAATTTTCTGCTAATGGTTCACAAATGGTTCAATTATTTGAAATTAGACACGATTCATAATTAAGTTAAGTTATCGGGTTTTAATGGTTCACAATTAGTTCACAAAGATATTTAATGAATGGTTCACAATTAGTTCACAAAAAATGTAAAAATAAAATATCAAAAAAAATTAGATTTTTTTATATTTAATCATTGACCTGAAATAAGCAGTATGTAATTGTATGTATAATAATTAAATATAAATAAAAACATACAAGGCATGAATAATGGAACAATTAACCTGGACTAATTCAGATATTCGTAAATTATTCAAAATGGATAATAGGTTTAAATCTATTCAAACATTATACAATGCTGAAGATAGAGGTGAAATACCAATTGCTGAAAGGGAGCCGAGAGGGAAGGTTTCAACTAGACTTTGGAAACTAGAACAACTTCCAGAAATAGGAAAACGTTTTGGATTTTTAAAAACTCCACTAGAGCAAAAAATATTATGTACATATATGCAAAAAGGCGGGGTATATAAAACAACAACAAGTTACAATCGCGCTCGAACTTTAGCATTGAATGGCATGAAAGTATTATTAATAGGGTTAGATCCAGAATGTTCTGTAACTGATATCATAATTCCTCAACAAGAACTTAATAGACTTGATGATTTTGAACAAGGGATAGGTTTGTTTCATTATTTTGTTGAGGGAGCCCCTTTAAAAGATATTATTCGTCCAACATCTCTTCCAACCCTTGACTTCATTCCAGAAACTCATGATCTAGTAAAATTAAATAAATGGATGACGCACGAAAAACGTCGTGAGTATATTTTTCAAGATAAGCTAATACATTCTTTATCTGATTATGATGTAGTAATTTTCGATAATAGTCCCACATGGAATCATTTAGTAGAAAACTCTATATTGGTTTCATCAGCCGTAATTATGCCATTGGGCTGTAGCTTACTTGCATATAACGCATCCGCTACCAACATGCAAAATATATGGGATTTTCAAGAGGTAATGAAATTAACAAATCAAAAGTTGATAATGTTTAGTACGGCATTGGAGAGAAGCTCGTTGAGTCAACAGATAAACGCAACTTATCTAACACGATATGTGGATTATATGATAACAACTCCCATAAGAAAGTCTGTGAAATGGGAAGAGGCCTTAATGTCAAAGCAAACCATATTAGAGTACGCGCTGGGATCGCCTCAAGCTGAAGAGTATTACCATCTTATAACTGAAGAATGGGCTCGAATAAATGGAAGTAGAGAAAAATTTGTTGATCTAATATTAACTAATGAGCTTGAGGTTGTTTAATGGCAATCAAAAAGGGAGCTTTTGAGTTATATACTCAAGAAAGAAAACTACCGGATAAGAAACCAGGTAATTCTGGAAAGAAAAGTCATTTTTTTGATGATGTAAATGCAGAAATCGGTTCACAATCGGTTCACGATCGGTTCACAACAGATAAGAAAGATCAAATAAATATACATGAGGATAAACTTAACTCTCAGCCTGCAAGAAAAGAAGATCCAATATCCGACACATTTAGCCACGAAATCGATTTAACTATAGATAATAATGGATTAAATGAGCCTTCTATAAAAAAATCTAAAAATGGAAACAATAGTTCACAAACGGTTCACAAACGGTTCACACTTGATGAAGTAGAAACTAAATCAATTATAAATGTAGAAAATAGCTTCCATAATAATGCTCAGCAAATAGGTGGTGAGAAAAAGTTAACACCTAGCTTTTCAAAAATTATTGGTAATCAGCGTGAAATTGTTATAGCTCTTTATAAGAATATGAGAATTAATAAATCAGACACAACTGAAGAGCTTACATTAGAAGTGATTTCAAATTTAACAGGAGTTAACCTAAAATCATTAAAAAATACGCTTTTTAGATTAACTAGCTCTGGAGTCATTATTCGAGCAGATCAAAAAGTTGGGCGAGGTGGCTGGGTAAAATATCAAATTAGCGAATCTATAATTAGTGAAATACAACAAATTGATTTCCTAACATTTTCAAAGATCAAGAAATAGTGATATTGGAAATAATTCATTATCATGAATGTGATTTTAAAAAGTTAAAGTTTTGCAAATAACGTTGACCGATTATCTAAATCAGAACTTTTCATTAATTTAGGGTTTGGCTTAGCGGCTATAACTTGTAAGCACCAAAAACTAACAGGTATGAAATCCTCATGCAAACAATTTGCTTCCTTTAGATATTCAGTCACAAAGTCATTCAAAAATTCAGATTTTCTATTTTCAGGAATTTGTTTTATCTGAGATCCAGCAGCAATAAAAAAGTCTTTAAGCTGTTCTTTTGATTTAAAAGAGTAAGTCATTTCTTCTTCTGATAAATCAACTATTTCTAATCCTGTTTTAACAATCATTTCTTTGTAATCATATGGATCGAAAAAAGAACGAGGACTTATAAAATCAATAAAATAATCTTTCCATTTAACGCTTGAGCAAATTTTATCTAGCACCAGATGATATAACGATTTTTTATGCGATAAAAGAAGAGCTATTTGAGCACCATATGCTGCTGACTTGGCTATCCCCAATAGAGCATTTTGTTGATCTTTAATCCAATGTAAGCAATTAAAAGAAATAACAACATCGAATTGTTCTCTAAAAATGTTTTTACTACCATCCATGACTAAAAAACGTAGGTTATATTGGTCTATATATTTTTTAGAAGCAAACTCAATCATTTGTTCGGAGATGTCGGTGCCAAATACACAACCTTCACGAACAATTTGAGCAATTTCATTTGTAATAACTCCGTCACCACATCCAATATCTAATACTCTGGATTTACTATCAAATGAAATTTTACTTAGCAATTTCATAGCAAAATTGTATTGTAGTGCATTATTTTTACTATATTTATTAGGATTTCGAAATATGTGACCAATCATAGAAAATCAATTTTTTAAACCATACAATATTTTACAAAATATTGTGAGATATAGAAACAGAGATTAGGTACTTATGATACAATCTAAGCTGGAGTTCATTAGTACAAGGGATTAGAATAATAAGATGTCAGTGTTAAATATAATTTCATCTATTGTAAAGGAAATAAAGTCTCCAGCTTTTAAAATAGAATCATATGATGAAGATTCAGAAACAGGATTAATTTTCTTTTGGGTTAAAATAGAGAGCAAGAGTGTACATCCTGTAAAAAAAGATCCTATTGAATTACTCAGGGAAGCTAGGTCTAAAAATTGTTTTTCAGAAAAGGACTATGATTGGATTATTGATGTAATGCTTGAAAACCAAAAAAGACTTATAGAAAATAAATTTAAAAAAAATTACTCTATCATAAAGCATCAGTTCTCTGAACAACTTGAAGAGCCTCTAGTTGTTTACAAAGATTTAAATAATAAAATTTATATAAAACCTGCGAAAGAAATTTATTCAAGCATAGAGAAACTAAGGAAATTTAACTCAGAAGATAGTGCTTGTATAGGTAATATTGTTGGTGGTCATGAAGCTGAGCAAGAATATAGACTGCGCAATAAAAGCAAAAATAGTAACGTGATTAAGTTCGATACCTCGCTCTTATCTGGTTAATAGGAATAATATTCCTATCTGGAATAGTAACTTCTTTTTGGATATGTTTTTTTACTAAACTTACTAGATAGGCATTAGGAATACAAATTATAAATGAGTATGCCATTTTTAGGATGTAATCTGAAATAATAATATTTGTTGTATCTATTAGACTTGCTGTGCTAAGCATATGAAAAGTAATTAGATTAGTAGATATTGTGAAAAGTAACTCTCCTACAGCCGTGGCTCCTAGACTTCTCCTAAAAAAGCCTGTTCCAAACCACTTTATTCCCCATTTATCCAGTACATAAGTATTTGCAAAAAAACCAATTGCTAAAGAAATAGAGTCAGCAATAGCAATATGAATAAAACCCGTCGTTAAAATAGGATATAAATCCTGATTTTGCCAATGAGAAGGTGATGGCAAAACTGCTAAAGCATGGGTAATGAAGCTAAACATAAACTCACAAATGATTATCGCGACAATCATTAAATATGAGATTTTTGCCCCAAGCAGTTCGGTTATTGAGTCATTAATCGGGAAAAGCAAAGGAAAAACAAATACGGAAGAACATAAAATTCTACCATATATATCAACTGTCTTATATCCCATAACAAATGAACAAAAGAAGATTGTAGCATACAGCATACCTATTAGAACTAAGTATGTACCTCTATCAATATTAATAAAATAAGATGCTATTTTATTGAAAAACAGATTTTTCAAAACATTCCACTTGTCTTTTTCATTTTTTAAAATCATAAATTACATCATCATAATTTCTATTTGAACTAGGGGTGCCAAAATCAAATAGATTAGTTCTATAGTGAACTATAACTCCAATAAAAAAATAATTTTTTAAATTAATTTTCTTTAATTCGACAGGGAAATTTGAATTTAATACTTTTAAATAAAAATCATCTCCATCAGAAATAATTTGCCTAATTATCGGCTTTTCATTTTTGCTTTTTATAAGTAATACAAAATCTTTATTAGTAATTTTACGTTCTGGATCAACGATAACAATGGAATTTACCAAAATGAAAGGCTCCATCATGTTATCTTGAGATAAAGTTGCAAAGCATTTGCTACTCAAAGGGAAATCAATAGGAACACTATCAATTTCAAGGTTTCTATCTTGGGAAGAATCTAAAAAGCAAAATATATCCATAGGTTTAATAAATGGAATTTGTTTGCATCCAATGGGATCTTCTCCGATTAATTGACTTACCGTGACTTGGAAAAAAGAAGATAACTTTTTTAGAACATCTATAGTAGGGTTTCCACCTTTATCTTTCAACAATCTATAGATAGTACTAGACGGCACACCTGTAAGTCGCTCTAACTCCAGAGCGTTAAGGTTATATTTTTTTAATAATTCAGATAATACATCACCAATTGACATAATTCGCCATATATAGTAAATTTCCCATATATGGTGAATTCGCTATATATGGAAAAAGTTAATTAACCGAAAGTTTAAACAATTTTGTTATAAGAATAAACCTCAAAGATTGTAAATAATGGTTTTGATTTGAGTAGCAACTGATGGTTTATCAATAAAAATCGTTTGAAAAATAATAAGATTTTTACAGGAGTAAAAATTGGAATCGAAAAGCAATAATAAAAAATATCCAAAAGTTTATATTTCTTTCCAGCTTTCAGAGGAGGCTAATAAGCTTTTATCCGAATCTTGTATGAGATCTGGAAGAAAAAAGATTCCAGAAGCGGCATTACGACTTGAAGATCACCTCATACGATATCGCTCTATCTCCGAATTAAATCAAACCATTCCAAACCAACTAGAAGCAATGGACGCAGATCATGGCAGTACTTCGAATTCATAAAAAACAACAAAACTTTGTAATTCTCGATAAGACGTGTCTGAATGATGACTCCTTATCATGGGGGGCTAAAGGACTACATGCCTATCTGATGTCATTACCTGATGATTGGAAGGTGCGGGTTTCTGATTTAAGAGAAAGGGCTACAAATGGAAGGGATGCGGTTCGAGGATTCCTTGGCGAATTAGAACAAGCCGGCTATATTCAAAAATCTGCTTGCCGAGATGATGCAAGTGGTCGTTTTGGTGGGATTGAGTACTTTGTTTTAGAAATTCCAGAGTGCCAAAATCACGATAGAATCCCAGAGCCTGAAAAGCCGTCTTCGGTAAAAAATGAGCAAACAACACCGAGCCCTGAAAACCCGTCTCCGGTAAGCCCGGCGACTGGAAATCCGACGCCGGAAAATCCGACACTAATAAATATTAATAGAATAAGTAATAAGAAACTAAATAATAAAACAGCAGCAGCAAGCAATAGTGCTCCGGGTAAAGCAACGACTATTCACGCTCAACCACAAGCTGCTGCTGTTCTTTTTTCTCAATCATCAAATCATGAAGAGAAACCATTTGCTAAAGTCGTTAAGGAACAACCTCCAGTTGATCGCTTATCGCAAGAGGATGCATTGATTGGCACTGAACTTACTCAAGCCCAGAAACACCGTGTAACCAGCCTGGTTAAAAGCCTCAACTCTCCGCAAAAAGAAGATTTAAGTGCAGAGATTGAATTTTGTTTGCTTAATCCCAAGCATTTCACTGCCTGTGGTAATGACTTTAGTCGAAAACTCAATGCCATTCGTGGGGTCATTTTGAGGGGAGGTTGGCAAACACCTGCGGGTATGGTGCGCGACGTTTCCACAACGAAAAAATCAAACACTTCAATTGTGAAGCAACTTGAAAATGAACTTAAGGAGGCACATGCCGAAGTCAGTCATTTTCAAAAGTTGCTTACAACTGCCAGGGAACATACACGAGCCCATTTTGAAACGATTATTAACCAGACTAAAAACAAAATTCATGACATTGAAGCACAGTTAAGACAAGTGATGTCTTCACAACAAGAGGCACCCTGTTGAGAACCTCTGGGGTGATTCGGGTACAGAAAAGAAAAAAGATAAGGAATAGCATGAAAAAAAACAGCAGAAAGTTATTCAAAGTGTTCGCAGTAAGTTCCGCAGCAGTGATAACAGGTTGTGCTGCAACACAAACAGCATTAGAGCATAGGTCACTGCAAGTCAGTACGAAGCAAAGTGAGACTATCTTTTTAGATCCTGTTTCTAAAGCGCAGAAAACAGTGTATGTGTCAGTGAAAAACACATCAGATGAAGAAATCAATATCGCGCCACAATTAAAAACAGCCTTGATGAAACATGACTACACGGTAGTCAATAATCCAAGTTCGGCGCACTACCTATTGCAAGCTAATGTGCTCAAGGTGGGTAAGATGAGTGTTGCTGCAAGTCAATCTGCACTTGGTGGGGGATATGGTTCAGTGATTGCAGGCGCTGTGGCAGGAACAGCGGCAGGAAGCTTAACCCAAACAGGCACGGGAATGATTGCTGGGGGTCTTACGGGTGGCCTTGTGGGCTTGGCTGCGGATTCGTTAGTGAAAGACGTCAATTACACCATGATTACCGACATTCAAATCAGCGAGAAAGTAGGGAAGGGGATTAAAGTAAGCGAACACTTCCAATCACGTTTAAAAAATGGAAATAGCACAATGACCTCTCAAACCTATTCGCGCAACACGCAATATCAGCGTTATAGAACACGTGTCGTTTCCAATGCAGACAAGGTCAATTTGAAGTTTGCCGATGCCAGGGGGGCATTAGAACAAGGATTAGTTAAAGTCATTTCGGGAATATTCTAATGAACCATCTAACCTAAAAGACGATTTAATTCGCAAAACTTATAACTTTAATTGGTGTTAAAAATTAGGCCATCCAAGTGCTTAAGGGATTTGTACAACCTAAAAACGGAGAAAACAATGAAAGTAGGTAAAAAAAGATTCAGTTTGATGAAGAGAGTAAGCTCAGCTCTTGTCGTTTTTTTGCTGTCAAAAAACGTACTGGCAAATGATTTATTGGCAAAAGCTTTGGAAGGGGATGTCAAAGATTCATTAGGAAGTGGCTCCATGTTTTGGAAAGTTTTTATTTTAGTAGACATCATTTTAGCCACCGCCATGGCTGTGAAGAGTAAAAATCCTATGGTGTTTGTTGGAGTAACTGCTGTTGCTTTTATTCCAGCCTTTTTACTTAAAACGTTTGTATTTTGAGAGGAAGGGAAGAATGAGCAACATGAACTATCAATTCTTAAACCATATTGATGCGCCTAAGAGAATCTTAACGTTAACCATGGACGAACTGGTGGTGGCAGGTATTGGTTTTATGTTGCTCATCATCTCGAATCAAAAAATATTGGTTTCTCTATTTGGATTAAGTTTGTTAAGTGGGTTGCGGTATTTGAAGAAAGGGGAGGGTCCCAAAGCCCTCTTAGTGTTGGCTTACTGGTCTTTGCCAAGCATGGTTACCCAGTTTTTTCTGCCCAAACTCCCTTTATCCCACCAACGTGTGTATGTGGCTTAAGGAGAAAAAAATGGATTTTAAAAGTTATCAAAGCCGCCTAAGCCAACTCTCTGCACGATTTAACTTAATGGTGGTTCTGGTGTTTGGTCTTTTAGTTTCTAATGTCTTGTTGTCCTGCTTTCTTAATAAGGCCTGGAACCATCATACCATCGAAGTAACGCCATTTTCTGGAAATCCGGGTTATTTTAAATCAGCAACCCGTGTCGACGGCCATTACCTAAGTCTGATGGCAGAAAATTTCGTTAATGAGCGTTTAAATGTGACGCCTGAAACGGTTGATGCCAACCACAAGCGCTTACTGTCTTTTGTGAACCATCAAAAGTACACCCAGATACTTAGGCTTTTAACGAATGAGGCGAAAGTCATTAAAGCCAAAAAGATGTCTTCTACGTTTGATATCACCGAAATTAAAACGAACCCCAATCAACTTACCGCTGTTGTTTCTGGGTATTGAAACGCTATGTGGGGCTTCAATCGCTAAGCGATGAACGTAAAACCTACCTCTTGCAGTTTCAATATAAAGACAGTCGCTTATCCATCATTAAGTTTTCGCCTTTTAAGGATTTCAATCATGCGTAAACCATTAAGTGTCGCATTAGCATTAATATCTACGATGACTATGGAGCTAATAGTATCCCGGTGAAAGAGAATAGTGACATCGCATTGACGCTTTCTCAAAATAATTACAACCGCATTGTAGTGAAGAACGATAAAATCATAGAAGCAGTATTTCCACCCAATAGCATGGCATCAAACGCGACGAGCAAGATGGTTCGGTTTATGTGATGTTGTCTGCGACTAATCCATTTACTTTGTTTGTAACTACTGAGAAAGGCACGCATTTTTCAGTCACATTAAATGGTGAAGAGTCATTAGGCAAAACAATTGAGTTGGTTTCACCACCACAACCCAAAGTTGTCGCCTCTCAAGCTAACATACAAAAGACAATATGAAAACGATAACTCAGGAGGCCGTACCCGAAGCAATTCTTGCTCTACTCACCCACATGGAGCAACATAAACCTTTTGCTGATGTGCGTATAAAACGTCAATTGGAAAAGCACAGCGCTGGTCAAAAGGATTAACCCTCCTACCTAAAGAGTCCTGGGGATGGTAAGCTTTGAAGGGTGAAACCATCGAGTTATATAACAGGGGCAAGGAGCCTTTGGAGTTGTCTCAAGAATGGTTTGCGAAAGTTGGAACATTAGCGATTAAGTTCTCAAAGCCATCTATTGCGCCTGGTGAAAAAGCCATGTTGTATCGGGTTCAGGGAGTACGTCATGGCTAACTGGCAATTCAATAAAAAGATAAAAGGGCGTCAGGTTCGAACTCTAGTTGGTGTAGGATGCATCGTTTCTTCATCATCGCCACGATGATTGTCTTGTTGGCAGAGGGTCATCCTAAAAAAACGACCACTACAAAAAATTCAGTCGATTTAACAGGAATCGTAGAGGAATCATTTACCGATGCGGTTGCAGACCAAGCGTTGACCACCCAACAAACAGAACTGGAATCATTAAAAAAACAAATAAGCGAATTACACAAAACATTAAAACGATGGGGGAAGCACATCAAAAAGAATTGCAAGCACAAAAGAAGAACTCACAGCACAAGTACACGAGCTAGTTTTAGCCAATCAGGAAAAACAAAGTCATTTGAACACCAAAACAATCCTTCTGAATTAAACGAAGTACAAAACCCACAACTGTGGCATAACCCCAATACCTATGCCATGAACACGATGATGAATAGTGGCACTACTTTATCGGATGCAGCCCCTCGCATTCACACAGTCTCATTTCGACCTAAACGACGCATGAAAAAACCACACCCTAATTTTTATCTCAACCCTGCTCATTATGTTCCATCCAATACCTCAGTACGCGCAGTGATTTTAGGCGGTGCGGATGCCGATGCATCAGTGAATGGCCAGTCGAAAAACAATGGCGTGATGCTCTTTAAATTTTTGGAAGATGGCACATTGCCTAATGGCCAGCGTTCACGCTTAAGAGGGTGTCGCGTCAGCGCCAATTCCTACGGAGATATTTCCAGTGAGCGTGCGTTTGCCACATTGTATCGTCTGTCGTGTGCTCATCCTGGCCAGCCCATTATTGATAAGGAGGT
>NZ_UGGY01000002.1:0-80264 GCF_900450575.1 Legionella bozemanae
ATGGGGAACCTTTGCTCAATTTTTCATGTGAGATTTAAAAATCTCATGAAAGTGATTCCATCTGCTAGAAAAGCACAGTTAGTAGATTATATACTTCTCGGCTGGCAATCTAGCACTTACAAATTAAAAAACTCCGATCGAGTCTGGTTTATGAAACCCTATGCTCAAATCGTAGAGGACACAGGAATTCCTAAAAGCACGCTCGAGCGATATATCAAGGAATTACATGAGGAGGGGTTTATTGAACGCCGGCAAGCTCTTTACAGCCGAACCAAAGAACAAGGTGGATTTGAAGTCAAGAAGGGAACATACATTCATATTACTGAAAAACTACTTGCTCTGATTAAATCTTCTGATCCTGTTACAGGGTCACCCCAGATTAATACAACACATATCCACAACGATCAAAACGATTCTTATCAGAAATGTAATGAAGAGAAGGGTAATCTAATTTCAGAATGTAATAATTTTGATATAAATGAGGGAATCGATCCCCTCAAAATGAGGGGATTATATATAAGTGATCTTTATTCTTCTTTTTCTATTAATAATATTATTTTTAAAAAGTTAATTTGTTCTGTGGATAAACCAACATTACAAAGATTAAGCCAGCAATTCGAAACAATTCAGAATTTACTTTACTCAGAAATCAAAGAAGAAATCCCTGATGAAGTAAAAAAACTGCTTTTGGGAACTTTTTTCAATTTAACCTTTGAACACAAGAAACAATTTTCATCCCCCAAACAACTGGCAGCCGAATACTTATTTGCCCTATTAAATATCGATTTTTATTTACCTAATGTTGCGTGTTTTAAACACCGAAATAATATTCTTTCCAAAATGATTCGGCGCAATCAATGGCGAACCCCTAAAGGTTTTTATAAGCATTTCTATTTGGGGCAGAATTTTAAAGACAAACATGAATTACTTGAACAACACTGGCAACAAGAAAAAGATGAGGAAATCAATCTTATCTATAGTATGAACCATGATGATAAAGACGATCGGTTGATTCAAATTGAATCTCAAATGTATGAAAAAAGCTGCTTAATTGATAAATTGACTCAAAGTATTTATCAACAATCTAATGAAGAAGTTATATTCAAGATTCGAGAACAGATTCAGAGCTTAAGACTTGAATTGGAATATCTATGGCATCAACAAATGCTTATTGAGCAAGAAAGTGAGCAGCAACATCTTTTGACTAATACAAAACTTTGTGCATGAGTATACTAAAAAATAGTAAATTGAATTATTTAAGATCAAATACAAGAGTTATTCACATTTTCTGTTGATAACTCTGTGGGATAACAGTGGGGTTGCAAAATGGAATATACGAAACAGATATTAGCAATGCTAAGAGAGGGCGATTTTGCACATCCTGGAGAAACTGAGGCAATCGAGCTTTCTTTGTCACCTATCGCTAAAAACAGTGAAGCACGCTTACTTGATGTCGGATGTGGATTAGGTGGAACTGCTCATTATGTACAAAAAAAAGGATGGGGTACAGTTACAGGCGTTGATATCGATAGTGATCTTATTGATCGCGCAAAGACGAGCTATCCTGATGTTCAATTTATATGCGAAGATATTTTGAACAGCACTAAGCTTGCCCACAAATCATTTCAATGTATCTATAGCTTCAGTGCCTTTTTTTGTTTTGAATCGCAAGAAATTGCTTTAAAAAAATTATCACAACTTTCAGATTCCCATGGGAGGCTCGTTTTATTTGATTATTCAAGACCCGATGCGACACCAATTCAAAGCCCCTTTCCATGGTCAAAAACAGCTTCTCGTTTTAATCCAATTTATTTACCCGAATTAAAACAGCAGCTTTCTGAAACTGGATGGAGATTTAATGAAAGTGTTGATCTAACTGAGTACTTTATTCGTTGGTATACGCTTTTATTACACTCGTTTGAACAAAAGCGCGAGCAGGTTGAGCAGCAATTTGGTCAACACGCTTGGGATATTCTGTATTCAGGATTCAAGCAATTATTGAGGGATCTCAATACAAAAAAAATAGGTGGTATTGTGGTGTATGCAAGCCTGAATCATGTTTAACCTATTTTAAGAACCGATATTTCTAACAGGAAAGAAGGGTACTTGAGAGTGTACATGCATTCGAGACTTATTATTCGATGTCTTTATCCGAGATACTTTTTCTATAGAAAAAACAAAGAACCATTTTATAATGACACCTATTTTTTTCTTCATGGTATCTTATGTTTCGACTCTTAGTTCTACTGTGCTGTATCTCTCTAAGTTATGCCCAGTCTCCAGGCTCTTTTTCACAATCTAAGAAATGCAGCCCAATTATTTCAGAAACACCCACAAACCATATATTGCCGATGCCGTTATGAAGATAAAGAAGTCAACTTAGCCAGTTGTGGTATGCAAGTTGCTGATTCAGTCAAAAGAGCACATCGCATTGAGTGGGAGCATATTATGGCTGCCGAACATTTTGGGCGGCAATTTGCATGTTGGCGTGAACCAATGTGTGAGGACAAACAGGGCAAACCCTATAAAGGGCGACGATGTTGTGAAAAAATCGATGAACAATTTCGCCATGTGGAAGCCGAACTTTATAACTTATGGCCAGAAGTTGGGGTGGTGAATCAGGCCCGTTCGAACTATCGGTTTAGCGTGTTGCCAGAACAACCCGATTATCTGGGATGTACGATGAAAATTGATAAAAAATTGCGGCGTGCTGAGCCGCCTGATTCTGCCAAAGGAGTTGTGGCACGCGCTTATTTATGGCCGAACATTATGGATTATCATTAAGCTCATCGCAAAGACAATTGTTTATGGTCTGGAATAAAACATTTCCTCCAAGCTCCTGGGAAAAACAATGGGCATTGCACGTTGCTGCAATTGAGGGATATGAAAATCCTTACATTATAAATTGGCAGGAAAATGCATCGCTTAGGATGACTTCTCGATAAGGAAAATAACTTTGGTGGTTTTTCTTGTTGGGTCATTGGCATCATCCATTTGATAAGAAGATTTTTTTGTGTAAATAATGAACAAAAATTTTCCCTCTATTAACTCAATTTATTTTGAACTGTGTTTCAATACTGAATCAAAAGCAAACGCACGAATTCTTTTTATGAGTAGTTCACGAGACTGTTCTCATTAATCGGGATTAAGGGGCTATACTGATAAGACTTCCTAAATGGACGAAATCATGTGTGGTCGATTTGCTTATGTGGCGTCAATATACAGGGATACCTACTTCAATAGGAATTGGTGCCACCAAAACCTTGGCTAAAGTGGCGAATCATTTATGTAAAAAGGTCTTGAAAATACCGGTATTCAACATCACGTCAAACCGTGAGCAATTATTAAAGCAAATTGCAGTAGGGGATATATGGGGAGTAGGGCGGCAATGGGAAAATAAATTAATCGCGCGCGGCATTCATACTGCCTATGATTTGGCAATGACCAATACACATCTTTTAAAGAAGAGTTTTAATGTCGTGTTAATGCGTACGGCCATGGAGCTTCAAGGAGTTTCCTGTAATGGTTTAGAAGAGGTTGAACCAAAAAAAAGTATCATGTCGTCAAAAAGTTTTGGGCAGATGCAAACCCGATACGCCTCTATTGCCGAATCGGTAAGTAGCCATTGTGCCCGGGCCGTTGAAAAAATGCGTAACCAGCAATTGGTAGCGCAGCGCATGTTTGTTTTTGTCCATACCAATCGGTTTCGGGAAGATTTGGCACAACACTTTCAGGTCATGGAGTTTCGTTTTGTTAATGCAACCGATGATTTGCGATTAATTACTAAAATCGCCAAACGTTGTCTGCAACGTATTTTTAAACCAGGGTATTACTATAAAAAAGCAGGGGTATGTCTTGAAGATTTAATTCCTAAAAACCCTCGTCAGCTGGACATGTTTCATCAGCCAAGTGATGAGCAATTACATCATACGGAACAACTGATGTGCGTGTTTGATCAAATCAATCAAAAGTATGGAAGAAGCACGATTCGACTCGCGGCTGAAGGATATTCAAAACCCTGGGCAATGCGTGCTGAACTTAAATCACCTGCCTATACCACGCGGTGGTCTGAGGTTCCCCAAGTTCGTTTGTATTGAAAGGTTTCTATCATGAATGAATTAAAGGACAAAAAAATTGAAATGAATCCGATAAGAAAAATCATTCATATTGATATGGATTGTTTTTATGCTGCAATTGAAATGCGTGATTTTCCTGAACTTGCAAATAAACCAATAGCAGTAGGAGGGGCGGCTGACCGAAGAGGGGTTATTGCAACATGTAATTATGCGGCACGAGCATTTGGAGTACGCTCAGCCATGTCCACAGCTCAAGCCTTAAAATTATGTCGCCACCTCGTCTTATGGCCTGTACGCATGGAGGTTTATCGAAACGAAAGTCAGTACATTAGAGCTTTATTTGAAGAATATACCGATCTTATTGAACCTTTATCCTTGGATGAAGCTTATCTTGATGTAACAGATTCTTCTAATTGCAAAGGAAGCGCTACGTGGATGGCACAAGAATTGCGCGCGCGAATTTATCAGACACGACAATTGACAGCGAGTGCCGGAATTGCCCCCGAACAAGAGTTTGGCAAAAATTCCTAGTGATGAGCATAAACCTAATGGACAAAAGGTAAGAAGCCAGAAGGAGTGGCTGCATTTATGATTGATTTACCGTTGCGATGCCTATCATTATGGCTCTGTTTACGTCTTTAGTGTGGTAAGTAAAAAGAGTCGATAAGAGCATCAATTTAATTGTTATTCGCATAAAGTGATTTTGAGTTACTTTCATGGATGATATCAGTTATTATGAAATAGGGTTAGCATACTGATTATCTCTAGAATAAATATAAATCAATATAATATCAAACTTAATAAGTTCATCTAGGAACAAGTGGCAGAAGGGAATGCGTTTTTTCATTAAGATATCAATGACAATTTTGTTAAGTGTGCTGTTTCAGGAGGCGGCGGTTCAAGCAGCACCCTTAACCTTTCGTGAAGCTTTGGATATTGCTTGTCGCAATAACCCTGAATTACAAGCAGAAATGGATAAAGCACAAGCTATGCGTGGTGCCTTTATTCAAAGTGGCTTGTATCCTAATCCTCAGCTGACCTTAACTGCGGAAAATTTTGGCGGGTCTGGAAGTTATTCAAGTTATGAGGCCGCAGAAACGACCGCATCTATAACACAACCCATTCCTTTAGGCGGTCGTCTTAAGTATCTGAAAAAAGCAACCTATGCAGATTATTTAGCATCTCTAGCTCAAATAAATGTTCAGAAAGCATCATTGTATATGGCTGTAGGAGGTGCTTATGTCGATGCATTTTATGCAGTTCAATGGCATCAGGTGACCCAAAAACTTGTTCGCTTGAATCAGGATATTGTGACTGCCATCGATAAACGAGTTAAAGCCGGGGTAGGTGCGGAGCTTGATTTGCGCTTAGCGCAAATTCGCTTGGGGGACGCACGTATTCAAGAGCAAAAAGCAGGGCGTGATGCGCTCTTCTTACGGGCAAAATTGGCACGGTTACTGGGTAATGGTTTACGTGTGGACAGACCTTTGGTTGACAAAGGCTTGCCCGATGTGGAGTTAAACTGGTCTGAGTTGTTGAAAAAAGTACCGCAAAGCCCGCAAATGCTGCAAATGCAGCTGCAATTGCAAGCTAAGCGCGCCGCCATTACTGCGGCTAAAAAATCAGTATGGCCTGATTTAAACATTCAATTGGGTGGTCGGCATTTTGAGGATGACGACAGTAATGCTGCGGTAATGTCCGTCTTTGCAGATGCACCTGTTTATAACCGCAATCAGGGGAAGATTTTGACTGCGGAAGCACAATACTCCCAAACAACCTATGAGTTTCAAGGGACGCGTCTTGAGGTACGTCAAAATGCATACAATGCCTTTTTACAGGCGCAGCAAACTAAGTTTGAGGCACAATTGGTGACAAAATCTCTGCTGCCATTAGCGCGCAAGTCAATTAAGCTCGCTCAAGATGGGTATCAAATGGGGCGGTATACGTATGTTGAATTATCTACGTCGTTAAATAATTTATACGAAGAAGAGCGCCATTACCAACAAGCCCATGCCGATTTTCATAAAACACTCATTCAATTGACTGGTCTTTTAGGGTTACATCCGACAAAGGAAAGTAAATGAAACTTATAAAAAAATGTGTCTCCTTGTTCTTCTTAATTATCTTTTTATCGACAATAATGACTTCTGTGGTATTTGCGACAGATGAGGATAATCAACAGAGTGAATCTCAAGAAGAGTTTGAAAAAGGGCCACAAGGAGGGCGTCTTTTTAAAAAAGACAATATAGCCCTTGAATTGCTCCTCTTTGAACGCGGGATGCCACCCCATTTTCGTGCCTATCTTTATCAAGAAGGAAAAAAAATTTCTCCTAATTCATCGCAACTTACTGCAGAACTAACCCGGTTTAATGGAAAGAAGGAGGTTATTACATTTAGTCCCGTTGAGAATTTTTTACAAAGCAATCAAGTGATTAAAGAGCCTCATTCATTTGATGTGTCACTTCAATTACGGGTTTCAGATAAATCCTACAACTGGCAATATAACACTTATGAGGGACGTCTTAAATTAGTTCCTGCCATACTTCAAGCCGCAAATATACAAACCGAAAAAGCAGAAAGCCAAACCATTAAAACTCAATTAAAAGTAGTGGGAAAAATTGCGCCTAATCGCGATACTATGGCCCCCATCTATGCTCGCTATGCAGGCATTATTAAACTGATGAATAAAAACTTAGGTGATGAGGTGATTAAAGGCGATTTACTAGCAACCATTGAAAGCAATGAAAGCTTACAAAATTACAACATAAATGCACCTATCACAGGAACTATAGTACAAAAATATGCAACCAATGGCGAACTAGCGCAAAATAATAAACCCATTTATGATGTGGCGAATTTAACCAACGTATGGGCTGACTTTACCTTATATCGCAAAGAAACTCCGCTAGTAAAAAAGGGAATGACTATTGATGTAATTGGTGATGAAGGAAAACCAAAAACGACAAGTTATATCTCCTACATCGCACCTCTTGGGATAGAAGACAGTCAAACCACTTTGGCACGTGCAGTCTTACCCAATGAGCAGCGCTTGTGGATTCCCGGCATGTATGTCAACGGTTATATTATTATTAAAGAAAAAACCGTGCCGGTAGCGGTGCTTCTTACGGCATTGCAACGCATGGGCGACCAAGACGTAGTATTTGTCCAACAAGGCGATTATTTTGAAGCGACACCTGTAGAACTTGGCCAACGAGACAAACAATGGGTTGAGGTTCTATCCGGGCTTGATGCAGGCCAGCATTATGTAACTAAAAACAGCTTTTATCTAAAGGCGGAGCTGGGTAAGGAAGGCGCAAGCCATGAGCACTAAGGATTAGAGATGCTGGAAAAAATAATACGTTTTTCTTTAAAACATCGTTGGTTTATTCTGTTGTTTACAGTGATTATTGCTTCGTTTGGTGTTTATAATTATCAAAAGCTTCCTATTGATGCCGTACCTGACATTACCAATGTTCAGGTGCAAATTAATACAGCAGCCTCTGGATACTCGCCTTTTGAAGTAGAGCAGCGAATCACTTTTCCTATTGAATTAGCACTCAGCGGTCTACCCAATCTCGACTACACCCGCTCGTTATCTCGGTATGGATTGTCGCAGGTGACGGTGGTTTTTAAAGACGGAACTAATATTTATTTTGCAAGACAATTGATTAATGAGCGCTTACAAGAAGTAAAGGACAAATTACCGCCTGAGGCAGAAACTACCTTAGGACCTATTTCTACAGGTCTTGGTGAAATTTTCATGTACACGGTGACAAATAAGCCCAATGTACCTAAAAGTCAACGATACAACCCCACGGGGCTTCGCACCATTCAAGATTGGATTATTAAGCCACAATTGCGCAATGTGGAGGGTGTTGCGGAAGTGAATACAATTGGAGGTTATGCAAAACAATTTCATATTACGCCCGATCCCTCCAAGTTAGTGCGTTATAATTTAAGCTTAAGTGATGTGGTTGAAGCACTCCAACGTAATAATGCCAACGTGGGTGCGGGTTACATTGAACGCAACGGAGAACAAAATCTGATTCGCGTCCCCGGACAAGTGAAAAACATTCCTGATATTGAAAATATCGTAATTGCCAGCTTCGAAGGAACTCCAATACGAATACGTGATGTGGCGGACGTTGCCTTCGGTAAAGAGTTGCGCACAGGAGCAGCTACTGAAAACGGTCAAGAAGTGGTTTTGGGCACGGTGTTCATGTTGATGGGCGAAAACAGTAGAACGGTTTCTGAGCGGGTTGCTGAGAAGATGAAAGAAATCAACAAGTCGCTTCCTGAGGGTGTTGAGGCTGTTATTGTTTACAACCGCACTTTGCTTGTTAATGCAACAATTAATACGGTTAAAAACAACTTACTTGAAGGCGCCCTGCTCGTTTGTATTATTCTTTTTTTATTTTTAGGAAATATCCGCGCTGCATTGATTACCGCTATGGTCATTCCCTTATCCATGTTACTGACCATTACGGGCATGGTGACTCATAAAATCAGTGCGAATCTTATGAGTTTGGGGGCACTGGATTTTGGTTTGATTGTAGATGGTGCGGTGATTATCGTAGAAAATTGCATCAAGCATTTAGGGGAAAAGCAACATGACGCCCAACGACTTTTAACACTGGAAGAACGTTTAAAAGTGATTTCTTATGCGACCACCGAAGTCATTCGCCCCAGTATTTTTGGGGTTTTTATTATCACCGTGGTGTATCTTCCCATTCTTACGTTAACGGGTGTGGAGGGCAAAATGTTTTTGCCTATGGCAGAAACGGTAATTATTGCCCTAATGTCCTCAATGTTATTTGCGCTTACTTTTGTACCGGCAGCGATTGCTATTTTTTTGCGAGGACGTGTTCAGGAAAAAGAAAATTGGCTAGTGCATTACCTTTCAATGGGCTATGCACGTGTTTTGCGACGTTGTTTTCATGCGCGGCGTTGGGTTATAGGGGCTGCAGCTGTATTGGTTTTGTTGAGTTTGTCCATTGCATCGCATCTGGGTGGCGAATTTATTCCAAGTCTTGATGAAGGCGATATTGCCATGCATGCCATGCGTATTCCTGGGACAAGCTTAACCCAAGCCATCGCCATGCAAGATTTGGTTGAACAGCGCGTGAAACAATTTCCAGAGGTAAAAGCGGTATTTGCCAAACTGGGTACTGCAGAGGTAGCGACCGATCCAATGCCTCCTAATGTAGCAGATACCTTTATCATGCTAAAACCACGCAAGGATTGGCCTAATCCCAAGAAAACTAAACAAGAATTGGTGCAGGAAATTGAAAATGCAGTGCGGCAAATTCCAGGGAATAATTATGAGTTTACCCAACCCATTCAAATGCGTTTTAATGAATTGATTTCCGGAGTTCGTAGTGATGTCGCGGTCAAAGTATTTGGAGATGATATGAATACTTTATTGGAAGTCGCTGAAAACATCAGTGCACAACTAAAAAAAGTACCAGGAGCTGCGGATGTCAAAATCGAGCAAGTGAGCGGATTACCTCTATGGACGGTAGTCATTAATCGCGATACTTTGGCGCGTTACGGTTTGCAAGTTGGCACTGTTCAAGATGCCATTGTCATTGCTACCGGTGGAAAGAAGGGTGGCGAGCTTTTTGAAGGAGATAAGCGTTTTGATATCGTCGTACGATTACCTGAGTCTTTTCGTACTGATCCCGATGTATTGCGTGAAGTCTTTGTACCACTTCCTCCATCTAAAGATGGTGAGCGACATTTTATTCCCCTAAGTGAAGTAGCAAACATGGTGCGAAGTGAAGGGCCCAATCAAATCAGTCGTGAAATGGGTAAACGCAGAGTGGTGGTAAGTGCCAATGTTCGAGGTAGTGATTTAAGTACTTTTGTGACTATTGCAAAACAGCGCATTGAACAGAACGTTAAAATTCCCAGTGGTTATTGGATTGACTGGGGTGGGCAGTTTGAGCAATTGCAATCTGCCTCCCAAAGATTACAGATTGTAGTTCCCGTGACGCTACTTGGCATTTTCTTATTACTATTTATGAGTTTTGGCAGGGTAAGAGATGCATTGCTGGTGTTTACAGGCATTCCTCTGGCTTTAACTGGAGGTGTTTTTGCTTTGTGGCTACGTGGTATCCCTTTATCTATTTCGGCAGGTGTTGGATTTATTGCCTTGTCAGGGGTGGCAGTACTCAATGGCCTTGTGATGATTACGTTTATCAATAAGCTTCATGAACAGCAAAAATTTTATTTAAAAGACGCGGTATTGCAAGGTTCTTTAGCACGGCTAAGACCCGTACTCATGACGGCCTTAGTTGCCTCTTTAGGGTTTGTACCTATGGCACTGGCAACAGGAACGGGCTCTGAAGTGCAACGACCGCTGGCGACGGTGGTGATCGGGGGAATTATTTCTTCTACGTTTTTAACACTATTGGTGCTTCCTGGCTTGTATTATGTGTTTCATAAACGACGCCCAAAGAATCACTTAAAGAAAAACCCTCTGGATAATCAATAAGTGAGCAATGCGATTGAGTTGATTCACTTTGACTGATAAGGGATGACAGATTTGACAATTTAAAGAGGTTGTCTATATTTATAGTTAAATACTTATTTAACTGTTGAACTCAATATGCTAACCCACGATCAACTGATTACTTTAAGCGATACATTGCATTTAATGGGCGAGCCCAATCGCTTGCGACTTCTACTCACATGTCTTAAAGAAGGGCCTAAATCCGTGTCTGAATTAGCAGAACAATTGAAGCTTTCCGTTCCCTTAGCAAGCCATCATTTAAGTTTGTTACGTTCTGCACGGTTACTGAGTGCCAATCGTGAGGGAAAACATATTTATTACAGTATTTTTGATACGCATGTACGTTGTATTTTGGACGACATGTTGCGCCATTTTGCTGAAGATGATGAGGAGAATTAACATGAACCTTTTAAAACGCTTTCTGGGTAACTACTTGAATGGGCATCATGGGCAAAATCGTAGTTCTCATCAAAATGGATACGGTAATTTCCATCATAAGCAAAAAAATCATAACAACAACTACATGTCTCAAAATGAATCACAGGGAGTTATATGTACACGGTGTCAAAGTCGCAATGAGCCAGGAGCTCGATTTTGTGGACAATGTGGTCAGGCAATCCAAAATACAGTGTGCCGTTGTGGTGCATCCATTCCTGCTGGAGCTAAATTTTGTGGCCAATGTGGGAGCTCCTTATGACAACACCATTAACAGCAACCACCTTTTTTGTGGCTGGGCTTGATTGTCCTGCAGAAGAGCAGCTCATTAGAAAACAGTTACAAGATGTTTCTGAAATTGAGCATATGGAATTTAATTTTATTGCGGAAGAGGTCACGATTCATCATCGTCTCCCTGTCATTGATGCATTGCAGCAGCGCATTGAATCATTAGGCATGAGTGTTCGCAGCCAAGGTACACGACGTTTAGCTAAAGAAGGCGAAAAAGCAGTCTCTGATTTTTCTTGGAAAATCATTCTACTAGCGGGTATTTTGGCGTTGTTTTCAGAAATTATGGCCTATTATCTGAATACGGAATTTTCAGTCTGGATTATTGCTCCTGCTTTATTGGCGATTGGCTTAAGCGGTCCTCCGACCTTTAAAAAAGGGTGGTTGGCGTTGCGTACCAAGGCAATGAATATTAACAGTTTAATGTTGATTGCCATTATTGGAGCGATATTTATTGGTGCATGGCCTGAAGCGGCGATGGTGACGGTATTGTTTGCCTTGGCTGAACGTATTGAGCGCTATTCTTTAGATAAAGCTCGTCTTGCTATTCGCAGTTTAATGCAAATCGCACCGGAAATTGCACGAGTAAAACAGGATAATGGGCAATGGCAAACGACTCCTATTGAGCAAGTGCACTTAGATGCTGTTTTTAAAGTAAAGCCTGGAGAGCGTATTCCTTTAGATGGAGTGGTTGTTTTAGGTAAAAGCACGGTTAATCAAGCGCCGATTACGGGCGAGTCCATGCCGGTGAGTAAAGAGATAGATGATACGGTTTTTGCAGGTACGCTTAATGAGTATGGGGTACTTGAGGTCAAAGTCACTAAGGCATCGGGAGATACCCTTCTTGCCAAAATTGGTAAGGCCATTGAACAGGCGCAAGCAGAGCGCGCGCCGACACAACGTTTTGTCGATGTATTTGCTCAATATTATACGCCAATTATGGTGATAATTGCAGTTCTTATCGCATTAATCCCACCTTTGGCTTTTGGTTATCCTTTTTATGACTGGATCTATAAAGCGCTCACTTTATTAGTGATTGCATGCCCTTGTGCGTTGGTTATTTCGACCCCGGTAACAGTGGTGAGCGGATTAGCCTCTGCAGCAAAGCATGGACTTTTAATTAAAGGTGGAAGTTATTTAGAAACTGGACATCAATTAAAATTAATAGCCTTAGATAAAACTGGAACCTTAACTGAAGGTAAACCAGTAGTGACTGATTTTATTGTTCATGATAAGCGTAGAACAAAAGACGAGTTGCTTCTCATTGCTGCAAGCCTTGATAGTCATTCAGAGCATCCTGTCGCACATGCTTTAGTAGCCTATTGGGAGCAAGAACAACCCCGTTCTGAATTATTAGAGATTGATGAGTTTGCGGCACTCCCTGGTCGTGGCGTGAAGGGGTTGGTGCAAGAGGAACTGTTTTATGTAGGGAATCATCAACTGGCTGAAGACAATCTCGTATGCAATCCTGAAATAGAAAAAGAGCTGAAACGATTGGAGGAAGAAGGAAAAACCACAATTATTTTAAGCAATAACACTACTGTACTTGCTTTGTTTGCGGTGGCCGATACGTTACGTCAATCCAGTCAGTGGGCTATTTCAAGGCTTCATGAGCAAGGTATAAAAACAGCGATGCTGACAGGGGATAATGCAGTAACGGCACAGGCGATAGCCAAACAGGTAGGTATTGATGAGGTGAAGGCCAATGTATTGCCTACGGATAAACTGCAAGCGATTAATCAATTGTTAGAACAATATAAAGCGGTAGGAATGGTAGGGGATGGTATTAATGATGCGCCTGCTTTAGCCAAAGCAAGCATTAGTTTTGCAATGGGAAAAGGGACAGATACCGCATTGGAAACAGCCGATGTAGCCTTGATGAATGATAATTTATCCATGCTGCCTTTGTATATTGATTTGAGTCGCAATACAGCAAGGATTCTTCGACAAAATATTACATTATCTATTGCCATAAAAGGCGTGTTTTTCGTTTTAGCCCTTGGAGGTATTGCTACTTTGTGGATGGCTGTTTTTGCGGATATGGGGGCTAGTTTAATCGTTGTAGCGAATGGATTGCGGCTTTTGAACTCTCATAAAGGGCATGCGGAAATTCAAGAGGCTTAAGAATAACGAAAAGAGGAATAACTCGATGGCTCAAGCAAGTGATATGAGGTGTCTTATGGTTGATTCTTTGCTTTTTTTAGTAGTCGATGATTCCTTGGGCGAACGAATTCTTATACGCACTCAATTGCAGAAATTGAATCATAAGGTGGATATGGCCTGTGATGCGAACGCTGGTTTGGATCTTGCTTTAATGAGACGTTATGATGTGATTTTAATTGATAAGAATTTAACACAAGGATTTAATTGTCAGGAGTTGGTTATGCACATTCAAAAGTATTCGGAGTTGAATCAAGCAACGCCTATCGTGATATTGACGAAAAATCGTCACATAGATGAAGTACAACCGGAGGCAATGCAGTGTGTGAAGCCTTTTACATCACAAGATACCTTAAAGCTGATTGAATCAGTAATCCGGCTAAAGCGCACTAAATGAAGTAGCTGCTCTTGATGTTATTGAGTTATCACAGGATATCTATTTTTGAGGAATAAAAATGAAAACAAGAACTGCAAGCGGGTTATTATTTTGGACGATGTGCATTGGCTTTTGGGGAATCGGGTTAGTGTCTTGTACTTCGACTCAATCAATCCCCAAGGAGGCTCATCCTGAAAGTCAGTATGCTGGGGGCTTTGGTGGTAATGGGGAGCATGTGCATGAATTACATAACAAGAAAGTTCAGGAACACTAAATATGGAAATGAATCTATGGACTTGGTTACTGCTAGGGTTGTTGAGTATTGTACTTGTAGGTGTTTTGGTTTTTCTCAAAAAACAGAAGAAAACCATTCACTTTTATTCTTTTTTAATCATCCTTTTAATCTTAGCAGCTATTTTTTTTCATGGAGTATGGTTTAAATTGCAATAATCTGACACTGATTATTGAGCGAAGAGTAGGGGATTTGACTCCATAGAGGAGTAAGTCCATTTGTGTAGGGTATTGTGCTTTTAGTTCCGGGGCTAGTGACTATTCGAAGCACATCAACGAATTAATGATGTCCATGTCCGTGTCCATGGGGACGATATCCACCAAATGATTTATTAACTGATGTTTCATTTTTGATGTCATCCTTAGGGTGGACACAGGAGCATAATAAAGTGACTGAAATTAAAAGACAACCTCTCCAATTTTTTAATAAGGTATGTTTTGTCATATATTTTCTTTCTGTATGGACTTATTACACATTATAGACAATGAGGCATTGAATATTAAAGAAATCGATTCGGATTTTAAATTAATTAACATACTGACTTAAGTAAAAATATAGGTCATTTTGTATTATTTTTTGGAGTGATCACCAGAAAAATTCTATTAAAGAATTATGAATGAGCGGAGATTCTAAAGTCTCGTTCTAAATAGGAGGCGGTAATGAACACTGATGCAATCCCACGACGTTTTGTGATTCCATTGGGTGCCCGATTGTTTATTGGATTTATGACACTTGGATTACCTTTATTAATATTGATTATGCTTTTAGTGCCCAAAGTAAACTATATAATCCACCTGAGTCATAAAATTCAAAATGAGAATTTGCCGCCCATTCTTGATTCCCAAATTTATCAAGCTCAAGACATTTTGGAGCATTGGGCAATGACAGGAGACCCAAAAGATAAGACTTATTTTGACAATATATGGAATGAAATTCATCAAGTTAGAGTCCAGGGTGATCAAGTAATCCAAGTGTTAGATAATCAAGAAATACAACATAAATGGAAAAAGCTTCAACAACTTTATAAATCTTTGCATCAAACTCAAGCATCAATAATAAATACTCCAAGAGATCCTAATAATCCAGATAATGTAGAAAATAGCAGGAACAAAACACGAGCCATTCAAAAATCAATGATAGATCTCATTGTTGGTCCTTATTCGGAGATAACGGGTAAAAGAGAAGGGGGGCTATTTAGAGACTTATCCAAAGAAATTGAATCCCATATAAATGAAATAGATAAGGATTTAATTTCTTTAAAAGAATCTGCTTTGTGGCTGTTGATTTTAGCAATTGTTTTAACAGTGATTGTCCCTTATATGACACAGCGAGCATTATCTATTCCACTGGATTATGCAATAAATGCTGCTGAGCGAATTGCCGCAGGAGAGCGAGACGTAGCAATCGAAATCCTATCATCAGATAAATTAGGGAAGCTGCTTTTATCCCTAAAAATCATGCAAGATGCAATAAAAAAGAATGAAGAAATGCTTCGTACTAAAGAGGAGGAAACTCGAGTGTTATTGGAAACACTGATTAATTCTTCGAAAAAATTTAGTCTACATAGCAGTAAAGTTGCTTCCGGTGATCTTCGTCATCGTCTTGAAATTGAAAACGAAGGCATATTACAAGATTTGGGTCGAGATTTAAATTCCATGACGGATAGACTTTCATCGATAACAAAAAAAATTACACAAGCCAGCAGTGATATCGTCACGATGGTTGGAACGGTACTTATTTCTGCTAATAAACAAGCAAAAGAAATTAGTTCTCAAGCATCTGCGATTAATCAAATCAGTGCTTCATTGGAAGAAATAGACCATAGTTCTAAAAATACTATGGCTAAAGCTCAGGTTTTACGAGAATTGGCTCAAAATACCTATGAACAGGGAAAGCGAGGTGCTCATTCTGTGGAACAAAGCATTCTGGGTATTAGGACCTCAGAGGAAAAGATGAAACTTATTGCGCAAACTATTCTGGATTTAAGTAACCACATGCAACAAATCAGTGAAATTACTTTAGTAGTAAATACGCTTGCCCAACAATCCAAGATGTTAGCATTGAATGCATCAATTGAAGCATCAAAAGCAGGAGAATCGGGAAAAGGTTTTGCCGCAGTGGCCACTGAAGTAAAAAACCTTGCAGAGCAATCAGAACAGTCCACGGTACAGGTGCAAAAAATTCTTGAGGACATACGGCGCAGCACGGAAAAAGCGGTCATCGTTACCGAGGAAGGAGCTAACACTCTTGATTCAGAAATTAAGCTTATTGAGAAAGCAGGCGACGTTATTCATGCACTAAGTAAAATGATTAATGAAGCATCGATTTCTAGCCAACACATCGAGGTGTCTATCAGGCAAGAAGCAGTTGGAATTGAGCAAATAGTGGAGAGCATGAATGAAATTAATCGTGCTACCGCAACTTTTTCTAGTGGCATAGAGGAAATGATGGCATTTATTCATCATTTAGATGATATTGTGAAACACCTAAAAGAGGATATTAGTCTTTATAAAGTTTAGAGGGTTTCATTTTAATTAATTCATGGCAGAGTGTGATTTTTAATGCAGTTATATATCTACAGATGCTTTTTAAAGATACACCGAATTATTGCTATTCCATTACTCAATCGATTAATAATGTTTTACTTCAATAATTAATTATTTTTAATAATCACTGGGTTTTTGTATGCATGATGATATTCATTCAATTGTTCCATGCTTTCAATTAAATTTGGAGGACATCGATAAGCCTTAGCATAAATGGCATGTATACTGATGTCGGTTGTATGACCAGGTTGAGAGTGGTATCTTTCTATTGATGTGTGATGCTTTTCAAATACAACAAGGTTTGCCCCCAATTTGGCTCCTTCATTTTTAAGAAAATTTATGTCATCGGTTTTTAGATTTTTCTCTAAGCCAAGCGTAAAATGAAGTTTTTTTCCATGTACATCACTATTAAATATTTTCCCTAAAAATTCACATGATTTGGCCATTTTAGTACTTTGATTATAGATAACCACCACTTTCTCTGCATTTGGTTCTAACGATCGAGGAACACAGCCTACAATTAATTGTAGGGCTAATATAATTAAAATAAATATTCCCTTAATCATTAAATATCTTATTAATGTATATGTTTACTGAATATTAATCATAATGCATTATCAATTGAAATAACATCATCTACGTTCTAATGATCGGCACCCAAACGGCACGCTCCCGTAGACAATTGCACACCGTGAAAGACAGCTAGTGTTTTTTGGAAAAAAGCACAAGAGCGCAGAATGGTAATGTGTTCGATTCCCGACGCTAACCATATAACTTCTTGATTTATAATTATTTACTTTATACTTATTTTCAAAGGGATTTTTCGGCTTATTCATCTCCATAATGTTATTTAATTATATTGTAATTCCTCAATTTAAACCTTTTGACTCTTATAGGTTTTGTATTATATTTAACTGCATCATGCAGCTAGTCAGATTTTTTTCTTTGTTTTTCACGATTAAGTGGCTCTACAAAACGTGTGGGGAATTTTTATGTTTCAGAGATTAAAAAAGGGGATTGTTTTTCCATGTAATGTAAATGCAATACTTCTTTTTTATTAATGGAAGCAAGAAACTCAAGGTAAAACTCCTCTTCCATATCAATATGTTCTGAATCATTTTTTTGCCTACAGAATTCAAAAAGATTTTTTTCTTCTTCATCAGGAGGGATTAAATCGAATATTGAGCTGGCAATTAATTGGTTCATTTCTTTAGCTGCTTTATAAATTTTAACTCTTCTTTTGGAATTGATTGGTCAGTCAAAGTACTTTTATGGATACTTTGTATCAATGTGATAGTTGTATGTAACTTTTAGCATTATTTGGCAGGGAAATTTGTACTTTAGATGGCATGCTTAAGCTGTACCAATTAATAGGCATTCCCTAGCAGCCAGGACTACTTCATGGGTAATATTTTTTATATCATTCAGCTTTAAAATTCTATCAATCTGCATAAATAATCTATTTATTAATCGAAAATTGCCATTGGTTATACGTATGATGGCTGTCATTGCTTCATGATCAGCAAAATCATCTGGCTTAAATGTTAAATTTAACTTTTTCCAATGATGTTCTAACATAAATATCATTTCTTCTTTTGAAAGAACCCTGTACTCATGCGCAAATCCGATTCTTGAATATAGCTGGGGATATCTTGATAATTTTTTTTCTAAACCAGGCATTCCAATAAAAATAAAGCTTACATTTAATTGATCGTATAACGCTCGCAAAATTTCTAAGGCGGTAACATTCAATCGCTCTGCCTCATCAATAATGATGAGTTTAAAGTAATCCTTATAATCCACAATACTGGCCTCTATTAAAGAATCAATATGCTTTGCAGATAAATCTGGTTGTTCGTATCTTATCCTGTTAATGTTTGCTTCTTTTACTATTTGATTGAAGATTATTTGTTCCTTTAAAAGCTGATTATTCATTTGATAAGGCGAGAATGGAGGCATCGGTGTATACAAAATAGTTTTACAATCATATAACTCTTTCGGAGCTTCACTTGTGATAAGCGTTCCAAATTGATCTTTTGGAATAGAGTCTTTTAGAGGCTTGTCACTATAATGTTCTGCCGATTTTGTTTTTCCCACACCTGGTGGCCCGTAGCAAATTCCAATGTATTTGTACTCCATGCATGCGTCGCAAAATTCTTTAAACCGGAGATATCCTTTCGTCGTAATAAATTCGTTGTCATTCATATTGGTATCTTTTAATTGTGATATTTTTTTGTTTTTCTGGCTTATTTATAGATTCTTTTGGCAGAGTACCTGGTATTTTTCCAGGACATTGTAAAATTGCATCGACTAATGATTGGCGCTTTTTTATATTGTCACGTAGTTCTTTTTTTCTTTGGCTTCTGGCTGCGATAATTTCTTTTAAGCTAGTAGTACCGCTATCTAAATCCTGTGAAATAGCACGGCATAAAAACTTACCTTGATAAAAAACATAAATTTCCGCCATATCTCTTGGATCGTAACGAATTAGCACTTCTTGTCCAATAAAGCCGGCTAACGTTGTAGAAAAATATCGTAATCCTTGGAATTTTATGCCTTCTCTGTGAACTTTTCTTGGCTTCGTAATTGTTAATAATAGTAAGTCGAGAACTTCTTGGCTTTTAGGAAGTTGCGGTAAAAATTGATTGGCTTGCCAGTGTTGAACTGGTGGAATCTTCGTTGTGCTATGGACGCTATGGTTATAGTCACTGAGGATAAATGCCTTTAGCTTGGACTCAAAAATTTCTAAAGTAAAACATTTATCTTTTTGAGTCATTATCCCATTCTGGAGATAACCAGGTAGATCTTGCAGAAATTGTTGATTAATTGTGCCAAAAAATCGTTCTACCTTACCTCTGCCCCTTGGCTTCCCAATACCTGAAAAAATTAATTGGATCTTCAATGAAGCACAAACCTCTTCTATATGTTTTGAAGTAAAATCGGAGCCATGATCAGTGTATAGTATTTCTGGGACCCCACAAATAGGCCAATTACTTTCACTCTTTTTCCATATAGCCTGTCTTAATGCTAATGCAGTTTGTTGGGCTGTTGGGGCATTAAAGCTTAGGTAATAACCAGAAATTGCTCGGCTATAATCATCAATAATAATGGTTAACCATGGTCTTTTCAGCTCTCCTTTACCATCATGCACATAAATATCAAGCAATGTATGATCAGCTTGCCAAATTTGATTTGGTCTATCAGCTTCTCTTATATAAAGAAGATCAAATTTTTGTTGATACGATTTTGTTCCATCACGTGCCAGGCAAATCAAATCGGGAGGAATATTTTTAATTATCTTTGCAACAACCCCATAGCTAGGCTTTGGAAGTTTATGATCTTGTGCATAAAGTAAAATTTGACGATGAATAGAGGCAACCGTTCTTTTTTGTTTTTGTAAAACTAATCCTTCTATAATATTCACTAAATTATCAGATAATTGCCGATATTGCCCTTTATCTCTCCACCTTTTTTGTTCTAATCCCTTTAAGCCATTATTTTTGTATTGATTAACCCAACGATGCAAACTTCTAATGGGGATTTCTTTGTCTTCAGAAATGAAGGTTAGTGTTGAAATATTATCCAAATAAGGTTGAATGATCTTAAATTTATAAATCGCATTCTTTTTAGTCATTTTGATTAAACTAGTCCATTAAATGTATAATAAAAAACGGTCGTTATTATACATATATTTTGGATATACAAAACAGTTTATATTTTTATTATTAATTGTATAATTGATACCATCATTTAAAGTTAAATGTAAACAAGTTAATTTTTGATTAAATTATGACCAAAACAATTGCCTATATTCGCGCCTCCACCGATAAGCAAGATTTGAACAATCAAAAACTGGAAATTTTTGAATTTGCCAAAAAACATAAACTTGAAGTAGATGATTTTATCCAGATGACGATTTCAAGTAGGAAAACTAGCAAAGAACGTCGTATAGATGAAATGCTTGCCGCATTAAATGGTGCGGATACTTTAATTGTTACTGAACTAAGCAGATTGGGAAGAAGTACCGCAGAAGTTATTGGTTTAGTCAATGAACTAATAAAAAAACAGGTACGGGTAATTGCCATAAAACAAAACCTTGATATTAAACAGCATGATATGACATCAAAAGTCATGATTACCTTATTTTCTCTTTTTGCTGAGCTTGAGCGTGATCTTATTAGCCTTAGAACTAAAGAAGCGCTTGCCAATAAAAAGTCACAAGGAATTCAGTTGGGTAAGCCAAAAGGCACGATTCAGAAAAGTAAGTTCGATAAAGATGCGGATAAAATTAAGGAACTTTTAGCATTAGGTTTGTCTGTTAGGAAAATCTCAGTTTTTTTAGGATATAGCAATCATATAGGCCTCAATGCCTATGTTAAAAAGAGGAAACTACGAGCGGCTATTCCGTAACATGATTGTATTTAACTGCATTTACCAATTGCAAGAATTACATTACGAATTTTAGAAATAATTTTTTTTGAAATTAAAATTAATAAGGTATTTATATAAATACCGAGTGTACAAGAGGATACTACATGGGTTGCGAATGCCATCAAGCTGCTGTCATAGCAGATAGAAAAGTGCTAAAAATAGCATTAACATTAAATTTTGCCATGTTTGTTGTAGGATTAATTGCGGGAATTATAGCAGAATCTACAGGGCTTATTGCAGATTCTTTCGACATGCTTGCTGATGCATCCGCATATGCTTTGGGTCTCTTAGCAGTAGGTCGAGCTATGCGTTTTAAAACCACAACTGCAGCGCTTAGTGGAGGTTTGCTATTAATTTTAGGAGTCGGAGTATTAGTTGATGTTGGGCGGAGAACTTTATTAGGTAGCTCTCCTATGAGTACTATTATAATAAGTATTGCTTGTATATCCCTGGTCGTAAATGGTGTTGTTTTGTATCTACTTCGCCGATTTAGGAATGGAGAAATCCATCTTCGTGCTACGTGGATTTTTACCAGAGCTGATGTTATTGCAAATCTAGGAGTTATCTTGTCAGGAGGATTAATAGCAATAACAAATTCTCGCTATCCTGATTTGATTATTGGAACTGCTATTGCTCTGTATGTCATAAAGGAAGCATTTGAAATTTTAGGCGAAACTCATAAAACACATCTTGAATCCAAGCAAAATTAATGGTTGGGAGCACGTCTATAGTGCCAATTAAAAGTCTAATTTTCCTGCCAAATAAAAGGAAAAGTTACAAGGAAACCCATGGATTTATTGGATCGTCAAAATACGAAAAATCAAAAGTTTGTGATAGATAAGATTTTTCATCCTTTGGATGTGCATTTTGACACAAATTCATTATCTGCCTGGCTGTCCTATTATTACTCAGTCCATGTGAAAGGCGCTCCTGAAAAAACAGAGCAAGCAAAAAAGAAAGACTTATCTAAATTCATGCAATTTTTTCAAATGGAAGTAGGGCACGACGTAGTTGACAGTTGGACTCCTGCAGTCAGTAAGCATTTCCAAAAGAACTTATTAAAGACAATTTCTGAGAAAACCGGAAAACCTTTTAAAGCAACATCAATTAATCGTACCATGGCAACCATTCGTCATGTTGGTCGGTGGCTCCATCAGCAGCGCCCATTATTGGCAGGTGATCCTCTAGCTCAGGTTAAGGATTTACAAACCGATGCTCCCGATTGGAATGGATTATCTTCCAGACAATTAATGCGTTTAAAATCAGCGTGTGAACAGCGCATCAAAAGTTGTACTCGAAAAAATCAAAATCCTTTGATGGAAACCGCCCTTTTTTATGTATTATTGGGTACAGGGCTTCGTGAATCGGAAGTGGCTTCGTTAAATGTAGGTCAATATCGACAGAAGAGTTTATGCGAGGTACTACGCCATAAGTCTAAACGTATTAGCCAAAAAATTCCTTTGCCACAAGAGAGTAGGGGATATTTAGATCAATATTTAAATACTAGAAATTCTAACGAGGACGAGCCTCTTTTTGTAACACGTTATGGTACTCGCTTGCAAACCCTTGATGTTTACAGAATTTGCCAAAGAATTTTAAAACAAGCATCGGCATTTTTGCCTGAGCAAGAGAAGTTTGAATTTACGCCGCATAAACTAAGGCATACTTTTTTAAAGAAAGTGACCGATAAATATGGAGTGCACTTTGCTCAAGAACTTAGTGGTAATGTGTCTATTAAAGAAATATTTAGATATGCCAAGCCTAGCCAGGACGAGATACAAGAAACTATTGAGAATCTTTTTGCTTAACGGTGGTGAAAATGGATGAAAAAAGTTATTGGGTTTACATGTTGCTCTGTGACAATAATACCTATTATACAGGATATACAGATAATATTGAAAAACGGTATCAGTCGCATTTGAATGGAACTGGTGGTTGTAAATATACACGAAGCTTTAAACCCATAAAGTTAGCTCAAGCCTGGGAAATTAAAGAAGGAAAGGGCAGGGCGATGCAATTGGAGCGGTTAATTAAAAAATTAACCCGATTGGAAAAGGATAATTTGGTAAATGAACCTAATTTACTGATGAATAAATATAACTGAGGCCATCATGGATTTTAAAATTATTCCTATCCAAGTAGAGCACATTGAAGCTTTTTGGTCTGCGGTAGACAGTGTGGCTTATATTTATTTTCTTATTATGTACTCAACAGAGACTAAGTTCATTATAATTGAGTTACCTAATTATGCTTAATTATCTGATCTATTTTAAAGGCTTTTACAATGACTCTGGATTTAATTCTTACTAAAGATGAACTGCAGAAAAAGATTTATGAAATACGTGGTATCCACGTTATGCTTGATAAGGATTTAGCAGATTTATATGGAGTTAAGCCGATTCGCCTTAGAGAACAAGTCAAGCGTAATATTAAACGTTTCCCAGAAGATTTCATGTTTCAATTAACTCCCGATGAGGTGGAAATCTTGCTATCGCAAAATGCGATACCTTCAAAAAAGAGTCTTGGAGGGTTTCTGCCTTATGTATTTACAGAGCAAGGTGTGGCTGGAATATCAGGTGTATTAACAAGTGAGAGGGCGATAGCAGTTAATATTACTATTATGCGAACTTTTGTGGAAATGCGTCGATTTCTCTCACTTAATGGGGAGATCATTAATAGACTTAGCATCTTGGAAAAACGTCAAATTGTACACGAGATAAAGGCCACAGAGCAGTTTGAAAAAATTTTCAATGCATTAGAGGACAGAAGGGATCATAATGAACAGGGAGTATTTTATGATGGCCAAATATTTGATGCATACCTTTTTGTTTCAAAATTAATTAGAGCAGCAAAATCATCAATAATTCTTCTAGATAATTACATCGATGAATCAGTGTTAGAACAATTGGCAAAGTCAAAACCTAATGTGCAGATTTGTATATTGACTAAGAATATTAGTAATAATTTAAAACTAGACATTAAAAAATATAATGAGCAATATAAAAAAATGGAATTTGTTCAGTTTAGTTTATCTCATGATCGATTTTTAATTATTGATGATCACGATATTTATCACATTGGTGCTTCATTAAAAGATTTAGGGAAGAAGTGGTTTGCTTTCTCGAAACTAGAGTGTGAAAGTTTTGGTCTAATGGAACAAATAAAAAATGCAATAAAAACGAGCTTGAGTCACAATTTATGACTCAACCGATCTTTTCATCCAATTAGCCTATCGGTTACCCCCTAAGTTATCTAATGGCGTATACATCAGATAAACAGAGCCAATGGCTTAAAATTCCTTAGAAGAGGGGAGGGATATCTATCAAATAAAATCTCTTAAGTCTGAATACTTTTGAAACCAAGCATAGTAAAATAAGAGAGCGTTCATATCACTCAAATAATATCTCTTTTGTCAGAGGTGGGGTTACTTCATTACTGTCAAGTAGCTTGATAGCTTTATCTATATTATCAATAAAAAATCCTCTTCCTATCAATAACCGAGTAATTTTTCGATAATCATTAGGATAATTGTTGGGGTCTAATTGACCTATATTTTTTTTCAATGCACTTAGTGTTCTTTCATATTCTAAATGTTGCTGAACCTGGTCTTGTTCAATTCGAATAAAATCTTGCAGATCTTCTGGGCTAGGTTCATAAAAAGAGGCATATGGGCGCAGTTTAATCGTTTCTCCGCCTAATAATTTTAATTTGCAACCATTATGGTTATATTTTATAAAATAACCTTTTAAAACATTCCCGGAAGAGTTAACGACAACTTTATGGTAGATGGGAAGTTTCCAATCATCACTTATAAGCATTCGATTATCATTAATAGAAGGAACGTTGGTTTTAAAATCACAATCAATAGATTGTGGCTGAATACAAACTTGTTTTTGATCAGATTGACGAATTCCCTTTATCAATTCACCTAACTCATTCACCAATAAAACATCTTGTGTTAATAATTCTACGTCAAAGTATTTTAAACTAGCGCCAATAGAAATTTTAGAGGCTAATTTTTCTAATTTGCGTTTCGTATAGATTATATTTTCAATATGGCATTTTAGAATGAAAAGTTCAAAATCGGTTGCATTAGTAATACGCGTTAATTCTTCTTGAAGTAGAAATGGCATTTTGATGGTTTGAGTAGTCATATAACTATTTTACATATAGGTTAAAAGGGAAGAACATCCTAAAAGAACTTCAATATAATCAAATTTTATTTCATTGAATACTATGGCGGATCGATTATTTTCTTAGGTCTGATAACACGATTCTCAGATTTAAGAAGGGCGACCCAACTTTTCCCATCTTGCTGACACATAAATTTATTTTGATTCTGATAAGATTTCTTTCTTATGATCAGCCAGTAATTTGAGAGACTCATTTTTATTAATAAAAGAGACAGGTAAAATCCAATCTATAAAGGTAATCACTGTCTTATCCAAAACAGTTGGCTCAACACCGTAAGTTTTTGCAGCAAGTTCGGAAAGCTCTTTTATGGTGATATAGGTTTGTTTTTCTTTTTTCTCTAGTTTTGATTGAACTGAATAAGAGTGAAAAAGGAATATGCCAATAATAGCTATTGGCGCTAAGTATTTATATGTATTTCTTATAATGCTTTTCACTTAAATATCCTTTTTAAAAATTGATAATGCTAACTAACTTAACTATCTATTCCAATAATCAAATGAATTTAATTGATTATTGGGATGCATATTGCTAAAGCTGGAATGATGATTAATATGGTGATTAATGGAGTGATTGAAATTAAATCCAAATGGACTTCCTCCTGCATCATAGGAACCAATCATAGGCAAACCAGTAACAGGATTTACTCTAAAAATATTATGTGGATTATTATTGATTAATTGCTGGTGGTTAATAGAAAGATGCTCACCCTGATTTAATATACCATGTCCCTTAATTACATTAGGTAAAATATGTCGTTTAAAAAATTCATTTTCCATGTAATTAAAATTAGCATCTTTTGATGTAATGGCTTTTTGATATTCGAGATAGCCTGGTGGTGGTTCTAATACAAAATCCTTAATTCTAATAAGCAATTGCATTAGTTTTTTTATACGATCAATTAACACCTCCTTTTGAAAAAATAGTTTCATTTTTTATCCCACTTTATAATTAATCCCTTCACAAACGCGCAAAGGCACGCGCTCTTTATTTATTCCATTGGCCATTATTCTAACTATACAATAATAGTACTTCATAAGGATTGCGCCTAGTTGTATTTCCTGATTCTACACACACCACGCAATGTGATTGCTTTAAAGAATTTGCGCATAACCATATGATTTATATATAAATAACTAAACAACCCTTTAAAAACGAGTAATTTAAAGTAAAATCCCTATGTATACAATTGTATGCATATACCCCTTGTAAAATCAATGGATATCAACTTAAAAATACAGTTGTATACATAAATAATACTATTGTATACTTGTATTGATTCAATAAATGAGCCCCTCTATGAAAGAAAATGATGTCATTACCTTACGTATTTCAGAATATGAGCGGGAGTACTTAAATAAAATTGCACATCAATTTGATTTACAAAAACGAGGCTCATCAGATATTTCGCCAGCAAAAGCATTAAAATTTCTTTTAGAATTTTGCCTGCATAATGAAATTTCACCACATAAAAAAAGTGAAAATCCATTGCAAGATATAAGAAAAATGATTGAACAAATTCATGCATCCATACCCCATTTGATGTATCACAATCATTATCAAAGCTTAGTTATTTCATCCAATATTAATGACGATTCCTTGAAGGAAATAAAACAAAAAACCATCAAATATTTAAACGATAATTTCTCAGGATTTCAGAATAATTCATATAAAGAAGTTCGGTTTAAAATGAACGGAATTGGACTTAAAACAATACCTATAGAAGAAGGTGAATCGTTATGGAAATAACTATTGATGTTGGTGCAGATACTCTTCATTCGTTGAATAAAATAGCAAAAACAAATAACACCGAATTAAATATAACTGCAGCAGAAATGCTATCATTTGGCGCACGTATTTATCTGCAATCTTTAGAAAAAAAGACAGATGAATCAACCCAATTATTGCTCGAAAATAGTGTTCGCTCGATACAAATTATTACTGAAATTTTATACAGCGTATACAACAAAGACCTGTCTAAAATGGGTGCTTATGATGCAGAAACGGCACTAGCTATGATTGAACGAATGATTCCAAATATATTAAAAGGAATTTCTTAAATCGTTCTCATCACTTCATGATTTTATGGAGATTTTGGGGTGGAAAAAGCGAATTTATTTCCTCCTTCAAAGAAATAACAGACCTGTTTTATGATTAAACCAAATCACTTTGAATGCACATCTTTGTAAGATAACATTTCGAATAATTGCTCTTCTTTTTCAGGAATAAAGCCACAGGTTTTGCTCCATTCCTTGGGTTTTACCGCATATCCAGCCCAAACTGGCAATGAACTTTAATCTGTTCTCTAAATTCCCAAATATTCTCTAATTAATTCAACTTGGTGTTTTGTTGAATCCATACCATTTATAATGAAATCGGCTTTACTCTTAAACTCACGATCTTCAAATAAAGGTCTTGATTCACTTAAGTAAAATTCTAACTCGTCTAAAAGATCTTCTTTAGTTTTATCAGTATTTTTATAGTTTCTAAGTACCCAGCGACACAAAGATACATCTAATGGCACATTAATATGAATCCAAGTATCAATATAGATGCCAGTCTGCTGGTGAAAACGTCCTAAAGGTGCATCAAAAATGATATATTGCTTGGGATTAACAACACTATTCTTTACTGGATGAATAACTGCTTCCCCAGATTTAAGGACTTTAAGAACTTCAGCTAATTTTGGATAGTCCCATTCAGTGTAATTTTCTCCCCTTTTGTACCAATCGATATAATCTTCAGGTCCATTTGAGATCTCATCAAAATCATCCCAAGATATAAAAGGACTATGTAAATAACTGGCTAATTCTAGGGTAAGTGTTGTTTTTCCAGCGCCCATGTTTCCACTAATACCAATGATATGAGGGGTTGAGATTTTATTCATTTTCTGTAAAGTCTTTCGACAACTCTTCTTCTATCTGCTCTATTGTGGGTAATGCAGTCTTAATATCATTAGGCAATGACTCAGTAAGTTTATACTCTGCAAGTCCAATTGGTTTAGTCATATCGCGAAGAGCATACTCAGCAACAACCCCAACTTTTGAACGACATAAAATTAACCCTATAGAAGGGTTGTCCCCTGGTTGGCGTAACAAATCATCTACAGCTGATAAATAGAAATTCATTTTACCGGCGTATTCTGGTTTAAACTTACCTGATTTTAAATCAATCACAACAAATGCCCTTAACTTGATGTGGTAAAACAACAAGTCGATATAAAAATCTTGATCTTCAATTTGAAGATGGTATTGACGTCCCAGAAAAGCAAAGCCTTCTCCAAGTTCAAGCAAAAATCGTTCAATATGAGCAACCAATCCTTTTTCTACTTCTCTTTCATGAGCATCTTTCCCTAAACTTAAAAAATCAAATAAATATGGGTTTCGAAGTGTTGCTTGTGCAAGATCAGAATGAGGAGATGATAATTTTTTGTTAAAGTTAGTAATAGCTTTCCCTTCTCGTTTATATAAATCGGATTCAATTTGCATTGATAATACATTTCGAGACCAGCTGTATTCTTTTGCTTTTTGGATGTAGAATTCTCTTTCCTTTTTATCTGGCACTTCATACATCAGTGTAATGTTATGCCCCCAGGGTAATTGGTCAATAGCTTGTTGACCAATTTCATCTAGGTTATATTCTTCAGCGAAACGTCGCATATACTTTAGGTTTTGCGGACTAAACCCTTTCATTTCTGGAAATTCACTACGTAAATCACGACTTAGCTGCGTAATAATTTTAGCCCCCCACCCATGTTGCTTCTGAGAATTGATAATTTCTGTTCCAATATGATGGTAAAGCAGAATAAGTTCTTTATTTACACTCAGAGCCGCTCTGTACTGACTTGCAGCAACTTTCGTCTTAAGATCATCCAAGAATTGAGTGTAATTGATACCAGTAATGTTCTTTTCCATATTAAGTTCTCTTTGGTAATTTCATTACCATTAAATGAGTTTTATGGCCTGTAAAAAAACCGCCTTGCATCGAGTATTCACCTACTGGTTCGAATCCAGCTTGCTCATAAACATGCTTAGCTCTAGGATTGTTTTCATCAGGATCAATGAAAAAAGTATCAGCCAGATTATCGATCTGATTGTGGTAGAATGCAGTAAATTTCTTCAAGGTTGGTGCAGCCAATCCTCTTCCTAAAAAATCCCTATTCCCTATGCCAAAATCAAGAGAGACGGTATGCCCATCTTTTGATAAATAATATTTATGAAGATCAGTTACATCATTTTGTGACTCTAATATTTCGTCGCTTAGCAGAAAAGCAAATGGCTCATTATTAACAAACCCTACCCAATATTTAGTGGTACCGTAAAAATAGTGTTGCTTACGTCCATAGATAAAGTTGAGTATGTCATCTTTATGTTCTTTGCTGTTATCCCAAAAATCTTGTATATGGGGTAAGCTAAGCCAGTCAAATATAATTTTTTCGTGTTGAAGATTAGCTTTCTCAAAACATATTGAGTCGATTAAATTTTGATTCATGAAAAATCCCTGCATTTATTGATAAAAGCTTTTAGTGATAAATACTTGCCATAGCCTAAGTGTGTTGCAATAATCTTTTGAATAGGAACACCCAGTTGATATAGATGTAAAATTTTATCTTTGTCTTTATCGTACATTGAGGCTTGTATTATCCCTTTCGGTTTACCAAGCTTAATACCTTTAGCAACTCGTGCGCGTAACCCTTCCTTGGTTCGTTCTGAAATAAAATCTCGCTCCAATTCAGCCAACATTGAAAAGATCGTGATGAGCACTTTATTTGCCACATTATTCTTGGCATTAGGATTTAAATCCAGATTTTGTTTGATAAGTATCAACCTGGACATTTTATCATGAATAATTATTTCTATAGTATTCAACGTTTCTTTTATTGATCGACCAAGCCTTGATAATTCAGAGGCAATAACCACATCATCAGGTGATAATTTATCTAACAACTCATCGATACGACGTAACTTAGTAGACTTACGGGAGGACATCTCTAATTCAATCCATTCGTCAACCATGAGTTTTTGCTCAATGCAGAAACGACTAATGCTGTTTTTCTGACTTTCAACACTTTGATCCTGAGTACTCACCCGAACATATCCATAAATCATGCTAATGCCACCTAATTTTCACTGGGTTTTGTATTAAGGTATTTTGCACATATAACACCATCATATTGTTAATCGTTTATAATGCACCTTAATGATATAATTTATCGCCTAATAAAACGAGCGTTAAAAGAATTAAATTTGATGTCCCGGATGTACCTTAATGGCAAAGCTTGAAATAATGACCCCTGCAGAACAAATTATTTTTAATAGTCCGCCAAATTTTTCCCCTGATGAACAAAATAAATATTTTTGTTTACCACCAGAGTTAGCCGTCTGGCTGAAAAGCGTGGATAGCGTCACCAATAAAGCTGGATTTATTTTATTGTTTGGGTATTGCCTGGTAGGAGCGCGATTCTACCAACCAAGACAGTTTTATGAATCTGATCTCAAGGCCATATGCCAGCTATACGGCTTTGACAACAATGAAGTGCAACTAAAAAAATATAATCAGCGGACGTTTAATTACCACAAACAGATAATTCGTGAATATCTGGCGATAAAACCCTTTGATGAAGAGGCGAAAACATTATTCAGGGAGAGTATTCATGATCGCGTTGCCCGTCGCTACCCACCAAAACAGATTTTACAGGATGTATTCGATCTGCTGAAAGCCAGGCGTATTGAGATCCCCCGCTATAATCGATTTGCCCTGAACATCACAGAGATAATCAGTGATTATGATAAACATCTGATTCATTTGATTGAGGATCAATTATCCGATGGTCACAAAATCAGTATGGATGCTCTTCTAAAAATAGATGATGCTGATTCTTCAACCATTGCCAGACTTAAAACCATCAGTCACTCAAGAAAGCCAAAGGAGATTAAGAAAAGTATCGAGGATTTTCAACTAATCCAAAGTATTTATAACAGTGTTAGTCCCTTGCTCGATAAACTAAATCTGCACAATGACACCGTCAAGCATTATGCAACCTGGGTTCGCAAGGCCAGTCTGTTTCAGATTAATCAGCTTCAGCCTGATAAACGCTATCTCCATATCATTTGTTTTCTGGTTCATCAATATCAGTTAAGACAGGATAATTTTGCAGATATTTTACTCAACTGTGTGAAGGCAACAGAAAACGCCGCTACAAAAAATGAAAAGGAACAGATCTTTAAACAGAAAGACCAGCAAAAGGAAACCCTGCAATTATTATCAGATGCAAGAATATCCTATAAGGCTCAACTGAAAAAAATTGAAAAGCTGGCAACATCACCTGTTTTAAGCGATTCGGAGAAAGTTCAGCAAATCAGGCAATTGCTGGAGGACTATCACCAGCACCTGGAAATCTATCCACCGGAACCAAAACTGGATGAATATACAAAACAGGCACTTGATGAAATGAATGCACAGAACTATTACCAGATATTGGAGGATTTGTCCCTTAAATTACAGAACAGGGTGGCTGATATCTTGCGCAATATTGCATTTGATATCCCGGAAAATCAGGATATTCCTGCCATTTTAGTGGCCATCAAACACTATCAGGCCAAAACAGGTAATGTGGGGAAAGAGGCGCCAGTCAGCTTTTTATCTGAAAATGAACAGGCTGCACTTTATTCCAGTGAAGGTAAATTCAGGATCTCCCTTTATAAGGTGTTGCTGTATTTTTATACGGCTGATGCTTTAAAAGCGGGTGTTATCAGTCTGAAGCCAGCCTATCGCTATCTGTCACTGGAAAACTATTTACACCCCAAAGAACATTGGCAGGCTAACAGGAACAGGTTACTGGAAGAAGCAGGGTTACTCGATTTTGCAGACATTGATCAATTAATGGAAACCCTTCATAAAAAGCTCCACGGGGCATACCATAAAACTAATCGCCGTATCAAGGCAGACAAAAATCCTCACATCAAATTTGATTCAAAGGGACGAATGGTGCTGGCAACACCCAAAGTCGAAAAAATAAATACGCAGTCAGTATCTTCTCTGTTTGCTGATCAGAAATATACATCGGTACTAAAAATGTTGAGTGATATTCAGCGGTTAACTGGTTACCTTGATTGCTTTCGCCATCACAGCGTTAAAGACAAGAAGATCTTGCCCAAAACATCCATATTTTATGCATCGATTTTAGGAATGGGATGCAATATAGGCATCAGCAAGATGGCCAATGTCTCCAAAGGGATTACGGAAGATGCCCTGGAAAACTTTGTAAACTGGCACATGAGTCTTAATAATATTAACGCAGCAAATCAATGCATTCTTGAGCTGCTCGGCAAGCTATCATTAGCCAGCATCTATCAAAAAAATCCTGGTGAATTACATACATCCAGCGATGGACGAAAAGTCAGCGTAGTTGTTGAGTCATTGAACGCCAATAAATCATTCAAATACTTTGGAAGCGGCTCAGGATCTTCACTTTACAGCTTTATTGATGAGCTAAACCGCCTGTTTTATACTACGTCCATCAGTAGTTCTGAACGAGAAGCAGCCTATGTTGCTGATGGATTATTACATAATCTTTCGATCAAGAGCACAATCCATTCCACTGATACACATGGTTATTCTGAAGCAATTTTTGGGATATTGAACATGCTTGGGATTTATTTTGCACCCAGAATTAAAGGTCTGAAGAAAGCCACCCTATACAGCTTTAACTCCAGAAGCACCTATGAAACCAAAGGATATAAAATACTCCCGCATCGCTATATTGACACTGATTTAATTAAAACCCATTGGGATGATATTTTGCGTTTGATGGTTACGATTAAACTTAAAGCCACAACGGCATCACAACTGTTCAAGCGTCTCAGTTCATATTCAAAACAACATCCATTGTACTGCGCCATAAAGGAATTTGGACGGATTATTAAAAGTCTGTTTATTCTTCGATATATTGATGATGTAGAATTACGACAGGCTGTTGAAAAACAGTTAAATCGTATTGAGTTATCGAATAAATTCTCAAAAGCCATTCTGTTTGGTAACAACCAGGAAATTCAATACAGCAGCAAGGAGGAACAAGAAATGGTTGTTGGTTGCCAGCGCTTAATCCAGAATGCAATTGTATTATGGAATGAGCTATACCTTTCGCAAAAATTGGCTCTGTTAGAGGATGAAGCAAGCAGGAAAGCACTACTAACCATTATTCGCAATGGATCGACTTTAATCTGGCATTATGTCAATTTGCATGGGGAATATGATTTTACCCAGGATATTGAAGAGCAGGGTATGGTGTTTGATATGGACAAAATATTGGCACTTAAAGTCGCTTAGCTATCTCATTGCCAGTTTGGGCTGGATATGCGGTGAAACCCTTCCTTGGGGTTTTCGTAGGTGCCAAATAACATATCCCACCATACAATATCCCCGTAATTATTTTTATGTCGATTGAATTGGTGGTGAATTCTGTGCATCTCTGGACGCTGAAATACATACCCTATCCACTGTGGTGTTTTAACATTGGTATGGTAGAAAAACTCACCTATCGCGGTACAAGCGGTATAAACCATACCCGCCTCAATGGATAGACCAAGAACTGTATATACCAGTAGGCTGCCAATGATAGAGTTCACAATCATTTCGCCAGGATGTTTGTAAAACGATGTGATGACCTCAAGCCTTTGTGGACTATGATGGATCTGATGAAACCCAACCCATAAAAAATCAAATTCATGACGTGCTCTATGCCACCAATAGAACACAAAAGTTGCGATAAAATAGGCAAAAAAACCACCAGCGTAAGGAGGTAAATAATGTGACATATGAAAAATAGACCATGCAGAAAACCATAATTCCCATGTATAACCTGCCAATGTAACAACGCCAATTTGCACTAGATTAAGCAATACCACCCTAATAGGCCATGTTTTAACATGAGGTAACTTCCAACCAGGAACTAATCGCTCAATTACAAAGCAGATTAAAAACAGTGCGAATACAATTTTTAGCATAGTAAACTCCGTTAAAACATAATACCCGAATGAAAAATAGTGCAGCACAGACATAATTCAGCCTGCTCATTTTTAAATTTAAAGCTCTCGCTCCATTTCTCGGTTAGGCTGTGGTTTATTAAAAGAACGAGTACGTTCTACAAGTTCCCTGTGTTGCACGCGCTCTTTAATTCCATTAATTAACCCTTGATTGAGCCGTATAAACTCATTGCCATTTTGTATATTCAGTTTGTGATCTTGCTTGATCAACGACTGAATTTTCTTATCTTGATTTATTTTTTTGAGCTCCGGCTCCTTGTTCTCTAAGGCACACTGCTTTTTAAATTCGTCTAAACTCATGAGCCGGTTTAATTGTTTTTTAAGCTCGTCCATTCCTTCCTTAACAAGCACATCGTTTAAATCGGTATTTTCTTTTTTAGGGATCACAATGGACACATGGATACCAGAATCGTGTAATTTCTGAGCAGCTTTTATAATCGTATTGGTTTGTTCATTTTTTGCATATTTATAAGTGTCTTTTCCGTCATTATCCAAGCAAAAAACCACTTGTTTAGGACTATTTTTGGGATCAATATTTGAAAAATTTGCTTTTCCCAATACAGCATACACACGCGCATATTCATCGACCTGAAGTATACTTAATCCTGTCTCAATCCCTTCTGTAAAATAAGCGATGTCGCCTTTACCATGGTGATTTAAATTGACAAAATAATTACTGATTGAGCCAAACGTTTGTTTCACAGATTCACAAGACTTATCCTTATTAGCAGAATGAGGTTCTAATTTAGTGATCTGAACATGGTGTATGTTACCCTGTTCATCTTTACTAAAAGCCAATAGTGCAGGAACATGCTTTTGCCCATCTTGGGTCCTGGTGTATACCGAACGACAAAAGCGAAGATCAGCATGATCATAATGCGCTAACCCACGATGAATGATTAAGTATTTTTCAGCGATGGTGCCTTGAATAGGCTGTGATTGTTGAAATAACTTTTGGGCCAGTTGACGTTTCCCTTCTTTGACTTCCCTCTCTTTTTTCTCATTCAATTTTTGTGGTGCTTTACGCTCGTATTCAGGAATGTAATGGATATATTGCGCTGCATGCTCCAGAGTTTCTTTAAAACCGGATAAACCCTTCTCACGTTCAATAAGATGAAATAAATTTCCCGACTCCCCTGTCTCAAAATGGTGCCAAAGACCTGAATCAAGATAAATTTTCAAGCTTCCTTTGGCTCCATATCGATATTCGGATTGGGTTGATAATCGATGATTCGGCTCTCCTAAAAGGCTTTTAACTAAAGAATCAGATACGTTCAATAATCCATTATACAGTTCTTCCGCATTAATAGACGGCTTTTGAGCAAACTCATATTTTTTTATGAATGGAAAATCTTTTACCTGTTCCTTAGATTCTTCCAGAATGTGTTCCTGAGCTCGATCCAGTAATTTCGTACTAATTCTTTGCTGTTTTTGTTGCTTCAAAAGATAAGCCTCTTCAGTCAATACAGCGGAGGTTTTATCCGCATCGCGTTGTTTCAGGGGATCTTCAAGTCTTTTAATTAAACCCTCAAAATTATCGGTATAAAAAGTTGCTTGATGGCTTGCACGAGTTGCATCAATTTCATGAGATCGGTGGGTGGTTACAACAAGACGGTCCTCCAATTCCAAGGCAATCATGAACTTGGATGTAGCACCCTGACTGGAATAAGCCGTATTCGTATAGGAATAATCCCAATGAAGATCTGATTGTTTTTTTAAATTCAGCGTGACCTGATTTTTACTGTTGCTTAAGCCTATTGTTTCACCAAAAACCTGTGTGACCGTATATTCTTCATTGGCAATAATGCCGCGAGCGTCATCATTTCGTTTTAATCGAATCCGATCCCCTGAGGCTAAAGGCCGTTCGTGCAATTTATAGAAGGAAGGCATTGTTTTGGGTAAAATAGAAGCGCTGATTGTAAACGCATCCTGTGACTCATCAACACAGAACAATTTGTTTGCTTCCCTATCAATGGATTTGACGGTGAAATAGTCGTCCTTTTTAGCCACCGAATAGTTTTTACCAAACCGAATGACATCACCTGGTTCAAAAGAATGTGCCTGTACTTGGTCAGCTTGATCCATGCTGACTGGGAATAAGCGCTTACAAAGTATATCTTGACCGTGTAGTTGATATTGTTGGTGCAACCCTTCACGTATTAACACTTCAATGGGTGTTCTGTCCTCATGAGCATGAGCAACTATTAGCGTATTTTTTTGACACTCATGGGTTCGGCTGAGAAAATCGTCAGCAATGGCACGATAAATGGATGTGTAGTCCTTTTTTCCTTCCTCATCAGTACAATTAATTTCAATCAGTGATGAATGATTCAACCCCTGTACCGGTGTCTTTCGCTGCACGTACTCTTCTGGATTAATGTTTTTTATGAGTTCAAAAGCCTTCCCAATTTCTCTACGTGATGCAAACTCCGCTGCTTTTTTTAATTCAGGATTCGGATTTTGGCGCACAATCTCCGTCATAAATGCTGTTTTTTGCGATTGGCTTTTGATGGTAAGCTCATGAGGAATCCCTGAAGCCAGCGATTGCAACTGAGTAATATCCCCTGTAAACACCATTCGCGATTGGGTGTCAATGCACTTTTGTTGTAAGGCATGGTACTTCTCATTATCAATCATGGAGCTTTCATCCACAATGACTAAGTGATTAGCACCCAACCCACCGTCATTGCGTAAAAAACTATCAATGGTCTGCGCCTGGATGCCATTCGCATTGAGTTCCTCTACGGCTTTATGCGTCGGTGCTAATCCAAGCACTTGAAACTGATTGCTCTCAGCAATGTCCTTCACATGCCGCATCATTGTGGTCTTACCAACACCTGCAAGCCCTTGAATGGATACAAACCGGTCGGATGTGCTCACCACCAACGTGATAGCATCTTTTTGACCTTGCGTTAAGGTTTCAGGTAATGACAAAAGCTTTTGTGCAGAAGACTTAATGGGCTTTACCGTATTTTGCTCTTTGTAATTAGCCTGCTGTATCGCCTCTTCAATGTGTAACGCCTCTTTGGTCGTCCAATAAGTATCCAAATAAACTAAGGAATCTGCTATTCGCCCTTTAAGTAATGGAGCAATGTCTTCAAAATCTGCCGTTCCTAATGCATGCATTAAAGCATGGGTCATTAAATCACTGTGTTTAAAGGCTGCATTGCGTTCCGTGCATTTAGCAAGCGCATACGTGAGCGCTGTGGCCGCAATGCGTTCTTTGTCTTCTGATTTTAGATCCAGGTGATGAATTAACGTGTTAAGTTCTCGTTCCAATGCTTTATTGGCATAGGCCATATCACGGTAGACTAAATCTGGCTTTTTTTGTTGCACATCATAGGCGGTCCATTTCAATTGCACACTCTCTAAAAAGCGCTGTGCTTTTTGCCCATCATCAGTAAACAGAATCACATGCTGCGCGTGTTCACCGATTTCTCCGATAAGGTTACGATTGAGTTGGTAAGGTCGTGCCGCCATAAACACTTGTGTGGTGTCTGGTTTTATCTCATGAGGTTTTTTACAATAATCATAATCAAAATGGTATTCAGACAACGCTTTATTAGTCAAAAATAAGGTGTTGGACTCATGGCGTACATAGATGCCTTCTTCAGTAATTTTTGACACAACAAACGAACTCTTAGGCGCATATTTGACTCGTTGATGATATAAGGACTGTTCATTGATTAACCGTTCACCAACAGCGACTTCTAGTATTTTTTCTCGTGATACATGAAAGTCTTCTTTGGCATCATAAGCAAACAAACTTGTCTTGCCCTGGGCATTTTCTAAATGCAGCCCATTGGCACCGACTTCACATACCTTATAGTGCTTCGGTATTCGTCCTTCGTTATAAAACGTGATTTTATCGCCTACTTTATAAGAATGAGCATATCCTTTTTCCGTTTGAGTCAAGGAAACTGTCGTCAAAACAGCTACCTTTTTCATTTGCCTGGATAATTGCCCCTGCTGCACCAGACCTTCTCGTATCTGGCTCGTCAAAGTCTCCTTTTGTTTGTTATTCAAGGCAACCAGTGCACTTTTTTGCTGTTGTTCTGGCGTTAATTGAAGCCAAGCATAACTCATGGATTCATTTGCTTGTTTCCCAATCGAGAGCTTAAGCGCTCCTTTGATAGGGGCTGTTAACGATTTATACGAATGAATGCCCTGCTCTTTTAATAGCTTAATCGGATTTCCTGCATTAAAACCCAATGTTCCTGCCGAGTTATTCAATAAAATGAGTTTGCTTCTGTGTGCTTGAGTGATGTCGCTTAACGCGGATAAATCATCAAAAGAAAGTTTTTGTGCATCATGAACAATCACTAAATCTTGCTTTTTTTTCGTAAACGGTGATGATTTGATGTGTTTCCCATAATAATATTGAAATCCAGACACCGTATGCACAATATCGTCTTTAAACAAATTTTTAATCCTGGAAATAAATCCTGTATCCAAATGTTTGATGTCTGCTCGAAGTTGCTGCGTTTTTAGGCTACCAGGATGGAGTACATAAGAATTGAGTTGATGTGCTTCTGCAAGATGAACCATGTCTTGAATCAGTTCTTTTTCGCACCGAAAACCCTCTACATCAATGATTTGAATGCGCTCGTTATTTTTAAATACCTGTGAAGAGAGCCCGTGATTTGGTACTGAAATCGAAAAGCTTACTTTTAACTCGTTGGTAGTTTTTGCAATAAAGTCCTTCTCGCGAGCAAGAAGATGCGCCGTTGTATAATATTCCAAGGGTTTTCCCTGGAGTACCCTTGCCTCCAAAAGCGATTCAATTTCCCGTTCAATGTCCTCATGGCCAACAAGACCTGCTGAAAAAGTCATAGCCTGGCGCACCAAAGCCCCATGCTGGATTTGAGTGGAATATTCGGACAAATGAGCCAGCGCATCATTCACTGCTTTATGCGCATCAGGGCTTAAAGGTGAGGTATGCGTGCTTTTAACCGCTCCTCGTCCGCTATTTAATTTGGAATCATGAATTATCGCACCTAAATCAATACCAAGCTCTTTAATTTCCTCTACCCACTGTTGATGCAGTGCTTGACTGTCTATTTCAGTTTTTGGCTTGCGCGTCGATAAATTAGATTTTTCAGCAGCCTTGGCACTGCTTGTGCCGCGTTCCTTCATATCATCAAGAATCTGCACACGCCTTTTAGATGTAGCAGTAATGGCCTCATCACTAATACCTACAACCTCAAAATTACCGTACCTGTCTTTAATGCGAATATCGTAGCCCAGCTCCTTAACTTTTTTCGCTAAAGAGGACATGTATACCAATCCCAAATAATGCTGATTAGAATAAATTAATTCACGAAAACCATGATCCAGATGTTCTTTATCATTTTTTGCTCGTGACGATAAAGAACGCCATAATCCATCCGAACGCTCAGTCATATTGAGTATGGGTACATGTGTGTGCAAATCGGGATCTAATTCACGAGAGGTTGTATGGACAAACATGGCTGCTACTAAATTACGGGTTTTTTCAAAGGTGGTTTCGCCATTAAATGTAATGCGTGCTTTCTGCTGCCAGCTGCTCAATCCGACCAAAGGTAATGTTCACGGCTTCTTGATGGGCTTGAAGCAAGCGCGCGTCTTGCCCCACCAGGGCTAAATGGATACGGACTTAGGCGCTGATAAGGTCACATCGGTGCCAGGACGATGTTGACGTACTCCCTTATCGATAATACCTAGCAGTTGCCCGCTGGGCAATTGTCCATCCAATAATTGCAAAAATTGCGAAGGCTCAATTTCACCGGACAATTGTAACTTTTGCGCACCGCGCCCGATCCATCGGGACAGACTGTTGAGCGAATCTCGATCGCTTAAATAATAATTATCTTGATTGGTGTAATAATGCAGCGCGTCTTTAGCCGCACTTATTTTATTTAAGGTCAACATAATACCTCCCTGGATGACTTAAAAATTTCTTTTATAACAATGGAGGCCTCACGCAGCTCAATAGCATCGGTGTCGTTTTTGCTGGCTGTAACGTGATCTTTGGGTTCCGCATAAGGGATTGTGGAGGTACTATATCCTTATCCGATACCTCATGCGCCATTGCCTTCAAATTGATGAATTTTTTTAACATCGTCATTTCTTTGAGGATTATTTTGAACCATTAACGCGCGGTGATTTACTTTTCCAACGCATCAAAATTGATGGATCGCTCAACAAGTGGTACGCAATTTCTTTACGCTCAATGTATTTGTTTTTCAAACGAGTGATGGGATGATTTCCTACCAAACGACATAACACTCCATGTCGTCAAGAGTCATAATATCGCCTTCTTCAACCGTATTTCTCTTAGTGCGTTGGGAGCCCACCGTATTACCATCACGAACAGAATCAGGACCATAAGACTGACTTTCTTTCATCTCATTAATCACCTGTGAGCCTAAATCCTCTGAAACCCACTTTGCCACTTTCGATTTTGGACTCCTAAAATAAATGGATGTATTGAGTAGATCCGCTATGGCTCCGGCCTCATGAGTTCCATAGATAAAATCTAATTGCGCAATAGATTGAATGCCAATGGCAACACAACCTCCAAATTTACGGATATCAGCCAGAGTGTCTGAAATGGTTTCTAAACGATGCAGGCTTGCTAATTCATCCATGACAAGCCATATACGCCCCTTATTATTAGCCACCAAGGATTGCACCCCTTGCATAGCGAGTCCTAACCACAGAGAAATTAAAGGCTTTATCTCTTATGGTATTTGGAGGTGAGGTAATAAATAACCACCCTTTATTGTATTTTTTAGGATATGGGGAATATGATTTTACCCAGGATATTGAAAGCAGGGTATGGTGTTTGATATGGACAAAATATTGGCACTTAAAGTCGCTTAGCTATCTCATTGCCAGTTTGGGCTGGATATGCGGTGAAACCCTTCCTTGGGGTTTTCGTAGGTGCCAAATAACATATCCACCATACAATATCCCCGTAATTATTTTTATGTCGATTGAATTGGTGGTGAATTCTGTGCATCTCTGGACGCTGAAATACATACCCTATCCACTGTGGTGTTTTAACATTGGTATGGTAGAAAAACTCACCTATCGCGGTACAAGCGGTATAAACATACCCGCCTCAATGGATAGACCAAGAACTGTATATACCAGTAGGCTGCCAATGATAGAGTTCACAATCATTTCGCCAGGATGTTTGTAAAACGATGTGATGACCTCAAGCCTTTGTGGACTATGATGGATCTGATGAAACCCAACCCATAAAAAATCAAATTCATGACGTGCTCTATGCCACCAATAGAACACAAAAGTTGCGATAAAATAGGCAAAAAAACCACCAGCGTAAGGAGGTAAATAATGTGACATATGAAAATAGACCATGCAGAAAACCATAATTCCCATGTATAACCTGCCAATGTAACAACGCCAATTTGCACTAGATTAAGCAATACCACCCTAATAGGCCATGTTTTAACATGAGGTAACTTCCAACCAGGAACTAATCGCTCAATTACAAAGCAGATTAAAAACAGTGCGAATACAATTTTTAGCATAGTAAACTCCGTTAAAACATAATACCCGAATGAAAAATAGTGCAGCACAGACATAATTCAGCCTGCTCATTTTTAAATTTAAAGCTCTCGCTCCATTTCTCGGTTAGGCTGTGGTTTATTAAAAGAACGAGTACGTTCTACAAGTTCCCTGTGTTGCACGCGCTCTTTAATTCCATTAATTAACCCTTGATTGAGCCGTATAAACTCATTGCCATTTTGTATATTCAGTTTGTGATCTTGCTTGATCAACGACTGAATTTTCTTATCTTGATTTATTTTTTTGAGCTCCGGCTCCTTGTTCTCTAAGGCACACTGCTTTTTAAATTCGTCTAAACTCATGAGCCGGTTTAATTGTTTTTTAAGCTCGTCCATTCCTTCCTTAACAAGCACATCGTTTAAATCGGTATTTTCTTTTTTAGGGATCACAATGGACACATGGATACCAGAATCGTGTAATTTCTGAGCAGCTTTTATAATCGTATTGGTTTGTTCATTTTTTGCATATTTATAAGTGTCTTTTCCGTCATTATCCAAGCAAAAAACCACTTGTTTAGGACTATTTTTGGGATCAATATTTGAAAAATTTGCTTTTCCCAATACAGCATACACACGCGCATATTCATCGACCTGAAGTATACTTAATCCTGTCTCAATCCCTTCTGTAAAATAAGCGATGTCGCCTTTACCATGGTGATTTAAATTGACAAAATAATTACTGATTGAGCCAAACGTTTGTTTCACAGATTCACAAGACTTATCCTTATTAGCAGAATGAGGTTCTAATTTAGTGATCTGAACATGGTGTATGTTACCCTGTTCATCTTTACTAAAAGCCAATAGTGCAGGAACATGCTTTTGCCCATCTTGGGTCCTGGTGTATACCGAACGACAAAAGCGAAGATCAGCATGATCATAATGCGCTAACCCACGATGAATGATTAAGTATTTTTCAGCGATGGTGCCTTGAATAGGCTGTGATTGTTGAAATAACTTTTGGGCCAGTTGACGTTTCCCTTCTTTGACTTCCCTCTCTTTTTTCTCATTCAATTTTTGTGGTGCTTTACGCTCGTATTCAGGAATGTAATGGATATATTGCGCTGCATGCTCCAGAGTTTCTTTAAAACCGGATAAACCCTTCTCACGTTCAATAAGATGAAATAAATTTCCCGACTCCCCTGTCTCAAAATGGTGCCAAAGACCTGAATCAAGATAAATTTTCAAGCTTCCTTTGGCTCCATATCGATATTCGGATTGGGTTGATAATCGATGATTCGGCTCTCCTAAAAGGCTTTTAACTAAAGAATCAGATACGTTCAATAATCCATTATACAGTTCTTCCGCATTAATAGACGGCTTTTGAGCAAACTCATATTTTTTTATGAATGGAAAATCTTTTACCTGTTCCTTAGATTCTTCCAGAATGTGTTCCTGAGCTCGATCCAGTAATTTCGTACTAATTCTTTGCTGTTTTTGTTGCTTCAAAAGATAAGCCTCTTCAGTCAATACAGCGGAGGTTTTATCCGCATCGCGTTGTTTCAGGGGATCTTCAAGTCTTTTAATTAAACCCTCAAAATTATCGGTATAAAAAGTTGCTTGATGGCTTGCACGAGTTGCATCAATTTCATGAGATCGGTGGGTGGTTACAACAAGACGGTCCTCCAATTCCAAGGCAATCATGAACTTGGATGTAGCACCCTGACTGGAATAAGCCGTATTCGTATAGGAATAATCCCAATGAAGATCTGATTGTTTTTTTAAATTCAGCGTGACCTGATTTTTACTGTTGCTTAAGCCTATTGTTTCACCAAAAACCTGTGTGACCGTATATTCTTCATTGGCAATAATGCCGCGAGCGTCATCATTTCGTTTTAATCGAATCCGATCCCCTGAGGCTAAAGGCCGTTCGTGCAATTTATAGAAGGAAGGCATTGTTTTGGGTAAAATAGAAGCGCTGATTGTAAACGCATCCTGTGACTCATCAACACAGAACAATTTGTTTGCTTCCCTATCAATGGATTTGACGGTGAAATAGTCGTCCTTTTTAGCCACCGAATAGTTTTTACCAAACCGAATGACATCACCTGGTTCAAAAGAATGTGCCTGTACTTGGTCAGCTTGATCCATGCTGACTGGGAATAAGCGCTTACAAAGTATATCTTGACCGTGTAGTTGATATTGTTGGTGCAACCCTTCACGTATTAACACTTCAATGGGTGTTCTGTCCTCATGAGCATGAGCAACTATTAGCGTATTTTTTTGACACTCATGGGTTCGGCTGAGAAAATCGTCAGCAATGGCACGATAAATGGATGTGTAGTCCTTTTTTCCTTCCTCATCAGTACAATTAATTTCAATCAGTGATGAATGATTCAACCCCTGTACCGGTGTCTTTCGCTGCACGTACTCTTCTGGATTAATGTTTTTTATGAGTTCAAAAGCCTTCCCAATTTCTCTACGTGATGCAAACTCCGCTGCTTTTTTTAATTCAGGATTCGGATTTTGGCGCACAATCTCCGTCATAAATGCTGTTTTTTGCGATTGGCTTTTGATGGTAAGCTCATGAGGAATCCCTGAAGCCAGCGATTGCAACTGAGTAATATCCCCTGTAAACACCATTCGCGATTGGGTGTCAATGCACTTTTGTTGTAAGGCATGGTACTTCTCATTATCAATCATGGAGCTTTCATCCACAATGACTAAGTGATTAGCACCCAACCCACCGTCATTGCGTAAAAAACTATCAATGGTCTGCGCCTGGATGCCATTCGCATTGAGTTCCTCTACGGCTTTATGCGTCGGTGCTAATCCAAGCACTTGAAACTGATTGCTCTCAGCAATGTCCTTCACATGCCGCATCATTGTGGTCTTACCAACACCTGCAAGCCCTTGAATGGATACAAACCGGTCGGATGTGCTCACCACCAACGTGATAGCATCTTTTTGACCTTGCGTTAAGGTTTCAGGTAATGACAAAAGCTTTTGTGCAGAAGACTTAATGGGCTTTACCGTATTTTGCTCTTTGTAATTAGCCTGCTGTATCGCCTCTTCAATGTGTAACGCCTCTTTGGTCGTCCAATAAGTATCCAAATAAACTAAGGAATCTGCTATTCGCCCTTTAAGTAATGGAGCAATGTCTTCAAAATCTGCCGTTCCTAATGCATGCATTAAAGCATGGGTCATTAAATCACTGTGTTTAAAGGCTGCATTGCGTTCCGTGCATTTAGCAAGCGCATACGTGAGCGCTGTGGCCGCAATGCGTTCTTTGTCTTCTGATTTTAGATCCAGGTGATGAATTAACGTGTTAAGTTCTCGTTCCAATGCTTTATTGGCATAGGCCATATCACGGTAGACTAAATCTGGCTTTTTTTGTTGCACATCATAGGCGGTCCATTTCAATTGCACACTCTCTAAAAAGCGCTGTGCTTTTTGCCCATCATCAGTAAACAGAATCACATGCTGCGCGTGTTCACCGATTTCTCCGATAAGGTTACGATTGAGTTGGTAAGGTCGTGCCGCCATAAACACTTGTGTGGTGTCTGGTTTTATCTCATGAGGTTTTTTACAATAATCATAATCAAAATGGTATTCAGACAACGCTTTATTAGTCAAAAATAAGGTGTTGGACTCATGGCGTACATAGATGCCTTCTTCAGTAATTTTTGACACAACAAACGAACTCTTAGGCGCATATTTGACTCGTTGATGATATAAGGACTGTTCATTGATTAACCGTTCACCAACAGCGACTTCTAGTATTTTTTCTCGTGATACATGAAAGTCTTCTTTGGCATCATAAGCAAACAAACTTGTCTTGCCCTGGGCATTTTCTAAATGCAGCCCATTGGCACCGACTTCACATACCTTATAGTGCTTCGGTATTCGTCCTTCGTTATAAAACGTGATTTTATCGCCTACTTTATAAGAATGAGCATATCCTTTTTCCGTTTGAGTCAAGGAAACTGTCGTCAAAACAGCTACCTTTTTCATTTGCCTGGATAATTGCCCCTGCTGCACCAGACCTTCTCGTATCTGGCTCGTCAAAGTCTCCTTTTGTTTGTTATTCAAGGCAACCAGTGCACTTTTTTGCTGTTGTTCTGGCGTTAATTGAAGCCAAGCATAACTCATGGATTCATTTGCTTGTTTCCCAATCGAGAGCTTAAGCGCTCCTTTGATAGGGGCTGTTAACGATTTATACGAATGAATGCCCTGCTCTTTTAATAGCTTAATCGGATTTCCTGCATTAAAACCCAATGTTCCTGCCGAGTTATTCAATAAAATGAGTTTGCTTCTGTGTGCTTGAGTGATGTCGCTTAACGCGGATAAATCATCAAAAGAAAGTTTTTGTGCATCATGAACAATCACTAAATCTTGCTTTTTTTTCGTAAACGGTGATGATTTGATGTGTTTCCCATAATAATATTGAAATCCAGACACCGTATGCACAATATCGTCTTTAAACAAATTTTTAATCCTGGAAATAAATCCTGTATCCAAATGTTTGATGTCTGCTCGAAGTTGCTGCGTTTTTAGGCTACCAGGATGGAGTACATAAGAATTGAGTTGATGTGCTTCTGCAAGATGAACCATGTCTTGAATCAGTTCTTTTTCGCACCGAAAACCCTCTACATCAATGATTTGAATGCGCTCGTTATTTTTAAATACCTGTGAAGAGAGCCCGTGATTTGGTACTGAAATCGAAAAGCTTACTTTTAACTCGTTGGTAGTTTTTGCAATAAAGTCCTTCTCGCGAGCAAGAAGATGCGCCGTTGTATAATATTCCAAGGGTTTTCCCTGGAGTACCCTTGCCTCCAAAAGCGATTCAATTTCCCGTTCAATGTCCTCATGGCCAACAAGACCTGCTGAAAAAGTCATAGCCTGGCGCACCAAAGCCCCATGCTGGATTTGAGTGGAATATTCGGACAAATGAGCCAGCGCATCATTCACTGCTTTATGCGCATCAGGGCTTAAAGGTGAGGTATGCGTGCTTTTAACCGCTCCTCGTCCGCTATTTAATTTGGAATCATGAATTATCGCACCTAAATCAATACCAAGCTCTTTAATTTCCTCTACCCACTGTTGATGCAGTGCTTGACTGTCTATTTCAGTTTTTGGCTTGCGCGTCGATAAATTAGATTTTTCAGCAGCCTTGGCACTGCTTGTGCCGCGTTCCTTCATATCATCAAGAATCTGCACACGCCTTTTAGATGTAGCAGTAATGGCCTCATCACTAATACCTACAACCTCAAAATTACCGTACCTGTCTTTAATGCGAATATCGTAGCCCAGCTCCTTAACTTTTTTCGCTAAAGAGGACATGTATACCAATCCCAAATAATGCTGATTAGAATAAATTAATTCACGAAAACCATGATCCAGATGTTCTTTATCATTTTTTGCTCGTGACGATAAAGAACGCCATAATCCATCCGAACGCTCAGTCATATTGAGTATGGGTACATGTGTGTGCAAATCGGGATCTAATTCACGAGAGGTTGTATGGACAAACATGGCTGCTACTAAATTACGGGTTTTTTCAAAGGTGGTTTCGCCATTAAATGTAATGCGTGCTTCTGCTGCCAGCTGCTCAATCCGACCAAAGGTAATGTTCACGGCTTCTTGATGGGCTTGAAGCAAGCGCGCGTCTTGCCCCACCAGGGCTAAAATGGATACGGACTTAGGCGCTGATAAGGTCACATCGGTGCCAGGACGATGTTGACGTACTCCCTTATCGATAATACCTAGCAGTTGCCCGCTGGGCAATTGTCCATCCAATAATTGCAAAAATTGCGAAGGCTCAATTTCACCGGACAATTGTAACTTTTGCGCACCGCGCCCGATCCATCGGGACAGACTGTTGAGCGAATCTCGATCGCTTAAATAATAATTATCTTGATTGGTGTAATAATGCAGCGCGTCTTTAGCCGCACTTATTTTATTTAAGGTCAACATAATACCTCCCTGGATGACTTAAAAAATTTCTTTTATAACAATGGAGGCCTCACGCAGCTCAATAGCATCGGTGTCGTTTTTGCTGGCTGTAACGTGATCTTTGGGTTCCGCATAAGGTGATTGTGGAGGTACTATATCCTTATCCGATACCTCATGCGCCATTGCTTCAAATTGATGAATTTTTTTAACATCGTCATTTCTTTGAGGATTATTTTGAACCATTAACGCGCGGTGATTTACTTTTTCCAACGCATCAAAATTGATGGATCGCTCAACAAGTGGTACGCAAATTTCTTTACGCTCAATGTATTTGTTTTTCAAACGAGTGATGGGATGATTTCCTACCAAACGGACATAACACTCCATGTCGTCAAGAGTCATAATATCGCCTTCTTCAACCGTATTTCTCTTAGTGCGTTGGGAGCCCACCGTATTACCATCACGAACAGAATCAGGACCATAAGACTGACTTTCTTTCATCTCATTAATCACCTGTGAGCCTAAATCCTCTGAAACCCACTTTGCCACTTTCGATTTTGGACTCCTAAAATAAATGGATGTATTGAGTAGATCCGCTATGGCTCCGGCCTCATGAGTTCCATAGATAAAATCTAATTGCGCAATAGATTGAATGCCAATGGCAACACAACCTCCAAATTTACGGATATCAGCCAGAGTGTCTGAAATGGTTTCTAAACGATGCAGGCTTGCTAATTCATCCATGACAAGCCATATACGCCCCTTATTATTAGCCACCAAGGATTGCACCCCTTGCATAGCGAGTCCTAACCACAGAGAAATTAAAGGCTTTATCTCTTTATGGTATTTGGAGCGTGAGGTAATAAATAACCACCCTTTATTGTATTTTTTAGGATTGGTTGTATTTTCAATCCATTCTTTAATCGAAAAGTCTTCTTTACCCGACTTCTCAAGCCCTTCAAGAAAGCGCAGCGCCTTGGTATAGGTTGCCAACACGGATTTAATGGAAATGGCCGTTTTTTCAATTTCCTTACTCACCAGATTTTCAGATTCCGTACCTTTGAGAATGTTCCTGATTTCCTCCAATGAGGTGGTGAGTAATAACTGCAGAAGAAACACGGGATCTTTTTCTGCATAATCCCTGATTTTCCACGCCATCGAGGTGAAAATGGTTCTTGCTGAGTCAACCCAAAATGGATCGCTGCCTTGAACTGATTTAGGAATTAAATAAGTGGCAAAGGAGCCAAACTCCAACGGATTGGCACATTCTCGCCACATTTTCCAATTGGCACATAATTCTGAAATGGGATTGAGCTCCACATCAATGCGCTCATCAAAGAAATAAGGTTTGATGGTACATTCTTTATCATAAATGATTGCCGGCTCGCCCAGCGCCCTAATTTGCTCCAACAGCATCATCATGGCTTGCGTTTTTCCTGCACCTGTTGTGCCATGAAACAACATCCCTTGTTTTTCAGAATACTTAGGCATAGGTAAGCGATTCAACAGCTTAATTTCTGAAGCACCACGTTGTGATTCGTTGACTGATTTGATGGTTTCTTTAGGCGATAGAGCTAAGCGCGTACCGGAAACAAACTGATCTTTGGTGTATTTTTCACCTAATTTAATAAAGAAACGGGAAAACAACAGCGTAATCAACAAATACACCGCTCCACCAAAAAATAAAGAAACTTGCGCTTTTCTCCAAAGAACATCCAAAGCCTGCTGCACGGATGCTTGAATAAGGGGACTTTTTTGATAAAAAAGCGCTGTAATTTTACTCCCATTGAGGTTAGTCCATAACACATACTCCCCATTATGGAATTTCACGAGAAACCTTGAAATGTGGTGAAGCGCCACCAGTTTTAATTCAGACGAGGCATAAAACACCATAATCAGCGAAAAAAGCACGACAAAACCTAAGACAGCCCAGTGAAAAATACGGTTACTCACCTGAATCATCATTTTGGTTTTATAGTCAAAAATCTGACCGCCACTCATAAATTGCCACATATTTTGCAAGGAATTGTGTTTCATGATTCTAAATCCATCGATTTGACCGCTCTTCTAAGCGCACGTGTTTGCTTATTCATAACGTCCTTCCTTAAACCCGCGATCATTGTCCACATAATCCTGTTTTTGTTTTGCTTGCCGATTTGCTAAATCCGCTTGCGAGGCCTTAATCTCGTGTTGTGTACTGCCCTCTTGGTGTTGATAGGCTTTCGATAAATCTTCTCGATTATCCATACGCAGATCGTGCGCTTGCTGGATGGTGTTATCTTGCACCTGGCTTAAATGTCGCTCTTGCGATTTATTTAAAACGCTTCCAGCACCATCCTGATGGGCTTGGTTGATGAGTGCTTTTTGATGGGCAGTCATCGAAGCACGTTGCGCTTCAAATTGACTTTTCACTTGATCAGGTGATGAGTGGATGATGCGGCTTACTTGCTCTTTGACTGCCGATTGTCCTTGGGAAGAACTCATAAACTGATCGGCCAGTTGTTGTTGTGCGCCTAAGCTCGAAGCATCGGTCCCCATCAGTGCCTTTTCTACCTGGACCCCATGATGCTGCACCGCCCAATCATGAAACGCTTGATCCAATACTCTATCCATCCCGTCGGCGTGCTCTTTCACACGGTTAGCCATGTGTTGATAATGTTCGCCCTTACTGTATTCTGCTGAGGCCATATCAGATAAAGCATGTCCTTGAGATAGGTTGGCTGCGATTTGTTCGGATTTCGACAAATTAAATGAATCATTAACATCTAAGTGATGCGTCTTGGCTGTAGCCTCCATGTGGTTCAATGCACTAGAGAATGATTGACCTTCACTGGAGTTAAAAAAGGCTTGAACCGAGTTAGAAACAGACACACCTGTATTCAAACTCGTGCTCGCTTCCCCAGAAATACCCGTGACTGCATGAGCGAACGATCCAAATACCCCTTTGCGAGTATCAATTCTGGCCGAAACCGCCGCATCCCACGACACCTGTCCTGATTTGTCGTGATGCTGATTGTATTGGTTAACCGCATCTTGCATTTGACGAATATCTTGATTCAACGCATTACTGAGCGTTCTATTAATGCCAGTACCTTCTCGTACCTCACTGGCATCGCTTTCATTAAATTGAGATAGTCCACTCAAGGCTTGTTGATAATGAGAATCCGCACTGGTTCGATGCGATTGTGCATTCTGGAACGAAAGGCTTGCACTGTCTTGCAATGAAGCGCTGATTCTGTCGGATGCGTGTAATCGCGTTGCCATCTGACTCATTGCAGACTGTGCGTTAATCACGCGTGACCCATCCAATCCTTGCGAGAGCAACGCACCATTATCCGCTTGAACAGTAGCTCGTCCTTCCATATGCTGATAATTAGTATCCCATTTATTCGCATGCGTGTTGTTGTAGTTCATGTTCCAACCACTGTAAGACGCCATGGAAATATTTCCTTGCGTGGCCGATTGAGCCTCTCCTGTAGATAACGATTGCGCCATTCCTCCTAGATGTTGAGACGCAGCACTTAATAAATTAGGTAAGCCTTTGGCAATAAAAAGGGCAATCACTGGAACACTAATGGCCAAGCCCCCTGCCGTATACGCAAAGCTACTTTGAATACTGGCGATGGAATCAATTGTTGAAAAAGTAACCCCACCATTTTTAGAACCAAATAAAGTCAGGGTGGTGGAAGACGCTAATGACACAAAAAAATGAATAATGATAAACATCGGAGGCCAAGACCATAAAAACACTTGGGTTTGCATGTAGATCATGTATACCCCATGCAAGCCAGGCACCAGCGCTAACAACATCACTAAAGGGAAAATACACAGAGTCAGCATCCAAAAGACAGTCATATAATAAGGAAGCCGATAGCCTGCAAGCCAAAAACTATTCGCTTCAGCCACGTGCATTTTTTGCAGACTGGAACTGTTGGTGTAATTCATCAGCTCCGCATCCGCGCCAGCAAAAGCAAAGGCATCAAGGGCTGATTCACGGGTGGCATTAATTAAAATATTTTGCGTAAGCACATTGGCCGCATCTTTGGACACGTTCATAAAATAGGAATGAGCTGCTGCTAAACCATCACTAAACTTCTCTTTATCACCCTTGGTCATAATATTCGATAAATGAACAAGTTGTTTTTCTATTCCCTCATTCAGTTCTGGTTTTAAACGTGCTGCAGCCTCAATGCAGCTCAAATTAGTACCATCATGAAATAAGACACGATAAATAGGAGAGGGATGCTCAAAATACAAACGAATTAAATCAGCGCTGTGCTTCATTTCATTGGGTGAAATTTGCTGACTCCCCAAAAGTTTGGCTGAAAAAATGCATTGCCTGATGTAGGTGGATAAATCACGGGAGAGCTCAGGCGACAAAGACAAGTTAGAACTGGTGGAAGCTAAAAAGGTACGTGAGCCAAACAACATGCCGGTTCGGGTATAATCTAAATCTTGCGGCATATGTAATATATTGCTGGAGACTTGAGTAATCCCATACCCAATGCCACTAATAAGTGCCGCAGGCAGCCCAACACCTAAAGGCACATTATCTACGGTTAGCGCAGGTCCCGCTGAATCAGCCGTTTGCATGTCAATGATGGCCACCGGCGTTTTGATGCCTAAAATACAAAACAAAAAGACAAACGTACACAAAACATAACGACTAATGGCTTGAATCCTTTTACCACTGACGTATTGAAACCCGACCACCCCTACAGCAAGAATACTCACAATGTCCTGAGCCGATTTGTAAGTTGAGGTGCCAAGCAACGTCACCATGGCATCCAGTACTGTTTTGAGATACTCGCCATTTTGTGGTGTATATATGGTTAAAAGACTCATTGCGCGTCTCCATAATAGGCTGTTCTTAAGGTAGGTGTTAATGCACTTAAAGCTTGTTTAACGTTGTTGCGGATTAATTCATTCGTCTGTAAAGCCGCATTAAACCGCTCACGGCTCTCCGTGCCAAACCGCGCCACAAACTGTTGTGCCGTCTGCAGATTTTTGTATAAACGCTCTTCATTGTGAGCGCCTAGTTCACGCCCTGAGAGCGAAGCGCGAATAATATCGAGGGCATTGGAAAGGTATTGCGCCAATAAATCGGTTGCCACACTTTGAGCCAGCTCATAACTGCCTTGAATACCCGTGTTTTGTTGCGCATTGGCAGAAATAAGATTAAAAACTGCGGGTTGTGTTAACTCAATCAGCCCTTTTTGCTTATCAGATAACTCTTTGCCCATTTTAATGTTGTCATAAATTCCCTGCAGTAATTCCTGGACTTGAGCCACTAAGGCTTTTTTGGCACTGATTTCTTGCGTGCTTGTGGCATCAATAGATAAACAATGCGATTGTGGACCAGTGTCGGTACAGCGGTAACTGGGTAACTTTCCTCCGTACAACAAGGCTTTAATAAAATCTTGATTGGTTGCAAGCGAAGGGTAAGTCATTAACGCCCCTTTCGCGTTAAAGACAATGGTTCCTGAAATGGACATGTATACTTCCGCTAATTTGGGATCTTGTGCAATAAACTGATTAATTTGTAAGGAGTCCCAAACAATATTGGTGTTAATTAACACACGGTCTTTATATTCAGGATTATTTTTAGCCTCAGCCAATATGGAATCGGCTTCACCACCTGTGGAACATTTCTGACGTGCCATGGCCCAATCCGTAAAGGTTCCTTTGTGGCGACCCAAATCTTCGCAAAGACGCTGTTGTGCCGCCCTATTTCGCGGCCACACAGCAGCACTTAAATTTTCACCCATTTCACAGGAATTAAAATTGGTGCCATTAATTTCATTCGCCAGTTTCTGCATAAACTGCATCGCATGTGCAATTTCAGGCAATTCTGTTTCTAAAGCCAGGTTTAATGCGTAGCCTGCTCCTCCTGATAAAATATTTTGCATGAACTTCACAATCTGATCCGACTTGATGAAGGAAAAACCGCCTGCGAAGAGATCAATGCCACCACAACCAGAGCGCATTCCAGGTACATCCACATGCGCAAGGCGGATGGTACGTACTTGATTACGAGCATATACAGAACCAAGAGCAGCATAACCCGCCGCTTGTGTTTGATAAGCATGCGATCCCGTCACATTGGCATCAAACCCCAAATTATTAAAAAAATGGGATAAATCGGATTCTGCATTTGCAAAGAGCTGACTGGTCCCTAATAACAATAAGGCTGCAACGGTTTTTTTAAACATAGTCATCTCGCAAAGTTGTGAATCTATTCATCATGAAATTGTTCCTCCAAATGCGTCATGAGTTCATCCACGCGGTTTGCAAGTTGTGCAGGCTGTGCCTCACCAAACAACACGGCATACGCTTGATTCGTAGGACGATTCACAAGATACAGGGCAGGCACTACAGGCTTGTATTCGCCAGACACATATAAGGTTTGAAACAACTCAGGCGTTAAATTGGCTGAATCAAATCCATCTAAAGACTCCCCATCCAAACTGTACGCCTCTACAGGGATATGAAAACTGGATGCAAAATCACGAAGTATGGGCGCAAATTGATGACAATGAGGGCAGGTGGAACGGTATATAAAAATAAAGTAATGTTGTTCCGAAAGCGCATTGATTCTTTTGTTTTTGGTGCGCGCCAATACCTGTTGCTCTTGTTTTTTATCTAAGAGCTGGGTTAACTCATCCAAAGCTACATTCGCAAACGTCTCTGTGCTGAGAAGGAATAGTACGATTAAAAAGAACCTTTTTTTCATTCATTCACTCCTTCATAACTAAACCGTTTAAACTGCGTCATCACATCAAAAATGCGCTGCTTCAGCTCTTCTAAAGATAAAAACCCGTAAGACACTGGCGACATCTTGTTGCTCTTTAAATCCACAAAATAAAGAGCGGGCATGTACTTCGCCTCAAGTGCTACTTGTTTTTGAACCGTTTCCAGAGGAATTGATTTAGGATTAGGAAGCCCATCAATGAGTTGGCCATCCGTACTGACTGAGATCATGGAAAAACCATATTCTTTAATAAAGGGAAGCAAATGCATGACCATTTTTTGTGAAATGGAGCTCGTGCCACGATAAAATAAGATAAAGCCATAACGCACACTGCTTTCTTGAATGACTTTGTTGATTAATACTTTTTGTGCATCATTGCGTACTGCAATCGCTGAGTTATCGGTTGGAAAATTAAGCGTGCTGTCCAGCTCAGGATGGATTAATAAGACTTGTTGCCAATAGCGTACAAATTGCTGGTTATTTTTTGAATAATCCATCTGTGCCTTCATGTATTCATGTGTTGAATCAAATGAAGGAGAGAGCAATGCTTCGGCCAATTTATTCAGTGTAATCTTACGCTTATCCATTAAGCGTTCATAAGGAGATTTCGCAACGGTTGCAGGTCGTGGCTGCAGTGTTTTTTTAATCGGTTTGGGCGCCTCTTCAACGGTATACCAATGAAAGCCTTTTGCATGCTCCTGCACAATGTCCGCATGAAGCGATGTCATGAACAGTCCCCATACCATCAGCATCAACAGGCGACTCATAATTCACCTGCCTTTTTTTGCATTCGCAGTAACACTTCATCAATGGACTTTTTAGGATCTTGAGACTTGATCTTTAGATCACCTGCAATCCCTGCCGCTTTATTGGGTGTCCCGTGACCAAAAGGATAGATTGGGGTCACAAAATCAACCCGCCCCAAATCCATCTTCTGCAGTTCCGCAACACTCATTCCTGCACAGGTTGGATGCTCTGCATCACCCAAACCATGACCATTAACTTGTGTAAGACGAGCCTCCTGGATAATTCGGGCCATTTTGCTTGGAAATACGCAGTAAGAGCGTTTGTGTTCTAAACAAACCCCAGCCACTTTTTCACTACAATACTCGCCCAGATAATGAGCTACATAATTTAATTTGGCGCGACCCAGCGCTTTGTCTTCATCACGACAATGAAGCAAATCAATGTCTTTTCCCCATCCTTTATCATGACAACAATCAATAAGATCCAAGGGCCATATTTTGCATTGCACGGCTTGTCCGCCAAAAAGAGACGCATTGGGTTGTTGACTTAATTCATGCCCCGCTTCCCCCACAACCGCTAAAGAAGAAACACTTTGCCCAAAATCAGTATTTTGGGTTTGGGAATGCTCTGTACAGTCACCATCGGCACAAAATAAGTCTTTAATGCATTCGATAGGTGCTTCACACACATTTTCTTGACAACTGTACGTTTGCTTATACAGGGCACAAGTTTGCTTATCAAAACGCGCACACTCAGAGGCCGTTTGAAAACACCCTTTATTTTTCTGTGTGATGCATTCATCAGCAGCCGCGCTAGAACAAGAGTACGTCAGCTCTTTTGCCCAACACGCACGGGATACAGGAAGACCATCAATTACTTTAGGTGACTGAGTATCCGTGCATTGTTCTTTTTTGATTCGACACAGCGACCCCTTATTTTCAAAGCTCATGCAATGATTGTCCCAATATTCTTGGCTGATGTAGGGTTTGGAGTGTGCTGTGACCGTCAAAGCAACTTGAATGGGATAAATTCGTCCCCATCCTTTATTAATATAAAAGGTCAACAACCCATTATTAGCGCATGTTGGAGTACCAATCACCTGAACCCAATACGCATTCGCCCCATTATTTCGTATCGAATGAATGGTGGCACTCATTCCATCACACGAATGTTTCATCCGAATGGGATAAGGAACAGAGCCGCCCACAGCATTAGTGATTGCGCCAGTCACCAAATTTACAGTAATCACTCCGGTCCATTTTTTAGCAACATAAAACGAAAAATCAGCGCGTTGCACCACTTTTTCGGAGTCCACCAGGACCTTAAGGTACTTGGTGCAGGTTTGATCGGGCAATAAACGAGAGCTGAAGCATTGTTCTTCATGTGTCTTCATCGTGCAGGTAGGCTTTTGATTCGAGCATTGAACGCGATTATTGGATTGTCCGTGCGTAATCGCATAACTTTCATCCTGAATTAATTGAGATTGAGCCAATACGGAATTTGCTTGATTGAGTTCAAATTTGTTTGTTCCAAAATGATCAATGATCGTTTTGGCACCAGGATCATTTTTAATCGCCGCATTGGCCTGGCTTGATAAATCTGTTTGCTCCTTTTGAATCCCTTGATAGTATCCTTCTTGCGCAGGGTGCTCTGAGTACTGATCAAAAAGCGCATGGGGATCAAATCCGTGCATGGCATCTTTAGGTTGGGCGTTTAACGATTTAGCATAATTTTTAAAGGCGTTAAAATCGGTTCCTGTTTGATTCGCAAAACATCCCATAGAAAGTAACGCCATTAAAACAACCCACTTAGACATGAGTGTTCTCCAAAAGAGCTTGCGCCACCTCGTTTGCACTATCCCCTTTCTGTGCAATGAGTTGTAAACTGTTTTTTATAGATGCATTGCCATACACCACATCATAAGTCTGTTCGGGACAAATAAGTTGCTGTCCACAGGAGCTCGGCCTTTTGCTCACAACAAGTGCAGGCACCGCAGTGATATGAAATTGTTCAAACCATAGAGGATCAATCGATACTCCATTAAACGCCCATTTGGACTCTTTGGCCTTAGCATGAAGCTTGGAAAACGCTGTTATGGTTTTTTTAAAATCCCCCTCAATCAGACCATTAATCACAACCGGAATTTTATAAGAAGCCGCCTCATCGCTCAGTGAAAACAACAAGGGTTCTGGCATGGAAAAAGACACAAATAATACGGCTCCATCAACGGTTTGGCCTTTTTGGGCAATAGGGGCTCCTTGCCGTGACTGTTCAATAATCTGATCAATCAAGGTCTTATTTTGTGCATAGGATTGATTGGATGTCGCATTCCAATGAGCCAACGTGTCCTGGCTTACTGAATCGTGCGCCGCCTTACCCGTTGCCGATGCCTCATTAAGAAAATCATTCACATTGGCATGACTTGCGGTGGCTAAAAACAGGCTACTTAAAAAAATTCCGAATGCATTCATAATTCATCCCCATCATTTAAAGAAAACAACAGTTCCTTTTCTTCCAAATTAAAAACCCAAAATTGTCGCCATCACCTGGATAGGTGTGTCCTGCTTCCCATCCAATGACGGATTGTCCAAACGGATGGCAACGATGCGCTTCAGGCAAGGTATTCACCAACTGATAGCGATAACGGTCTTTGGGCATAATGCTCGATGCATAGGTATGACATACAGCAGGCCAATCTTGACCTATCGAATCGCGAATCGCAGGTGTCGGTGGTCGATGCAACTTAAAATCAACGCGTTCTGCAAGTAAGGCTGCGGTACTTATAGGACTTGCTTGATGTGCCACAAACCCCGTTAATGGATACGTAGAACCTTGCGCACCCTGGCACCAAAAAAGACTGTTCACGGCAGTGCCTGCAAGTGCTTTGGTCGCATCAAAGGCACAAGAAGCTCTTGCAGACGAGGAGGTAAATAAAACGGCTTCAGGATTTAGAACAAAGGCCAGTTCTGAATCATTCCAAGTGGGGTCTAACTCCGACGGATATAAGATGTCAAAATCTTCAGTTTCCATACACCCTAAGGACGTTAATACTTGCAGCCAATAAACCAGAGGGTATTTGTACCAATGAACGTAATAAAACGCACCGCGTCCATCGGTCTCCGGCATCTGTGAGCCACCTAACCCTTTTTTAGTGACATTCAGTTGTACTCCTAAATTGACCATACACCATGGTTTAGGAGTTACATCAACCAAGGCAGCAGGTTCCCAATAACCAATAGTGACGCCTAAACGCTCGCCAATGGGTGTAGGGCATAAGCACACAGGATTACCTGGATTTTTTGTATCAGGATAACTGCTTTTAACCACTTCACTACTGCCAATAGTAAGTGGAAACAAACAATTCCAGCAGACATCGGTAATTGGATTAACAAAGTGTCCTTTGCACTGAGACGCATAGACGAAGTTCAGCGAACTCAATAAAAACAGCACCATGAATCGGGTAATCAACGTTTTTTTATTCATAGTACCTACTCCTGATTGCGTAACTCGTGTTGACCAATTTCTTGAATACGCCAAACCAATCCTTTTTGGCTGACTACGGAAGGCACATGCTTTAAGTGAAAATAACGACTCAAGCGCCCTTCCAAATCAAAATAAACCGAACCAAAAACTTCGGAAGCTGTCTTAACATCCCCTCCGATTAAAATAAATTTCACCTGGTCAAAATGCTTATAATGCGCTTTGGCCCAGGCAAGTTGCTTCGGATCATCGGCATTGAAAAAAAACAGTGTTTTAGAAATTGATACGCGTTCAAAAGGATTAAGATGCGTCCCTTTCTTCGCAATCATCGTCCCATCATGGGTATAAAGCGTTTGATTCACGACGATACTTGGATCTAATTCATGCGTTTTAGGAGTGTTCGTCGTAGGTAAATGAAGAGGTTTTGGTCTTCTCACATGCTCCTCCACTCGCGCCACTATTTGTTGTTGATGTTGTTTCAAGGCACCTGATTGCTCTAAGCGATGCAGCTTCGCCATGATGACCTGGCGGATGTCTTGCTCGACAACAGGAAAAAGCTGACCGTAATTGCCTAAGTTTTTGGCATATACCGGAGCTCCGTTCATTAAGAGTGCTGCAATCAAACCCGCTACTTTCTTCATAATGCACCCAGCTTTTCCAATGTTGCTGCAATCACCTCATCCGTCACATCGAAGCGTCCACTGGAAATCACTGTTGCTGTGATTAAGGTCACATGATGAGAAGCCCCATACTGAGACAAGGTCTTAGGCAATAACGAAGAGTACTGCTTTAACACCTTCTTTTGTTCTTGTTCTGATAACTTACTTTGACTCAATAAAACAGCAGGCTGATTCAGTAACCGCTGCATATCCACCACAGCCAGCGGTGCGGGCTTGTGCATGCTCCATAACACCATGCCAGACAAGACTAAACCCGCTAGAATCAAGAGTTGGGTTTTATAATGACGCAGCATCAGCAAGCCCTCCTTCCACTAACACGTTTTTGGATAGGCCATAGTGTTTGTTGGCTACCAGCATGGCGGCATGAATGTACGATCGCCCCTGCGCGATGTAATTCATTACCGCTTGATAATCGCGTCCATCAGAAGACAATAGGACCCGTGTAAACGGATCAACAAAGAGCCGATGAAACGAGGAAATGCCATCTGCACGAATCAGAACTTGTGAAAATCCAGCGTCCTTCGCTTTAGGAAAGGAAGAAAGTAATTTAAATTCAAAATCAGAAAACGTATTATGCTCGTGTTGGTGCTTGACGAGAGAATCTCCATCTTGAAGAAAAATGAGTTTGATTGCAGAGTTTTCCCAAGCGGCACGTGCTTCAGGAAAAGCGTAATAATCATCGATACCTTGCGTGATCGTCACAAAAGAAGCATTATGCCGCCGCCCTGTACGAAACCCTCGGTTAATGAAATTCACTGCAATTTGATCGCCAGAGAATAAGGACCAGGCTTCATCAATGATGCACATTTTTTGACGGCTGCGATCGGAGTTAAACATACGGCCTTGAAACTGAGACAAAATAGACAGTAAAACCGGTGCACGAATGTGTTCATCGTCCTCAATTTCTTTTAAATCCACGACAATAATGCGTGCATCAGGCGCTAACTTAGAAGGCGCATTAAAGACCGTACCATGCTCTGAATGAGTGCAATAGGGATCAAGATTTTTCGCCAGAATTTTCCCTGTAGGGTATTTTTCTCGGTCGTTCTGATGCAACTCCAGAAGCTTAGCCTGCACATGATCAATTAATGTGGCTTGCTGATGTTCAAAAAACGCCTGCAATATTGCCTCTCGTAACGTTCCTCGGTCATCATCACTGGCTCCATCCTTAGCGCACGCTAATAATTGAAACAAAGAAAGAATATGCTGTATTTCTTTGCCAATATTCGTGACATGAGTAAAGGGATTCATTGCCAAATTGGAGTATTCCAGATACACACCGCCTAAGGTGTGGCATAATTTCTTATAACTTCCCCCGACATCGACAATAAAGAGATCCCCGCCGTTGAACAGCACGTTGAGCATCAGCATTTGAATAAAAAAACTCTTTCCCCCGCCTGATGTGCCGGTCACAGAAATGTTGTAATTCGTGCCCAACTTACCTGAGAATGGATCAATACAAGAAAATTGGTTGCGTAGTGTCGGCAATAAAATGCCCGATCCCGTACCCGACCAATCCGAAAGAATAGGCATGTATTGAGTCGCATTCCATGAGGAAATAGGCCACATCATCGTGGGTAGCTGAAATCCTTTTTGGAGATGATTCGTAAATAAAAAAGGCAATGTTGCTAGAAAATAGGGAGATTGCATCCTACGGCTTAGCGCGAGCTTAATACCGTTATAAGAAAAACAGGTACGAGCGGCTTCCACATCGCGGGCATATTCGGAACGTCTGGAAAATAGCACGACGTTATACAGCATCTTACAAGAACGCGTCTTTCCTGAAGCCAAATCATCACGAAAATGACGCCATTCACGCGCTTTTTTTTCTGTACCGGCAACATGCAGCGCATAATCGCCTTTCGCTTTTTTATCCAAATCACTGGTTTTGCGATTCGCACGTCCTTGCGCTTTGTTTTGCTCGTCAACCAGGTAGGTAACAGAAATAATGTGATTACAGGGAATACTTTGTTCTGGATGAAAAATATTGGCGCTGTTATTAATGTTATCCCAAAGATGGTATTCACCTGGTAAGCCATCAATGGTCATCACTGAGACGACCGTTTCGAATGCCTTGCCTTGATTATTAACCCCACTCACAAGCAGGCCTTCTTTGGCTACCTCTACATCAAAATCACGGCCAACCACCTGATGCTTAATGAGTTGCGTTGGATCATAAGAGGAGGATTTGGGGTAAATATTATCGGGTTCATGAGCCAGGTAAAAATGAAGTAAGCGTAATAAATCTTCAGCATTACAGGTTCTAAAGCCAATTTTGGCCGACATCAACGAGGCTTCAAAGGCAATACGAAATTGAGCAAAGCAGGCTTTAACGTCTTCCTCATTTTTTCCATTGATTTTATCGACTACGACATAACACTCAGTTTGTGTCATTCTGGGATTAACATTGGTATTGGTTTTAAATCCATGAACTGCGGCCTCACCATAAAACGAACGAAGGCTTTTGCCCATCACACTTAACTGTTCAAAATCTGGAGTCATGAACTGGTTTGAAAAAGCATCCAGCTCATGCCCCACTTGATTGTGTTTGACTAAGATGAGCTGTAAGGTAAATTCATCAGAAACCTTGGTTCTTAAAATCGAATCCAACTGCTCTGCAATTTTTTCATTCGCACCGGTTAACGGGGTGATGCGATACAATAAGCCTGTATTCCAGCGATTAATAAATAAATGCGATTCCTCGTCATAATACTGATAAGGAAGTTCCTTGCAAAAAAGAGGGTATTGGTGATCGCCAACATTTAAGGTATTTTGGGAAGACGATACCTCTTCATCCACCAAATAGCCATCGATTGAATTCCTAAAACCCTGGACGTATTTTTTTAGTGTTGCGAACATAGTTAATCCTAAAAAAGTTCCGTTTCATTTATTTTGAATAAGCACTGCAGCCTACGCATTGCTCTTGTTGCACGTATTGCCCATCCGGTGTAAATCGCCGTGCATCCACCATACGATTCACCTGCTCCATGCTTTGGCACCCACCACGCTCGACAAAAGGACAGCGAACATCTTGATGATCAAAAATGGAGCGTGAACACCCCGTAAGCGTCACTGCCGAACAACAACAGAACAAAACAAACCAAGCTTTAACCATGTACGTCTCCTGTAGGATTAACTGTTGAAAAGAGTGGTTGATTGGGCATCCCATTCTGATTCAAGAATTGCTGCGCCCTTTGCGTATCGGATTGGAACGTGGATTGCGGAGCTGAAGGCTCACCACTGCTACTCTCCCCACCTTCACCGCCTGCTCGGCTAATGGTTGTTGTAATCGCGGCCTCATTTTGAGCCGATTGATTATCAATGGATTTACCCGATTCAAACGATTGGTGCGCCCTATCAATCCAAAAGCCTTTGGTGAACATGATGGATACACGCCGTCCTGCACGTGCCACCACCAGAGGGTGATAAATATCGGCGATTTTCATGATGTAGTCGGAGATTTTATTGGCCGGATTACTCACCGCCCCTCCTGCTGCTGATTGCATCAGCGTAGAGGCCTGACCATAAGTCGTAATGGTGCCTGCGCCTGGATTAATGGTCTGAGCTGTATTGAGGTTTTTAAGCCCATCCCCAAAGCCTGCTAAAATCCCTGCAGCCGCACTGTATTCTAAAAGAGGTTTGGTTTTTAAAATGGATGTACCGCGTAAGTCTTGCATCGCATCCAAGTCATACACTGCGCCATACACCTTTTGTTCAAAACTTAAATTAGGTTTCGCACACGAAAGGGTTTCAAGGTGCATCACTACTGCATCATCGGACAAATCACCATACGTAGAGACAATAGCAAGGCAGCCATTAAGGCGTGAATGGCGATTGTTGGGCATAATTCCATTAGAATCCAGGCGAATGAGTGCCGTTCCCATATTTTTAGCACCATTAATCCCAGCATCCCCTTTGGCTCCGCTCAATAAGATGCCTTCAGCATGGGTTCCAGCCCAGACGTAATTATCTGGTGTACGCTCTTCTTTTTGTTGACGGCGGTAATTAAAATGAACCGTCTCAAGCCCTGCTTTGCCATAATAGGCTTTTTCATCTAGGATGCGTTGTTTATGACGAGCCTCTATTTCTTCACGCGTAGGCGGTCTTGCGGCCACTGCCGCTAAACTGGTTTGTGAATTTTTAAGAAGCGCCACCTGTAGTTTTCCATTGATTTCTTTATTTTCAAGCGCAAGCTTCTCTAATTGTTTTTGCATGACGCTTAATAAGGCTTGATTTTCGGAAACGAGGTCGTCTGATTTGTTTGGTGTGTTCTTTTTATTTTTTTCTACCAAGGCTTTGAGTGCATCAATTTGGCGTTGTTGTTTTTCAAGCACTGCCTCATCACTTAATTTGCTAAAGGCGCTGTCTAATACCCCATCAAATACAGGTTTTTTATTTGTAGGAAGCGTAGATTGTGGCTTTGACGAATACAGATAAAATCCATAACACAAACCACCAAGCAGCAGAAAAGCCAAGCCATTACGAAGCTGCTCCATTTTGGCACTTTGATTAAGATTAGCTTTTTTACTTTTCTTTATTAACTTTTTAAACGATTTCATCATGACACGCTTCCTTATTACCCCATGTTGGATTGTTCACGGTAAATGCCATAAAAATAGGCGGTTTGACTGGGTTGCAACATTTTTTCTGACAGCTCCATCGTAACCAGTTTGGGGTGTTCGAATAATGTTGGTGTTAATTCCATGGGTTTGTTGGATTGATTTTCGATGCGATACACATAGCCCGAAGACTCTTTGCCTCGGTATTGTTTCACCAGCGTTACTTTTAACTGTTTATGCAAACGAAAGGTCGTGGGTTTAATGCCCACTTCTTGAAAACCGGAAGGCTGGGTCCCCTCCATAAGAGCAGTCATTAAGTCACTATGTTGGTATTGGCTCTGTTCTTGCGCCTTAGCGTAATCAAACCCTTTTAATTTTTTGGATACCAATTTAATGGTTTTACCCAAATCTTCAGTCGGAGATATGGTGGCTGAGAAATGATGATTCAGATTTGTTGTGAAATAGACGGTTAACGGAATATGCGCTAATGGCTTTAAAATCACAGCTCCATCCAAATCATCCTCTGCATCGAAGCTTTGTTCTACAATAAAGGAATGTTCAGGGAAGCTGACTTTAACAATTCGCTCGCCTTCTACATCAATACGATTAAAGTTAAGAGAAGACAAAGACAGCGCAAATCGCTCCCCTTCTTCAAACTTAAGCGTGGCTGCTGTATTGCCTGCATGCAGTGAGGTAGAAAGCAGGCTACTTAACATGAGGATTTGAAGTGATTTCATTGATGAACCTCCTTAATAGCCTTAGGCCACATCATCCCGTTAAGGTGCGCAAACTGGACTAAATACACTTTCTTTTGTGGTTTAACTTCAAGACCATGACTGGTTCGATTTAACGTTCCATCTACCTTGGCTTGCAGGGTGGATTCATCAATGTGAATGTTCTTTTCATAAAACACGGAACTAATATTTTTTTCTTTCACCACTGAAGACTCTGAGTCCAGAATGGTTTTGAATGCCTCTTGATGAGACGCAGGAATTAAATGGACTAATGAAGCAAATCGAGCTGCTACCGTGTCTGGATTGTAGGTTAATCGTAATTGAATAACCTTTTTAGTCATGTCTTTAATATAAGAAGGTGAAAAGGAGGAGTTACTCAAGAAGTAACCGTCCTCAGTACAGATGGGCAACCAATGAGTTTCTTTGTTATTAACAACATGAATACAAAGCCCACCCAAAATGAACACCGCAATGGTGGATGTGACTGCCCAAGCCAGTGTCAGATGAAGCAACACTTTATTTTTTGAAAGCACATTGTCACGAAATATACTGTTCATAAACTCACCCTACATAGATTCGATGCGCTGAATTAGGGAATGACCTAAAAATAATCGTCGTCATGGCATGCGGTAAGGACCAATAAATCATTCCTAATAAAACCCTTAGTGGCAGCCCCCCATACTGAAGATGCATGATTAAACTTAAAACAGCTCCAATCACAAAAAGCTGCGGTCCATAACCAATCAGTAATCCAATACCCGTGAGTAAATACACAGGTAATCCAGTGGTCAAAGGAACCCCTGCAATGCGCGGTTCCTCTGACAACATAAACGTCGAATAGTTATGCGACATAACTTAAACCCCAATGCGTGAAGATCATCAGTAAAGGCAAACCAATAAATACCCAAGGACTTTTTGTTTTCCACCAGGCAACCCCAGCACCCAAGGTTTCACCTAGATATAAATAGCCAGGCAAATCCGAATTCTTACCAAAGGTGGCACTAACATCTCCTTTCATCGCACTTAAATAATTCTGACCTTCTGCATGTCCAGTGCTGGTAAGGCATAAAACAACGACCCAACTTAAGACCAACAAGGGGACTGACCACTGTATAAATTCATGAAGCTTAATACTGCTCTTCCTGATTACTGCACTGACATTCATAATGCTCTCCTTTAGTTTGATGAACGCTGATTGAGTGAATCTAATTCGTGAATTAAATGATTGATTTTTTGTGTAAAAGGTCGTGTCATTGATGAGAAATAAGGACAATCGTTATAATTAGATGCAACGCGTGCTAATGTTCTATTCGCAAAATCGAGATTATCCCGTGCAAGTTCCATGCGTTCGCCTCGAATTAAGGAGGCAGACTGCTCCATCATGCTTCCTGAATAACCTACATCGATTGTGCAATACTCTTTGAGGTTGGCTTTTGCCAATTGGCTCAAACTAGCTCCCAAAAATTGGCACTCTGAAGCCAACTCCTCTTTATCCAGAGAGGCCGAAAACACGGCTCCCGATAAAAGCAAAGTAGTCAGGAATACTGATGATTTTTTAAGCTTATTTTGTTTCATTTTTGATAAATCTCCGTTTTTTAGGTAAAAAAATCCCCTGAGCCCCTCTTTGTGCTCATTTTTTATTCTTTTTATTTAATGAATCGCGGTTTTAAAAAGAGTGCTTACTCATCCATGGTCACTCCTTTGGCTTAATAATTGATTGTTCTTTTTCAGTTCCGCTAAAATTTGTGACAACACCTGGTTTGTTAAATCCAGTTTTTTGTACAAAGCCACATACTCGGCTGTTTTAGATAGTTCTGGCACCTCGGTATTCAGAGCCAACAGAAACTCATAAAGGCCTCCACTAGTAAATATGTGCTTGAAATATTCGACATCCTGTTCCTCATTCATTGGAATATTGGCTGTAAGTACCTGATTTAGTTTTACGTTGTTTTCAAGCCCTGTCTCTGGCTCAGCATAAGCCACTCCACTTCCAACCAAGAATGTCATCGACAGCATGAGTATTTTAATTACACTCATTAAGTACTCCTTTTTTCTTTGTTGTGAACATAACCCTTTAAAATTAATTCGATGTCTGATCTGTATCTGGAATAGAGCTCTACTCAAGCTTAATCAAAAGATACCCGCAATTGTTTTTACCAAACCCTGTTCTAATGCGGGACGTGCATCCACAAACTTTAGATTCATTTTATTTGCGTTCGACACTACGCGCGTTTTATAGCTTTGATACTTGCTGTCGCGGGAATACTTTTGAGAGATCATTGTGCTACTGCCATTTTTTAGATTCGATTGCACTTGTTCTTTCACCTTAATTCCTTTCCCCACTTTTTCGCTGATTTGAATGTCAGTAATCATCGTGTAATTAATATCTTTAACTAACGAATCCGCAGCCATACCAATTAATCCACCACCCAAACCACCAGCGACCATTCCGGTCGTGGAGTTAGTGAAACTTCCTGCAGCCGTACCTACCACAGCTCCTGCGATAGCTGACTCATAACCACCAAGTAATGCTGATTGGCTCGCTGAAGCACTCATTTTCCCAATTTTTAAGATATTTGCTTGCAAGATATAATGTGCAGCATCTGGATTATTGAGTACTTTATACCCATGATTCATTAATGCGGTTTTTAGCTGAGGCTGGATAGTAACCTCTTCATCAGAAGTATTTCGCACAGAAACATAAACCGTTTTTTGAGCGCTGGATACGGGGTGTAAAAAGATGGTGTCGCTTTGTCCTGTACTCACTTGCAACGAGCCGTGTTCTAGGACAGTGTGAGTTGCCGCACAGCCTGTAAGTACGATCATCGCTCCAACGAGCAATGATTGTGTCAATCCTGATTTAATGTATGCGTTCATTGCATTATCCTTATTTATAAGCAGTTAATTCCAGTGAGATACCCTATTAAACTGACTCGTTAAACGCTCAATCACTGTTTCATTCCATACCACATCATTCGTATAGGTCCCCTCTATAATCTTTTGCATAATTTGCTTTTGAATCTCAAAGCGATGAATGGGAATAGACTTTGGCGCATCAAATGCCAGCTTTATTTGGCTATCGTGTTGTTGCTCTAAGACAGTACAAAATACTTCATTTCCGATAACTACGGTATCTCCTACCCTACGTGTTAAAATCAACATATTTGTTCCTCTTCTATTGGCTTATTTTTATCGGTTAATGCACTGTTTCATTCTCGATCGGATACATTAAAAACAACTGCTGCCTCCTTAATAATGAATAAGCATATATCGCAGCTTGTGCATGTTTATCAAAATCAAAGCCACCTATGTTTAGGGCCGCCTGTTGCAAACAGGAAATACAACTCTCTAAAATATCAAATACTTCTTGTTCTACAGTCATAATGGATTATTTTGATAAGCGATAAGGTTATTGAACCATTATTTAAATGAAGGTGCATTCACCTAGGTGCAAGGATAAGAAAAAAGTGAAAATATTTTTTTAGGATGAATAGGCTAATTAAAATAACTATTGAAATCGTAGGTAATTATCAAATGTTTCATAAGTTTTACATAATCGGTAAAGAGTTGTTCTAGGTTAGACTCATGCAATCCCATGTCCTTTAACCAGTTAAAAAAATCCTCTCCTTTTAACAAATTATGCTCCTCTCTAAATTGTTCGACTTGATATATAAGCTCGTATTCTGTAATTGCATACGTTTGTTGATCAAGAAGAGACAGTAAGTATTGATAATGGATCCTATTCTTTTTTGTTTCAGGAATTGATAGTAATTTAAGAATATTTTCCGCCCTCTGTTGAGAAGCTGAACATTCTGTCTGCTCATGCATAGGAGCACGCAACCAAACAGAAGACAAAGTAGACTCAATTAATTTTTTTTCAAAAAGAGTAAACTCTCTTTTTTTTCTATTTAAATCAGAAACCGTAGAAAGAATGTGTTGTTGGTTTAAAGAAAGCAATAACGACTTTGCATCCTCTTTTTTTGCGTTTATATAATTAGATTTAATCAAATGATAAAGATCTTCTGACACGTGTCGAGCAATTTTCTCCCAAGTTCTTTCAGCATAAAAAATGGATCGTATTGAATTTAAAACAGTTTCATTATTAATACTATTTAGTCGTTCAAGCGTTAGGCGGATATTGATTAAAGGAATAGTTTGTACGTTATTGAATTTAGAATAAGCAATTGCCACTTCATCGTCACCATCTACTTCTTCATTCTTATACATCTCATATATACGTCCATGCCCCCTCATTCCAAAAGAATCCAGCTCCGCTGCTCTTAAAGCACCCATTGAAGCCGCACCCCAAACCTCAATACCGTAGTCTAATGCTGTTAATATTTCTTTATGCCACACAGAAGGAACCCAGGAAAAATTTCCATCGATGATAACTATCCGTTTATATCCTGCTTTTATTGATTTAAGCACATCTCCCTTTTTGATTGAAGGTAAATACATCGCATGGGGAAGTAGATGTATCGCCTCTTGATAGGTTAAGGAAGTTTCTAAAAAAACGACGGTTTCATGCATGACTTATCAAATCCATAGAAACTAGTTTTACTTTTAAAATGCATATTTCTTTGTCATAGTATTTATAAACTAAAATATCCTGATTCTTCCCCTTAATCTTTTCAAATAGAACCGAAAGAGCATCGTCTATCGTCTCTACCGAATAATTGGGCAGCTCAGCAAAACCCTTTTTATCTGTAACAACAGGAAACTCACTAGTTTTAAAATCATACTTAGTATGAATCAAATCATCGCGGGAGCCTGCTATTGTGGTTACTCGCGATTGAATGGCCTCCGTCAGTGCACGATTTAAAGCTATTTGTTTATTGAGATGACATCCACCTCCTTTAAATAGGATTTGATTTTCAAAAGGATTCTTTGATTTAATCAATACCTCAAACGAAGGAATTTCATAAATATTTTCATGAAAGTAAATATGACAATCAAATTTTTGTGTTATATTTTTGACCATTTTGCCATTAACAAAAGCGATCTCAGAGATCTGTTGGGCATTTTGTCGTTCTATTACCTCTAGAATTCCATGTAAAAGGGCCTCTTTATAGTTATTTCCCCCCGAAAGTCCAGTTGTATCAGGAGAGTAAATCAACACTTCTGGCAAATAAGAATTTAGTGAGTACTCAGCAAAAGGCACGAGAATGTTTTTTTTTGCAAATACTAATTCAGCTTGAACCCAATTCATTGGCTGTGATGAATCACTAAAATGTACAGACTTTGAAAGATGATTTATTGGTATAAAAATAGTTTTGTGAGCTAACTCAAGCTCTGACTTATTAGTTAATTGTGGAGCTAACTCTTCAGCAAAATATACTTCAATAGACTCCATCAATGCCGAGCACTGAGCCGCTTCTTTTGTAAATCCTTTTCCTTGACTCGTAGTTAACGATTTTGCTCTAGGCCTTATTGCAGTGTAGACAGGTAGTGCTGTGTAATCTAAATGGGTTAAATCAGCTAATCGTGTAATTCCTGCCAGTTTTTTGAAATGAGACAATAAGCTTAGTGTTTCGCCGTAATTGCGAGCTCTTAAAGACGTTTCTGTATGCTCAAAAATCATTTCGAAAGCCTTTCATTAAGATAATAGGCATCAATGCCTAAGGTTCTAAGTTCTGATACAAACAATTTACTTCGATATCCTGATGCACAATAAAATACCAACTTTTTATCTTTATAGGATAAGAAAAACGAATAATCAGTATTCTCTTTTATAGGAAAAAATAGATCATCATCTAACTTAGCAATCTCTCGTTCTTCTTTTTGCCTTATATCAACCAGAAAATATTTGGTTCTATCAAGTTGCTCCAAGGAAATTCCATAATCAGCGTTTTGATTTTGCAGATATCTTAAGCTGATTTTTCTTTGTTTACATGCAAAACAGTTATTATTTTGCTTTATGGGCATGGAAGAGATGTTGAAGTTTTTTGTATCTATTATTCGTATCTTTGGTACTTTCTCATTCTCTATCTTGAGTAAGTAATTTAACGCAAGATTAGCAGCCATGGTTCCTGCTATTCCTGTCACAGTGCCTAACACACCCGCTTCAGAACAATTAGGTATTACACCTATAGGTGGTGGATTAGGGTATAGACAACGATAACAAAGGTGCTTTGTATCAAATAAAGCAAGCTGAATGATATTGACCAAAATACTACAGCTGATAAATACTTTATTCTTTAAAACACAAATATCGTTAATAAAATATCTTGTTTCAAAATTATCTGTTCCGTCGATGATCAAGTCGACATCAGATACTAAGGAACAGCCAAAATCCACATCAAATCTTTTAGTGTGCGCCTCTATAACCACATTTTTATTAGCTTTACTTAAAACATCTCTCGCCTTTTCTGCCTTATAGAACCCTATATCGGATTCATTAAATAAGATCTGTCTATGCAAATTAGAAAGATCTACTTTATCATCGTCGACAAGAATTAACTTTCCAACACCAGCTGCGGCAAGATATTGAGCTACTGGACTGCCTATCCCGCCGAGTCCAACGATCATAATTGTTGCGTTATTTATTAGTTTTTGACCTTGCTCTCCAATAACAGAAATTTGGCGTTTGTATCTATCCACTCTACTACCCTCCTGAAATTGAAGTTACAATACACACCTCATCATTAGGTTTAAGAGTAATGTCTTTAATGGATGATATCTGTTCTGAGTTAACAAATACGGAAATATATCCCTTTGAACAACCACTGTCGTCAAACATCTTTTCAAAATTTTCTTTATAAAATTCTGCTAATACTTGTTGCAAATTTGATTTATTTGAAACCAATTGGATTTGTTTTCTATCTGAATTAAACTCTATTAATTGATATTTATGCATTTCTATAACCCGTAGATTTTTATATAAACGACATATATAATTTATTTATATTTTTAACAATTGTGACGAAAATATGAACGAACAACTGTTTAAAGACCTTACTAAAAACTCATCAGCAGCCAAAATGAGGCTATAATCGATTTTTAGAATTAATATATTTCTACAATATCTTGCTCTGCAAGAAAGTTCCCTGTTTGATTTATTTCAGTAATAGAATCATCCCAACAAATCACCAGCGCTGACTTAGACATATGCGCCATTTGCTCACTGGTATCATCTGGCCTAACAAAAAGTGTCCACTCATTTTGTACAGAAAGTTCAGGCTTATGAATTCTTTTTATAACACCGTTCTTTCTAGGAAAATAACCACAAACGTAATAGCTTTTATTCTTTACCAAGCGAGGAGGCTCAATCCCACAAACAATACAACATAAAATTGTTTCAAGACTTATGGAATATTTCTTCTGGTATAGCTTATTTAGACCAATACCTGGAGGTCTAGGATTGGTTTCAATAAATTGAATATAACCATCCTCACTCATAAAAAACTCAGTGTGAAGTACCCCGTTATTGAATTCTAATAACTGGCACACCTTAATTGAAGCATCCAAAATTAATTGTCGCTGGTGTGCATCTAAAATATTCAGACTAAATATAGGCAAATTTTTACTGACCATTAAATGATTTGGATGCGTATATTTTCTGGCTTCTACAAATAATATATTCCCATCAAATACTGCCAATTCTGAATGGTATAAATCATCTGCCACATAAGCTTGAACGATATATTTTTTCACATTCTCTTTTTTATTGGTCAAAAAATTACAAAACTCCTCTTCGGTTTTAATATGATATGTCTCATAAGAACCAGAGGAATTAATAGGTTTAATAAATATCTCTTGTACACCTATCTTTTCTTTGATTAATTTTAGGTTTGAAGATTCAATCAATGTAGTTGTTTTAGGATATGAAAATAAACCATCCAATTTTCGATACATAAGATCTTTATGACTTAATAGCATCGATGTACTTAAGCTCATACCTGCAATATTTAGATTTTCCCTGACTTTTGCTATATCAACAAACATATCTTCCGAAAAACAGACTATATAATCAGGGCGAATCGAATCACAAATAGCTAGTAGATCTTCAAATGAAAATGAACTTACTAATACATTTTCTCTGTCCTTAACAAACTTAGATGCATCTTTAATCAAAAAAATGGGAGAAATTCCTAATTGAAAGAGTAGATCACAATCAATTAGTTCATAATCCTGAAGGGGATCAATGCATAACAGTTTCTTTATTTTCATTGTATTTAATACCAAAACATCCTACTAAAAATGTTGTTTTCGAAGGAAACTGCTCAACTGAATAACCAAGCTTATCAGTTACTTCTAAAAAACGAGGATCGTAAGAAAAAATTGTCTCTCTAGGCAGCTTAAATAGGTTATTAGTCACTTGGTTGTTCTTTTCATGAAAAAGGGTTAGCTCCAGATTCGTTGCGCTTTCAAAAAAAGGCGTACTCTTGAAATGACCTAATTTATTTATATGTTCTGCATATTGTAAATAAGTATCGTATATTAATTCACAACGCTGTGGTTTATTTGAAAATGATGATGGCTTGAAAGCCATCTCTTCTTTGAGTATTGAATAAAAAACAGGATCGTTTTTATTTTTATCAAAATGAACAGGCTCCATAACAAAGGGAGTGTATTTGGATTTATATATATCGCGATACACCTCAATAATAAAATCTAAGGGTAACAAATCATCACCAGCAGATAATCCGTAGCCAGGAACTTGTCCTGTTCCTATAGTAATTAATTGGCTAATCGCATTATTAGTGAATTCATTTTGAGATATTTCGGGATTATTTGCCCGAACATAAGCCATTAGATAATTATAAAAAGGTAGATTTGCATAATATCCTGTCTGATTAGAATCAAACTCCATCACTAAACTCAAAAAAGTAGGTAATTTATTCTCTTTTATTAAGGTTACAATTTCAGAGGGAAATACCAATAATCTTGACCGCCAGTTACAATTAGCCGCATCACATAAGCTTTTGAAGGTTAAATAATGATTTCCAAGATCATCTGGGACTGGAATATCTGCCTTAAAATACTTTTCTAAACTAGCATGAGGCCTTGCATCTGCCACAGGACAGAGTAAGAATGTATTCCGTGCGCCTGACGATATTTGCAATATATCTGTTGGATGATGAGTATTTGAAGCATTATAAAGTGAACTAACGCTTAAAAAATCTCCTTCTCTATAGATCTGATGTGTACTCGACTTCCCTTTAAATTCAATAAACATTTCAAGATTCTTTTCTAAAACCATTGAAAAAGGAACTGAAGACAGTCTGCCACCTGTATTTGGTAAATAAAAATGGTGCTCATCTGCAATGATCTGTCCATAATGATATTCAAGTACGGTAAAAAGCATATTTTCAATGCCGTCTATGGTTTCCAATACTTCATAGAGGCGTTTGTTAACCCGAGCTATGTCCGTTTTTACCTTATCCCACGATAATTCACTCATATGGCATCAAAATAAAATCCTATTAATTAACTGAATCATACAAGAGAACATGAGGGTATTCAATCAAGTTGTATTTCATGTAATAAAATTTATTGGTAAAAATAATAATTTTTATTGCATAAATGTATTTCAAGTTATAAATTATGTCACATGGAATGCGTTTTATATAAAAACGGAGTTTTAAATGACAATCGATCATGTGGATAATCAAATCATAAAAATGATAGTCAGCGGCTGTCATGTGAATGACATTGCAGAAGATACAAAAAAGTCTAAAAGATACATTCTTTATCGACTCAGTGACTTAAAAACAAGCTTTAATTGTAAAACCACGCCTCAGTTAATTTATATGCTGACTACATCAGGGTTAATTAAGTAATATTTTTCACATGGATGTATTATGAATAATTCGATTTATTATTTAGGCTTTAACAAGCTTCTTTCATTAACCAAATGCTCTAAAGAAGCACTTCTCTTAGATAAAATAATTTTTCATCATCAAGGCACCCTTCTAAAGCGTGACAATAGATTATGGTTTACAAGGAAAATCCCTGATCTTGCTGCAGAACTTGGGTTTAGTGAAAGCAGAATATACATCTACCTAAAGAGCTTAGAAGAAGAAGGCCTAATTATTCGAAAACGATTTAAATACTATGGTGTACCTCGATCTTTTATAGCAATTACTGAAACACTTCAAAACAAATTACAACTGATCTACAAAGAACCAGAAACCATTATAGAGATAAAAGAAAAGGGGCTTACGCCTGAACCGGATATAAACGAGAGAATGGATTATCTTGTTTCAACAGATACCATTAATAAAGAAAAAAATAGAGTAATTAATAATATTACTTTTCCTAATTCAGACAATAAATTACCATTGACTGAGCTTAATATCGTTAAAGGGATGTTGTTGAATGTTCAAAAGCAACACGGAGTAAAGCTATCCTCACCAGAAAAAGTCTTCGATGAGGTGGTATTTTCATTAAATAACCAAGAGCAATTTCAAAAAATTGGCACTTTTCAACACAAAATTAATATCATTTCTCAACTTCTTCGCACTAATCGCTGGAGAACCCCCAAAGGATTTAATAAATACTCTCCAGAAGGGAAACATTACCAAGAAAAGCAAGATCAAGAAAAGGCGGCCCGCCTGCAATTGAAGAAAGAAGAGTGTACTTATTCTGGATTAGATGAGATAGCTACGAATAACCGTTTATGCAATGTTTATGAATTGGCTCATCATCCAAGTACTAACAAGGAATTGCAAAAATCCCTTCAAATTCAACAAAGTCTTATTAATGGTATTAAAAAAGATATTAAAACAATAAAAAACCCTAATATATTGGATAATTTTCTTAAAATATTAGCTCAAGAAGAAACAAAATTATCTAAGTTACAGGCCGAATTATCGTTACAATAGATTATGCCATTCCATTGATAGCTTCGGTCGAGTTTTTTTGTATACTATTCTCAATCGTTTTAGAACAAAACCAGAGAATAAGTGCACCCAAAATTGCATAAAAACCTAGCTGGGTAAAAGCGCCCAAATAGTGTTCATTACTAATAAGAGGATTTAATGATTCAGATTGAGTCATTAAATTAGAAAAATAATTGGATATTGTGGCTGCTATTCCTGAAGCCATCATCCATATACCCATCATGAGCCCTTGTAATTTTTCTGGTGCAAGACTTCCTATCATCGCGTAACCAACAGGAGCAATAAGTAACTCCCCTATTGCTTGAAGAAGATAATGCACAATAATCCAACTCATGCTAGTTAATCCATCAGTACCACAATTCTCTATGCCAACAGTCAATGCCAAAAACGACAAAGCAATAAACAGTAAGGAACTCATAAATTGTTTTGATATGGAAATGGTGATTTGTTTCTTCCTTAATTTATCAAATAGTTTGACTGCTATAGGTGAGCCAATAATTACAAAAATTGAGTTTAAATTCATTAACCATTGTGGAGGAATATAATAAGAACCCATGTAAATATTCACGTTGTACTTCAAAAATTGAGAAATACCCATCGGTCCTACAAAATAAAGCATCCAAAATACAATTGAACTTCCAGTTAAAAATACAAAAGAATAAATTTTTTTTCGTGCATTATGCGGACTTAAACTACGTCCAAGTAATGTAATATATAATAATGCCGCAGCACCAATAAAAAGTATGAGGCTATTTGCTAACCAGGAATAATAAAACCCTGCTAGAAGGATAGGTATAATTAGTATGATTAATACCAGTCCTAGCTGCCCCCTCTTTATCTCCTCTCTGATATTTACATTATCTTTTGCAAAATATCTCCACGATTTAATTATGAAAAACACCGTAATTAGATTAATCAAATTACTTACTTCAAATAAACGATCGTATCTATCGTTAATATCAATAAACCCACTCATAACATAACCAGAGAGAAACCCTATATTCATTGCGCTGTAATTATAAAAAAATGCTTTTTCTCTTGATTCATTTTCGTTATTAGTAAATTGCTGGGTAATAAGGCAGTTAATACATGTTGATCCTAATCCGCAACCAATAAGGAACAAGCTTAGCCCTAGATATACAAACGATTCAGAAAAATTAAGAACTAGTAGACCTAAAGTTTGTATGAGGGTTGAAATAGCAAATAACAATCGATTAGTTAAAAATCTATCTCCAATATAGCCGGCTACAAAATGCAAAATAAAATTTGATGCAAGAAAAAATCCCACGATTCCATTGGATTGCATTTGAGTTAAGCCAATGTTCTTTGTCAAGTAAAGGGATAAGGATGAAAATAAAATTGCAAAACTGAATGTAGTTATTGCATTTAACCAATGTAGATAAACTATCCCTTTTCGCTTGCCTCTTACAGCATGCATTTCATTTCCTTAATAAAAAACTTTTTATTGTTACATCACACAAGCAATTTCTTCAAATTGTGAACCAAATAAATCGCTCCACATTCTCAATTCATTACTCGTCAGCCATAAGCTAAAACTTGTATTAGAAATTTTCCATGTTCATAATAGAATCAAAGAAATTTTTATCTCCCAAACTTAATCGTATAGAGACAGCCTTTCTAATTAACCCTGTACGCACATCTTTCATCAATGGTTTCGTAAGCTTAATTTTTTTTTCAATTTCCAATATCCTATTTTTTGTCTCTTCGGTGAAAAAGACTTGTGTGGCTCCTTCTAAAGGAGCTTGATTTAAACCTTCAAAGATATCATCAATCAACTCTGCATAATCCAGATCTCTTTCATAATCGCCCCATTTTATATCTGAAAGCGTATACAGATAATATTTAACTGCATCCTCAATAAGTAATGATTGCTTTCCTCTTCCCTTATAATCGATTTCAGCTTGTTTTCGAAGCTTCTCTTTAATATCTTTTGGAAATCTTATGCATACGAGCCACTTCTCCTTTTTCTGAGGTGCTTGGAAGAATAACTTTTTACTCTTTCGTTTTTCTGTCATAAACCACCATTTATTAAATAATCAAAACAATCAAAATAGCAAATATTTTCTTTATTTTTCATAATGTTATTGTTAGTTTGCTCCGGGGCATGTCTCTTCTTCTAAAGCCATTTCTTTAATTTTATTCAGAATTATTTCTAGGGTTTTGTAGGATGAGTCTTGTATTTCTAGATTATTAATTTCTGGGAACCTAGTTAATAAAAGTCGTTGTAAAGAATCAGATTCCTTCTGATCGCCAATTTTAAAGGTTGCATACTTCTTTATAGCTCCACCTTGTCGTCCTCGAGATTTAATTACCTTTTTTTTATTTGGTATTTGATTAGAATTTGATTGAGACAAAGCTAACTCGATTTCTTTATAAGATTTAGGAGCTAATGCTCTGATCATTTTAAAAGTGAGCGCGTTGTCATTGATTTTAGAGAATAAAATTGGTGGATAATTTTCTCGTTTGGAACAAATGGTTCGTAATGCACTTACTATTCCCTCCCCTAATCCAATAATGGAAGATAATTCTTTATTTTTAAGAGATTGTACATTTGTATCAGACAAGAGCTGTTGGAATATTTGGAAATTTTGGGATACAGTTAAACCTTTTCTCAAATTATTTTCGGACAATTGTCGCCTAAGTTTACGATGTTTAACTTTGAGTTTAACAAGCATGCTTTCGTCAGTGATTTCTATACAAGTCACTGTGGAAACACCAGCCATCATTGCCGCAAGACGTCTCTGGTGACCTTCTAAAATTACATATCCATAATCCAGATTTGTATTTTGAAAATAATCGGGATCATTCTGCCGATCAGTTAAAAATATCTCAATTGGTTCAATTAAACCATCTGTTCTTATCGAAAATGCTAGCTCTCTTAAAAAGTTATAACTTTCTTCAATACCCTCATCTGGTTCGATGATTAATTGTGAAAATTCAGGGATATTAAACTCTCCTGTTTCATCTGAAAACTTGCAAAGTGATTTATCACTTCCAATAAATAAATGCTGTTTCAACCAATGTTCATCAATAACTTCTCCTGGTCTTGGGTTAAATGGATCAGGGATCAAAGTAAATGGATCTTGCTCAACTAACTGTTTGCCTCTTGTAAATTTTAAATTAGCTGTTATCGCTGCTCTAGTAATGGTATCAGGTTTATTGATTTTATTAGATGTCAGCGATTTCGTAATTATTTTCTTTTTGAGTGACATTGCCCTTATCTCCTAGTACTTCGTTATATACAAACTCCCCTAATGCTACTGCTTCAATCGCAAATCTATCGTTGTCCTTTAACTCAGTATATGGTGCAGTAATAGGTGCTTGATCTTCATCAATATCAACTGCTCTAGGGGAGTCATGTATTTCTATATCCTCTATAAGTAATCTTGATAACAATGGATTTGCTTTGATGGTATCAACTATTCGGTTTTGAGGTGTTCGTTTGTTATAATCAACTTTATTTTTTAATAAACCAATAATTTTAGCTTGTGCATTTGCAGGTCTATAAACATTTTGACGGTTTACAAGATCCACCATCCCAGCTAGTCCTTGAAGTGATTTATTACTCAGCTCCAATGGAATTAAAACATGAGTTGCTGCACGAATAGCACTTTGAGTTAATGGTCCTTTAGCTGGTGGCGTATCAATAAGGATCAAATCATACCCACAATCAATAAACTCATCCATTGCGAAAAAATCATAAGGTCGCTGTACAATGCTCTCTAAGCTGTCGCTATATTCAAACGCCTCAATATCCTTAATAAGTCCAGCATCACTCGGCAATATTTCTAAATTTTCAAGATCGGTTGGATAAGGAACAACTGGACTCTCTGTCCACATATCCAAAGCAGAAGAACGGCCATCCCAGCCATCATCATCGGGATCATTCGGATCAAAATCTGGGTGTAAAGGAGGTTTATAATTAGACATATCCCTTATACGTGTATCTCGAAGAAATCTGTATGACATATTTCCTTGAGGATCGAAATCTAGAACGAGAACTTTCTTATTCTTCTTAAAGGCGATATATGTTGAAATCAATTGACTTATTAAACTTTTACCAACACCTCCCTTGTTATTAGCAACCACTAGAATTTTTGGAATCTTCTTTTTCATTGGATTACTCCATTTTAATTATTTTCATATAAAATGTATCTTAGTGAGAAATCGTAGTCAATATAAATCAATACTGTATTGAGTATTATTTTTGTTTTTTCATCAAAAAAATTTACCTATCTTAAGAAGCCATCCAATCTGCTTATTCAAGCCGCAAAAAACTGCGTTAAAACAACAATATAATGGTTTTGGTCATTTTTAGTGATTTATTAAAAAATGTATTGATCTAAACGAAATTCCGATCCACAATATTTTATATCTGTTAGTTGTATTGAGTATTAGTCAACAAGTAACATTAACTAAATAAAGATAATAAATGAATAAAAAACGAAGAGAATAAAAACAAAAGGGTTGTAGAAAGTCTGCCAACTTTCTACAACCCTGTAATAAATTTAGCCCTTAGAACGAGACTAAAATATATAAAGAACTTCTTTCGACCGATAGTTCTTTGATATTTCATTTTCTATTTTAGCCTCGTTCCCTAAAAAAAACAATAAGATAAGGACATTATCT
>NZ_UGGY01000005.1:0-65721 GCF_900450575.1 Legionella bozemanae
ATGAATAATATTAGCCTTGTAGGTATTGATTTAGCAAAAAATATATTCCAATTGCATGGGATAGATAAGCAAAGAAAAACGATCATAAAGAAAAAAATTAATAGAGCTAATTTGATGGATATTATAAGAAACATAAATCCTTGCAAAATTGCAATGGAAGCTTGTGCAGGATCAAATTATTGGGGAAGAATCTTTAGAAGTATGGGGCATGAAGTAATGTTGATTAGCCCGCAGCATGTTAAACCTTTTGTTCGAGGAAATAAAAATGACGCGAATGATGCTCAAGGTATAGTAACCGCAGCGATGCAGGATGGTATGCCATCGGTTCCTATTAAATCACTAGAGCAACAAGACATCCAACTAATTCATAGAAGAAGAGAAGAGCTTGTAAGAAGAAGGACGGCCTTAACGAATCAAGCGCGAGGTTTTTTGACAGAATACGGTATTGTCATGAGGCAAGGAATGACTTTCTTTACTAAAGAAATCCCAGAAATTTTGGAGAATGCTGGTAATGAATTAACACAAATAGCTAGAGAAGAAATTTATGAAATTTACCAAGAAGTATTACATCTAATTAGGCTAATTTCTCAATATGATAAAAAATTAGAAAATATATGTCTTAGAAATGAAAACTGTAAACGCCTTATGAAATTAAAGGGTATTGGACCCTTAACGGCTTCTTTATTAGTAGTAAAAATAGGCGATGCTAAAAACTTTAAAAATGGGCGCCATTTCGCAGCTTTTGTGGGCCTTGTGCCTAAAGAACATTCAAGCGGAGGAAAACAATGTTTAATGGGAATAAGTAAACGAGGTGATATTACTTTAAGAAATCTTTTAATCAATGGCGGACGTTCAGTGGCAAAGATTTCCGATAAAAAAATAACTCCTTTAAACTCTTGGGTAAATAGAATAAAACAAGATAGAGGGTTTAATAAAGCATGCGTTGCGATCGCTAATAAAAATGCGCGGCATGCCTGGGCAATAATGTATTATGGTGAAGAATATAAATATCAATTAGCAAGTTAGTTTTATATATTTTGTTTGTAATTAAAGAAAAGTGATTATCTAAGTTTTGCAAAATGCGATGATGAAAGTAAGGTAAAATCTACTCTGTTTATACCTGAGGAACTTGCTGAGCTATTATGTTCGACGGCGCGATAAAGGAGACAGAGGACGAATCACATCAAGGTATGAGTTAATTTAATACTCTAAAATATTACCGGATATACAAATGCAAACCTCACTACATTAGAACATATTGCAATCCCGGATGAGTCCATATACAAGTTCCGGAGCGCTAGGCCTATTCGCAGCATTCCTATTCCATCATCATTATTTGATAACACACCAAGAAAATTAATCAAAAAATATTACCAAAGAATCATGGAGGCCTCACCCAGCAACGTTCTTGAGTTTGTCCATAATGCACGAGTGGCTTCTATGGCTTGCTTTGTCTACATGCGATCATAGTTATTGACGGATGATGTAGCCGATTTATTTATTAAATTAATTCACAATATGAAATCATCAGCAGAGGTTTATGTTAATAAAAAAATCATCTCTGAAGTCAAAAAAGTTAACGGTAAGTTTGATATTTTATACTTAATTGCAGAAGCGGCTCTTGAAAATCCGAAAGGTGTCATTGAGGATGAAATCTATCCTTTAGTGAATCAGGACACTTTAAAAAAATTGGTAATAGAGCTGAAAAATAAGGGGAACAGATGGTATCAGAACCAAGTTAACCTCAAAGTGCATTCACTGTATTCACATGCTCACCGCAAAGCGCTTCTGCAACTATTAAATGCATTTACTTTCAAAACCAATAGCCAAGAAGGACGTGATTTATTGGATGCGATTGCATTCATTAAAAAAATCAGAAGTCGACTGATACCTATTATCCTGATGCTGCACTTGTCCCTATAGCTAATGTTATTCCTGTATCATGGAAGTCAATGGTTTTTGAAACGGATGATTTCCCTGTTACTGTTGCGATGGTAGAGGATGGTCCCACAAGTGGTACCGAAAAACAGGCCAGTCTCGTCAAAATTAACCGATTTCATTATGAAGTCGCTGTCCTTGAAAGTTTACGAGAAAAACTACGTTGTAAATTAATCTGGATTGAGGGTGCCTATCGTTACCGTAATCCCGATGATGATTTACCCGCTGATTGGGAAACATCTCGCGAAGCTCGATACCTACAGCTTGGATTACCTCTAGAAGCCTCGGATTTTATTAAAAAGCTTAAACGCGAGCTACACCTTAATTTACAAAACCTAAATGACACCATTTTGCATAACAAGAAAGTTAAAATCTTGGATAAAAATGACGGCCATATCAAAGTAACGCCATTAAAGGCACAGGCGTTACCCCCGTTTCTTGATACGTTACAGCGAGAAATTAATCGTCGTTGGGTTTTACCGCATATCCAGCCCAAACTGGCAATGAACTTTAATCTGTTCTCTAAATTCCCAAATATTCTCTAATTAATTCAACTTGGTGTTTTGTTGAATCCATACCATTTATAATGAAATCGGCTTTACTCTTAAACTCACGATCTTCAAATAAAGGTCTTGATTCACTTAAGTAAAATTCTAACTCGTCTAAAAGATCTTCTTTAGTTTTATCAGTATTTTTATAGTTTCTAAGTACCCAGCGACACAAAGATACATCTAATGGCACATTAATATGAATCCAAGTATCAATATAGATGCCAGTCTGCTGGTGAAAACGTCCTAAAGGTGCATCAAAAATGATATATTGCTTGGGATTAACAACACTATTCTTTACTGGATGAATAACTGCTTCCCCAGATTTAAGGACTTTAAGAACTTCAGCTAATTTTGGATAGTCCCATTCAGTGTAATTTTCTCCCCTTTTGTACCAATCGATATAATCTTCAGGTCCATTTGAGATCTCATCAAAATCATCCCAAGATATAAAAGGACTATGTAAATAACTGGCTAATTCTAGGGTAAGTGTTGTTTTTCCAGCGCCCATGTTTCCACTAATACCAATGATATGAGGGGTTGAGATTTTATTCATTTTCTGTAAAGTCTTTCGACAACTCTTCTTCTATCTGCTCTATTGTGGGTAATGCAGTCTTAATATCATTAGGCAATGACTCAGTAAGTTTATACTCTGCAAGTCCAATTGGTTTAGTCATATCGCGAAGAGCATACTCAGCAACAACCCCAACTTTTGAACGACATAAAATTAACCCTATAGAAGGGTTGTCCCCTGGTTGGCGTAACAAATCATCTACAGCTGATAAATAGAAATTCATTTTACCGGCGTATTCTGGTTTAAACTTACCTGATTTTAAATCAATCACAACAAATGCCCTTAACTTGATGTGGTAAAACAACAAGTCGATATAAAAATCTTGATCTTCAATTTGAAGATGGTATTGACGTCCCAGAAAAGCAAAGCCTTCTCCAAGTTCAAGCAAAAATCGTTCAATATGAGCAACCAATCCTTTTTCTACTTCTCTTTCATGAGCATCTTTCCCTAAACTTAAAAAATCAAATAAATATGGGTTTCGAAGTGTTGCTTGTGCAAGATCAGAATGAGGAGATGATAATTTTTTGTTAAAGTTAGTAATAGCTTTCCCTTCTCGTTTATATAAATCGGATTCAATTTGCATTGATAATACATTTCGAGACCAGCTGTATTCTTTTGCTTTTTGGATGTAGAATTCTCTTTCCTTTTTATCTGGCACTTCATACATCAGTGTAATGTTATGCCCCCAGGGTAATTGGTCAATAGCTTGTTGACCAATTTCATCTAGGTTATATTCTTCAGCGAAACGTCGCATATACTTTAGGTTTTGCGGACTAAACCCTTTCATTTCTGGAAATTCACTACGTAAATCACGACTTAGCTGCGTAATAATTTTAGCCCCCCACCCATGTTGCTTCTGAGAATTGATAATTTCTGTTCCAATATGATGGTAAAGCAGAATAAGTTCTTTATTTACACTCAGAGCCGCTCTGTACTGACTTGCAGCAACTTTCGTCTTAAGATCATCCAAGAATTGAGTGTAATTGATACCAGTAATGTTCTTTTCCATATTAAGTTCTCTTTGGTAATTTCATTACCATTAAATGAGTTTTATGGCCTGTAAAAAAACCGCCTTGCATCGAGTATTCACCTACTGGTTCGAATCCAGCTTGCTCATAAACATGCTTAGCTCTAGGATTGTTTTCATCAGGATCAATGAAAAAAGTATCAGCCAGATTATCGATCTGATTGTGGTAGAATGCAGTAAATTTCTTCAAGGTTGGTGCAGCCAATCCTCTTCCTAAAAAATCCCTATTCCCTATGCCAAAATCAAGAGAGACGGTATGCCCATCTTTTGATAAATAATATTTATGAAGATCAGTTACATCATTTTGTGACTCTAATATTTCGTCGCTTAGCAGAAAAGCAAATGGCTCATTATTAACAAACCCTACCCAATATTTAGTGGTACCGTAAAAATAGTGTTGCTTACGTCCATAGATAAAGTTGAGTATGTCATCTTTATGTTCTTTGCTGTTATCCCAAAAATCTTGTATATGGGGTAAGCTAAGCCAGTCAAATATAATTTTTTCGTGTTGAAGATTAGCTTTCTCAAAACATATTGAGTCGATTAAATTTTGATTCATGAAAAATCCCTGCATTTATTGATAAAAGCTTTTAGTGATAAATACTTGCCATAGCCTAAGTGTGTTGCAATAATCTTTTGAATAGGAACACCCAGTTGATATAGATGTAAAATTTTATCTTTGTCTTTATCGTACATTGAGGCTTGTATTATCCCTTTCGGTTTACCAAGCTTAATACCTTTAGCAACTCGTGCGCGTAACCCTTCCTTGGTTCGTTCTGAAATAAAATCTCGCTCCAATTCAGCCAACATTGAAAAGATCGTGATGAGCACTTTATTTGCCACATTATTCTTGGCATTAGGATTTAAATCCAGATTTTGTTTGATAAGTATCAACCTGGACATTTTATCATGAATAATTATTTCTATAGTATTCAACGTTTCTTTTATTGATCGACCAAGCCTTGATAATTCAGAGGCAATAACCACATCATCAGGTGATAATTTATCTAACAACTCATCGATACGACGTAACTTAGTAGACTTACGGGAGGACATCTCTAATTCAATCCATTCGTCAACCATGAGTTTTTGCTCAATGCAGAAACGACTAATGCTGTTTTTCTGACTTTCAACACTTTGATCCTGAGTACTCACCCGAACATATCCATAAATCATGCTAATGCCACCTAATTTTCACTGGGTTTTGTATTAAGGTATTTTGCACATATAACACCATCATATTGTTAATCGTTTATAATGCACCTTAATGATATAATTTATCGCCTAATAAAACGAGCGTTAAAAGAATTAAATTTGATGTCCCGGATGTACCTTAATGGCAAAGCTTGAAATAATGACCCCTGCAGAACAAATTATTTTTAATAGTCCGCCAAATTTTTCCCCTGATGAACAAAATAAATATTTTTGTTTACCACCAGAGTTAGCCGTCTGGCTGAAAAGCGTGGATAGCGTCACCAATAAAGCTGGATTTATTTTATTGTTTGGGTATTGCCTGGTAGGAGCGCGATTCTACCAACCAAGACAGTTTTATGAATCTGATCTCAAGGCCATATGCCAGCTATACGGCTTTGACAACAATGAAGTGCAACTAAAAAAATATAATCAGCGGACGTTTAATTACCACAAACAGATAATTCGTGAATATCTGGCGATAAAACCCTTTGATGAAGAGGCGAAAACATTATTCAGGGAGAGTATTCATGATCGCGTTGCCCGTCGCTACCCACCAAAACAGATTTTACAGGATGTATTCGATCTGCTGAAAGCCAGGCGTATTGAGATCCCCCGCTATAATCGATTTGCCCTGAACATCACAGAGATAATCAGTGATTATGATAAACATCTGATTCATTTGATTGAGGATCAATTATCCGATGGTCACAAAATCAGTATGGATGCTCTTCTAAAAATAGATGATGCTGATTCTTCAACCATTGCCAGACTTAAAACCATCAGTCACTCAAGAAAGCCAAAGGAGATTAAGAAAAGTATCGAGGATTTTCAACTAATCCAAAGTATTTATAACAGTGTTAGTCCCTTGCTCGATAAACTAAATCTGCACAATGACACCGTCAAGCATTATGCAACCTGGGTTCGCAAGGCCAGTCTGTTTCAGATTAATCAGCTTCAGCCTGATAAACGCTATCTCCATATCATTTGTTTTCTGGTTCATCAATATCAGTTAAGACAGGATAATTTTGCAGATATTTTACTCAACTGTGTGAAGGCAACAGAAAACGCCGCTACAAAAAATGAAAAGGAACAGATCTTTAAACAGAAAGACCAGCAAAAGGAAACCCTGCAATTATTATCAGATGCAAGAATATCCTATAAGGCTCAACTGAAAAAAATTGAAAAGCTGGCAACATCACCTGTTTTAAGCGATTCGGAGAAAGTTCAGCAAATCAGGCAATTGCTGGAGGACTATCACCAGCACCTGGAAATCTATCCACCGGAACCAAAACTGGATGAATATACAAAACAGGCACTTGATGAAATGAATGCACAGAACTATTACCAGATATTGGAGGATTTGTCCCTTAAATTACAGAACAGGGTGGCTGATATCTTGCGCAATATTGCATTTGATATCCCGGAAAATCAGGATATTCCTGCCATTTTAGTGGCCATCAAACACTATCAGGCCAAAACAGGTAATGTGGGGAAAGAGGCGCCAGTCAGCTTTTTATCTGAAAATGAACAGGCTGCACTTTATTCCAGTGAAGGTAAATTCAGGATCTCCCTTTATAAGGTGTTGCTGTATTTTTATACGGCTGATGCTTTAAAAGCGGGTGTTATCAGTCTGAAGCCAGCCTATCGCTATCTGTCACTGGAAAACTATTTACACCCCAAAGAACATTGGCAGGCTAACAGGAACAGGTTACTGGAAGAAGCAGGGTTACTCGATTTTGCAGACATTGATCAATTAATGGAAACCCTTCATAAAAAGCTCCACGGGGCATACCATAAAACTAATCGCCGTATCAAGGCAGACAAAAATCCTCACATCAAATTTGATTCAAAGGGACGAATGGTGCTGGCAACACCCAAAGTCGAAAAAATAAATACGCAGTCAGTATCTTCTCTGTTTGCTGATCAGAAATATACATCGGTACTAAAAATGTTGAGTGATATTCAGCGGTTAACTGGTTACCTTGATTGCTTTCGCCATCACAGCGTTAAAGACAAGAAGATCTTGCCCAAAACATCCATATTTTATGCATCGATTTTAGGAATGGGATGCAATATAGGCATCAGCAAGATGGCCAATGTCTCCAAAGGGATTACGGAAGATGCCCTGGAAAACTTTGTAAACTGGCACATGAGTCTTAATAATATTAACGCAGCAAATCAATGCATTCTTGAGCTGCTCGGCAAGCTATCATTAGCCAGCATCTATCAAAAAAATCCTGGTGAATTACATACATCCAGCGATGGACGAAAAGTCAGCGTAGTTGTTGAGTCATTGAACGCCAATAAATCATTCAAATACTTTGGAAGCGGCTCAGGATCTTCACTTTACAGCTTTATTGATGAGCTAAACCGCCTGTTTTATACTACGTCCATCAGTAGTTCTGAACGAGAAGCAGCCTATGTTGCTGATGGATTATTACATAATCTTTCGATCAAGAGCACAATCCATTCCACTGATACACATGGTTATTCTGAAGCAATTTTTGGGATATTGAACATGCTTGGGATTTATTTTGCACCCAGAATTAAAGGTCTGAAGAAAGCCACCCTATACAGCTTTAACTCCAGAAGCACCTATGAAACCAAAGGATATAAAATACTCCCGCATCGCTATATTGACACTGATTTAATTAAAACCCATTGGGATGATATTTTGCGTTTGATGGTTACGATTAAACTTAAAGCCACAACGGCATCACAACTGTTCAAGCGTCTCAGTTCATATTCAAAACAACATCCATTGTACTGCGCCATAAAGGAATTTGGACGGATTATTAAAAGTCTGTTTATTCTTCGATATATTGATGATGTAGAATTACGACAGGCTGTTGAAAAACAGTTAAATCGTATTGAGTTATCGAATAAATTCTCAAAAGCCATTCTGTTTGGTAACAACCAGGAAATTCAATACAGCAGCAAGGAGGAACAAGAAATGGTTGTTGGTTGCCAGCGCTTAATCCAGAATGCAATTGTATTATGGAATGAGCTATACCTTTCGCAAAAATTGGCTCTGTTAGAGGATGAAGCAAGCAGGAAAGCACTACTAACCATTATTCGCAATGGATCGACTTTAATCTGGCATTATGTCAATTTGCATGGGGAATATGATTTTACCCAGGATATTGAAGAGCAGGGTATGGTGTTTGATATGGACAAAATATTGGCACTTAAAGTCGCTTAGCTATCTCATTGCCAGTTTGGGCTGGATATGCGGTGAAACCCGTCGTTGGTCAACCATTAATTTAATCGATATTTTAAAGGAATCTGATTTTCGTGTTAATTTTACCAAGCAATTTCACTCGGTAGGCAATCGAGAAATTTTAGATGGAGAGCTCTTGCAAAAAAGACTGCTTCTTTGTCTTTATGCTTTAGGCAGCAATACAGGGTTAAAACGAATTAGCGCTGTTAACGAAGATGCAAGTCATTCCGATTTTAAATAACATTTATTCAAAATTTAATCCACTATACAATGAATTTATTTTTACAATATGACCCTAGAGTCTCTCAATTATAGACTTAATACTTGTCGCAAACCATCATCAAGAGAATTTAAATCATCATCTGACAGCGTACCTATGAAACTCTTTAATCTACTTTTATCAACAGTTCGAATTTGATCGCAAATAGCCGTTACCTGTTTATTAAGACAATAGACTGATATTGTTATGGGAGGTCTAGCTTTTGCTGATGTGGAAAGAGGAACTACCACCACTGTATGCCGCGCCTGATTTATTGGTGTTGCGCCTACTAATACACAAGGACGTTGTTTATTAATTTCAGATCCAGTTGTTGGATTAAGATCAATCCAATAAATATCACCACGATTCATCAGTTAGTCCATCTTTAAGGGTGACATCCCATTCGGTCATTTCATGATTTAACTCATTATCTTGCTCAACAGCAACAGCACATTCATAAAGTGCTTTTTCACGCTTTTCTATTTCCTTCTCTATTAATTGAACAATAACTCTACTGCGTTGCTTTTGTGGTATAGAAGCTCGCATTCTAGAAGCAATTTTATCGGGTATTGAAATAAGAACTTTAGTCATAATAACCTCCAACCATATACAATATAGTATATCCTATATCTTATATTAATCAATAGTGAAAATAAACGGGACGGCCTGTTGAAAAATATGCTCAAAGTTGGATAAAAATTAGAGTTGTTCCATAAAGGACAAAAAATACCAACCTTTTGATATTCAAAGCCATAGCCGCAAAATAGGCCTGAATTTGAGTGTTTTCTGATCCTCTGTATTGAGCTCGTTTTAAATCATGGTAATTTTTTAATTCATTCATGATTCCTTCTAATTTCCACATTCGTTCCTATAGTTTTTCCTTAAAATATTGTTGTTCCATTTCGTCTTTCATTTGCATATAAAGCTCAGCATACTTATTCCGAGTCACATATCGAGCTGACCCTTTATTTTTGAGCTTTGCTAAACAATGTGGGAGCAGGAACAACAACTATAGAAGCTACTTTTAATAATGTGAGTGGAAATGCATCGCTGAACGTGTCTGCAGCAACGCTTCTTTCAATTAACGTAACACCTCAAAATCCTTCTATTGCGATTGGCGTTAATCAAAAATTTACTGCAACCGGTACATACAGTGATGCGTCTACTAAAAATATAACCAGGACAGTAACCTGGACTTCTTCAAATACTGCAGTTGGAACAATTTCAAACGCACTATTATCAAAAGGCGTTGCTACCGGAGTTACGTCAGGTTCGACTACGATTCAAGCCATCAAAAATGGCGTTAGTGGGTCTACAACTTTGAATGTGAATAATAGTGTAAATAACTGTGTTGTTCAACGTAGGGAAGATTCGAGCAGTTATTGGTTAGGCTATGATATTTTTTCTAACGGTGCGCCAATGATATTAAATTTTAGTGGAACAGGTATTAATTTAACTGAAATTATTGTACAAAACGGAGTATTTAGTAATGTGCAAGTTTTAGATCAAAATCAATTATTAATCGGAACAAAGCCTGAATGGGTCTCTATGACAAACCCAGGGTTTATAGATTTTTATGGCCCAAGTTATGGCCCTTATGAACCGTTCAACTCGCCCACGATAGCAGCTTGTCAAATCGTGAATTAAAAATTAATCGAAATATAGTAAATTTAGAGAAATTAATGATCGCGGCAGGTAGTATAGTCACCTACCGCGATAGCTCCCTTTAAAGATAGGAGTAAAGGTTAAACGCTGTTGCTGCTTCATCATCCATCACTCATTCGCAATCAATTGCTTTAACGCAATGAATAGGGCAATGCAAGGTGGAACACAGGAGTGAAACGACGAGTAGACCTTGTGTTGATTATTCATGAAGTTAATATCCACAGCGAATGAGTGATGGATGATGAAGCACTTCTATAAAATTACTAGTTCTTGATCTCGATACCCAACCATTTTACCCTATATGAAAGGCCTAGAAAAACATTAGGATTTCAAACTCCTAATATGTGTCACAACAATTAGCTTAAAGCGTAGTTGCATTAGCTAGTTGAATCTGCTGTTAATGTAGTCAACGATAAATATCTTTCTTTGTTATTCCTTATTAAGATTAAGCTCTTTTTCTATAATTTTTTGCATCTCTTCTTTCTTTGGCAGCTCTAACATATATTTAGACACGAATAAGTTATTGTCCATACCAGCGAGAGCATATTCTGCTAGGGCATGATTTTTATCTGTACATAATAAAAGAAAAAGATTGGATAATTTGAGTATTAGGAGAATATCAAAAAAGACACAATGAAAAGAAAAAAATGCATAGACATAAATTTTCTCAGGTATCAAAAAAATTATCTCCTAATTAAAACTATAGCTCCCCATTTTTATATAGACGAGTAAAGCTCTTCTTTTTTCCTATCTCCTAGAGCTCATCATGTTAGCCAACATATCCCATATATGTTTAGTTACCAAACTCTAATGGTTCAATTAGGCATATTTCATTATATATCTCTAATAATAAGCGTTTAATTTTTCCTCTTGAATAACTCAATATATTTGTACCCTCATAGTTGTTTTCTGTCACCAAACAAAATATTTGCAAAAAAGCATTTTTATAAAATTTTTCATTTATCAGATCTAATGTGTTGTGATTTTCCGCATCTTCCATTTCATTTAAAACCAAAGGCTCAAGTCCATCGATACAAATAAATGTACAATGAATTGATTCTTGGAGAAGATAATATGATTCCTCTATAGCTTTTGTAGTTAATTCAATATCTTTTTGTATACTATATATAGCCGTTCTCAATAAACTCATAATTTTTAATTTATTATTGAAACGAGTTTCTTTCGACTCGTTAATTATTTCTTGTCCTGCTAAATTCAATGCTTTCATTTTAAATTTAAATCCCTTTCTAAAAACCATTAAAAATATGTGAATTACTTTCTCTTGAGATCTCGGTAGAAGTTTTCATGAACTCCCAGTGCGAATAGGATCCTTAATGCTGGATCCCATTCATAAGCTAAAAGAAATTGTTGATGATTAATTTTAAATTTATACACATATACTCCAATTAAATCACCTTTTTTCTCTTCTCCAATTTTAGGATTATTGACAATTGTACGTATAGCCTCATTAACGATGGACTTATGTGAGGCTGGCAATTTTTTATAGACCTTCTTAAACGCTGGCATTTGTCTTATTTCGATATCACTCACTTTCGCCCTCGAATTGAAAAGGCTCAGCTAAAGACTTATCTTGAAGCTTAGAAAGCAAAACATCTTTTATAAACTCAATTGGTAAATCAGGATTATCCAAGGCACACTTTCCCAACTTAGCCCAATATTCTATTTGATTCGGAATAGAACGAAATTCTGCAGCAGCAACTTTTTTTGCCTCATAATAAATATTTTCATCAATTCTTATTGGGATTCCCATTATTTTCACCTACAATAGTATTGTTTTGCTACATTTGTAGTATAGCATAGTTCCTGGCTAAATAAATTTAAATCGAATATTTTTCTTCTGGTAGATAAATCGAGGTTTACTACTTCCCTCACAATTATACCGAAAGGATGAAACATCCCTATTCATCAGAGCAACAAGTTAATTATCATGCCAATTAAAAATTTATAGCTGAAAAAAATTTAATAAAATTTAGAAGCAAGTATATAAATTTATTAGTAACTAAAAAAATGATGGAAGAAGAAAAGTGATAATGTAACTTTTTTGTATCTCATTTATTATCTAAGTTGTGAAACGAGATTGTTTAAATTTTCTTAATATAAGATCGAGATACGGATTGTGTTTTTAAATGAAATTGTGTGATTTCAATTGTCTAATTATACTGAATATTGTGTTTTACACGCCACACAATAATCTATCCTAGGCCCGTATTGTTTTGTAACAACACGAAACTTCTTAAAATCAGCATCCCAACACCGGCAACAATATACTCCATCATCTCCTTCAAACTTATATCTTCCATGAATAAATTGGGGTTTATTTTGCGAATTAAGGTATGCAAGTTGTTCATTCAATTTCTGAATTTTTTGCTCTTTCTCAAGAATAGCTATCTTTAAATCCGCGGCTAAAAGCTTTTGGGATGCCTGTGTATCAATCAAACCGGCTATCATTAAATTTAATTCCGCTTTTTTTAATGAATGAACTGACTCTTTAATACTCTTCGCAAGATTTATAGTCGTATCAATCGCTGCTAATAAAGCACTAACCATAGCGATATCTGTCATCTATTCATCCTTTTCACAAATTCCACAAAAATATATTACAAAGTGCTCGTTAAGTAAAACTTATTTATAGATTATGGACTGACGAAATTGATAATCATCTTACGTTCCAAAGTCAATTTTACATATTTAATAAACACTTTTCCTATTAATCAATTAAATAGACAAAAACTACTCGCTCGCTATATGTAACTTTGATATGGGTGTTTGGGACACATTTGTTTTCCTAGCAACATTCTACTGGGAAGAAAAACGGGAGTTTTATTAACTTATTAAATAATCTCTAAAATATTCCTAATAATATTGAAATTGCCAGGTAACGAATATGGTTAAATATTCTTAGTTAATTTATTATCTAATTTATTGAAAGGTACTTAGGCAATTGAGTCGCTCTCTTAAAAATTTAATTGAAATTATCTCTTTGACTGACTCCAAAAAAAATTGGCGTGAAAAGTGTTAATAGGTTCATTAACACTTCCTCAGACGGAAAATTAATTTTTCGTATTTTGGCTCCTGGCAGAATTTTAAAGAAATTTAATTCGTGAGAGAGCTTATACTGGACTTGAAGCAACAAGGGTTATCGGCGGAAATGGGGAAGGCATAAAAAATTACCTCAATACAAAAAACCATTAGCTCGGGGAGTTTTATAATGGGAAAACAAAGAAGCATAGATAAAATATGTAAACTTCTTAGAATTCCAAACGAACGTTAATATAAATATATAAATCAAAATCCTAAAAAGAAGAATCTAGAATATTGAGTATTATATGAAGAAAAAAACTCCTGAAATTAAAATTGTTCTTGATACAAATGCGCTTTATACAAAAGATGCTTATTATTTATGCAAAAAAGCTATAGGTGATTTGATCACAGAAGAATCCGGCAGAAATGATATTAATATAGCTTGGCATTTACCTCAAACCGTAATAAATGAAAGAAACTATCAAATGATAGTTGCTATTGAGCAATTGTGGCCAAATATAGAAAAATTGCAACAAATACTTGGCCATAACCTTAATATCACAAAAGATCTTTTAATTAAGAGGATTCAAGAATGCATAGAGGATCAAATCAAAGCATTTAACATCAGTGTTATTGATATTGATGAGTCTCAAGTTAATTTAAAAGAACTCATCCAAAGAGCTTGTTTTAGGCTTCCTCCTTTTTCTTACGGGAAAGAAGAAAAAGGATTTCGAGATGCACTAATTGCCGAAACTTTTTTTCAATTTCTTAGTAATACTCCTAAATCAGTAGATAAAATTATTTTTGTTACAAATGATGGTTTGTTAAAAAAACATCTTGAAGATGGTATTAAAGATAGAAAAAATGTTCATATCCTCTCTGAAATTGAAGAGTTAATAGGACTTTTAAATACACTTGCATCACATTTGGATGAAACTACAATAAAAAAATATCAACAATTGGTCTCAAAATATTTTTTTGAGGAAGAAAATAGGGAGTGTATTTATTATAAAAAGAACATTTCGCAGCAGATTCAGGACAAATTTAAAACTGAACTATCAATGATACCCGAAATGAGCTCTTTAAAAAGGAAAAATAATACTTGGTATATAAATCAACCTCAGTTTTTGGAAAAAAATAAAACAACTATAAAGTGGGCAACCCGGATTGAAATGCAATTCGAATTATATACTGAAGAGGTTGTTCCAAAAGTAAAGGAAGTAAGAACCTCACCTTCCATTTTTAGAAATGACAAAGGTCTTTTTAGTATTCCACCAAAGGGTTTTGTATCCATTTTTGACTCTACGTCTAATGATTATGAGGTAAAGAAGGAAATTACTTCCCAAGGAAAAACTATATTTGAAGTTCAATGGGAGATAAGAGTCTCAGCGAAAAATAAATTAACTCATTTAAAGATATTAGACATAAACTATATTGATACAATTTGGGAAGTTATCTGAATTAGTTCGTATACTCTCAGAAACCTACGATAGGGTCTAACCTATCAATAAGGTCTCCTTCGTTGCTTTTTTTATGTATTTCATATATTCGCTCCAGTAATACTCCTTACGGCACTATACCCACGGACATCAATTTTTAAAACGACTGAATCACCCTCTTTTTACCAATGGCGAGGATTTTACGAACTTTTCATGCGAGGAAAGAAAATCAAAACACTATATATATGCGCATATTTGTTTAACATACACCATATATAGTAATAAAGGTATTGATTTGTACATTCTGTTTATGCAAGAATAGTAATGTTTCCCATAATTGAAAAGGAACTCAAAATATGACCTTAAAATTAAATGATGTAATTAAACAACCTTTAGAGGCTGTGAAAGAAAACACCAATAAGGGTGCAAGTACTTCAGTCGAATTTGATCTTCTTATCTCTGAATCTACAGAGGATGGACTGTTAATTACCCCTACCCTAGGACAACATCAAGATGGTTCTAGATTAAAATTTAAACTAAGCACTCCATTAAACAATTAATTATCAACTGCTGGGCTTCATGCCCGGCTTCTTCCCAAAAGACTCGGCAAATCTTATCGCATCCAAACAAAGAATAGGGGCTGATAAATCCTACGTGAATTTTAATACTAGTTAGAAAAATTCTAAAAAAATTAGCTTTTTATCAACAATAATGCTTTTGAATAAAAATTTCATCTCTTCTTAACTCATCCTTTATGCAAAAAGCTCCTCTATAGACTCTTGCATTTCTTCTTGACTGGGCTTTGAGTAACGAAATATTTCTTTAATAGATACATTTCCACTCAGCTCCTGAGCATAATGAACTCCATGTTTATCAGTGACTTTCTTTAAAAAAGTATGCCGTAACTGATGAGGGGTGAATTTAAATTTTTCATCCTCAGACACAAAGGCCAAGGCTTGCTTTAGTAAACGTTGACAAACCCGATATACATCTAAGGTTTGTAAACGTGTGCCATACCGTGTAATAAACAAAGGCTCATCAACAACAGTATTTCGTTTTTCTAAATACTGCTCCAAATACTCCCTACTCTCTTGAGGTAAAGGAATTTTTTGGCTAATACGTTTTGATTTATGACGTAGCACTTCATACAGCCCTTTCTGTCGGTATTGCCCCACATTTAAAGACACCACTTCTGATTCACGAAGACCTGTTCCCATAAGCACATAAAATAAAGCCGCTTCCATCAATGGATTTTGGTTTTTACGGGTACAACTTTTAATACGTTGCTCACAGGCAGATTTTAATCGCATCATCTGCCTTGAGGATAAACCATTCCAATTGGGAACTTCGGGTTGTAAATCTTTGACTTGAGTAAGGGGATCGCCCGCTAATAAAGGACGTTGTTGATGAAGCCACCGTCCCACATGCCGAATAGTGGCCATAGTTCGATTAATTGAGGTTGCTTTATAGGGCTTTCCCGTTTTTTCAGAAATAGTTTTAATTAAATTTTTTTGGAATTGTTTACTAACAGCGGGCGTCCAACTATCTACACAATCATTTCCTACTTCAGATTGAAAAAATTGAAGGAACTTTGAGAGATCTTTCTTTTTGGCACTTTCAGTTTTCGCAGGAGACCCTTGCACATGTACCGTATAATAATAAGACACCCAAGCAGATAGTGAATGGGTATCAAAATGAACATCTAAAGGATGGAAAATCTTATCTATCACAAACTTTTGATTTTTCGTATTTTGATGCTCCAGTAAATCCATGATGTCCCTTTTTGATTTTTCCGCCATTATACCCTATTTGTGATAGATAAGGTACGTTATCCATCACAAATTATATTTTGTGACCAACTACAGAACAAAGAACAAAATATAATCTTTGTGATCTTATTAACAGTCATATTGATTAACACTATTCACAATGAAATTATTATGATAAATTTGTTTACATAATAACAAAATGTAAAAGGAAATTACATAAACCCCATTAATCCATTCGATCAAGATGCTATTTGTGAAATTGCACGCATACAATTTAAAATGCATGCATTAATAGAATTAGCTAAAGTAAAAGAAGATAAAGGACAACTTCTTGACGCTCTAGACCTATACCAAGAAGCACAACATGAATCTTACCATGTTGGAGAAGGGCCTAAAGTTACAATAATGAATGAAAACATTGATCGAGACAATTGGCACCAACTCAATAATAAAATCGAGACTCTAAATAAGATAATCAAGTGCTAGTATTTGATTCATCTGATACACCGTTAGTTATTTTGGCTTTTCTTAACGGTGTATTTAAATTTGACAACAGCAAGCTTTACCTCAATAGTTGCTTCCGTTTCAGATGACTCCAATTCATCTGGAACAATCAGATCCGAAATCAAATCACCAGTTTTTTGTATTAGCTCTTGATATTTAGGAGAATTTTGGGGTGTCTGTGGTAATGTTTTAATTGTTCGTGATATTTCGCGAACTTTAGAAAAGGTTTCGATAATAGAAATAGTTGTTTCTGTAGCCTTTGGGCTTTTTAAAATAGTAGCAAGCATGTACATGCCTTTCTCAGTAAACACTTTGAGCAATGTCGTTGAATGTTTTAAATTTTTATGTAAAAGGTAAAAAATGGAAAAATTCAGAATAAAGCATCCAGCTGTCATCACGGGTATCCCTGCCCGCCTGCTTCGCAGCATGAGTAAAATCATTGATGAGAATAGTGGGCGTATAATAAATGATGGAGATATTTTCTCTAAAGTATTGGGTACGATGCAGCCAGTATTTTTCTAAACAGGAAAAGGCCAGATTTATGGCGATTAAATCAAATTGCTCCTTCTGGATAAACGTTACTATTTCTTCTGCTTTGTCAACGTGCATGACACTATACCCCAGATAGCGAAACAAACGCAGGACAAGGACGGTAGTTGATGGATTGTCATCAATCAACAAAATATGTGGCGGCCAATTGAATGTGCGTTTCTCCATGGATAAGTTCCTTTCTTCAACAACACTCTGAAAATATTCCAGGAAACGCACCACGCACGCTGCACGAGCATATTCTGAGGGGAGAAATCAATAAAACGACAGCGGTGCTCTATTGATTCCTAACCAACAGAACATGCCCTGCACACATCATAAATGAGCACCGGTTAAATTGTAACCGATAATAAATATGATAGAATGTACTTAGCCATGATTCTAGTTCCAGCTAGGATTATGGTTAGTGCAGCGCTGGTGTTGATAGCACCGGCGCGGCACGCTTCAAGGTTAGTTTAGGTCTCTTTTCAACAAAAAGTCAACCAATCAAATGTGTTGGAACGAACCAATGAATTCCCAGGTTTTTTAATTTCACCCTGTAATACTATGGTTTAGGTGCGCTCTTTGTTCGCTAATAATGCCACAAAATAATTGCTACCACATAACGTGTTAACTTCCTCAAGACTCATGATTCAATCCAATAAAGGCAATTGAATGGGTTCATGAATTCGTTCTTGCTTCAATTTGATTCCGATACCTAACAATCTTACTGGTATCCGTTTTCTCAAAAAACCTTCGTTTTTGAAACATTGAAGATCTACTGCGTAATATTGCGAAAATTGCAGGTGAATGGAATTCAAATCGACTTTATCGTTGGTCTGATGGCACAGGAAATCTTCTCAAAAGCTGGAGGAAGATAGTAGATAACAATGTGTTAGTCGATGAAAGGCTTGGGTTGAAATTTTGCTATTTGGAAAGGATGTATAAATTTTTTAACCATTTTATTATCAGCTATCCCCACTCTTTAATAGATTTTCTAAATTTGTTCAGCGTCAGTTATCGTTCACAAAATAGATCTACTTTCAATCCTGCCCAAATATTTACATTAAATAAAAACTCTTGTAAGGTCATCTTCATTTTGATTTATAAGAATTAGCATGACTCACATCAAAAATTATTTACCTAATAGCGAAGAAGAATTGAACCAAGCTTTTATCAAAACAATGATTGATGCCACTCCTTTTAAGATTGGTGATAGCGTAAAAATTTCAGAGCAGAATACTGATGAAAAATGGGTGATTACTGATTTTTCTGTTACAGCGGACGGTGAACCAGCCGCTTTATTAGAAAATGATACATTTCATACTTTTGCTCTAATTAGAGACATTCACTTCTATTATTGCTAAGAGTACACATGACTAATAGCCATGGTGAATAATAATGAGTGTTTATGTGTTCAATACAGAAGCAATACAAAGTTTGTCCTCTGTAATTTGTTTTCATACAGGCAAAGAGCTGCTACCTCCTCTGTTGTTACAAATCACCTTTCGTAATTTTTTCCTAAAGGACTATGATGCCTGGGATAGAAGCGCAGACGGTGAAATTTCAATTGAAAAAATTGTTGATACTTTGACTCAAAACGTTTTGAGCTATGAGAAATTTCCCTTCATTGCTCAACTGGATATCCGTTGTCGCTGCTATGATTATCTAAGAACTAATAACTTATTACGCTATCCGAATGTCATTCCCTTTCAATCTGTGCCTTATCGCATGCCATCATTTTCAAAAGACTGGCCTAATCAAATGGCAACAATAATTCCCTTTCCCCCATTGATTTGATTCTTAAGACTACAACTCGCTATAGTTCTTCTATGTCAACTCTCAGTAAAAAATAGTGCACATGCCTGAGAAAATCTATTGAGTTTATATTTTGCGATGCAGCAATCAAAGCTATTACACAGGATATACAGACAATCTTGAAAAACGCTTTCAAGTAGTCAGGAACCTCTTTTTCCATTAAACCTTTATTAAATATTTCCAACGCATTAATAAAGTTATTAGGTTTTTTCGGAAGTTAGCTAATAGCACAAGAAGGATAGAAGCTTCTGTAAGGTTCATATAACGTGTGTTCTGCATCCAATTCCTCAAACCATCTGGTTATTATTGCAATCTTTGCTTAATACAATCATTATTGCAGATATCAGCCCATTCTCGAGGTTAGAGGCTCTATTTCGCAAGAGATCATCTAAACTCCACACAAGTCCCATTACATTGGAGCCTAAAATTGTGCGACTCCACGCGAAAACGCGTAGAGCCGACATGCGTCATTCTTATTTCAATCCGTACCCTAGGCCCATGCCATAATACTCACCATGATCCCGTGATTTCGCTTCCTTGACGAGGTGTTTTTGAGTCTCAAGAAATTGTTGTCTTGCTGTAGATACATTGCTGATGCCCTCTTGCGTCACTGTTTTATTATGATAATATCCTGCTTCAGTTACGCTTTTTTCCCATTCTTTTATCAACTTTAAATTATGTTTATCATCTATTTTATACGAGTGATAAGCTCTCTCAGCGGATTCAATTTTGTTGTAATAATAGTTCCAATCATGTTTTTTAAACATATTTTTTCTCTCTTTGTTATTAATCTAAATTCCCGAGAAAATTATATCTAAGTGCTAACTTCGGGTCTAATATTTAAACGCAACGACATTTTCCTACTCACACTCAGTTTATTATACTTCCATTCGCATTTGCCCCAATCCTGTAATTAAACCCACAAATAAGAACCTATTTGGTACTCATCGTTATAAAATGGCCGCAAGTAACCAACGTAAGCACCTGCTCTTTGCATGGAGCCAGTGGCAAGAAATTGTTGCGCGGGCGAGGTTTGCCTAAAATTTTAAATAGAACTCTTTTTGACCTGATTTGCCTTCGTATTAACAACTTGACAGTGCCAAAAAAAACTCAACAGAATTTGATAAAAAATCTGAGGAAGTTAATAGACGGGCTACTGATTTCTTAGAAAATAATCCGTCAGTCTTCTCATTACAGGAAGATACTAATGTCACAATAAGAAAAACACCAAAGTGATTCTTCTTATCGAGAAGCCATCTTTTGTGATACATTTTCTTGCCAATTGAGAATGTAAGGATTTTCATATCCTTCAATTGCAGCAACGTGCAATGCCCATTGTTTTTCCCAGGAACTTGGAGGAAATGTTTTATTCCAAACCATAAACAATTGTCTTTGTGATGAGCTTAAGGATAATCTATAATATTCCGCCATAAATAAATAAGCGCGTTCCACAACTCCTTTGGCAGAATCTGGCGGCTCAGCCCGCCGCAATTTTTTATCAATTTTCATCGTACACCCCAGATAATCGGGCTGTTCAGGCAACACACTAAACCGATAGTTCGAACGCGCCTGATTCACCACCCATACTTCGGGCCACAAGTTATAAAGCTCAGCTTCCACATGGCGAAACTGTTCATCGATTTTTTCACAACATCGTCGCCCTTTATAGGGTTTTCCATGTTTGTCCTCGCACATGAGTTCACGCCAACAGGCAAATTGCTGCCCAAAGTGTTCGGCAGCCATAATATGCTCCCACTCAATGCGATGTGCTCTTTTGATTGAATCTGCTGCTTGCATGCCACAACTGGATAAATTGACTTCTTTATCTTCATAACTGCATTGGCAATATATGGTTTGTGGGTGTTTCTGAAATAATTGCGCTGCAATTTTCTTAGATTGTGAAAAGGAGCCTGGGGATTGGGCATAACTTAGAGAGATACAGCACAGTAACAATAAGAATCGCAGCATAAGATACTATGAAGAAAAAATAGGTGTCATTATAAAATGGTTCTTTGTTTTTTCTATAGAAAAACTATCGCGGATAAAGACATCGAATAATAAGCCTTGAATGCCTTCACAACCTGGTCGTAAATCTCTGAAGTAGCCGTTTTTCCTATTAGAAAATATCAGTGCCTTGAAACAGATTAAGTATGATTCAGGTTTGCATACACCACAATACCACCTATTTTTTTTGCATCCAGAGCTATCAATAATTGCTTGAATCCTGAATACAAAATATCCCAAGCGTGTTGACCAAATTGCTGCTCAACCTGCTCACGCTTTTGTTCAAACGAACGCAATAACAACTTATACCAGTGTATAAAGTACTCACTGAGATCAATGCTTTCATTAAATCTCCATCCAGTTTCAGAGAGCTGTTTTTTTAATTCGGGTAAATAAATTGGATTAAAACGAGAGGCTGTTTTTGACCATGGAAAGGGGCTTTGAATTGGTGTCGCATCGGGTCTTGAGTAATCAAATAAAACGAGCCTCCCGTGGGAATCTGAAAGCTGTGATAATTTTTTTAACGCAATTTCTTGAGATGTAAAACAAAAAAGGGCACTGAAGCTATAGATACATTGAAATGATTTGTGGGCAAGCTTAGTGCTGTTCAAAATATCTTCGCATATAAATTGAACATCAGGATAGCTCGTCTTTGCGCGATCAATAAGATCACTATCGATATCAACGCCTGTAACTGTACCCCATCCTTTTTTTTGTACATAATGAGCAGTTCCACCTAATCCACATCCAACATCAAGTAAGCGTGCTTCACTGTTTTTAGCAATAAGTGACAAGGAAAGCTCGATTGCTTCAATTTCACCAGGATGCGCAAAATCCCCCTCTCTTAGCATTGCTAATATCTGTTTCGTATATTCCATTTTGCAACCCCACTGTTATCCCACAGAGTGATCAACAGAAAATGTGAATAACTTTATATTTGAGCATCAGTCATCAAATTCATTTTTTCAATCACTGAATCTATTCTTGAATCTGGAGTGTAACTTTCTCGCCGAATTTCGAATAGATACTTCTATTCAATTTTTCAAAAAAGTAGATTTTATACTCATGATCTTTCATTTAATTTGTACATTATATTTCATATTTAGATATCAATTAAGATAACTTACTAGGTATCTAATAATGTATCCCAAAGGCATCTCTAAAGATATCTAATTAAAATAATATTTTATTGACAAAATCCAATAAAGATATCAATAAAGATATCGCTAAATGAATTTTTAATGACTCATAAAGGTATCTTATAAGTATTACAATGGATATCAATGATAGACAATCAACTGCGTAAAATAAAATATTTAAATTGCTGTTGTTTAAATTTTAAGATCTTTATAAATCTTTACATTTGCTTTAATAACATGGAGATATCGCGAATAATACCTAAAGAGATACCTATTGCAATGCGCAGATTGATACCCATAGCGCTACCCATATGTTTAGGTATCTATATGGGTAGCGGTTAATGTGTCATTAAGAAACACAAAAGATCATCTTTAGGTATCAGCAAACTTTATAAAGGTACTTGTTTAAGTATCAATTTAGGTATCTCTTAAGGAATCACTTAAAACACCAAAAGTATAACGCTACAGGTATCGACGCTGATTATAAAGGTATCTATTTGAATAACGCTAAAGATATCAATCTAATTATGCGTAGAATTTCCTGAGGTTTACCCAGAGGGAATTCGTGTATCAAAATATACAGTAAATATAAAAGTAATTGATTTTTATATAATTAACCTATTTACTTGGTTTCCGATTTAAGTATATTATTGATTAAATTATCAACTTGGCCAGGGATAAAAATAATGAATAATCGCATCGAACAGCCAAAAAGATCTATATCTGATGTTGCTGAATATCTTGGAATTTCAACACAGGCAGTTCATAAGCAACTTAAAAGTAAAAATATAACCTGTGAAAAAATAGGCAATAAATCATATATAACTTATTCAAGTGCTAAACAAATTTTCAATTATAGTTTTAAAAAGAAAAAAATTGCTGTCCAGATTGTAAAAGGTGGCACTGGTAAAACAACATCTATATTTAATATTGCAAGTTGTGCCAATACTTATGGAGCAAAGGTATTGGTCATTGACGCCGATCCACAAGGAAATCTGACTGATGCAAATGGAATAGATGCAGATGAACTCCCAGTTTTAATAGATGTAATAAAATCAGAATGTTCGATTGAAGACAGTATTGTAAATCTTGCTGAGGGTTACGATTTAATTCCTAGTAGGATTGAGAATGTGATACTTGATAATGAAATTGTAAACAAGAGACTTCCACTAGATAAGCTATATGAAAATATTTTAAAACCAATTCAAGATAGATATGACTTCATTTTTATAGATTGCCCACCAACTATGGGGCAAGCAGTCACTGCCGCAACTCTTTATGCAGATATTATATTAGCTCCACTTAACCCAGATAAGTTTAGTGCGAAAGGATTAAAAATTCTTAAACAAGAAGTAGATACGCTAAATAGAAGTTACCATAAAAATATCAATTACAAAGTCTATTTGAATAAATTTAGTGGAAAAACGATTTTATCAGATAAAGCAATAGTATCTTTAATATCCGACCCAGAGTTAGAAGGAAAAGTACTGTCAACCACAGTACAATATGCTCAAGAAATTCCAAATGTAACTGATGATAATAAAAATGCTTTTAGCTCGTTAAAAAAATCCAGTGTACGCGATGATTTTGATAGTTTAACTCGTGAATTATTACAAATATCACCTATTCAAGTGCTCAAGCAGGAACTAAACAAATCAACGAATGAAAGTATGGAAACTGCTTAAGAAATAGGGAGCTTGAGTTATGCCAAATTTAGAAGACGTTCTAAAAGAACGCAATAAAAAGAAATTTGTTAAGAAAAGTTATAGACCTTGGGATTTATCAGGCGATAACGGTACTACCACTAATGATGCACCCAATAACGCTGATGAAAAGTCTTCTGTTCCTGAACAAAGCAGAGAAATGGATAACTCATTTCAATTATTGGAATTTAGACATGAGAAGCCAGATTTAGATATTGATTTAGGTAACAATGAGGTAACAATAGAGAAACAGCAAGATAACAATAGTGTACCTATAGAAAACAATATAGGTAGCAATAAGATAGTCCCTCAAGCATCAATTAGATACCAAATAGATAGCACAATAGATGCCACGTCGTTATATAACAGAATATTACGTTTGACAGGTATTCAAAAAAGTATTTTAAACTTCATTGCTGATGTATGTACGATACGTAATAGTTTAGAAACAGGACCAATAGAAACCATTACTATAGCCACATGGTCTAAAACCACCATTGGTACAGTAAAAACCTCATTGAATAGACTAATCAAAAACGGCCTGATAATTAGAAATATGGGGAAGAAAGCCCGAATGGGTTATTTAAATCTAGGACTAACAGAGGAAGTCTTCGATACAATTCTGGAGCAAAGACAGAAATACAACAACATTTCAAACTCAGCGGAGTTTATAACAGCCTTTAGATATCAATTAGATAACAATGTTCCTAATAATAGTAATAATATATTAAAAAATACTACTACTAAAAAAATAGAAGTAACAATTCCAGAAGAATGGCAAAAAATTGACTTCGAGCCATTGATTCATATTGGATTCTCTAAAACTCAAATTAAACAACTCGTAGAAAGAAACGAGCCTGATGTAGTTCAGGAGTCTATTAACCACTTTGCTTATGGATTAGATAACAACCCTAAGTATAAAAAATATGAAGATCCGTTAACTGTATTAATGGGAGTTTTAAGAAAAGGGCAGGGGTGGTTTGAAAAAGATTATCGTTCACCAAAAGAAATTGCGATGCAACAACTTTTAGAGATGAGAAAAGCACAAACAGAAAGGCAAAAACAACTTGAGGAAGAAACTTTTAAATGGGCTCTCAATAATTGGCATGAAAATCTGTCGTCAGATGAGATCGAAAAAATTGCGCCTAACAACAGGAAAAATGGAGATATTACACCTCAATCAGCGAAACTTAGTTTGCATTTTAAGGAAAATGTTTGGCCTAAATTAAAAAAAGAACTGATACCTAATTAGGTATCCAATTGGTTATCTAATTTGATACCTAAATTATTTCTTATTGATAATAAATAGTTATCAAAAATCTGATCCAAAAATGATAAGGTATAGTGATAAGTAGATAAGAAAATATAGGCTGATTATTGTTGAATCTGCTAGTTTTTGTTTCATTCCAGAGCAATTCTTCGGAATAAAAAAACAATAATTTACACTGATGAAGTCAATTATGCTCTTTATTACTCGTTAAGAAAAAATTTCTAGTATAGAAGTTCATCTATCTTAGTTTATACAAAGTAGTAAAAATAATAACTAAGTGAATAAAGCATGTTAGAGGCAACTTGATAAACTCTATTGCATTATCTATCATGAAACTAATTTTTCTTTAATGCTATAAGAATATATGACTGTAGACTGCATAAATATCAGTAATGTTTTAAGTCGACTACTTAAATCCCATAATATGAGTGAGTCGGAGTTTAGTCGTCAGTCAAATATTCCACGAATTACAATAAGTCGTCTAATAAACAGAAGAACTCCAGATCCAAGATCTTCAACTTTAGAAGCAATTGCAAAGTTTTTTAATATATCGTTGGATCAACTTTTAGGTAAAAAACCTTTAAATTTACATTCAGATACAAAAAAAATAGATGATATATCGTATATCCCCATATTAGAATGGCAAGATAGTAGCAATTGGATAGATAAATATAATAATTATCTATCTTCGGGTAGAGTAGTATTTGTTTCTGGTAAAAAAGATAGTTTATTTGCTTTGAAAACAAGCGGCGATGCAATGTGGCCTAACTTTCCTGAAAATACAATATTAATTATTGATCCTATAAAAGAAGTTAAAAATAAGAGTTTTGTTTTGGCCTATATAGAGAAGGAAAAAGAAATTTTATTTAGACAAATTTTTATTGAAGGGAGTTACAAAATATTAAGAGCCATTAACAGTATTTTTCCACCAATACAAATAGAAAATAATGACCAGATTATTGGTGTAATAATAGAAACACGACATTGTTATGATTAATGTTCTTTCTAAGAAAACAAATGTATTTATGTGAAGATGCTCTTCTTAAAAAAGAAGATTTATATTACAAATTGCTCTCCTTATTTCATATGGGAAGCATATTAATTGGAATGGCCTTAACTTCAAGAATAGTTTCATTAACCTTACCCAATATAAGTCACACACTTTATATAACTGGTGGAATTTTTTTTATCCCAATTGTCTTCTTTATACAAGATATTGTTACGGAGATATTCGGGTATGACAATGCGCGTGTGATGTTAAATACAAACATATTGGTTTTTATAATTTATGTGTTGATTTTGGTTGTTTTATTGGTATCAATAAATAATATAAATAATTCATATGAAAATTTTTATTCAGTAGTTAATACTTTGCCTCGCCATGCTTTATCTTTTGTTTTATCTTTGTATGTTGGAGGCAGGATAAATAACTATGTTTTATCAAAAATGAAATTACATTTTAATCAAAAGTTTCTTGCCTTTAGATTTATATCTTCAACTGCGATTGGTGAGGCATTTTTTCAGTTCATTGCAGTTTTTATATCTTGGTATGGATCATTTACTTCTCAAGATATGTTTCTTATCGCATTTATCTCATATACATACAAAATCTTATTTGAAATTTTAGCTACACCTTTCAACATATGGATTTGTAATTACTTAAAATCTTTAAAATTAGAGAGAGTTCAGAATGTTTTATGATCCAAAGACAAACAATTTTTATTTATCCAGTAACAAGATTTTTGATATGGATACTTTTAACTGGGTTGAAGTGAATGAACTACCTGACACATTAGAAATATGCACATATGAGGGTGCGGTAAAAAAATTACAAAATTCTAGTAATAAAATTAAACAACCGATTGGAGTTATAGGTGCAAATATGCCAGAAGAAGACCAATATCAAAAAGCTTTTGAAATTGGTAGAGAACTTTCTAATTTAGGGCTTATGGTAATATGCGGTGGTAGAAAAGGTGTGATGGAAGCTGTTTGCAAAGGAGTTAGAGAAAATAATGGTATTAGCATAGGTTTATTGCCTGAATATACGATAGAAAGCGCAAACCAATATGTTTCAATTCCCTTAGCAACTGGAATAGGTTTTGCGCGAAATGCACTTATCGCCTCATCTTCTTTTTGTTTAATTGCCATTGGAGGTGGTAATGGCACGCTATCGGAAGTTGCATATGGGTTGCAATTTGGTAAAAAGGTCTTTTCAATAAGCTGTAATTTAAATGTTGATGAATTAGTAAAATGTAATGATGTAAAAACTATAGTCGAGAGTATCTGTAAGTTGATTTTTAAGTTATTGTAGTGGATAAAATCTATGATGTGGTACAAGAAAAATCTAAAAGAATATGCGACAAAATTAGATGGATATTACTTTGATAAAAATTTAAAACAAACAATACTTGTTCTGAAAATTAGAAATAAGAGAACTATATTTCACATTTCTATTAAAGAGATCTTTACCTATAAAGAGTATTTAAGTACCTTACATCCAATTGATTTGTGTATTATAGGGATATTAGCAAACGAGAAAAACATTGAATCTACTGCAAAAGATTATAAATTTATTACGGTGCCAGATAGTTATCTTATGGTAAGAATACAGCCATTTCTTGAAATTCAAGGACGACAATTTCAAGGATCCAGTGAAATTATTAAACTTAAAGTTAAAAATATAGATAAAAAAATATCAGTTTCTGCGAAGGAATTATTTAATAATAAAAAACTAATAAGTGCTCTTCAATATCAAGATGCATTATCATTAGGATTCTCATTATCTGCCTCTGAAACAGATACCTCTCAAATAATAATGCGGAAGAGAGCGACCTATAGTTATTTCCAAACAATTCAAAATAGCATTTTTTTAACTTTTTTTTTCTTATCCATTCTTTTGGTGGGGCAATCTTTTTTAGTTCAAGAAATAAATTTTCATGGTGAAATTTTATTTTTACCTTTTTTAATTCTGTTATTTTCACACATTAATGACAATCTTTTCTTGTGGGAGTCAAATAAGATTTTGATGATTGTAATTATAATAGTTATTGCTTTTATGTTATATTTTTCATGGATAATAGAATTGCCCTTTCCTTATGATGACCATAAAGTAGACGCATTTCGTATGTTGCATCATATAATTATGAATAACTCGATTAAGTTTATTTTTCCCTTTGTATTATCTTCCATAGCAGATACTTTCATAAAAAGAATTCCAAAAAAAATATCTTTTTATTCTCAAAATAGGCTGTTTTCTATCAATATGTATACGTGTTTATTTTTTATATCAGCATTTTGCATAAGCCATATATTAAATATATCGAGTTACTCAATTGTAGATTTTATATATACGATTATAAGTCTCTTCGTTTTGAGTTCATTCAAAAATTTATCTAAAAGGTAATACCAATAAATATTGTATCACATATGATACAAGCTGCATTGACATTAAATCTATAATGATTCATTATTGTTTTATTAAAAAATTATTATGAATATTTGTATCTTTTGTGATTCGTTTTTAAAAGAAATAATTGAAACAATAAAAATTTTTACAGGAGTAAAAATTGGAATCGAAAAGCAATAATAAAAAATATCCAAAAGTTTATATTTCTTTCCAGCTTTCAGAGGAGGCTAATAAGCTTTTATCCGAATCTTGTATGAGATCTGGAAGAAAAAAGATTCCAGAAGCGGCATTACGTCTTGAAGATCACCTCATACGATATCGCTCTATCTCCGAATTAAATCAAACCATTCCAAACCAACCAGAAGCAATGGACGCAGATCATGGCAGTACTTCGAATTCATAAAAAACAACAAAACTTTGTAATTCTCGATAAGACGTGTCTGAATGATGACTCCTTATCATGGGGGGCTAAAGGACTACATGCCTATCTGATGTCATTACCTGATGATTGGAAAGTACGAGTTTCTGATTTAAGAGAAAGGGCTACAAATGGAAGGGATGCAGTTCGAGGATTCCTTGGCGAATTAGAACAAGCCGGCTATATTCAAAAATCTGCTTGCCGAGATGATGCAAGTGGTCGTTTTGGTGGGATTGAGTACTTTGTTTTAGAAATTCCAGAGTGCCAAAATCCCGGTAGAATCCCAGAGCCTGAAAAGCCGTCTTCGGTAAAAAATGAGCAAACAACACCGAGCCCTGAAAACCCGTCTCCGGTAAGCCCGGCGACTGGAAACCCGACGCCGGAAAATCCGACACTAATAAATATTAATAGAATAAGTAATAAGAAACTAAATAATAAAACAGCAGCAGCAAGCAATAGTGCTCCGGGTAAAGCAACGACTGTTCACGCTCAACCACAAGCTGCTGCTGTTCTTTTTTCTCAATCATCAAATCATGAAGAGAAACCATTTGCTAAAGTCGTTAAGGAACAATCTCCAGTTGATCGCTTATCGCAAGAGGATGCATTGATTGGCATTGAACTTACTCAAGCCCAGAAACACCGTGTAACCAGCCTGGTTAAAAGCCTCAACTCTCCGCAAAAAGAAGATTTAAGTGCAGAGATTGAATTTTGTTTGCTTAATCCCAAGCATTTCACTGCCTGTGGTAATGACTTTAGTCGAAAGCTCAATGCCATCCGTGGGGTCATTTTGAGGGGAGGTTGGCAAACACCTGCGGGTATGGTGCGCGACGTTTCCACAACGAAAAAATCAAACACTTCAATTGTGAAGCAACTTGAAAATGAACTTAAGGAGGCCCATGCCGAAGTCAGTCATTTTCAAAAGTTGCTTACAACTGCCAGGGAACATACACGAGCCCATTTTGAAACGATTATTAACCAGGCTAAAAACAAAATTCATGACATTGAAGAACAGTTAAGACAAGTGATGTCTTCACAACAAGAGGCACCCTGTTGAGAACCTCTGGGGTGATTCGGGTACAGAAAAGAAAAAAGATAAGGAATAGCATGAAAAAAAACAGCAGAAAGTTATTCAAAGTGTTCGCAGTAAGTTCCGCAGCAGTGATAACAGGTTGTGCTGCAACACAAACAGCATTAGAGCATAGGTCACTGCAAGTCAGTACGAAGCAAAGTGAGACTATCTTTTTAGATCCTGTTTCTAAAGCGCAGAAAACAGTGTATTTGTCAGTGAAAAACACATCAGATGAAGAAATCAATATCGCGCCACAATTAAAAACAGCCTTGATGAAACATGACTACACGGTAGTCAATAATCCAAGTTCGGCGCACTACCTATTGCAAGCTAATGTGCTCAAAGTGGGTAAGATGAGTGTTGCTGCAAGTCAATCTGCACTTGGTGGCGGCTATGGTTCAGTGATTGCAGGTGCTGTGGCAGGAACAGCGGCAGGAAGCTTAACTCAAACAGGCACGGGAATGATTGCTGGGGGCCTTACAGGTGGCCTTGTGGGTTTGGCTGCGGATTCGTTAGTGAAAGACGTCAATTACACCATGATTACCGACATTCAAATCAGCGAGAAAGTAGGGAAGGGGGTTAAGGTAAACGAACACTTCCAATCACGTTTAAAAAATGGAAATAGCACAATGACCTCTCAAACCTATTCGCGCAAGACGCAATATCAGCGTTATAGAACACGTGTCGTTTCCAATGCAGACAAGGTCAATTTGAAGTTTGCCGATGCCAGGGGGGCATTAGAACAAGGATTAGTTAAAGTCATTTCGGGAATATTCTAATGAACCATCTAACCTAAAAGACGATTTAATTCGCAAAACTTATAACTTTAATTGGTGTTAAAAATTAGGCCATCCAAGTGCTTAAGGGATTTGTACAACCTAAAAACGGAGAAAACAATGAAAATAGGTAAAAAAAGATTCAGTTTGATGAACAGAGTAAGCTCAGCTCTTGTCGTTTTTTTGCTGTCAAAAAACGTACTGGCAAATGATTTATTGGCAAAAGCTTTGGAAGGGGATGTCAAAGATTCATTAGGAAGTGGCTCCATGTTTTGGAAAGTTTTTATTTTAGTAGACATCATTTTAGCCACCGCCATGGCTGTGAAGAGTAAAAATCCTATGGTGTTTGTTGGAGTAACTGCTGTTGCTTTTATTCCAGCCTTTTTACTTAAAACGTTTGTATTTTGAGAGGAAGGGAAGAATGAGCAACATGAACTATCAATTCTTAAACCATATTGATGCGCCTAAGAGAATCTTAACGTTAACCATGGACGAACTGGTGGGGGCAGGTATTGGCTTTATGCTGCTCATTATCTCGAATCAAAAGGTATGGGTTTCTCTATTTGGATTCAGTTTGTTAAGTGGGTTGCGGTATTTGAAGAAAGGGGAGGGTCCAAAAGCCCTCTTAGTGTTGGCTTACTGGTATTTGCCAAGCATGGTTACCCAGTTTTTTCTGCCCAAACTCCCTTTATCCCACCACCGTGTGTATGTGGCTTAAGGAGAAAAAAATGGATTTTAAAAGTTATCAAAGCCGCTTAAGCCAACTCTCTGCACGATTTAACTTGATGGTGGTTCTGGTGTTTGGTCTTTTAGTATCTAACGTCTTGTTGTCTTGCTTTATTAACACAGTCTGGAACCATCATACCATTGAAGTAACGCCATTTTCTGGAAATCCGGGTTATTTTAAATCAGCAACCCGTGTCGATGGTCATTATCTTAGCCTCATGGCTGAAAACTTCGTTAATGAGCGTTTAAATGTAACCCCTGAAACAGTCGATGCCAACCACAAGCGCTTACTCTCTTTTGTGAACCATCAAAAGTACACCCAGATGCTTCGGTTTTTAACGAATGAGGCGAAAGTAATTAAAGCCAAAAAGATGTCTTCTACCTTTGCTATCACCCAAATTAAAACGAATCCCAATCAACTGACCGCTGTTGTTTCTGGGGTATTGAAACGCTATGTCGGGCTTCAACCGCTAAACGATGAACGTAAAACCTACCTGTTGCAGTTCCAATATAAAGACAGTCGCTTATCCATCATTAAGTTTTCGCCTTTTAAGGAGTTCAATCATGCGTAAACCATTAAGTGTCGCATTAGCATTAATATCTACGATGACTATGGGAGCTAATAGTATCTCGGTGAAAGAGAATAGTGACATCGCATTGACGCTTTCTCAAATAATTACAGCCGCATTGTAGTGAAGAACGATAAAATCATAGAAGCCAGTATTTCCACCCAATAGCATGGCCATCAAACGCGACGAGCAAGATGGTTCGGTTTATGTGATGTTGTCTGCGACTAATCCATTTACTTTGGTTCGAGGATTCCTTGGCGAATTAGAACAAGCCGCTATATTCAAAAATCTGCTTGCCGAGATGATGCAAGTGGTCGTTTTGGTGGGATTGAGTACTTTGTTTTAGAAATTCCAGAGTGCCAAAATCCCGGTAGAATCCCAGAGCCTGAAAGCCGTCTTCGGTAAAAAATGAGCAAACAACACCGAGCCCTGAAAACCCGTCTCCGGTAAGCCCGGCGACTGGAAACCCGACGCCGGAAAATCCGACACTAATAAATATTAATAGAATAAGTAATAAGAAACTAAATAATAAAACAGCAGCAGCAAGCAATAGTGCTCCGGGTAAAGCAACGACTGTTCACGCTCAACCACAAGCTGCTGCTGTTCTTTTTTCTCAATCATCAAATCATGAAGAGAAACCATTTGCTAAAGTCGTTAAGGAACAATCTCCAGTTGATCGCTTATCGCAAGAGGATGCATTGATTGGCATTGAACTTACTCAAGCCCAGAAACACCGTGTAACCAGCCTGGTTAAAAGCCTCAACTCTCCGCAAAAAGAAGATTTAAGTGCAGAGATTGAATTTTGTTTGCTTAATCCCAAGCATTTCACTGCCTGTGGTAATGACTTTAGTCGAAAGCTCAATGCCATCCGTGGGGTCATTTTGAGGGGAGGTTGGCAAACACCTGCGGGTATGGTGCGCGACGTTTCCACAACGAAAAAATCAAACACTTCAATTGTGAAGCAACTTGAAAATGAACTTAAGGAGGCCCATGCCGAAGTCAGTCATTTTCAAAAGTTGCTTACAACTGCCAGGGAACATACACGAGCCCATTTTGAAACGATTATTAACCAGGCTAAAAACAAAATTCATGACATTGAAGAACAGTTAAGACAAGTGATGTCTTCACAACAAGAGGCACCCTGTTGAGAACCTCTGGGGTGATTCGGGTACAGAAAAGAAAAAAGATAAGGAATAGCATGAAAAAAAACAGCAGAAAGTTATTCAAAGTGTTCGCAGTAAGTTCCGCAGCAGTGATAACAGGTTGTGCTGCAACACAAACAGCATTAGAGCATAGGTCACTGCAAGTCAGTACGAAGCAAAGTGAGACTATCTTTTTAGATCCTGTTTCTAAAGCGCAGAAAACAGTGTATTTGTCAGTGAAAAACACATCAGATGAAGAAATCAATATCGCGCCACAATTAAAAACAGCCTTGATGAAACATGACTACACGGTAGTCAATAATCCAAGTTCGGCGCACTACCTATTGCAAGCTAATGTGCTCAAAGTGGGTAAGATGAGTGTTGCTGCAAGTCAATCTGCACTTGGTGGCGGCTATGGTTCAGTGATTGCAGGTGCTGTGGCAGGAACAGCGGCAGGAAGCTTAACTCAAACAGGCACGGGAATGATTGCTGGGGGCCTTACAGGTGGCCTTGTGGGTTTGGCTGCGGATTCGTTAGTGAAAGACGTCAATTACACCATGATTACCGACATTCAAATCAGCGAGAAAGTAGGGAAGGGGGTTAAGGTAAACGAACACTTCCAATCACGTTTAAAAAATGGAAATAGCACAATGACCTCTCAAACCTATTCGCGCAAGACGCAATATCAGCGTTATAGAACACGTGTCGTTTCCAATGCAGACAAGGTCAATTTGAAGTTTGCCGATGCCAGGGGGGCATTAGAACAAGGATTAGTTAAAGTCATTTCGGGAATATTCTAATGAACCATCTAACCTAAAAGACGATTTAATTCGCAAAACTTATAACTTTAATTGGTGTTAAAAATTAGGCCATCCAAGTGCTTAAGGGATTTGTACAACCTAAAAACGGAGAAAACAATGAAAATAGGTAAAAAAAGATTCAGTTTGATGAACAGAGTAAGCTCAGCTCTTGTCGTTTTTTTGCTGTCAAAAAACGTACTGGCAAATGATTTATTGGCAAAAGCTTTGGAAGGGGATGTCAAAGATTCATTAGGAAGTGGCTCCATGTTTTGGAAAGTTTTTATTTTAGTAGACATCATTTTAGCCACCGCCATGGCTGTGAAGAGTAAAAATCCTATGGTGTTTGTTGGAGTAACTGCTGTTGCTTTTATTCCAGCCTTTTTACTTAAAACGTTTGTATTTTGAGAGGAAGGGAAGAATGAGCAACATGAACTATCAATTCTTAAACCATATTGATGCGCCTAAGAGAATCTTAACGTTAACCATGGACGAACTGGTGGGGGCAGGTATTGGCTTTATGCTGCTCATTATCTCGAATCAAAAGGTATGGGTTTCTCTATTTGGATTCAGTTTGTTAAGTGGGTTGCGGTATTTGAAGAAAGGGGAGGGTCCAAAAGCCCTCTTAGTGTTGGCTTACTGGTATTTGCCAAGCATGGTTACCCAGTTTTTTCTGCCCAAACTCCCTTTATCCCACCACCGTGTGTATGTGGCTTAAGGAGAAAAAAATGGATTTTAAAAGTTATCAAAGCCGCTTAAGCCAACTCTCTGCACGATTTAACTTGATGGTGGTTCTGGTGTTTGGTCTTTTAGTATCTAACGTCTTGTTGTCTTGCTTTATTAACACAGTCTGGAACCATCATACCATTGAAGTAACGCCATTTTCTGGAAATCCGGGTTATTTTAAATCAGCAACCCGTGTCGATGGTCATTATCTTAGCCTCATGGCTGAAAACTTCGTTAATGAGCGTTTAAATGTAACCCCTGAAACAGTCGATGCCAACCACAAGCGCTTACTCTCTTTTGTGAACCATCAAAAGTACACCCAGATGCTTCGGTTTTTAACGAATGAGGCGAAAGTAATTAAAGCCAAAAAGATGTCTTCTACCTTTGCTATCACCCAAATTAAAACGAATCCCAATCAACTGACCGCTGTTGTTTCTGGGGTATTGAAACGCTATGTCGGGCTTCAACCGCTAAACGATGAACGTAAAACCTACCTGTTGCAGTTCCAATATAAAGACAGTCGCTTATCCATCATTAAGTTTTCGCCTTTTAAGGAGTTCAATCATGCGTAAACCATTAAGTGTCGCATTAGCATTAATATCTACGATGACTATGGGAGCTAATAGTATCTCGGTGAAAGAGAATAGTGACATCGCATTGACGCTTTCTCAAAATAATTACAGCCGCATTGTAGTGAAGAACGATAAAATCATAGAAGCAGTATTTCCACCCAATAGCATGGCCATCAAACGCGACGAGCAAGATGGTTCGGTTTATGTGATGTTGTCTGCGACTAATCCATTTACTTTGTTTGTAACTACTGAGAAAGGCACTCATTTTTCAGTCACATTAAATGGTGAAGAGTCATTAGGCAAAACGATTGAGTTGGTTTCACCACCACAACCCAAAGTTGTCGCCTCTCAAGCTAACACTATAAAAGAAAATCCGAAAACGATAACTCATGAGGCCGTACCCGAAGCAATTCTTGCCATGCTCACCCACATGGAGCACCACAAACCTTTTGCCGATGTGCGGGTAACACGTCAATTTGGAAAAGCACAGCGCTGGTCAAAAGGATTAACCCTCCTCCCTAAAGAGTCCTGGGATGGTAAGCTCTTGAAGGGTGAAACCATGGAGTTATATAACGGTGGTAAAGAGCCATTGGAGCTATCTCAAGAATGGTTTGCAAAAGACGGAATTTTGGCGATTAAATTTTCCAAAGCCTCCATTAATCCTGGAGAAAAAGCCATGCTGTATCGTGTGGAAGCGAGTCGTCATGGCTAACTGGCAATTCAATAAAAAGGTTAAAGAGAATCAGATTCGCACTTTAATTGGTGTGGGATGCATCGTTTTCTTCATCATCGCCATGATGATTGTCTTGTTGGCAGAGGGACGTCTTAAGAAAACAGCCACTACAAAAAAATCAGTCGATTTAACAGGAATCGTAGACGATTCATTTACCGATGCCGTTGCAGACCAAGCGTTAACCACCCAGCAAACAGAACTTGAATCATTAAAAAAACAAATAAGCGAATTAACACAAAACATTAAAACGATGGGGGAAGCGTACCAAAAAGAATTGCAAGCACAAAAAGAAGAACTCACAGCACAAGTACACGAGCTGGCTTTAACCAATCAGGAAAAACAAAGTCATTTGGAACACCAAAACAATCCTTCTGAATTAAACGAAGTACAAAACCCACAACTGTGGCATAATCCCAATACCTATGCCATGAACACAATGATGAATGGTAACGGCACTATTTTATCGAATGCAGCTCCTCGCATTCACACGGTGTCGTTTCGACCTAAACGGCATATTAAAAAAGCACATCCTAATTTTTATCTTAACCCCGCTCATTATGTCCCATCCAATACCTCGGTACGCGCGGTGATTTTAGGCGGGGCCGATGCCGATGCATCAGTTAATGGCCAATCGAAAAATAATGGCGTAATGCTCTTTAAATTCTTGGAAGATGGCACACTACCTAATGGCGAGCGCTCACGCTTAAGAGGATGTCGCGTCAGTGCCAATTCCTATGGAGATATTTCCAGTGAGCGCGCTTTTGCCACATTGTATCGTCTGTCGTGTGCTCATCCTGGCCAGCCCATTATTGATAAGGAGGTTACTGGGTGGGTGTTTTTCAATGGCAAGGTTGGAATTAAAGGAAAGCCCTTGATGCGAGATAACAAGGTCATGACTTGGGCGGGTATAAGTGGTGCTTTATCGGGAGTTGCGTCTGCTGCACAATACGCCCAAAGCGTCCAAGCCATTGGGCCATATGGTGCAACATCGGTTGTGCCTAGCAGTCAAATTGCGCCCTTTGCAGCCTATGGAGGTGCCTCCAAAGCGGCAGATACCTTGTCGGCATACTACGTCAAACGCGCAGAGCAATACCATCCTGTCATTCAAGTAGGCTCGGGCAATGTCGTTACCGTGGTTTTTAAAGACGGATTTTACTTAGAGCCCGATGAAGACAAGAGTCAGCATGCAATGAATCAAGTAAAAGCACAACACGAAACACAAGGATTGATTGCATCTCAAGACGAAAATCCAACTTCTGAGATGAACTTTACAGTTCCTCCCGAAGTCTTGGGGCGTATTGACCGCCTCAATACCTTAAACCGCAATGAAATGGGAGGTTTACGATGAGGTCTGGTTTACTTTGTTTCATTTCAATACTGAGCGCATTGCTTACAGGATGCGGCACGATGAACTCCAATTTCAGTTGTAATGCCACAGCGGGAGATAGTTGTTTGACCATTGAACAAGTCGATGCCATGACCCGTTTCGCCGATGAGGTAAAGCCCAATTCTGCACGGCGGGGCATGATGAAAGCAGAACACACTATCCCAAACCACCAAGGGAAAATCATCCAACAAAATAACGGTCAATCGTTGTGGGTGGCAACAAACCTTAAGGAGCAATCATGGGCGTAAATTTCTCTGTTTGGCGTGATAAAGCAAGGAGCTTATTGCACCGGTTTAGTCATCAACTGGGAGAAACCCTAAGCAGTGAACCGCAATCTCTCTTTGAGTATCAAAAGGGTAAAGAATCGTTGCACTTGGACTTGCCCTCATTCAGGAGTTTACTTCCCTATGAAACGATTAATGAGGAGCTTTTATTTATAAACCAAAATTCCATTGGGTTTGGTTTAAGTGTCTTACCCAGTTGCGGTGCTGATGAATCACTAATGCACTCACTTGCAGAGCTTTTTAAGAATAAGTTGCCAGCAGGTGTTGATTGTACCGTGATGCTTTACAAGCATCGTTATTTATCTCATAGGCTTTCAGAGAGCTTTTCTCCTATTTTAAAACGCGGGGGAATCTATGCAGAACTTGCTAAAATGAGCATTGATTTTCATCTTAAAGCCATAAAAGAGGGCTACAAAAATGGCCGTAATGTTCCTGCCCAGCTTGCGGATTACACCGCGTACCTCTTCATTTCAAGGCGACACCATGCAGGGAATACGCACGATTTAAGTCGTTTGCGCGAGGACTGGGAGTCAGAATTAAAAGTAGCAGGATTTGGTTTTTATCGAATGGAGAGGCTTGAGTTTAAATCCTTGATGCGAACTCTTGTATCGCCATCTTTAGATGAGATTGCATGGCCATTAATCGATAATAACGAAGATGGATTGGTTCGTGATTCTATCCCAAATCTAACGAGCGTGTATGAGATTCATGATAAATGCATCGACATTTCAAGCCATAACTTAGAGCATGAAGAACAAAAGGTGAGGGTCGTTAATTGCCAAATCAGTAAATGGCCTGACGCACAGGATAAAAAATCACAATTTGCCTTATGGCAAACATCGGACTTATTTGCCAATCTGTTACGTCCTGAGCATGGTATTCAATGTCCTTTTTTAATAAGTTTTACCATTCGCGGTGTTAATCGTGAAAAAACAAAAAAAATCGCCAAAAGTCGCGCAAAAGATACGAACAGCAACAACAATTACGTACAAAATTTCTTAGCACCTGGTACGGCTGAACAAGCCGCGCAATGGAGTCTTGTTCATCAGGAAGTGTCACGAGATAACATGGATTTATTGCCTACCTTTTATAATCTCATGCTGTTTACAAGCATTGAAAACGAGCGTGAGCACGTGGCGAAGGCGATCAGTAGTTATCGCCAACACGGCTTTACGCTCACACAAAGTCATGGCACGCAATGGCTTCGCTTTTTAGGTTCACTGCCTTTTGTGTTAACGGAAGGATTGTTTTCGCGTCTGGAGTTAATGGGGCTGACTAAGAGGCTCAGTAATTATAATGTGGCGAATCTTCTGCCTTTGGTTGCTGACTTTAAAGGGTGCAAGGAAGGCTTGTTAATGCCCACCTACAGGCATCAATTGTTTTTTTATGATCCTTTTGATGATCGCAATTTATCCATTGCTAATTATAACCGCTTGACGGTTGCGGCACCTGGTGCGGGTAAATCCTATTTACAGCAAGCACTACTTTTAGACGGATTATCTCGTGGTCATCAAATTTTTGTTATTGATTTAGGAGAATCTTACAAACATTTATGTCAGATGGTTGGTGGTACTTATGTCGATGCAACAACTATTAGCTTAAATCCGTTTACCCTGTTTGATTTTGAAGGGACTACGGAGATTTCAGGGAAGCAAGTTAACAACTACATTCAAATTAGAGATTTACTCGCCATTATGGCAAGTCCCGAACAAGGATTGGATGAAGTTCAAAAGGACTGGCTACTCGATGCTTTGTTAATGGCTTGGAAAGAAAAGAAAAACCAGTGTTGTATCGATGATGTGTTGGATGCTTTAAAGGGGATTTTGCAAAAACCGGAAGGAAAAAATGACAGACGCCTCAAAGACTTGTTGGTACTTTTAGGTAAATATGGAAAGGACGGTTTATATGGTTCCCTTTGTAATGGTCAAACCCCATTATTCAACGAATCCATGTTCACGGTTTTCGAACTCGGAGGATTTGAATCCAATCCCCAATTACTGATTATTGTGATGTTTGTGATGATCATAATTATTCAAGGTCAGTTTTATCATTCCGACAGACGATTAAAAAAACAATGTAACTTTGATGAAATCTGGCGTCCGTTGATGAAAAGTTCCAACCCCCTTATGGCGAACTTTATTGAACAGGGGTGGCGTACAGCAAGAAAATACCTTGCAGGGTTTTCAGGGGTTACTCAACAATTATCCGATACAAAAAATACGGCGCAAGGACAGGCGATTGCAGCGTGCTCTGATACCAAATTTATTATGAAGCAAGGATCATTCAAAGAGTATATAGAGCAGCATCCTACTTTGTTTACCCCATTACAACAACGAGTGATTGAGTCATTTGGTGAGGCCAAATTACAGGGATTTTCTGATTTTATGATTCAGTGTGGCGGTGTGTATTCCTTTCATCGCTACTTTTCCGATCCGTTCTCCAGGGTTTTATTTTCTACATCCGGCGATGAGTTTGGGGAAATCGAAGCATTGATAAAGTCGGGTATTTCCTTAAGTGAAGCAATCAAGCAAGTTGCACATAAATACTATGGAGCGTCATGATGCGAGTAATTCATGCCCTTAGCGGTTTAGGTGCCATGTCGTTCACTATTGGAGCGATATTCTACCTCGCGCCAAATACCGAAATTGTCCTTTTTGATAAAGAGGTGGTGCAGGGACAATTCATTCGCCAATTGGCAGAAATAAAGGCGACCGAATCCCAGGTGCAGCAGTCTACTAGAAGATTTAATGAGGTACTTAATAAGGTACTGGTTGATACTTCACAGCAAAAGAAGGTCATCATTTTAAGGAAGAATGATGTTTTTGCTGGAGGGGTAGATATTACCGATGAGGTGCGGATTAAGTTAAGTAAAGCCATGAGGAACAAATCGTGAACATCCTATGTTGCTTGATTCTTCTTATGATTTCCATGGGTCAGATTCATGCCAAATCCTTTGGAGTGATTGGCGAGGTCTTTCCTGTGGGTGAAAAGAGCTTTTTAAAGCTCATTGAAGAACGGTTGACGGCTTTGAATATCAGTGGAGAACTTGAGGCAATGAATCAGCGCTGGATTCAAACGGCAGCCGAGCATGCCAACAGGCCATCAGCCTTAAATCTTCCACGCACCAATCATTCAATAACACATCATTACGTGCCCGAAATCACTTTAAGTCAGGATATAAGCGATGCGCGAGGTCATGTTTTGTACCCCAAAGGTATGAACGTGAATGCGCTGTCGCAGTTACCTTCCTATCAACCCTGTTGGTTGTTCTTTAATGCGGATGATGAAGCGCAGATGAATTGGGCGCAGCATCAAAAAACAAGCTGTCCGAATCCTAAATTGATTCTGACGGGTGGCGCCATCAATACCGCCGAAAAAAAGCTGCACGCAGTCATTTATTTCGACCAGGCAGGAAAAATTACAAGCAAACTCCATATCACTCACATTCCGGCAATCGTTACTCGCAAAGGCAATCGTCTTGTCATTGTCGAGCAGGCAATCAAGGAGAATGGCGATGTTCTTTAGAGTCTTTTTTGTCGCAATCCTCTTCGTTTTTTCTTATGCAGGATGGAGCAAGCAATGTATCGGACATTTCGTCAATCCCATTCGTGATGTGTGTTGGCGATGCTTATTTCCTTTGTCGATAGGCAACATTAAGGTAGTGAATTCATCCCTTCCCGATACCGACAATGCAGCAAGTCCCATTGGTGTATGTCCAAGTCCTATGGGGTTGCGTGTGGGACTCAATATTGGTTTTTGGGAGCCAGTGGCACTCACCGATGTTACCGACACGCCTTATTGCCTGGTGAATCTTGGAGGCATCAAGCTCAATTTGGGTTTGAAACAGAGCAGGGGAGGGCGTCATGTGGTTGGTAATGGCCAACAGCGTGCGTTTTTTCACGTCCATTGGTATAAATACCCGCTTATGAGCTGGCTTAATCTCATCACTTCAGTGGGTTGTATGCAGGGTGGAGATTTTGATATTGCCTACCTCACGGAACTTGACCCTACCTGGCAAGACTCCGAAATGAGTTTTGTCCTAAGTCCTGAGTCGGTGCTGTTTGGTAATCCTGTGGCAGCAAGTTCTTGTGCCGCGGATGCGCTGTCCTCAACACTGACTAAGAAGCCCATCGATAGCCTTTTTTGGTGCGCAGGAAGTCAAGGTACTCATTATCCGCTAACAGGGCATGTGCATGCCCCACTTTCTCCCGTACAAACCGCATTACTTCTTACCGAGCGCATGAACTACAAAATGCACCGCGAATTGTTAGTATCTGATTCAAGTCCTGCGTCGGGTGCGATTTGCAAAGAACATCACTATTCAGTAACCCCTAAATCCCGTTACCGCTATGAGATGGTAAATCAAGTAGCCGATGGCAAACACTGCTACCCAGGGGGTTTAAGTACTTTGGCTTGGGAGTTTGGAAAAATTAAACCGCACACTCCCGACCAATATGGGTTTCTGGTGTGGCGAAAGCGCAACTGTACCTTCCTTTAAACGGAGATTGAGATGCTAAGAAAGGGAATTATTTTATTGCTGGGATGTCTTGCAAATACCGTACTTTTTGCCTCAACGGTCTTGGTGTTTGTCAGTTTTTCCATGCCCGATAGGCTTTTGGAGGAGACACTCAAAGAAAGCAGCCGTTTACGCATTCCTGCCTATTTAAACGGACTTTATCATGACTCAATGAGGGATACCGCTCTCAAAATCATGGAGTTGAGCAAGCAAGTCCCCAACTTGAATTTGGCCATTGACCCCACCTTATTTGAACGTTTTGGCATTCAGCAAGTACCTGCACTGGTAGTTGACGAGGGAAATGCGTTTGATGTGATTTATGGTCATTTGACCCTACAAGAAGGATTGTCGCGCATTGCAGGACATGGAGACACCCACTTTTCCAGCCGTGATGCTCGGAGGATAAGCGGTGAATAAATTCATCTTGATGTTATTTTCGAGCGCGTACTTTACCGCAACGTTTGCACAAACTCCAACTGATGCGCTAAATGCGCGCGAGCAAGCGATGCAAGCTTTGAATGGATTTAATCCTGCCAATATATTGAAGGGGTATACGCAAAACCCCAAAGAGACAGGCCTTCTCCCACAAGAAGGAACGGACACTTTGTCCTCTTCAGGCTTAAATGCCCTGTCCAACACTCCAGATGCTTTAGAGGTGTATCAACAGGCAGGAACCCGCACGAAGGGGCGCTACAATCCCAATAGCCCAGAGATGCGTTATGCAGAACAATTGCTTGAACATCCAGAAGATGTAGTAAATGGCGTCTGCTATAAAGAACCAGGTTTTTGTGAATCGAATCCAGAGACCAAAACTTGCGAAGAAACCGTGGGCTATAAAAATGTCTCTTGTGGGGATGTGCTAAAGATAACGCTAAAATCTTTCACACAAAACTTTACTCGCGAGGTTATGTTTCCTCATGGAAGTGCCAACTTTCATTTGAGCGAATGCGGCAAACACAACAAAGGATGCAGCAAAGCAAATCTTGCCGAGATAAAGCCTGCGTGTGAAGCATTAAATTTTGAAGTGAGGTATAGAAATAAAGTGCTGCAGCTCCTAAAAAATCCTACCTGCAAAGACCCCACAGTGACGGTATCTTTAGGAAAAATAATTAAGGCGTCCATACCGCTTAAGATGACGTTAACCCAACAGGTAAGTGAAGAGTCTTGGGTGACTCAAGCTTGCGAAAAAAAACCTTCGGATTCATGTATTTTAACGAGCAGCAATTCATGTTTAGAACCTAATGCCACAAAAATCATTGAGGGTATTGCCATTACCAGGCCGTGCTGGGGTCATGCGTTAAACTATCAATGCTCTTATTTAGAAAACAGTTATTGCATGCCGTGGCTAGAAGCCGGATGTTCGCAAGTGGGTTCGAAGTGTCTTAATGCATCCAATGGATTGTGTACCCGTTTCTTACAAACCTTTTCCTGTATGACGCAGGTGTGTTTTCCAGAAAAAACTATTTGTCCTGACAAAATATCCTGCAGCGATGGAGCGTGTGACCTATCTTTTGCGGAAGAAAGTGATGATGCGGCAGAAGGATTGTCACGCCTTGGTGTTCTTGCTGGTGCAGCCTCTGATGTCGCGGCCAAGCAGGTTCGCAGTGGGATGCCTGCTATTTTTACCGGAACCAATTCAACCTGTCGCAAAGTAAAAGCAGATGTACGCAATTGTTGCGGTGGCAGTTACCATATGACCCATTGCAGTGACGATGAAAAACGTCTGGCCAAAGCCAAGGAAGAAGGGCGTGCATTTAACGTAGGAACGTTCTGTGCCAAAAAAGAATTAGGAATTTGTCTTGAAGAAAAAGAGTCATGGTGTGTTTTTCCTACCAAACTGGCTGCCATCTTGCAAATTCAAGGACGTTTTTACCAGTTAGGCATTCACTTTGGTTGGGCAAAAGATGAAGACAATAAGGCCAATTGCCGTGGTATTACCCCAGAAGAGTTGGAACGTATTAACTTCTCAGCTCTTGATTTATCCCCGATTACTCAAGAGCTCATGAATCGTAAAGTACTGCCCAATGAGGGGCAAGTCTCTGCAGTCAATCAGTCCCATATCGAGCGCTTAAAACAGATGGGGCGTGCACATGATTAAATGGGGCGTTTTTCTTTTGATATTCCTTAATTCGCTTGGTGTGTTCGCCGAGAAACCGGTCGGTTTTCTTTGGTACAGCATCGAAAAGGAACAGAAAAAGACAAGGCAACCAATCACCCGAGGTACTGCCTTTAACCAGCTTAGTTTTACTGAACGCGATGCGGTGCTTCGTTTCTATACCATGGAAGCTTTGCATAAAGCGCGGTATACCAAAAAGGTGGAGGACATGCGGGTTTTTTTAAGCCTTCAGGATTACTGGCTTAAAGAATCCTCACGGTTTAAATCGTTGTTTCAACAAACGATGTTGGCACATCCTGAATATGATTACGCGGTGACTCATCCGACCTCCAATCTCGGTGCCAAAATCACCGATGAGGTGCGCGAATCCCAAACCGTAGAAATTATAAACCGGTTGTCCCAAACGCATGGTTTGTTGTTCTTCTATCGCGGAAAAAGCGCTTATGACGTGAAACAAATCCCTATTATTGTTGATTTTTGCAGGCGTTTCCATATTTCAATGTTGCCGATTAGTGTTGATGGCGTCACCTCTTCCGAACTTAAGAATTCCCGAATGGATAATGGGCAAGCCAACCGACTGGGTGTCCGTTATTTTCCCGCATTACTTTTGGTGAACCCAGAAAACCAACGTGTTTCACCTATAGCTTATGGCCTTACGACCCAGGATGTCTTGATGGAGCGCATCAAACAAGTAGCCACACAATTTAAAGGAGACGAATGATGAGCGCGCGTGTATTTTGGTGCTTGGTTTTAGCTTTTATTGTTTCATGTGCACAGGCTGAAGAATCGAAATGGCTTACCAACATGATTGCGGAGAAGGAAGGGGCAGCAAAACAACAACGTCAAGAGACACTCAATAAAAAGGGGAAGGGATTTTTTAGCACCCATGGATTGATTTTGTTCTATGGCAGTCAATGCCCGCATTGCAAGCAATTCGCACCAATATTAAAACGCTGGGTAACTCGTAACAAAGCAGAAGTGTTGCCTTTGTCGTTGGATAATCAACCGTTACCTGGCTTTCCCAAATTTTTACCGGCGACTACTGAATGGATTAATTCTGCCTTTGGCGGGAATGCGATTAATTACCCAGCACTTTTTGTGGTGAATCCTAATACCAAAGCTTTATATCCGGTGGGATTTGGTTCAATGACGGAAGCTGAACTCAATGACCGCATAAAAACACTCATCCCTAAAATTAAGATGTATGAAAACAAGGGGATAATGTAATGCAAAAAGGTATTCTTACCCTTTGTTTATTGAGTTTTTTCTCCACTGCTCAGGCGAATGTGAGTACCGATTTGGATAATTTTTTTAACGGGATGGGCTATGCCTCGAATGTCACTTCGCCTGCTGCCTTTGAAACCCAAGCCGCAGGATTTTTTGGTGGCGGTTCCCTCTATGCCCGTAACCAGGTACGGCAATACCAATTAGTGCAACTGGATTTACCCAGCTATCGCGCAGGATGCGGCGGCATCGATTTATTCACTGGGAGCATGAGCTTTTTAAGTGAACAAAAGCTTGTTGATTTAGGTAAATCGGTAATGACCAATGCGGGTGCTTATGCAGTGGATGTGATGTTGGCATCAACTGTGCCCGAACTGAAGCAAGTACGCGATTATCTCCAACAATTAGAGCAGATGGCCAATCAAGCCAGCATCAACTCCTGTCAGCTCTCGCAAAATATGGTCGGTGGCATCTGGCCAAAAACAGCCGAAAGCCAGCAAAAAATCTGTAAAGACCAAGCGGCCATGGGTAAAGAGGGACTTTTCAGTGATTACGTCAAAGCAAGGATGGCCTGCTCTGGAACTGGTTTTGATAATGTGATGAATAAAGCGTCCCTTGACCCTGAGCGTAAAAAGCAAGTGGTTTTAAATAAGAATCTCGTGTGGTCCTTGTTGCAAGCCAAATCGTTCTTAAATAGTGATAGGGAGCTTGCTGAGATGGTAATGAGTCTAACAGGCACATTGATTATTGATAAAGAGGGCAAGGTGACCAATGTGCCTTCATTGGCGGGTAACGCTGATTTAATTAATGCACTGATTGGCCTAGGAAATGGTGCTCGAACTGCCAAAATATGGCGTTGTAAAGATGCAGGCAGCAACAGCCAGTGCATGCAGGTGGGTTTACAGGATATCACCATCCCAGAAACTTCAACGCTTACTTATAAAGTACGTGAGATTATTCGCACCATCAATACAAAGCTCATTAATGATGAAAAACCCGGCAATCGGGAGCTTAATTTTTTAAGCATGACGTCTTTACCTGTGATGAAGTTTTTGTCGGTGTTAAACAGCATGCACACAGGCCGCAGTGCCGTAGACATTGAAGAATATTCGATGCTAATCGCCCAGGATTTGTTAACGAATTATCTCACTGAATTAGTGCGTGAGGTCAGCGTGGCCACAGCAGGTTCTGAGTTAAATAGCGATTTAGTCAAAGAAATTCAAAAGCGCATCAATGAGGCAACTTTGCTCCTGGCTTCCATTGATCCAAAGGTAGGCCGCAAACTACAAGAAAAACTCATGCTGATTGAACGCATGGCGCAAATTGAAAAACAGGTAGCCTCGCAAATGAACAGTACAGCGGGTTAAGGAGAGAGGCTCATGATAACGATGCATGTGTTGGCTGGTGGTGAATTATTCCAGCATGTTTTAAATGCGATAACAGCCTTTATGAAACAGGACAGTTTTTTCGGATTGTTACGCATTACCGCATTAATTGGCATAGTCATGGCAGCAGTTGGTTTTCTGAAAACTCGTGACCCAATGGCTTTTGCACGCTGGTTTTTAGGTTATGTGTTGTTTGTAAATGTGGTGTTATGGCCTAAAACCTCTGTACTGATTGACGACATTTCATCGCAAACGCCGAAACTCGTGGGTAATGTGCCGGTAGTGTTTGCACTAGGAGCAAGTCTTGTAACAATCATCGGTTATGGTTTAGCGCAATCCTACGATGCGTTACTAACCATGCCTGATGATTTGCACTACACCAAAACAGGTGCATTATTTGGGTCACGCCTGATTTCTGCTTCAACCTCTTTTCGCATTAAAGACCCAGTGCTTAAAGAGGAGATTAATGAGTACTTTCGAGCGTGTGTGGTAGGAGACATTCGGTTAAATCGGAAGTACAGTGTTGGGGATTTAGCTCATTCCACGGACATTTGGAATCTTATTACTGCGAAAGCTTCGCCGCTTCGCATGATTTCGGTGAATGGTAAATTAGTGGCTTGCCAGGAGGCCTCCAAACCTGATGGGCAATACAGTTTGCGCAAAAAGCTGGATGCTGAAATTAAAAAGGCATACAAATTTTTTGGCGTGAATTTATTTGGTAAGCCTAAGAATACCACCTATGAAGCGTTATTTAGCACTCATCTTAAATCAGCCTTTGATTATTACCAGGGCTTAACTGATTCTTCCAGTAATATTTTTTTACAAAGCATGATGATTAATGCGATGAGCGATGGTGTGGCGCATTATCAAGCGTTTACGGATGCAACCGCAGGCATTGTGAACCAACAATTTACCAAATCCCAGGTACAACACCGTTGGAGCTGGGAAGTGTTAGGGCAAAAAGCGTTGTGGATTTTGCCGATTACCCATACCTGCTTAACGCTTTTATTGTTTGGCGTGTTTCCACTAATTATTGCTTTAACCACGTTACCGGGCGGAATACGAATTCTTTATGGCTATATGCAGTTTTTCATGTCGCTGCAATTTTGGCCGGTGCTTTTTGCAATTCTTAATGCAGGTATGACCATTTATGGTGCTTCATCATCGGCTGAATATGGCCAGTTTACCATGGTTAATCTTGATAAGATTGATGAATTGCACGCCGACATTTCGGGTACCTGCGGTTATTTGATGATGCTCATTCCTTTTCTGTCCCATGGTTTGGTCTCTCAATTAGGTGGCGCATTCAGTAATCTCGCAACCAGCATGATGAGCCATATGCAAGGCTCCAGTATGTCAGTGGCAGGGGAGGCTGCTAGCGGCTCTTTTGGGCTTGGTCAAACCAGTTTTTATAACACAACGGCCAATAATTTCTCGGCGAACAAACATGATTCCAATTGGACACACATGCATGGTATGCAGACCGAACAATTGAGAAGTGGGGTATTAAAAACATTGACAGGAAGTGGCGACGCTGTTTTTGATGTCAGTCCTGGTATGACTAAAAGTCATATTCATATTGCCGATGCCAAGGCATTAACAGGCTCATTGAACCAGGCGTATGAGCAATCAACTCAAACAGCTGCCAATGAAAGTAAAGCGTATCAATCCGCCCTAAGTAATTTTGCTCATCGCGCACTAGCACTGGCTCAATTATCAGGACACGATATGCGCCTTGGCGATGGAATCAGTTCTTCCGATTCAGCTCACTATTCCAGTGCGCTCTCTCAAATGTCACGGATTGCGCAAGATGTTGCTAATCGTCACGGCATCAGCAAAGAAGATGCCTTTGCGGCGATGACCAGTGGCGGGCATGGGATTTCAGGAGGGGTTGATCTTCAAAAAAGTATTGCTGGAAAAATCTTTGGCATTAAAGGCGGGTGGGATGCTCATCTTAAATACGAACGCGCATCAACTAATGCGTATCGTGCGCATGAGGGTTATGACAAGGTCATTTCTGCTCAAGAAGCCGAGGATTTTAATAAAGCAAGCCAATATGTGGCCCAATTTGCTAAAACACATCATTTTGATGACAGTCATTCCGAGGCAGCATCGCTATCGAACCAAATGGGAGTTGATATCAGAGAGGCTGAAAATAGAAGCCATAGCTACGATGTATCACAAACTCGCGCTATGCGTATTGCAGAGGCCAAGCACTATGTGGAATCAAAATCGGAGCAAATTACAGCCGATCTCAATCAAGCGTTTCCATCTTTTGTTGCATCGAAGGTGGGTGGTTCTCATCGCGATGAATTATTTGCACGCCCTGGAGATATGAGTTCAATACAAGAGTTAGAAGAATTGGCCGGTGCCTTTGTTACTACCAAGCGCGAACAATTAATCGCTGAATTCAGGCCGAAAGAATCGTCTTCTTCAATGGATGCCTTTTATCAGAATGAAAGCCAATCCTTAAACCAGAAGAGCAATAACATTGGAACGAATTATCAAAAAAATCATGATGCGTTAACCGATAGCGCCAAAACATTGAGTGTTGGTATTGCTGATAATAGGAAAAATAACTTAGTGAATCAGGTGGATGAAAAAGTAAATGATATTCAGAGCACGCATCAAAATACTGTAGAGCTAAGTCCACCCGATCATATTTTAAAAACTAAAGCTGATCGAATGAACAAATACAAAGAAAAAGAATCTGATGGGAAGTATGATGCTAAAGCTGGAGTTATCCCAGGACATGCCGTGGATAAAGGGAAAGAGACTCTAAAAGAGCTATTTGAAGGAGATAAATGACATGACAATCGATTTAAAAAAAGCACTGGCAATGGATTTAGAGACGCTAAGACATCTGGATCTAGGTATTATTTCCGCAGGAGCGTATTACAAACGCTTGTTTGCAAGCTGGTTCTTCTTATTTGTTTTGCTCCTGGCGATTCAATCTGCAGCCTGTTTTTTTGCCGTTCGAATCAATGCCTGGGACTATGCGCCCCATGCTGAGCGGTGGGAAAAATCCAATATGGACGATGCTAATAGGGAAGAGTCTACGCTACACAGTCCATCCAGTCTTTATGATTTGGGAGAGCAGTTTCCTGATGCCAGTCAGGAAGAGCTTAAAATGATCCAAAAAGAAAAGGAGCGCAAATGGCAAGAAGGTTTTCTTAGGCGCAAGAAAGAACGTGAACTCAAATATGAAGAGGCACGCCTTGATGAGCATGCTTTGCTAAGAGCAAAAATGGTGTTTGGCGTGTCTTTTTCCTCATTGCTGATGTCGCTGTTTGGTCTGGGTTTCATTAAAAATTACATCATTTTCAAACTCCAAATTAGCCCAAAGCTTCAAACAGGCACCTACCTTGTTCAAAAAACGCAATGGGCTCTCGCAGGATTCTTTTTTATTTTTGGAATGTTCGCGTTTCTTTTTATTCCGCTCTTTGAACAGGATGTCGTATTTTTTTCCGCCATACCCTGTTTGATCCTAGCAGCCATTGCAATCAGCATTGCTGTTAATATGGAGGCCAGCCGAATCGGGGTGAGTATCCTATCAAAAGCTATTTCCGATTACTTCCATAAAGAAAAAAACGAGATTTCCAATGCGTAAACAACCTAATTTCAAGCATTACACACGTGGCGGGATAATTAGTTTTCACAACGTTCGTATGTGGGATCAAATTACGCTTACATTAATGTTTCTCTGTCTTTTTCTTTGGGTAATACTTACCGGAATTATCACCTGGTTAGTTATCTCCGCGGAGAATCTACAACAAGCAATAGCTTATTACTATGCTCTTTTTTTGAGTTTAGTAGGACAAAAACACACATTTGCTCTTTCGTTTCATGGTAAAGAGTATCACCAATCAGTAGAAGCCATTCTTCACTATCCTTATTATGCAGAGAATGCTAAGCACGTGATCAATTCATTGGGTAGAGCAACACTGAGTGCATTTGCTGTAGCGTTTCTTTCAGGGTTAGGGATTGCCATTTACTTCATTAAACGTGGGAAAGAGCAGAGCGAAAGTCAATTTGTTCGAGGCAGCCAACTCAAAAGTTCCAATGAGGTGAAGAAACAAATTCTTCATGATAAAGCGCATTCTGATATTACGATTGATACATTTCCCCTTATCAAAGACAGTGAAGTCCAGCATGTGCTGGTACATGGAACTGTAGGCACCGGAAAAAGCCAGCTCATTATGAAAATAATGGATTGTCTTCGTAAAAGAGGCGATCGGGTGATCGTCTACGATAAAGGGTGTTCGTTTATTCCTCATTATTACCAAGAAGATTCAGATGTTATTTTAAATCCCTTCGATAAGCGTTGTGCCAATTGGGATATGTGGTTAGAGGCACCTCGTGATTCGGATTTTGAAAATATGGCCGAAAGCTCTATTCCCATGCATGGAGAATCTGATCCCTTTTGGGTTAACGCGTCGCGAACCGTTTTTTCATGCCTAGGTTCAGTGATGCGACATCATTCTGAGCGCTCACTTGATAAACTATTGAAATTGATTTTAACCGATGAATTTTCTGCTTTGGAAGAGTATTTACAAGGGACTCCCGCAGCAACCCTTGTCAGTAGTAAAATTGAGAAAACGGCTATTTCTATTCGTGCAACGCTTACCACCTATTTGAAATCATTTTCGGCATTAGCGGAACTGAATCAGGAAGGGAAACCCCCTTTCTCTATTCGAGACTACATTCTTGATGAGCAACAAAAAGGGTGGCTTTTTATTTCATCCAATGGTGAAACGCATAAGTCACTCAAACCTTTAATTTCTATGTGGTTAGCCCAAGCTTCTTTGGCTCTTTTGAGCCTAGCGCCTGATAGAAACAGACGTATTTGGTTTATCTGTGATGAGTTGCCAAGCCTTCATAAATTGCCTCTGCTTGATGAAACGATTGCCGAGGTACGCAAGTTTGGCGGTTGCTTTCTTCTTGGCATGCAAAGCTTTTCACAGCTTACCAAAGTCTATGGTCAGGCAGGAGGCAGAGAAATTTTTGATTTGTTAAACACTCGCTTTTTCTTTCGTAGTCCGAGTAGCGATATGGCGCGTCTTGTGGCCTCGGAACTTGGTGAAGAAGAAATCGAGGAGTCACGGGAAAATTATTCCTATGGCGCCAACAGTATTCGAGATGGGATTTCGTTAGGCGCACAACGAGTTACACGCCCCATAGTTTCCTATCCGCAAATTATGGAGCTTAAAGATTTGCACTGCTTTGTCCGTTTGCCAGGAAACTATCCCATTACCCAGTTAACACTTGATTTGGGTTTTAGGAGAACAAAAGTCAATGGTTTTGTTGAACGCTGCATGCCAAAAACGTTTAATTTCTCTCAATTAACATCAGTTGATAATGATTGGGAGTCGGGTGCCGACAGTCATATGGGGAGCGAACCACTAACGAAGAACAAAATAAATGCGAAGCCACAATGCATCAAGGAGCTTAATCTTGAGCCTTTGTAAATTGTTACATCTCTGCAAGTTTCTGCTGACACACACAATTGATTCATTTCCAGTTTCGCTTGGATATGCAGAAAAATCAGAAGCCTATATTGTTGTAAAATAATCCAAGATCATCGATTTATGCAACAACGCCCATAAATTCGCCTAAAATAACTCCGTTCCTGGTAAAAATATTTTTGTGACAGACCTTATTGCGAGTCCATTATCTCAGTATAGAGCTCATGAGATAGAATGGTATTTTTCGGATAGCCTCTTACTGCAACGTATCCATTACGTACACCGTAACGGCGGGTCAGATTGGGATCCCGAGCATGCCTACTATTTGATCAACCGGATAATTATTAATACACTTTAGATTATAATGGTTATTTAAAAGATTATTCATGTTTGCCTATATTGAGAACTTCTTTTCATCGGACTCAGAAATTAATTTTACAAAGGACAAATTAGATAAAACTGCTACAAGTAAGCTAATTGACTATTTTAGTCGCCAAAATACATTGCCGCTGTTTCTACCTGCAGGCAAATATTCTGGCATAGTCTTACAGCAATCTTTGGTGTTAATTCCTGGAGATAGACAAAATCCCCAAACCTGTTCTTACCTTGTTGTAGGCGAGGTGATCAATAAAACAGGAACAACCGGTTTGATTCATAAAGTTGAAGGTACTTTAAATATTAATTTTTCTAATAAAACAATTACTTATAATGCCGATCCTCCTAATAGCCCAAGAGTCGCAAAGATTTCCAAAAATGAGAACCAAAACGTATTTGACGAGCAATATACTATTGGGAAAAATTTCCCGCACTTGAATATAATTGAACCGATTTTCGATCCTAAACAACACAAAGCAATTTTGGTAATGAATTTCATTTCGGGCATGGACTTTGATCAATCACTTGATAACTTATGGGAAATAGATGACTTAACAAGTAGATTAGATTTTATTAATGAATTTTTCATTGCTTATAAAGCTCAACTTTATGATATAGGAAGGACTCATGGAGATTTACTCTCCACAGGAAATTTCTTGTATGATTTTGAGAAAAATAAAACTAATTTTATTGACTTTGAACATAGTCAAATAAGAGATGAAAATAGTTATTTATCTGATTTTAGTTCATTTAGAGTTATAATTAATCAAGTGCTCCAGCAACTCTCAGACAAAGAACTCACCCAAGAACATAGGGAAAAGATTTTGCAATTATGCAATAACCTAAGAGCAGTGGTTCCTAAAAATAAGGAAGTAAACGAAGCGATCGCGAAACTCGAACATGAATTACCTAATCTTACGCGAACTAAAGAGGTTATTGGGCTGATAACTTCATCAATATATCAAGCCCTTGTTAATTCAGAGAGTGAATATCTTAGCCAGTCCGCGCAACCGAGGTTTTGAGAGAGGAAGCGTCTCCAAAAGGCTTGAATGTGATGAATCATCCTGATTCAGCTTTTGGATGGGAATATCTTTTCTTGTTCGGCTTTAGTTAATTTGTTCCATGAGCGCATTAAAGCTTCTCCTGCGGCCAACTTCACTTTAATCTCTTTAGATGGCGCTGTTAAATAATGGAGAGTAAAACCGCTTACAACACCTCCTAATAATGCCGCAGATAGGAATAAGGCCGTACTCCATCGTCTTGAACTTTTTAGTTGTGCTCGGTGCTCCGTTAATTCTTTACTCAACTGACATAACGAATTAATGCTGTGATTAATGGGCTCATAAGCAAGATGCGTCACTTCTTGGGCTATTGTTTGGGCGCTCTCACGGATATTTTGTTTTAACTCAGTCTTAATACGCTCAATCACACTTTGTTTGCATGTTTTTTCAAAAGATTCGAATTGAATCAGATGCTGTTCAAATTGCTTGACAGAATGTGCCATTTGGCCGGACGCCAGTGTAATGACTTCACGTTCTTCATTCATTTGCCCATAAAGCCCTTTTAACAAAAGAGTTACCGATTTAAGGGTTTGCACTGCTTCAAAAAATTCCTTATCAGCACCTTTTGGATGCTCATTCGTTACCTTATTGATTAATGTTACTTCGTCCTCTTCTCTATCCAACATGGCTCACCCTTATATGTCTAATTCTTTATCAATGATTCTTATCCGGTGCACTTCCTGCTCATTCCTTTTTATAAAGTGCTCAGCTTGCTTTGCAAACTCAGGATAATCCTTTTTAAATGCATTCATTAACTGAGAATCACCCGGTAATTGCCCCATTAAACGGACTAATTTATCTTGTTGCTCTGAAGTGAGTCGATTTTGTGCCAAAGCCTTACTGTAAGGCTCAAAAGAACGTGCTAATGATTTGGCTTGACGTTCAGCAATAGATAATAAACTATCGGCAATGTGCAGGACTTGGCTTGGGTTTTCTTTCAAACACTGCTGCTCAAACGCATCAAGCTTTTGTTGCTCTTTTTGCAAGTCTCTGCCCATCACCTGATTCAGCAAGGATTCAATAGAGCGTTCTGATGTTCTGACGCGCTCAGATGAAAGGGAAAGGGCAGGGGACTTATCCAGAATAAGCCCGCGCTGTCGTGCAAATTCCCCCTGCATGTGGGTGTAATCTAAGGTGATGTCTTTCGCACGATTTCTACTCAGGGCGTGAATGAGTGCTTTATCATGGGCAAAAACTTCGCGACTGACAAAGACATCACAGCTTTTGCGATGGCGCGTCATGGCCACGTAGGTGGAGTGAGCATCGTAATGCGCTGTAGGCAAGACATACGCTCGGTCAACGGTCACTCCTTGCGCTTTATACACAGTAGCCGCATAGCCATGCTCCATGTGTTTGTAGTAATTGGTGTTTACCTGAACGATTTGCGGCTTTGAATTTAAATCATCTGCGTCAAGAGCGACGGTGATGAGACCCGATTTGGCATCAATGCCTTGAATGGTACCTAAGGTGCCATTAATCACTGAAAGACTGTCTTCTCGTTTTAAGAAGTACACGCGGTCATTCACTGCAAAGGAGCGCTCCCCGCGCTCCATATTGAAAACAACATCCTCACCAAGTTGTCCGTCTTTTCGTTTCATTGCACGCGCCATTTCATTGAGTTCTTTCACATCCTTGCGGGTGTAGGCAAGAATGATTTGAGAATCTGAGGGGCTTGCAATGCGCACATCGTTCCATTGCTCAATCAGGGCGTGTTTTGCATCATCTGTAGTTCCGAAGCGATGAACATGGTCATGAGCATCATAAGCGAGAAGGGCTTTACCCACTGCGCCTTGGGCTAAATCCAAGGAAGCATCCATTTGCCAAGGGGTTGTTTGTCTTCGGATTTGATTGAGTTCAACGTACTGGTAATTTTCTGCAATCGCTCGAAACGATGCGCCTGCTTCAATAGCTTGCAGTTGCTGCCAGTCGCCCACCAATACCAGTTTTGCACCTGCCTGTGCTACTTCACGCGTCAAACGCTCCATGGTACGCGAGCCAAGCATTCCCGCTTCATCCACCACTAAAATATCGCGTGACGTGAAATGAAACATGCCCTTATCCAGGCGATAGAAGAGGCTAGCAATGGTACGTGATTCAATACCTGAGCTGTCCCTTAAATTAAGTGCTGCAATCCCCGATAAAGCCGCTCCATGCACCCGGTATCCTGATTGCTCCCAAATTTCCCGCGCAGCACCCAAGAGATAACTTTTTCCTGTTCCGGCATAGCCTAAAAGGGATTTTAAATCACCTGGCTGGGTTAAATAACGAAGCGCTGATTCTTGTTCTTCTGAAAGTGTTCGACTCGATTGTGCAAACAAAACCGTCTTCTCGCACACCTCATGACCTAAACGATGATAAAGCACATCGGATTGGTGCATCATTGAGGATTCTATGTGCAACATATTCTGCGTTGAAAATCGTTGTTTTCCTTCTTTATCCAGCCCTAGATATACTATCTCAGAAGATGATTTAACCCGTTCGAACACCAAATTAAATTGTGCTGCATTTTCCGTATGGCGGTTAATGAAGCGAGCCAAATCTTGATGGGTAAATGTCGATTGGCCTCGAGTAATTGCATCCAAGGCGATTTCAGGCTGCTCAAAAATTAATTGCCCATTTTCACGGGCAATGCGTTGGTGGTCTGCAAGCCGCGCCATGCGCTCTTGGGCGTCCTTGGGTCCAATTTTATATTGGGGCTCTAAGGCAATGCCTTGTTCTTTATAGCTGCGATGATCTACCTTTTGGTCAATACCCTGCAAAGCCAAATGACGATTTTCACAATTCGCCCATTCTTCACGCCAATGTTCTAATAAGGCATTATCGTTCCAACTTCTTTCTTTAAGACCAAATCCTTCTTCATGAGCTTGCCTTAAACTTAAAAGAACATGCGCATGCGGTTGATAGAGCCCATCATCACCTTTGGGATTATGCAGACATACATCGGCAACCATGCCACGTGCTACAAATTCATTGGTTACAAACTCACGCACCAATTCGATGTTTTGATCCATGCTTAATTCACGGGGAAGGGCGAGCTGTACTTCACGGGCAAGTTGTGCATCTTTACGTTTTTCGGAACGCTCCACTGCATTCCATAAATCGGAACGGTTGCTCATCCATTCTGGCGCGTTGGGAGGTAAGAAAATCTCTTTATGAACCACTTCGCTTTTATCGGTGAAATCATGAATTACGCCGGTGCGTTCATCAATAAGTTCTTCACCAGAACGATAGGCTGATGCCGCAACAATACTGCGGCCTTGAGAGCGTGAAATGATTTGCGCGCTGAAACGATAGATGGCCATGTCCCTATACCATTTTGGTGATTTTAATTCTTGTTTTGTTCCTTGATAATTTTCAGCATACCAAAGCACACGTTGCAACGCAACGTATAAGCGCGCACTTCTGTCGCCAGTGCGGCATTCGGGTCGCTTCGCTCCAAGGTTAATTTTTATTATTTATTATCCTCTTGATATTTATAGGAAACATCGTAAAATCTTAGTACTAGGACGACTATTGACCGATAATAAAATGAGCGAAAAACAATCGCGGCTGGATGCCTTAAAGAAAAGGAAAGAACAGCTCAATGCACAAATCCAAAAACTGGAATCACTTGAAAAAGCCAGGGAGCGAAAACGTGATACGCGGCGCAAAATTCTTATTGGTTCCTATTTCATTGATAAAGCGAATCAAGCAGGAACATTGTTTGATTTATACCAACAAATGAATCACTACATTAAACGAAATGCAGACAGGGAACTATTTCATTTAGAGCTAGTTCATGAAGAAAAAAGTGTTCCCGAAACTGAATCAATGGAATAACTAAGTAATAAAGGGGAATGAAGAAAGAGATTAGACTGATGTTCAAACCGTTTATATGCATTTACAGCAATCTTGAATGCAGGTGTTAAAAAGTCATTTTTCGCTTTAATTCATGAGAAAAGATGGCTCGCGAATTAAGTAGATATTAGTTGATAAATAGCGGTCAAAAGTTCTCCCATTTTATTATCCTCTGAAATTGTATAATACTTAATTTCAAAATTAAGCCAGCTCATCACCTCCTTTATGTAGAATATCACCGTGGATTTGAGTACAATCTCTGTTTGCCATTTTAATTCTCTTTGAATGTTAAATCAAAGGGTTAGTTTCACCAACTTGCGCAAAATTCTCCTGCCATTTAAGGGAGGAAGATGAATCATTTTATATTCGGCTGTATTGTTGGATGTGACTTAGGTGTCTTAGGAACGGAAAATGAATAAAGATAACAGAAAAAGGGATATTTCAGTGGTGGGTATTGTTGGCTTGTTGATGAGCAGCCCCCTGTATGCAGCGACACCTGTATGGACGTATTCGGCGCCGAATCCAACCAGTGTGATGGTGTCTGACGGAGGATTTGCCACGGTCAGATACACTGTAACGAATCAGTCCCGAAGAGCAAAAAACTTGATATTAAAACCCACTCGAGGACTAAGCGCTTCATCCTGTCATTTGGCAGGGAAGGGAGGGACGTGCAGCTTAACGTTGACCATCAATGGCAGTTTGATTCCACAAAAAGGTATTCATTCAGGGCCAGTGTTGTGTGAGCAGGGCAACCCGAATCAATGTTATCAGCCGAGTTCTGACAATGTATTGCAAGTGAGTAAAAATACGGTAAATACCACGAGCTTGCAGATTAGCGTGAGCGAGCTGGCTTTAAGTGTTACGGGACTACCGGAATATGGTATTCTCACTGGAACACCAGTTGATTCAGGTCGAGCAAGAAGCATCACCATTACGAATACAGGGGCGATTGCGGCCACGAATGTGATGTACACGCCATCTCCAGACTTACCCATTGGCACAACAATTAGCCCTTCCAGTTGCGGTACGATTGCACCTTCGGGAGCGTGCGTGCTGACGATTCAACCTGGAAGTACACCCAGTGCTGCGGCAGGCGAGACTAATCCTGTTCCTGTTAGATTAACCATATCGGGAACCAATACCAATAAGGTGAGTTCAGCACTTCATATTTTAACTTATGGGTCCGTATACCAGGGTGGTTATGTGTTTGCTTTCGATGATACAAAGGGATGTAATTCGCCTACGAATTGTACTGGCAGTGTAGGTGGTAAGGTGCTAGCTATCGAAGACCAGGCAACTGCTGCTATCTGGAGTTCTAATGGAGCAAGCGCGACTACATCTGATGCGAGTCAAGATAGCATTCCAGGTGTTGCCCTGACCTCAACCCCTTCAGTAGGGGCCCCTGCTTTTAGCGCCTTGGCGGGCATGTTTGATTATAATAACGGTGGTACTACCTACACAAATGTTCTTAGCTTAACCGCTGCAGATTTTGAGCGATGCAATGGTAAATCGGATGGGGCCTGTAACACAAGAAATATCCTAAAGTTTTATGATACCTATGTGACGAACTACGATCGGTTCACCTCACCTCCTTTTACGGCCGCAATAGCATCGACGAACCGAAGCTATTATGCTGCAGGTTTATGCACCCAAGTGATTGCAGGACATGATGACTGGTATTTGCCGGCGATTTGTGAGATGGGCTATGATGATGGTTCTGGTGTTCCTTCTGGTTGTGGAGTGCCTCCTGCTTTACCTATATTACAAAACATCCAATCCAACTTGGTGGATGCAAGTATTTCTGGTGCCCCCTCTGGCATCTACTTGAGTTCTACCGAGGACAACAGTGACGAGATCGATGCAAGGACTCAAGTATGGGGCCAGGGCTTCACTGCCAATGACAGCTCCCAGACTAATGTCCCAAAGGCGGCCATCCCGAGGAGGGTTCGGTGTGTGAGAGGCTTTTAACCTATTAGGCTTAGCGCTCCGGAACTTGTGCTCTGACGCAAAAATATAAAGTATATTAGATTTGGAAGTGTCATTACTTCTGAAAATGAATTTTTGTTCGATCACATAGGTTGTGTGCAAATAATATATTATTTGCACAACCTTACTAGCCAAACGGCTTGCCTTCAATATGTTCAATAAAATCTTTTTGTGCAAAGTCCTCTTCAGCAATAATCTCATCTTTCTCATTTAAAAGATTAAGATTTTCCTGTAATGCCAATTTGTCATAGAGCTTGATTAGTTTACCTATTAATTTAGGAAGATTATCCTCGAAGTTTACTTTCTTTTTCACATTTTTATCATGCTGCCATCGCGTTATTACATCAGGTTCATCGAGTGTAGCATATGCTTTTTTATGAGTTTTCTCGAAGTCAGCTTCCGCCTTTTCCAAGTCGATTATATTTTTATTGAAGTCCTTAATTAATTTGCTTAACTGAGGTAAAAATTCAGCATTTTTTCCCTCATTCAATTTTATTTTAAGGTTAATTAATTCGACAAAAATATTAAACAGCCATTGATAATGTAACACATCAAAATTAGCCATTTTATAACAAAGACAAGGGTTTAAATCGTGTTGCAAGAGTTTAATGGCTTGAGCTGTCGAGCAAGGGCTTTTGAATAAAGGCAATTTTTTTCGCTCAGTGCTTTTAAAAAAAGGAATAAGTGAGTATTCAGTAGTTTCTGTTACTGGTGGTTTAGCACTTAATTCTTCACTTACACCAGAAATGGATTCTTTACAAAGAAAGAGATTGAGTTTATATTGACCTTCTGCATGTTTCAGATAAAAATCTAGTTTTTCTTCCTCTGTAGTAGCTTTCCCAGTATTTATAACCTCGATTTTTAGCCGGTCACTTTGAGACTGATAATGCTCTATGACCGTTTGGGGTTCTGTATGATCAAATACTATAAACTTGGTTGTATGTGCTTTCTTAAACTCATCCTCATTAAGCAAAATAACGATATTTGAAATGCCAACTTTATCAAGTTGATATAAGTGACCAAAAGGAATATTAGTATATTCTACATTCGGCAAAATTATTGAAATTTTCATCTCGTATTCTCAAAACAAGCTATAATGAATTTATTTAAGTATAGTCTAGGCAACTCATGAAACATAAAATGCTTATGGTTTATAAATAGCCTTATCCTTTGGGACATAAGGAATAATACCTTGGTGGTAAGCTTGTTCTTGTATTTCATAAGGAGCCTCCCGCACATCAACGATGAACCCATTAACACTAACCATCCAAACAAAAGGGTTATCCTCTATTCTACTAGGTAATGTCCACTTGGGATCCATCTGTCTGATTTTAAACAGATCGCGGATGGATTTACTTTTTGCACTGATAGTGCTTTGAGACAGACCAAACCAAGACGATAAATCCTGTGATGAGAGGTGAGGATTTTGGGATTTATCAAATAAAAAATTAACCATACCAAGAGCATGAATGATTCCTGCGGTCCATGTGTTACTTCGACCAGATACTAGAGGAGATGGTTTTTTACGAGCTAATTTAGCAGTTAATTCATGGGCTAGATCATAATATTCACGATTAAAATGTTCGTTACACAACTTTTCAATAATCGCAATGATTGCTAAAAAATCATTTTCCGAAGCCTTGGGAATTTTTGATATTTTTTTATCAGGCATCTTGGTTCCTACTTTAAATTTGTGGTTGATATTAGCACCAGATTTCGATAGATTACAATAAAAAAATTAACAGAATATAGCTCCTTGAGTTCCGACTCTGGCTATTCTAGGAACTGGTGAAATGAGTCTAATTGATTTAACAATGAATGAATTTGGTTTAACCCAAGAAGAAATTGGTTTTATCAGGACAAGACATACAAGTAAGCAATTAACATTCGCTTTACTTTTTAAGTACTACCAAAAAAGCCATCAATTCATCAACGACTTAACGAAATTACCAGCTTATATAATCAATCAAGTTGCAAACCAACTTAACATCCCACCTGTTATTTGCGAAGTATCATCAAGAACTTACGACAATTATATATCGTTGATTAGAACATATTTTAAAACTTCGTTCTCTAAAAAAACACATTATAAAGAACTTGAAACATGGATAAAGGATGAGCTGCTACCAGCTCATTATTTATCTTACGAGGAAATTAAAAATCAGGCGATACAGTATTTAAATGAAAAAGGCATTGAAACGTTTAAAGGAAAAACGATGGCACGAGTTATTCTTGATGCCACAAATGCATTTGAGAATGATTTATTTGAAAAACTAAAGAACACTTTGTCTACAGAGGATGAGGCACAATTAAATGGTTTATTATTGCCTTACAAAGAAGGATTATCTTATTTAGAATGGGTAAATAAAGAAATTAATAATCCTTCCCTAGATTCAATATTAGATTTAATGGAACAGCTGTCTATTTTAAACCGATTTAACTTTGATTCAGCCGCCATTCAACTAATACCAAGAAAAAGAACCGTTCATTATTCAGAAGCATTTACACGTTTTAATCCGAATGATTTAAAACAAATGAGTGATAACAAGCGGTGTGTTCATTTACTGATACATTGTCACACCCGAAAAGAAGACGTTATAGATAAAACAATTGATATGTTTAACCGCATTATCCGTAACGTGATTCATAAATCGGAAAAACGCATAGTTAGAAAGCTTATCAATGATATAAAAAAAGTCTATGGCAAAGACACCATTCTATTTAATATAGCTGAAGTGTGCTTGGAACAGCCGGATGCAACAATTCGAGATAAAATTTTTCCTATTGTTGGTCAGGATAAGTTAAAAAATATCATTGATGAATATAAGAAAAAAGGACCGAAATACCAGAGTCTACTGCATCAACAGATTAGAAGCTCTTATGCCACCTATTACCGGCGCATGGTTCAGCCTTTATTAGAAAATATTGTTTTTCGCTCTAATAATTCAGAGCATCAACCAATACTCGATGCATTGGCACTCATTAAAAAATATTTTGACAGCAACAAAACTTATTTTCCAGACAATGAAGAGATACCTCTAGATTGTTTACCAAATAAATGGAAAAGACGTATTATTGATCCAACTAGTGGAAAAATTAAACGAATTTGTTATGAGGTCTATGTACTAAAAAAACTTGCAGACAGGATTAGATGCCGTGAAATATGGATTGAATCGTCATTTAAACACCGAAACCCAGATGAAGATTTGCCAAATAATTTTGAAGAAGACAAAGAAGTGTATTTTGAAGAACTTTCTTTGCCCTTTGATGGTGATGTATTTATTGAACAATTAAAACAGCGCCATACAAGTGCCTTAGCTGCTTTAAATGATAATATTTCCAAAAATACGAAAGTTCGAATTAGCCCCCAAAATGGCGGTCGTATTATCGTAACTCCTCTTACATCCCAGGCAGAATCAAACAATATTAGAATTATAAAAAAACATTTACAGGAAAAATGGGAAGGAACCAATCTTATTGATATGATTAAAGAGGTCGATTTAGAAAACCAGTTTACTCATGATTTTATTTCCTATGGCCAAAAAATTTACTTAAAACCCAATGAGATTTCAGAAAGGATCTTATTGTCTATTTATGGAATGGGAACTAATGTTGGGTTAAAACATATGTGTGCGGGAAATGCTCATGTAAATGAGTACCAGCTTCGACACATCAAAAACTACTTTTTATCCACTGATAATTTAAAAAACGCACTAAGCAAAGTGGCAAATGCCTTATTCAAAATCAGATTAAAAGAAATATGGGGCGATATGCCTATAGCTGTTGCCAGTGATTCAACGCAATTTTCAACTTATTTTCAAAATTTGATTTCAGAATACCATAATCGTTACGGGGGAAGAGGCGTGATGATTTACTGGCATGTTGAAAAAAATGCCTGTTGCATCCACTCTCAATTAAAAAGCGTATCAAGCTCTGAAGTATCTGCCATGATTGAAGGTGTACTAAGACACTGTACAGAAATGTCGGTTCAAAAGAATTATGTTGATACTCATGGCCAAAGTGAGGTTGGCTTTGCTTTTTCACATCTTCTTGGATTTTCTTTAATGCCACGACTGGCAAATTTGAACAAACAAAAACTGGCACAATGTGAACTTGGAGATTATCAAAAGTATAAAAATCTACAACCGATACTTACAGACACTATTAATTGGCAATTAATTAAAGAGCAATATAGCCAAATTGTAAAATATACTGCTGCAATGAAGGCCGGTCATGCTGATCCTGAATCTATTCTTAGGCGTTTTAATCAAAACAATCTGAAACATCCAACGTATTTAGCATTATCACAATTAGGTAAGGTATTAAAAACCATATTCATCTGTAATTACTTGATGCATGAATCTATCAGACAGGAAATTCAAGAAGGATTAAATGTGGTTGAACTTTGGAATGGCGTATCCAAGTTCATTTTTTATGGTCGTTCAGGTGAGATATCTTCTAATCATGAGAAGGCACAAACCTTATCTGTATTGTCTTTACATCTTTTACAACTCTCGATGGTATATATCAATACCTTAATGATTCAGCAAATCATAGAAGAGCAGGGACTAAAAAATAAATTAACAAAGGAAGAGAAAAGAGCGTTAACCCCCCTTATTTATGAGCACGTAAACCCATATGGCTTATTCCCGTTAGATTTATCAACACGCTTGCCCCATCTTCATTATGGAGTAGCAGCATAATGGAACGAATATCAGCTAAAAAAATGGCACAAAAGGTTTCAAATTTGCTAAAGGCACAGAACCCAAATTATGATTATCTTCGAGATGTATTCAGGTTTGTAAGAGAAAATCTTAATATCGAAGTCACCACAACACCCAAACGGTTACCCTATGTACCCACTGAAGATGAAATCAGACTTTTTTACAAAGCAGTTTGGGAATCTCACGATATTGTTCCTATGCTCATTGTTAAAGTTTTGCTTTATACAGGTATACGGGTTAGCGAGTTAATCAATATCCAGTTAGCTGATGTTGATTTAACTAATTGCCGAATAAAAATCAATCAGGGTAAAGGAAAAAAAGATAGAGTTGTGCCTTTTTCGCCAGCATTTAAAGAAACTTTGGCGCTTCATATGAAACAATATAAAAATGAAAACAGACTATTTTTATTTGAGTCAGGATTTCGCCGCCACTATACTGATCGTGGAATTAGAAAAATTCTTATGAGGTATACTAAGTTAGCTGGCATTGAGCGATCTATCTCGCCTCATAAATTAAGACATTTTTTATTTACCTGGCTTAAGAAGAAAAATATCGATGATGCTTTTATTCAACCCTACTCGGGTCATGCTAAAAGAGACTCACTGGAAATCTATTCCAAATTAAGCCTGGCCGATGCACAAGATAAGTATAATGATGTTATCGGGGATTTTCCGATCTGATGTTTTAAGTTTTTGCGTCAGGGGCGCAATGTGATGGACTCATCCTCTTTTAATCGGCCATAGCTTAGGCCAAGATAACTGATTTAACGATTTAAGAGAGAATCCA
>NZ_UGGY01000003.1:0-113777 GCF_900450575.1 Legionella bozemanae
ATGTTCGCTGAGAAAACAATACGTAAACATGTAACAATTATTCATGCATACTCTTTAATGAGCGTATTGCAACGTAAAATTGTTAATGTGCTTTTATATGAAGCAATAAAAGGGGATGGCCGCATAAATAACCATCAAAACTCGGTGGCTGTGGAATGTAATATGCCTTTTTCTAAACTGTCAAAAGCAGTTAAGTTCAATAGTAATAATACCCAATATCTAAAGGAGTCCATTGATGGGTTGGCATCATTAAAAATAGAATGGAATTTATTGAAAGATAAGGTGCCTACAGATATCTCTTTTTTAAATTTACGAGTATTACATGGTGCACCTACATTCTATCAAGATAATACCATCAATTTTTCTTTTCATAAAATCATGCTTGATTTACTAGTTAACCCATCTATATACGGTACTATCGACATTGATCTGCAATCTGAATTTGAATCAAAATATGGTCATGCTCTTTATGAAAATAGCACACGTTTTATTAACTTACAAAAAAATAAAATTATTCAGTTAGATACATTTAGAAAAATTTTAGGAGTGCCTGAACATAAATATCCAAGTATGAGGGAGCTTACGAGAAATGTTATTTCTCCCTCATTAGAAGAGGTTAATGATCGTGCTAATTTTGTTGTTAGTTTGGAGCCAATAAGAGTTGGTAGGAAAGTTATTGGATTTGAGGTGTTAGTCCAGAACAAAAAAAATACAACAATATCAGAGGTAAGTTGTATTGATAGTGAAAACGAGAAGATAAATAAAGAAATAAAAGCAACTTTTGGCATATTAAATGGAGCTGTGTTAGAAAATATCATCAATAATTACTCAGAAGAATATATCCAAGAGAAGATTAACTATACCAAGAAATATGCAAAAAAAGAGCTCACAGGTTTTTATCCTATTCCATATTTTATTAGTGCTTTAAAATATGATTATAAATTTAAGGAAGAACCTAATCCTGAAGGTTCTCAAAAAAAATTATCTAATGAAGAAATTGAGTGGGAAAAGAAATTATTCGCTTTACAGGCAGAGCTCAATCATTGGGAAAAACTATCGGGTTATACTAAAGCTGGAGATAATCAAGAGCATATTAAAAACATGCAAAAATTTGTTCTGGAATCCCAAGAAAAATTAAAGAAACATTATTTAGAAAAGCCAACTAAAAGGGAGGCGGTTTAATATGAAATTTCCTGCCTTTGAACCAATTAATCTAAAAAATGATATTCAATCCCTGGAATCAAGTGATCTGTGTTTATCAAAAATTTATCCTGATAAAAATCAGGCCAGAAAATTTTTTAGCGATGCTTCACTAGAAGAACTGGCTTTGTCAATTCGGCAGCATGGAATTATACAGCCTATTCTTGTTAAAGAAATAGATCATAATAGGAATGAATATCAAATTATTGCAGGTGAACGACGTTGGCGCGCGGCTAAAATAGCCGGATTAGAAAAAATACCTGCAATCATCAGAAAATATAATAAAGCAAATGGGATGGCAGTTTCTTTAATTGAAAATATTCAAAGAGAAGATTTAAACCCATTGGAAGAAGCACAAGCCATACAACGATTAATAGAAGAGTGTTACATGACTCATGCTGAGGTTGCTGAAACTTTAGGCAGGTCTCGAACAACAGTCACTAATCTTCTTAGATTACTTACTCTCACAGATGAAGTAAAAGAAATGTTAAAAACAGGATCGTTAGAAATGGGTCATGCTAGAGCTTTGTTAAGTTTGTCGAGTGCACAACAAGCAGATACAGCAAAAATAATTATCAATAAGTCTTTATCTGTTAGGGAAACTGAAAAATTGGTTCAACACTTAAATATGCCAGAAGATAAACAAGAGTTTTTTCTAACTCCCCAATTTGAGCAAAAAACGAAAGATTGGATGGCACAACTATCGAAAAAACTTTCATCCAAGGTTAACATGCATTTTAATTATGGTGGCAAAGGGAGGGTGGTTATAAGTTTTGACTCTTTAGAAGAAGCGGACTGGTTGATGTCACATCTTAAGGTGGAAGGGTAGGGATATTTTTTTATTCACAAAATTGGTGGATAACTATGTGGAAAAATCGGGAGTTGTTTATCTTGAGTCAGTAGTTATAGTTTTACTGCGTACCGAAAAAAAGTGACCTCCAAATTTTACTTTCAGGCAACGATTGGACTACGACTAATAGTAAAAGATTGGCAAAAGCTCATCTTCTTTCTAATCACTATTGAAGTACGCTTAAAATAATATGATCATTTAATAACCAATTTGGCAGGATTAGTCATTCAAAAGAGATAGAAAATAATTTTCAATCTTTGTAGTCTGCTCACGTATAGTGCTCATGGAATATAAAAATTTTTCCATCTGCTTTTGATTAATATCACTGGCATCTATTGACTGTGAAATTGTATTAATGAAACTTGAAGCCGATTTTGTCATGCTATTGATGATAACAATTGAGTTTAAAAAATCGTGTTTTAATTTATCTTTATCCGTAGATTTCATGTTATATTCTCGTGTGCAAATAGAAAAGGTGGTTCTTTACTAACAATTGTTTTAATCCATGGCATTTTGCTAAATCGATCTCGCGAATGGCCAGTAGCAAGGCGAACGTCAATAAACCCTTTATCAAAAAGGAGTTTTGCGCAATCCTCGCCTCTGATATTGTTTCCTAGATCTGAATCGATATAAATCAGAGTATTCTTACCATAACTATTTATTTCATTTAGGAACTCATCAAATGAGGAATATGTTGAAATACTTTGCCCAGCCTCTTCAGCAGCAAAGATCCAAGTCATTCGCATCATTTCATCGTCATCAATAAAAACCACCGTGCTTATATGTTCTTTCTTTGGAATCTGAATAATTTTAATATAGGGTACGTAAGATTTTGGTATGATTTTAACGCCAATATTTTCGCACCGATTTCGTATAGCAATATCTTCAAAGCAACTGGTAACTAAAATAGCTTTGCCATTTAAATTAAGCTCTTCAATCACATCTAAACCATTTTTAACATCAGCGAGAAGCTCATAATCCATTAAATATAGTATTGGCATTTCTGGATCAACTTTATACTGTAATAACTCGGTCGCGGTATAAAAATGAAACATTTTGACGTGTGAAATATTTGAAAATCTTTCATTCCATGCATCATGAATAGATATATCGTCATCTAATACGACAATATTAGTACCATGCCTAATATTCATTGAGTCACAGAACCAGCTAGGGTGGTTAGACCGAATTAGAGTGATCTGAATTTTTGTCCCAACTTTTTCTTCTGAGTGAATATGCATTGAACCATTGATTTGCTCTAAATATTGTTTAGCATAAGATAAGCCAAAACCAGCACCAGCTTTTTTATTAAAGCTAAATCCTTGCTCCGTAACCTTTGGCAAGATATCGGGAGGAATGCCGCAGCCATTATCTTCAATAATAATTTCGACATGGGTAGTATTGCATGTTAGAGAGATAATAATAGAGCCATTAGAATTAACTGCCTCAATACCATTATTAATGAGATTGGATAGAACCCGCTTAAAAGAATCAGGGTGTATGTTAGAAAAACAATTATATGAGTAGTCCGATCCAAGTAAGTTGATTTGGATGTTGGTTCCGTAATATTCATATCTTTTTTCTGCAACGATGTTATCTAAAACAACAAATATTAATTCTGGAGAATTATTCATATTTATTTCGCTATTCTTACAGTCAAGCAAATTATTTTTTGATTGTAAAAGTAAGTTATTAGCAATATCATTGATTCTTTTAGCTGCATTTCTGATCATAATGCGTTTATTTTCAGGAATCGATGTTACATCAGATACTGCAGTGTTTATTGCCGCTAATGGTGATCGAATATCGTGAGCAACAAGCTCAGCAATATTTTTTCTTACCTCGTAATAGGCTTTTTCTTTCTGTAGATTGATTATTTCTCGATGTTCATCAATAAATTTATTAGCAATTTGTCTATATTCATTAATTTCAACTTTTGAAAAATCAACAGCATTATTAGTTTGATGTGATGAAATGAAATCGAGCAAGTATTCAGTATTGTTTGCTATTTTTTTTCTCATGGAAAGGAATAGAAATAAGAAATTGAAAAGAAATATTCCAAGTACGATCAATAAAATTAACAAAAGACCATAGGAAACTGGCAAAGTATAGATGGAATTATATTGCTTACTTGCAACCACTGACCCTAATATCTTCTCATCATTTTTAATTAATGTTATACCAGAAATTTGTCCATTGTCTTTTTTGCATAGAAGGTAATTGTTTTTGCTGTTTTCTTCGCAAGTACCTACATCTTCTATTTTATTTTTTAAAGCAACAAATTTTATTGAGTCTAGTTTGCGCTCATTACCTAAGTTGTATAGTACTAAATCAAGAGCATCCTTATTATTAAGCAGCTGATATCTACCAATTTCATCCGTGGTAAATGAATCATTAATAATTAAATTTCTGGAAAAGATACTCATCTGATTATGAAAATAATCTCTTGCTAGCATGAGTATAAATCCAAAAATAATAAATTGGATTAGAGCAGAATATGCCATTTTCTTGATAAAAATTGCTTTGATTGAAGAGCTTTTATTTTTCATAAGCATATCCATTGCTATTAACTGATAAAATAATGTAATTGGTCGATCGATTAAATTGACCATTTTTTAAATAAGCCCCAGTAATTCCAGTATAATTAGTACCTAATATGCTATTTGTATTGACGCTACCGGTTCTATCCAATGCTGTTAGAATAATCTTCATCGAATCGTAAGTGTAGGCTGCCAAAACAGTGGGTTTCTCATGGTATTTTTGAATATAAATATTTTCAAATTTAGTTAAAGAATCATAGGGCTGTATAAAATCCAAATTACGGATAAAATGAGAACGAATCACTTTATCATTTAGTCGCATAAAAAATGTTTGACTGACTGAGGAACCAAAGTTTTCTGTGCCAATAAAAACAGTACTATGGTTATTCATAATATTGGCAATTTTTGCTGATGCTATTGCACCTGACAATAAAAAAACGTATTGATATTTTCGTTCATTCAAAAACTTCTTCAGTTTTCCCTCTATATCGCTGTCATTTTCTAGAAAATCGAATGTAGAATATGGTATGTGTTCTTTTTTTAGAATGCTGGAGTACACTTCCTTATACTTTAGCATCTCATCACGGTTAATTTCCGTTATAAGTAACACGTTGTTTATATTTTTATAACGATCATGTAAGTAGCTCATCATTTTTTCAGCTTGGTAATTATAGCTGGGCATAAAGATAAAAATATTCTTAGGTAATTGATCAGAATTAGTGGTGCTAGCGTAAGAAGTAAAAATAGGTACGGTGTCGTTTTTCTGTTCTTTTACAGCTAATAACAAGTCTGAAAGATATTCAAACCCAATAATTGCAGAGCAGGAATCATTTACCATTTGATTATAAATATGCATTGGCTCCAATGGTCTGTTATTATAAAAATAACTCTTAATCTCAACTTTATTAGCGGGATCACTTTCTTCTTTGGCAAGATATGCCGCATTTAAAAAAGACTGGCCATATGATTTTAAATTTTCAACAATTCTACCGGTTAAACATATTTTAATTTTTGATTGTGCGTAAACAACAGTGGATATTAGTATAGAAAATAATAATATGATGGCCTTAGAGCTACTTAATAAATTCATTTAAAAGCTCACTAAAACGATCATTCTCTTCTAGATGTGGGTAGTGAGAAGATTTATTGAAAGTTATAATTTCATGATTGTTTGACAATACTATTTGGTGTCCGTTCATGACAAAATCATGAAAACCATTTATCCATAATTTGCGGATTTTAAGCTCTTCAATATTAACAGAAAAATTTGCTTCTTTTGAATAGAGATCTTTTCTTACACTGATAAACGTGTTCGTATCTAATGGTAAATTGATATATTTTTGAACATTTTGGACCAAATTATAATATTCTAAATTGGCCCAATATAAATAAGGCCTATCTTTATTTTCTTGGAAAACTGGAGTTAATTGTTCTGATATTTCCCAGATTTTATTAAGATCAAGATTATTAATTTCATTTAATATTTTGTTATATAGCTCTAAATTACTTTTTTTCAAATAAGATAGGTCAAGCATTAAATTATTTAAACGAGGCGTTAGTATTGATTTAGCAGTAGAAACAAAAACACCAGGAATGGTAGACTCATAACTTTTGTAGTAATCAAAAAGAAGTTTTGCACCATAACTATGTCCAATCAAAGCATGGATGTTAAGATTAAAATGGTCAGCAAGGTATAAAATTATTTTTTGTAAATCATTTATATTATCTTGCTGTAATACTAGCTTTTTAATTTTATTAGATTTACCGCAATTTCGTTGATCATATAGAATAATATTGCACTGAAGAGAATTAAATAAATTATAATGATCAATAAGATACTCTATGGTTCCACAATTAAGACCAGGGCCACCATGAATGAAAAGAACATAAGGTAGACTTGAGCTTTTAGTAAATCTGACTATATAAAATTCTTGATGTGGCAAAATATCTTTTTTGTAAGCTTTCATTAGTAATTATTTTCTCGAAATATTCTGCGGATCCATACAATTGGGGCAGCAAATTTAATAGCGGTATTTTTTATTTCTTTTTTCACTAATGTGGTTTTTTCATTTAAGCAAACTAAGTCATAGCGAGCTGGTTCTTCTCCATGCCTTAAGATCCTAACGAATACTTCATCATTGTCAGCAATAATAATACAATCTTTGCCAATGGCACTCTCAATATTGTTGACTATTATACCGCCAACATAATTTCCAGGGTATAAGAAAGGGATCATGCCATCATCTCTTATAACTGTGTCAATAGAGTTTTGTAGTTCTCTGAATAGTAGTAATTCTTTAGCTATGTGGCTTTCGTCACCCTCTTGGATATCTAAATCTTTTGTGATTTTTGTGGCATTTTTACCAATGCCATGCATTAACCATGACTCTGTGCAATAAATATTTAACTCTTTGGCTCGTTTAACGATTTTTACAGCCCCCTGCTGGGATAAACCTCCTCCCCAGGCCAATTCCCATCCTTTTAATGATTGAGCAGTAAAATTAGAATCGCGACAAAAATCTTCTCGTGTAAAAGACAGAAGATGCTCGCGTATGAATCTTATTCTTTTGCCCCGAGACTCGGGGGATGAAACATTGTCTATTACAGGATTGCTCATATTTAAATAATTCAGTCAGGTGCATGTTTATTCTATGATATACCAAAATGGTTAATAAATCTTCGTAAGAATTTACCAAAAAAATTGTATAAAAAACATCAAAATACAACGCGTTATAACATATTAGGTGTAATGAATCATTATAAATTTACCATTATGGTAAAAATATTATTGTAATTTTTACCATAAACTGGTACTCTTATCTAAATAAATTATGTAAATAAAAGGACTTGTTGATGAAGTTTGATGTTGAGTTATACATTAATGCTAGGAAACAAATAGAAAAAAAGTTTCAATTATTGCCCTATGGTCCTAGATTAATTATTTATGAGCTATTAAGTCTTGCAAATCCTCTTACAGGAATTGTATCTGATATTAGTTATCGTGATCTATCAAAAGCCTTGGAGATTAAATCCGCTCCAGGTCGAGTCAATAGTGGTGTTCCATCTAAGCAAACCATCAGAAATTTCATAAAGTCTATAGAGCATGAGTGTGGCGAGTACTTTAAAGTTATAACTGAAGGGCAAAATTTAAAATTTATATTCCCAGAGGCCCCTCAGATCTATAATCAATTGATTAGAAAGAGAGAAGTTAACACAGTTCTTAATTCACCTAAATCCCTTATGGATTCTGATATAGAAGGAGATTTAGAGGTACAATCTAACATAGAAGTTAACAGAGAAGCTAACACACTCAAAAGTCCTGCAAAGAATATTAAAATATTTAATATAACTAACTCAAACAAACAAACTCAAACTGCGAATAATGATTTTTGTTGCAGCAAAAAACAAATTGATGACGATTTTTACCCAAACACAAAAACAATTGAAATGGCATTTTCCATGGGGCTCACCAAAGTTACCGATTTAAAAGAAATTCAGGCATTCATAAAGCATAACAAAAAACACAACACTCAATGGGCTGATTTTAATCCTGTATTCATTAACTGGTTGGAAAGAGATTCCCAATATACTCAAAACAAACAACAAAAGGCACAAGGACAATTAAGGAGCCATCACAATGAGCGTGGTACCAATCAAAGCACTTTTAACCAAACAGCACTTGAACGAGTTAGCCAGCAGCATGGCATTTCAATCGATTCACTCTGGGGCAACTCAGGCAGCGAGCTCAACTCCTGTGAATTTATCGAAGGAACACTTATCTACCCTCTGGATGAAACTGACTGCAATCTACGGGCAGCTTTTTATCAGTAAACATGGAGTCAAGGATACAGGAGTCTGGTTTGCTGCACTTAAAGATTTAACTCCTAAAGCATTAGATAGTGGTGTGGAACGTTTAATGACCTTGAGTAAAGGCGATAAGTTTTGTGAATTTCCACCTAATTGCCTGCAGTTTCGTGCTTTGTGCCTTGGTTTTTACAGTGATTTGCGCATGCCTTCTGCCGCTCAAGCGCATAGGGAGGTTTTAAACTGCGTTTATTCAGTGAACCCAAACTGGAGTCACGCGGTCGTTAAATTTACTGCTAAACGACTGGGTCTTAAATTTTTGGAAATTGATAATGAAGGCCATTCTTTTGCAGTATTTAAAGAGGTATACGAACAGGTATGTCATTTAATGAGACAAGGACACCAGATCCCGGAAATTAAAGAGCAGGTGTTGCTTGCAAAACCTCCATCAAAAGACATTGCAACAACACACCTTGCGAAAATACGCCAGTTATTGGGAGTTGCATAATGAAACAAATTCCATGTTTAAAACTGTTTACAAAGGAAGAGCTGTACTGTCTTTTAAATGCTTGCTCTGAGTCTTTGACTCTGGCCTATCAGGAAATCCATGAATGTGATTTATGGCACATTGCGATGAAGGCACGATTGGCATGCGAAGCGCTTCGATTCGAGATTGATTCACAAAAAAAAGAGTATTCAATTCATTAACAATAAAAGGAACACAGCATGCTAATTCTTACACGCAGAATAGGCGAAACCGTAATGATCAATGATGACATTTATATCACCGTGCTCGGTGTTAAAGGAAATCAAGTCCGCTTAGGGTTTGATGCACCACACGATGTGATTATTCATCGTCAGGAGATACATCAAAAAATCACACAAGAACAAGCTCTGTTTTTAAATAAGTCTGGCAATTGGAAGGAAGTGCAGGGCTTACAGGCTCATTAACCAACCAATCAAAAACACAATGCTAACGAGTTAAGGGAATAAAATGAATCCATGCGTTAACCAGATACAAAAGGCAATCACCACTCTGGCGTTAACAGGCTCATTTGCCTTATTGGCAAGCTGCGCGGCAACGTCAACAGTAATCGAACACCGGAATTTAGAAACAGATACAAAACTCAGCCAGACTATTTTTCTTGATCCTGTAGCTCAAAGTCAAAAAACAATTTACATCACGGTAAAAAATACCTCTCAAGAGTCATTGACCATTGATAAGTCACTAAAGAAGTCATTAGAAGAGCATGGGTATAAAGTTGTTGGAAATCCTGCCAAAGCGCATTACATGCTGCAGGCCAATATTCTTAAAGTTGGAAAAATGAGCGTGTCTGCAAGTCAATCCGCGTTAGGCGGAGGGTATGGCAGCGCTTTGGCAGGTGCTGCAACGGGCACTGCTCTGGGTGCATTAAGCGGTCATTCAAGCACAATGATTGGTGCCGGTATTGGCGGAGGAATTATTGGTTTGGCTGCGGATTCTTTAGTAAAGGCAGTTAACTACACAATGATTACAGATGTGCAAATTTCTGAGCGTGTTGGAAAAGGCGCAGTTCATGAACAGTTTAATTCCAATCTTCAAAATGGCACTGCATCTGGCACCACCCAGACATCGAGTAAACATAGTGATTATCAACGCTATCGAACACGGGTGGTATCCAATGCAGATAAAGTAAATCTGTCTTTTGCACAAGCGCGACCAGCACTTGAACAAGGTTTGGTAAAAACATTAGCGGGCATCTTTTGATGCAGCCTGACTAGAGCTCTATGAAAAAAGCGCATATGCCTTAAAAAAACAATAATCAGTTAAAGAGGGAATAGTAATGAGAATCAATGTAATAGCAGGAATTATCATCACAGCACTGGGTTCACAATGTGTTATTGCAAATAATTTAAATAACTATGATTTAGAAAGACGAATTTTTGATGTGTCTTACCAATTAAACCAGATAGCCGAAGAACACACCATCGATTTATGTTCTGGAGATGTCGCAATTGCTGCAGCCTACCTGGAGTCAGCGGGACATGACTTGCAGCATCAAAACAAAGACAGGGCGCTGGTTTCTACTGCCTATGGGCACAATGAATTAAAAGAAATCAGCAATGCAAGAAGTTACTGTGTTCATCTAGCATCGAAGACAAAACCCTATCTTGCAAAAGTCATCGTGATGAAGAGTGAACTTGAGAACATCACCATTTCAGATACAGATCAGACATCGGATTAATTTTAAAGAATGAAAAAAGGAGTACCTAATGAACGTAATTAAAATACTTATGTTGTCGATGACACTCTTGGTTGGAAATGGAATGGCTTATGCTGAGCCAGAGACAGGGCTTGAAAACAACGTAAAACTTAATCAGGTACTTACAGCCAATATTCCAATGAATGAGGAACAAGATGTTGAATATTTCAAACACATATTTACTAATGGAGGCCTTTATGAGTTTTTGTTGGCTCTGAATACCGAGGTGCCAGAACTATCTAAAACAGCGGAGTATGTAGCTTTGTACAAAAAACTGGATTTAACAAACCAGGTGTTGTCACAAATTTTAGCGGAACTGAAAAAGAACAATCAATTATTAAGCCAAAGGAGTGACTATGGATGAGTAAGCACTCTTTTTAAAACTGCGATTCATTAAATAAAAAGAATAAAAAATGAGCACAAAGAGGGGCTCAGGGGATTTTTTTACCTAAAAAACGGAGATTTATCAAAAATGAAACAAAATAAGCTTAAAAAATCATCAGTATTCCTGACTACTTTGCTTTTATCAGGAGCCCTGTTTTCGGCTTCTCTGGATAAAGAGGCGTTGGCTTCAGAGTGCCAATTCTTGGGCGCTAGTTTGAGCCAGTTGGCAAAAGCCAACCTCAAAGAGTATTGCACCACCGATGTAGATTATTCAGGAAGTATGCTGGAGCAATCTGCCGCCCTAATTCGAAGCGAACGCATGGAGCTCGCACGGGGCAATCTCGATCTTGCAAATAGAACCTTAGCACGCGTTGCCTCTAGTTATAACGATTGTCCTTATTTTTCATCAATGACACGACCTTTTACACAAAAAATAAATCATTTAATTCACGAATTGGATTCACTCAATCAGCATTCATCAAACTAAAGGAGAGCATTATGAATGTCAGTGCAGTAATCAGAAAAAGCAGTATCAAGCTTCATGAATTTATACAGCGGTCAGTCCCCTTGTTGGTCTTAAGTTGGGTCGTTGTTTTATGCCTTACCAGCACGGGACATGCAGAAGGCCAAAATTATTTAAGTGGGGTGAAAAGTGACGTCAGTGCAACCTTCGGTAAGAATTCGGATTTGCCTGGGTATTTGTATGCAGGAGAAACGCTGGTGGCGGGCGTTACCTGGATGAAAACCAAAAGTCCTTGGGTGTTTGTGGGATTGCCTTTACTCATGATCTTCACGCATTGGGGTTTAAGTTATGTCGCATAACTATTCCACATTTATGTTGTCAGAGGAGCCACGCATAGCAGGGATTCCTTTGACCACTGGATTACCCGTGTATTTGCTCACGGGTATTGGATTACTAATCGGTTATGCACCGCAGCTTTTTGTGATTGGGGCCGTTTTAAGTTTAATCATGCATGTTCAGTTTGGTGGGCTGCCTTTACGGGTTTTATTAGGAATTATTTATTGGTCCTTACCGCATGCCATGACGACGCTTATTTTTAGGTCATTCCCTAATTCAGCGCATCGAATCTATGTAGGGTGAGTTTATGAACAGTGTATTTCGTGACAATGTGCTTTTAAAAAATAAAGTGTTGCTTCATCTGACACTGGCTTGGGCAGTCACTGCAACCATTGCGGTGTTCATTTTAGGTGGGCTTTGTGTTCATGTTGTTAATAACAAAGAAACTCATTGGTTGCCCATTTGTACTGAGGACGGGTACTTCTTGAGTAACTCTTCTTTTTCACCTTCCTATATTAAAGACATGACTAAGAAGGTCATCCAGTTACGATTAACCTACAATCCAGATACGGTAGCCGCTCGATTTGCTTCGCTAGTTCATTTAATTCCTGCATCTCATCAAGAGGCATTCAAAACCATTCTGGACTCAGAGTCTTCTGTGGTGAAAGAAAAAAATATTAGTTCCGTATTTTATGAAAAGAACATTCACATTGATGAATCCACCCTGCAAGCCAAGGTAGACGGAACGTTAAATCGAACCAGTCATGGTCTTGAAGTGAAGCCACAAAAGAAAGTGTATTTAGTCCAGTTTGCGCACCTTAACGGGATGATGTGGCCTAAGACTATTAAGGAGGTTCATCAATGAAATCACTTCAAATCCTCATGTTAAGTAGCGTGCTTTCTACCTCACTGCATGCAGGCAATACAGCAGCCACGCTTAAATTTGAAGAAGGGGAGCGATTTGCGCTGTCTTTGTCTTCTCTTAACTTTAATCGTATTGATGTAGAAGGCGAGCGAATTGTTAAAGTCAGCTTCCCTGAACACTCCTTTATTGTAGAACAAAGCTTCGATGCAGAGGATGATTTGGATGGTGCTGTGGTTTTAAAGCCATTAGCGCATATTCCGTTAACCGTCTATTTCACAACCAATCTGAATCATCATTTCTCAGCCACCATATCTCCGATTGAAGATTTGGGTAAAACCATTAAATTGGTATCCAAAAAATTAAAAGGGTTTGATTACGCTAAGGCGCAAGAACAGAGCCAATACCAACAAAGTGATTTAATGACGGCGCTTATGGAGGGCACCACACCTTCTGGTTTTCAAGAAGTGAGTATTAAACCCACGACCTTTCGTTTGCATAAACAGTTAAAAGTAACCCTGGTGAAACAAGTCCGAGGCAAAGAGTCTTCGGGCTATGTGTATCGCATCGAAAATCAATCCCAAAAACCAATGGAGTTAACTCCAGCATTATTTGAACACCCCAAACTGATCTCGATGGAGCTGTCAGAAAAAATATTGCAACCCAGCCAAACCGCCTATTTCTATGGCATTTACCGTGAACAATCCAACATGGGGTAATAAGGAAGCGTGTCATGATGAAATCTCTTAAAAAGTTAATAAAGAAAAGTAAAAAAGCCAATCTTAATCAAAGTGCCAAAATGGAGCAGCTCCGTAATGGCTTGGCTTTTCTGCTGCTTGGTGGTTTGTGTTATGGATTTTATCTGTATTCGTCAAAGCCACAATCTACGCTTCCTACAAATAAAAAACCAATATTTGATGGGGTATTAGACAGCGCCTTTAGCAAATTAAGTGATGAGGCAGTACTTGAAAAACAACAACGCCAAATTGATGCGCTCAAAGCGTTGGTAGAAAAAAATAAAAAGAGCTCGCCCAATAAATCAGAAGATTTGGTTTCCAAAAACCAAGCGTTATTAAGCGCCATGCAAAAACAATTAGAAAAGCTTGCGCTTGAAAATAAAGAAATCAACGGAAAACTACAGGTGGCGTTGCTTAAAAATTCACAAACCAGTTTAGCTGCTGTGGCCCCAAGACCGCCTACACGTGAAGAAATAGAGGCTCGTCATAAACAACGGATTTTGGATGAAAAAGCCTATTATGGCAAAGCAGGTCTTGAAACGGTTCATTTTAATTACCGTCGTCAACAAAAAGAAGAGCGTACACCGGATAATTATGTATGGGCAGGAACCCATGCTGAGGGCATTTTACTGAGCGGGGCAAAAGGGGATGCTGGGATTAATGGTGCTAAAAATATGGGAACGGCACTGATTCGCCTGGATTCTAATGGAATTATGCCCAACAACCGCCATTCACGCCTTAATGGCTGCCTTGCTATTGTCTCTACGTATGGTGATTTGTCCGATGATGCAGTAGTGATGCACCTTGAAACCCTTTCGTGTGCGAAACCTAATTTAAGTTTTGAACAAAAGGTGTATGGCGCAGTGTATGACTTGGATGCGATGCAAGACTTACGTGGTACATCCATTTTAAAAACCAAACCTCTTTTAGAATACAGTGCGGCTGCAGGGATTTTAGCAGGCTTTGGGGATGGGCTTAAAAACCTCAATACAGCTCAGACCATTAATCCAGGCGCAGGCACCATTACGACTTATGGTCAGGCCTCTACGCTGATGCAATCAGCAGCAGGAGGGGCGGTGAGTAATCCGGCCAATAAAATCTCCGACTACATCATGAAAATCGCCGATATTTATCACCCTCTGGTGGTGGCACGTGCAGGACGGCGTGTATCCATCATGTTCACCAAAGGCTTTTGGATTGATAGGGCGCACCAATCGTTTGAATCGGGTAAATCCATTGATAATCAATCGGCTCAAAATGAGGCCGCGATTACAACAACCATTAGCCGAGCAGGCGGTGAAGGTGGGGAGAGTAGCAGTGGAGAATCAACTGCTCCGCAATCCACGTTCCAATCCGATACGCAAAGGGCGCAGCAATTCTTGAATCAGAATGGGATGCCCAATCAACCACTCTTTTCAACAGTTAATCCTACAGGAGACGTACATGGTTAAAGCTTGGTTTGTTTTGTTCTGTTGTTGTTCGGCAGTGACGCTTACGGGGTGTTCACGCTCCATTTTTGATCATCAAGATGTTCGCTGTCCTTTTGTCGAGCGTGGTGGGTGCCAAAGCATGGAGCAGGTGAATCGTATGGTGGATGCACGGCGATTTACACCGGATGGGCAATACGTGCAACAAGAGCAATGCGTAGGCTGCAGTGCTTATTCAAAATAAATGAAACGGAACTTTTTTAGGATTAACTATGTTCGCAACACTAAAAAAATACGTCCAGGGTTTTAGGAATTCAATCGATGGCTATTTGGTGGATGAAGAGGTATCGTCTTCCCAAAATACCTTAAATGTTGGCGATCACCAATACCCTCTTTTTTGCAAGGAACTTCCTTATCAGTATTATGACGAGGAATCGCATTTATTTATTAATCGCTGGAATACAGGCTTATTGTATCGCATCACCCCGTTAACCGGTGCGAATGAAAAAATTGCAGAGCAGTTGGATTCGATTTTAAGAACCAAGGTTTCTGATGAATTTACCTTACAGCTCATCTTAGTCAAACACAATCAAGTGGGGCATGAGCTGGATGCTTTTTCAAACCAGTTCATGACTCCAGATTTTGAACAGTTAAGTGTGATGGGCAAAAGCCTTCGTTCGTTTTATGGTGAGGCCGCAGTTCATGGATTTAAAACCAATACCAATGTTAATCCCAGAATGACACAAACTGAGTGTTATGTCGTAGTCGATAAAATCAATGGAAAAAATGAGGAAGACGTTAAAGCCTGCTTTGCTCAATTTCGTATTGCCTTTGAAGCCTCGTTGATGTCGGCCAAAATTGGCTTTAGAACCTGTAATGCTGAAGATTTATTACGCTTACTTCATTTTTACCTGGCTCATGAACCCGACACTATTTACCCCAAGTCCTCCTCTTATGATCCAAAACAATTAATTAAATATCAGGTGGTTGGTCGTGATTTTGATGTAGAGGTAGCCAAAGAAGGCCTGCTTTTTAGTGGGGTTAATAATCAAGGAAAAGCTTTTGAAACCGTTGCCTCAGTGATGACCATTGATGGTTTACCGAGTGAGTACCATCTTTGGGACAACATTAATAACAGTGCCAATATTTTTCATCCAGAACAAAGTATTCCCTGTAATCACATTATTTCTGTTACCTATCTGGTTGACGAGCAAAATAAAGCGCAGGGACGTGCGAATCGCAAGACTAGTGACTTGGATAAAAAAGCGAAGGGCGATTATGCGTTGCATGTTGCCGGTACAGAAAAAAAAGCGCGTGAATGGCGTCATTTTCGTGATGATTTGGCTTCAGGAAAGACGCGTTCTTGTAAGATGCTGTATAACGTCGTGCTATTTTCCAGACGTTCCGAATATGCCCGCGATGTGGAAGCAGCTCGTACCTGTTTTTCTTATAACGGTATTAAGCTTGCGCTAAGCCGTAGGATGCAATCTCCCTATTTTCTAGCAACATTGCCTTTTTTATTTACGAATCATCTCCAAAAAGGATTTCAGCTACCCACGATGATGTGGCCTATTTCCTCATGGAATGCGACTCAATACATGCCTATTCTTTCGGATTGGTCGGGTACGGGATCGGGCATTTTATTGCCAACACTACGCAACCAATTTTCTTGTATTGATCCATTCTCAGGTAAGTTGGGCACGAATTACAACATTTCTGTGACCGGCACATCAGGCGGGGGAAAGAGTTTTTTTATTCAAATGCTGATGCTCAACGTGCTGTTCAACGGTGGGGATCTCTTTATTGTCGATGTCGGGGGAAGTTATAAGAAGTTATGCCACACCTTAGGCGGTGTGTATCTGGAATACTCCAATTTGGCAATGAATCCCTTTACTCATGTCACGAATATTGGCAAAGAAATACAGCATATTCTTTCTTTGTTTCAATTATTATCGTGCGCTAAGGATGGAGCCAGTGATGATGACCGAGGAACGTTACGAGAGGCAATATTGCAGGCGTTTTTTGAACATCAGCAAGCCACATTAATTGATCATGTGCAGGCTAAGCTTCTGGAGTTGCATCAGAACGACCGAGAAAAATACCCTACAGGGAAAATTCTGGCGAAAAATCTTGATCCCTATTGCACTCATTCAGAGCATGGCACGGTCTTTAATGCGCCTTCTAAGTTAGCGCCTGATGCACGCATTATTGTCGTGGATTTAAAAGAAATTGAGGACGATGAACACATTCGTGCACCGGTTTTACTGTCTATTTTGTCTCAGTTTCAAGGCCGTATGTTTAACTCCGATCGCAGCCGTCAAAAAATGTGCATCATTGATGAAGCCTGGTCCTTATTCTCTGGCGATCAAATTGCAGTGAATTTCATTAACCGAGGGTTTCGTACAGGGCGGCGGCATAATGCTTCTTTTGTGACGATCACGCAAGGTATCGATGATTATTACGCTTTTCCTGAAGCACGTGCCGCTTGGGAAAACTCTGCAATCAAACTCATTTTTCTTCAAGATGGAGATTCCCTTGTCAAGCACCAACACGAGCATAACACGTTTTCTGATTTTGAATTTAAATTACTTTCTTCCTTCCCTAAAGCGAAGGACGCTGGATTCTCACAAGTTCTGATTCGTGCAGACGGTATTTCCTCGTTTCATCGGCTCTTTGTTGATCCGTTTACACGGGTCCTATTGTCTTCTGATGGACGCGATTATCAAGCGGTAATGAATTACATAGCACTTGGGCGATCGTACATTCATGCCGCCATGCTGGTAGCCAACAAACACTATGGCCTATCCAAAAACGTGTTAGTGGAAGGAGGGCTTGCTGATGCTGCGTCATTATAAAACCCAACTCTTGATTCTAGCGGGTTTAGTCTTGTCTGGCATGGTGTTATGGAGCATGCACAAGCCCGCACCGCTGGCTGTGGTGGATATGCAGCGGTTACTGAATCAGCCTGCTGTTTTATTGAGTCAAAGTAAGTTATCAGAACAAGAACAAAAGAAGGTGTTAAAGCAGTACTCTTCGTTATTGCCTCAGACCTTGTCTCAGTATGGGGCTTCTCATCATGTGACCTTAATCACAGCAACAGTGATTTCCAGTGGACGCTTCGATGTGACGGATGAGGTGATTGCAGCAACCTTGGAAAAGCTGGGTGCACTATGAAAAAAGTGGCGAGCTTGATTGCAGCACTCTTAATGAACGGAGCTCCGGTATATGCCAAAAACTTAGGCAATTACGGCCAGCTTTTTCCTGTTATTGAGCAGGACATCCGCCAGGTCATCATGGCGAAGCTGCATCGCCTAGAGCAAACAGGTGCGTTGAAAGAGCATCAACAGCGCATGGTAGCGCGAGTGGAGGAGCATGTGAGAAGACCTAAGCCTCTTCATTTACCCACGACGACGACCCCTAAAACCCATGAATTAGATCCAAGTATCGTCGTGAATCAAACGCTTTATACCCATGATGGGACGATGATTGCGAAGAAAGGGACGCATCTTAATCCTTTTGAACGCGTGTCGTTTTCTAAAACGCTGTTTTTTTTCAATGCCGATGATCCGAAGCAACTCGCCTGGGCCAAAGCGCATTATAAGCATTTTGACCAGGTGAAATTTATTTTAACCGGAGGGGATGTTAAGGAGGCCTCCGAGGTTTTGGGTTCGGTTTATTTTGATTTAGAAGGGCGCTTGAGTCGTTATTTTCACTTAAAGCATGTGCCTTCCGTAGTCAGCCAAAAAGGATTGGTTTGGCGTATTCAAGAAATTGGTCAACACGAGTTACGCAAATAGGAGTAGGTACTATGAATAAAAAAACGTTGATTACCCGATTCATGGTGCTGTTTTTATTGAGTTCGCTGAACTTCGTCTATGCGTCTCAGTGCAAAGGACACTTTGTTAATCCAATTACCGATGTCTGCTGGAATTGTTTGTTTCCACTCACCATTGGCAGCAGTGATGTGGTTAAAAGCAGTTATCCTGATACAAACAATCCAGGCAATCCTTTATGTTTATGCCCCACACCCATTGGCGAGCGCTTAGGCGTCACTATTGGTTATTGGGAGCCTGCTGCTTTGGTTGATGTGACGCCCAAGCCCTGGTGCATGGTCAATTTAGGTGTGCAGCTGAATGTTACAAAAAAAGGGTTAGGCGGCTCCCAGATGCCAGAGGTGGATGGGCGCGGTGCATTCTATTACGTTCATTGGTACAAATACCCTCTGGTGTATTGGCTGCAGGTGTTAACGTCCTTAGGGTGTATGGAAACGGAAGATTTTGACATCCTATATCCATCAGAGTTAGACCCTACCTGGAATGACTCCGAACTGGCCTTTGTTCTAAATCCTGAAGCTGTTTTATTTACCTCGCCTCCTGCACGAGCTTCTTGTGCCTTTGATGCGAGTAAAGCACTTGCAGGCACTGCCGTGAACAGTCTTTTTTGGTGCCAGGGTGCACAAGGTTCTACGTATCCATTAACGGGGTTTGTGGCACATCAAGCAAGTCCTATAAGTACCGCAGCCTTACTTGCAGAACGCGTTGATTTTAAGTTGCATCGACCACCGACACCTGCGATTCGCGATTCGATAGGCCAAGATTGGCCTGCTGTATGTCATACCTATGCATCGAGCATTATGCCCAAAGACCGTTATCGCTATCAGTTGGTGAATACCTTGCCTGAAGCGCATCGTTGCCATCCGTTTGGACAATCCGTCATTGGATGGGAAGCAGGACACACCTATCCAGGTGATGGCGACAATTTTGGGTTTTTAATTTGGAAGAAAAGGAACTGTTGTTTTCTTTAAATGATGGGGATGAATTATGAATGCATTCGGAATTTTTTTAAGTAGCCTGTTTTTAGCCACCGCAAGTCATGCCAATGTAAATGATTTTCTTAATGAGGCATCGGCAACGGGTAAGGCGGCGCACGATTCAGTAAGCCAGGACACGTTGGCTCATTGGAATGCGACATCCAATCAATCCTATGCACAAAATAAGACCTTGATTGATCAGATTATTGAACAGACACGGCAAGGAGCCCCTATTGCCCAAAAAGGCCAAACCGTTGATGGAGCCGTATTATTTGTGTCTTTTTCCATGCCAGAACCCTTGTTGTTTTCACTGAGCGATGAGGCGGCTTCTTATAAAATTCCGGTTGTGATTAATGGTCTGATTGAGGGGGATTTTAAAAAAACCATAACAGCGTTTTCCAAGCTTCATGCTAAGGCCAAAGAGTCCAAATGGGCGTTTAATGGAGTATCGATTGATCCTCTATGGTTTGAACAATTTCATATCACTGCGGTGCCTGCACTTGTTGTGAGCAAAAGGCCGAGCTCCTGTGGACAGCAACTTATTTGTCCCGAACAGACTTATGATGTGGTGTATGGCAATGCATCTATAAAAAACAGTTTACAACTCATAGCCCTTAAAGGGGATAGTGCAAACGAGGTGGCGCAAGCTCTTTTGGAGAACACTCATGTTTAAGTGGGGTGTTTTTATGGCATTACTTTCTATGGGCTGTTTTGCGAATCAAACAGGAACCGATTTTAACGGCTTTAAAAATTATGCTAAATCGTTAAACGCCCAACCTAAAGATGCCATGCACGGATTTGATCCCCAAGCGCTTTTTGAGAAGTACTCAGAGCACCCTGCGCAAGAAGGATACTATCAAGGGATTCAAAAGGAGCAAACAGATTTATCAAGCCAGGCCAATGCGGCGATTAAAAATGATCCTGGTGCCCAAACGGTCATTGATCATTTTGGAACAAACAAATTTGAACTGAATCTTGCCAATTCCGTATTGGCTCAATCTCAATTGATTCAGGATGAAAGTTATGCGATTACGCACGGACAATCCAATAATCGCGTTCAATGCTCGAATCAAAAGCCTACCTGCACGATGAAGACACATGAAGAACAATGCTTCAGCTCTCGTTTATTGCCCGATCAAACCTGCACCAAGTACCTTAAGGTCCTGGTGGACTCCGAAAAAGTGGTGCAACGCGCTGATTTTTCGTTTTATGTTGCTAAAAAATGGACCGGAGTGATTACTGTAAATTTGGTGACTGGCGCAATCACTAATGCTGTGGGTGGCTCTGTTCCTTATCCCATTCGGATGAAACATTCGTGTGATGGAATGAGTGCCACCATTCATTCGATACGAAATAATGGGGCGAATGCGTATTGGGTTCAGGTGATTGGTACTCCAACATGCGCTAATAATGGGTTGTTGACCTTTTATATTAATAAAGGATGGGGACGAATTTATCCCATTCAAGTTGCTTTGACGGTCACAGCACACTCCAAACCCTACATCAGCCAAGAATATTGGGACAATCATTGCATGAGCTTTGAAAATAAGGGGTCGCTGTGTCGAATCAAAAAAGAACAATGCACGGATACTCAGTCACCTAAAGTAATTGATGGTCTTCCTGTATCCCGTGCGTGTTGGGCGCGTGTGCTGACGTACTCTTGTTCTAGCGCGGCTGCTGATGAATGCATCACACAGAAAAATAAAGGGTGTTTTCAAACGGCCTCTGAGTGTGCGCGTTTTGATAGGCAGACTTGTGCCCTGTATAAGCAAACGTACAGTTGTCAAGAAAATGTGTGTGAAGCACCTATCGAATGCATTAAAGACTTATTTTGTGCCGATGGTGACTGTACAGAGCATTCCCAAACCCAAAATACTGATTTTGGGCAAAGTGTTTCTTCTTTAGCGGTTGTGGGGGAAGCGGGGCATGAATTAAGTCAACAACCCAATGCGTCTCTTTTTGGCGGACAAGCCGTGCAATGCAAAATATGGCCCTTGGATCTTATTGATTGTTGTCATGATAAAGGATGGGGAAAAGACATTGATTTGCTTCATTGTCGTGATGAAGACAAAGCGCTGGGTCGCGCCAAATTAAATTATGTAGCTCATTATCTGGGCGAGTATTGTAGTGAAAAAGTGGCTGGGGTTTGTTTAGAACACAAACGCTCTTACTGCGTATTTCCAAGCAAAATGGCCCGAATTATTCAGGAAGCTCGTCTTACACAAGTTAATGGTCATGGTTTGGGTGATGCAGAGCATCCAACCTGTGCAGGAATGAGCATTGCTGAACTGCAGAAGATGGATTTAAGTCGTGTTGATTTTGTGACACCCATCTATCCTTTTGGCCACGGGACACCCAATAAAGCGGCAGGGATTGCAGGCGATCTAAAGATTAAGTCTCAAGATCCTCAACAATCCATTGATGAAGTTTTGAGAAGAATGCAAAAAAAGGCAGGTGAATTATGAGTCGCCTGTTGATTCTGATGGTATGGGGACTGTTCGTGACATCGCTTCATGCGGACATTGTGCAGGAGCATGCAAAAGGCTTTCATTGGTATAGCGTTGAAGAGGCGCCCAAACCGATTAAAAAAACACTGCAGCCACGACCTGCTCCTGTGGTGAAATCCCCGTATGAGCGTTTAATGGATAAGCGCAAGGAAACTCTGAATAAATTGGCAGAGGCTCTGATTGCGCCATCATTTAATGCAACGCACGAGTATATGAAAGCGCAAATGGATTATTCAAAAAATAATCAGCAATTTGTACGCTATTGGCAACAAGTTTTATTGGTCCACCCTGAGCTGGATAGCACGCTTAATTTTCCAACCGATAACTCAGCGATTGCGGTACGCAATGATGCACAAAAAGTATTAATCAACAAAGTCATTCATGAAAGCAGTGCACGTTATGGCTTTATCTTATTTTATCGGGGCACGAGCTCCATTTCACAAAAAATGGTCATGCATTTACTGCCCTTTATTAAAGAATATGGCTTTTCCATGATTTCAGTCAGTACGGATGGCCAACTCATTGATGGGCTTCCTAATCCTAAATCAATTCCCCTGGAAACGGTTCAAAAACAAGTAGCACTTGAAGCGAAGTACATGCCTGCTCTTTATTTCGTGGATTTAAACAGTCAAAAAATGTCGCCAGTGTCTTATGGGTTTTTATCTTTAGAAGAGCTCAAGCAGCGCATTTTTGATGTGATGACGCAGTTTAAACGGTTTAGTTATGAAGGAGTGAATGAATGAAAAAAAGGTTCTTTTTAATCGTACTATTCCTTCTTAGTACGCACTCTTTTGCAAATGTGGCATTGGATGAATTAACCCAACTACTAAATAAAAAACAAGAGCAACAGGAAATGGCGCGCACCAAGAATAAAAGAATCAGTGCGTTGTCGGAACACCATTACTTTATTTTTATATACCGTTCCACCTGCCCTCATTGTCATCAATTTGCGCCCATACTTCGTGATTTTGCATCCAGTTTTCATATCCCTGTAGAGGCTTACAGTTTGGATGGCGAGTCTTTAGATGGATTTGATTCAGCCAATTTAACGCCTGAGTTGTTTCAAACCTTATATGTGTCTGGCGAATACAAGCCTGTAGTGCCTGCCCTGTATCTTGTGAATCGTCCTACGAATCAAGCGTATGCCGTGTTGTTTGGTGAGGCAGAGCCTGTACAACTTGCAAACCGCGTGGATGAACTCATGACGCATTTGGAGGAAAAATTTCATGATGAATAGATTCACAACTTTGCGAGATGACTATGTTTAAAAAAACCGTTGCAGCCTTATTGTTATTAGGGACCAGTCAGCTCTTTGCAAATGCAGAATCCGATTTATCCCATTTTTTTAATAATTTGGGGTTTGATGCCAATGTGACGGGATCGCATGCTTATCAAACACAAGCGGCGGGTTATGCTGCTCTTGGTTCTGTATATGCTCGTAATCAAGTACGTACCATCCGCCTTGCGCATGTGGATGTACCTGGAATGCGCTCTGGTTGTGGTGGCATTGATCTCTTCGCAGGCGGTTTTTCCTTCATCAAGTCGGATCAGATTGTGAAGTTCATGCAAAATATTTTATCAGGAGGAGCAGGCTACGCATTAAACCTGGCTTTAGAAACAGAATTGCCTGAAATTGCACATGCGATGCAGTTTATGCAGAAACTGGCGAATGAAATTAATGGCACCAATTTTAATTCCTGTGAAATGGGTGAAAATTTAAGTGCTGCTGTGTGGCCGCGAAATAGGGCTGCACAACAGCGTCTTTGCGAAGATTTGGGTCGTCACAAAGGAACCTTTACGGATTGGGCCATGGCACGTCAGAAATGTTCCACAGGCGGTGAAGCGGATTCCATATTGGCTGAGGCTAAAAATAATCCTGAATACAAAGACAGGGTGCTAATCAATACCAATATTGTTTGGGATTCCTTACAAATTAATCAGTTTATTGCACAAGATCCCAAATTAGCGGAAGTATACATGTCCATTTCAGGAACCATTGTCTTTAACGCGAAAGGGGCGTTAATGACTTACCCTTCGCTTGCAACCAATCAAGATTTTATTAAAGCCTTATTGTATGGAGGAAAGTTACCCAGTTACCACTGTACTGATACAGGGCCACAGTCGCATTGCTTATCTATTGATACCGCAAGCACGCAAGAAATCAGTGCCAAAAAAGCCTTAGTGGCTCAAGTCCAGGAATTACTGCAGGGGATTTATGACAACATTAAAATGGGCAAAGAGTTATCCGATAAGCAAAAGGGGCTGATTGAGTTAACACAACCTGCAGTTTTTAATCTTATTTCCGCCAATGCGCAACAAAACACCGGTATTCAAGGCAGTTATGAATTGGCTCAAAGTGTGGCAACTGATTTATTGGCACAATACCTTTCCAATTCCCTCGATATTATTCGCGCTTCGCTCTCAGGGCGTGAACTAGGCGCTCACAATGAAGAGCGTTTATACAAAAATCTGCAACTAGCACAACAGTTTGTGGCGCGGTTTAGCACGGAGAGCCGTGAGCGGTTTAATGCAGCGTTACAGACGAATGAATTAATCCGCAACAACGTCAAACAAGCATTAAGTGCTTTAACACCCACCTTAAGAACAGCCTATTATGGAGACGCGCAATGAGTCTTTTAACCATTTATACGCCACAAAATGGTGAGTATCTCAAAACAGTACTGGATGCCATGGTGACGCTGCTTGGCACCTCAACTTACAAATCGGCTCAAGACATCGTGAGTATTCTTGCTGTAGGGGTGGTCGGGTTTCAATACGTCAGTGGTAAAAGGATTCAAGCCATTAGTCGTTATGTTTTGTGTACGTTTGTGTTTTTGTTTTGTATTTTAGGCATCAAAACCCCAGTTGCCATTATTGATATGCAAACGGCGGATTCAGCAGGGCCTGAACTCACCGTAGATAATGTGCCATTAGGCGTGGGGCTACCTGCAGCACTTATTAGTGGCATTGGGTATGGAATTACTCAAGTATTTAGTGACGTGTTTCATATGCCGCAAGATTTAGATTACACACGAACTGGCATGTTGTTTGGTTCACGTACCTTCTTAGCGTCCACCAGTTCTAACTTGTCTTTGTCACCTGAACTCTCTCGTGATTTGTCCACTTACATCAGGCAATGCATTTTTTCAGCCAAACTTTTGGGGAGTCAGCAAATTTCACCCAATGAAATGAAGCACAGCTCGGATTTAATTCGCCTGTATTTTGAGCATCCCTCTCCTATTTATCGTGTCTTATTTCATGATGGCACTAATTTGAGCTGCATTGAGGCTGCAGCACGTTTAAAACCAGAATTGAATACGGGAATAGAAAAACAACTTGTTCATTTATCGAATATTATGACCAAGGGTGATAAAGAGAAGTTTAGTGATGGTTTGGCGGCTGCTCATTCCTATTTTATGAACGTGTCCAAAGATGCGGCCAATGTGCTTACGCAAAATATTTTAATTAATGCCACCCGTGAATCAGCCCTTGATGCCTTTGCTTTTGCTGGCGCGGATGCGGAGCTGATGAATTATACCAACAGTTCCAGTCTGCAAAAAATGCACGTGGCTGAAGCGAACAGCTTTTGGCTTGCAGGTTATCGGCTTCCTTATTATATGACTGTCTTTTGGATGTTGACTCTGTGTATTTTTCCTTTAGTGATGTTGTTAGCGCTGGTGCCTGGCATGCATGGGGTATACATGATCTACATGCAAACCCAAGTGTTTTTATGGTCTTGGCCTCCGATGTTTATCATTATTCATTTTTTTGTGTCGTTAGCGTCCTCTACCACACTGACTTTATTTGGTTCTAAAAATGGCGGGGTTACTTTTTCAACAATTGATTCCATCGCCAGTATTCAAAGTAGCTTTGCGTATACGGCAGGGGGCTTGGCCATTAGTGTTCCAGTGATTGCCCTTTTTATTGCCAAAGGCTTACCTAATTTATTAAGTGCTGCGTCTCAACATCTAGGAGGAATGGCGCAATCTTTATCCACAGGAGAGGCTCAATCGGCCACGCAAGGAAATATTTCCATGGCGTCTTACAGTGGTTGGAACATGAACTACAACAACACGCATGCGAATAAATGGGATACTAATTATCAGCATATGGAAGGACGAGCTACTGTTCAAGCGGATAATGGTGCGTTGCTCTCGCAAGGATTGGATGGGTCACGCGTGATTAACGCACAGTCTGCAATGAGTCAGATGGCAACGCGATTACACGCATCCGACAGAATCAGCGCTTCATTGCAAGACAGTGCAAGCCTTTCGTTCCAGAATGCACAATCGCACCGAACCAGTGCGGATTCTCATTATCAACAAGCCTTGAGTGGGCTCTCTCAATTTAATGAAAGCGATGCAAGTGAGGTACGCGAAGGAACGGGTATTAATAGAACGCTCAGTAATGCGCTGAATCAAGATATTCGTCAAATGCAAGACGCGGTTAACCAATACAATCAACATCATGACAAATCAGGGCAAGTGTCATGGGATGCGGCCGTGTCTGCCAAAATAGATACACATAAAGGAGTATTGGGATCAATTGCTCACTGGACTACAGGACTTTCTGGAGAAGCGAGTACCAGTCTAAAAACAGGTCTATCAGCTTCTAACTCCGTTCAAGCCTTTTTTAACTCCAGTGAGGGCCAATCGTTTTCTAATGCGCTAAGCCACATGGAGTCTACAGCCAAGACGCACCACTTGGATGCAAATGATTCGTTTAACTTATCGAAATCCGAACAAATCGCAGCCAACCTATCTCAAGGACATGCTTTATCAGATATGGCCTCAGCAGAATACAGTAAGGGCGAACATTATCAGCACATGGCCAACCGTGTGAAAGAGCACTCTGATGGTATGGATAGAGTATTGGATCAAGCGTTTCACGATTGGGTGGCGCAGCACCATGGGGTTCAGGCAGAAAAGGCACTAATGGGGGCAGACGCTTCGAGCTTGAGTGTGCAACAAAAATTGGCCGATCAGTTTATGAGTTCTTCCCAAGGACAATCGGCAGTAAAAGAGCAAGTAAACCGCATGAGCCTCTCATCATCTGATAAGGCTAAAAGCCAATTTGAAGCGCAGCGTGCTTCGATGACAGCACACCAAAAAGCACTAATCAACCAAGCCCATCAGGACGATGCATTGGGTGTTTTAAATCAATCGCAAAAACGCCACATGAGCCAGGTGCAAGACAACACCATTGGGCAAGCTCATGATTTGCGTTTGGATAATCGAGAGGATTTATCTCAAGCCTATCAAAACCAAGAGGGAGCTACGCAAAAATCAATACAAGCAGCTCAATCTGATTTAGCGCATCGATACACCAAACAAAAGCAAGACTATCTGGACAATGAACGTTACTACAAGGAGGAGCACCATGATTAATCAGGAACAATTTCAAGAGGCCTTAACACAGGATTTAAATTCATTAAGCAAATTTAAGATAAAAACATTAAGTGCAACAGACGTGTATATTCCTTATCTGAAAATGGTGGGTATTATTTATTTTATTTTATGCGGTTTGAGTGTTGGGGTTATAAAGCTCTTTGTAATCCTTGGTTTTCATCTGAACAGAACTTCCTTCATAAGCATTATGAACGAGGCAATTCTTTATAATTTAATTCCACTCTTTTTTCTTATGTTGGGCTTAAGCCAGGCATTTATTTTATGGAGTGCCATTAAATCTGAATTGAAATCCGCACCCTATATTCAAGCATTGATGAAGTACTACCTTAAATGCTACTGCATTCTTTATACCATATTAATTTTCATTTTCATTGTTTTCTTTCAACTTGATGATCTGGAAATGATTTTTCCGTTTACTTCGGTGACAAGCCTGGTTTTATTCATGTTCTTTTTTAATATGGAAAATCAACGTTTTGGGCAAGGCGTTCTTATTAAACAACTTGAAAAACTATTTTCACATGCTAAAGCATTCAAGGATTCGGATTAAACGCCATGAAACAAAATCTCTTACAATTTATCAGTGGTGGTCAAATTTTTGATTATAAAACCAAAATGATGGTTCAGGTTAGTAATCGTATTTTTTACTGGGCCGTCCTTGGTTTTATCGTGCTTTTTTCGTTGATTATGGTGTTTTATGCCTGGACTGAATTAAAACTGGTAGTACTTAACTACATTTCAGGCTTCTTGGTTAAAGTTCATTATGGTGAGTATGTGCTATGGACCAATTTGAATGGGAGTAAAATTACAGCGCTTTTTTATCAAAAAAGTCCTCTTATTCAAGCATCCGTGCAGCAGGCTTTGGATGCTCTTTGGAGAAAAGCGCAAGTTTCTTTATTTTTTGGTGGAGCGGTGTATTTGTTGATTACCCTGTTGTTTTCCCGTTTCTTTATTAAGTTAGGTGAAAAATACACCAAAGATCAATTTGTTTCCGGTACGCGCTTAGCGTCTTCGCCTAAAGAAACCATCAAATCGGTCAACGAATCACAACGTGGCGCTTCAGAAATTAAACTTTTGAATCGCCTTCCTATGCCTAAGTATTCTGAAAAACAAGGGATGTTGTTTCATGGCACAACAGGTGCAGGAAAAACGCAAGCCATGATGATGCTGTTGGAGCAAATTAGGGCGCTGGGCGAGCCGGCAATCATTTATGATAAAGAATGTACCATCAAACCGTATTTCTTTGATGAGCGCATTGATGTGGAGCTCAATCCCATTTCAGAATTATGTGCCAATTGGAAAATGTGGCGAGAATGTGCCAATCCGTTGGAGTTTGGCTCCTTTGCCACGTATTTAATTCCTAAATCAGTTCAAGGCAGCGATCCGTTTTGGGTTGACTCAGCAAGAACCATTTTCACCTCGATGGCGTGGAAAATCAGGGATTATGCAGAAAAAGATCCAGTGTTTTTTCTGCAGTTATTACTCACCACCTCACTGGAGGAAATCAGGAACATTCTCAAAGGTACGGAATCTGAAAATCTGGTGAGTAAGGAAATTGAAAAAACGGCCATTTCCATTAAATCAGTGTTGGCAACCTATACCAAGGCGCTGCGCTTTCTTGAAGGGCTTGATAAATCGGGTAAAGAAGACTTTTCGATTAAAGAATGGATTGAAAATACAACCGATCCTAAAAAATACAATAAAGGGTGGTTATTTATTACCTCACGCTCCAAATACCATAAAGAGATAAAGCCTTTAATTTCTCTGTGGTTAGGACTCGCTATGCAAGGGGTGCAATCCTTGGTGGCTAATAATAAGGGGCGTATATGGCTTGTCATGGATGAATTAGCAAGCCTGCATCGTTTAGAAACCATTTCAGACACTCTGGCTGATATCCGTAAATTTGGAGGGTGTGTTGCCATTGGCATTCAATCCATTGCGCAATTAGATTTTATCTATGGAACTCATGAGGCCGGAGCCATTGCGGATCTACTCAATACATCCATTTATTTTAGGAGTCCAAAATCGAAAGTGGCTAAGTGGGTTTCCGAGGATTTAGGCCCACAAGTGATTAATGAGATGAAAGAAAGTCAGTCTTATGGTCCTGATTCGGTTCGTGATGGTAATACGGTGGGCTCGCAACGCACTAAAAGAAATACGGTTGAAGAGGGCGATATTATGACTCTTGATGACATGGAGTGTTATGTCCGTTTGGTAGGAAATCATCCCATCACTCGTTTGAAAAACAAATACATTGAGCGTAAAGAAATTTGCGTACCGCTTATTGAGCGATCCATCAATTTTGATGCGTTGGAAAAAGTAAATCATCGCGCGTTAATGGTTCAAAATAATCCTCAAAGAAATGACGACGTTAAAAAAATCCATCAATTTGAAACATTGGCGCATGAGGTATCGGATAAGGATTTAGTACCTCCCGAATCACCTTATGCGGAACCCAAAGATCACGTTACAGCCAACAAAAACGACACCGATGCTATTGAGCTGCGTGAGGCCTCCATTGTTATAAAAGAAATTTTTTAAGTCATCCAGGGAGGTATTATGTTGACCTTAAATAAAATAAGTGCGGCTAAAGACGCGCTGCATTATTACACCAATCAAGATAATTATTATTTAAGCGATCGAGATTCGCTCAACAGTCTGTCCCGATGGATCGGGCGCGGTGCGCAGAAGTTACAATTGTCCGGTGAAATTGAGTCTTCGCAATTTTTGCAATTATTGGATGGACAATTACCCAGCGGGCAACTGCTGGGTATTATCGATAAGGGAGTACGTCAACATCGTCCTGGAACCGATGTGACTTTATCAGCGCCTAAGTCCGTATCCATTTTAGCCCTGGTGGGGCAAGACGCGCGCTTGCTTCAAGCCCATCAAGAAGCCGTGAACATTACCTTTGGTCGGATTGAGCAGCTGGCAGCAGAAGCACGCATTACATTTAATGGCGAAACCACTTTTGAAAAAACCCGTAATTTAGTAGCAGCCATGTTTGTCCATACAACCTCTCGTGAATTAGATCCCGATTTGCACACGCATGTACCCATACTCAATATGACTGAGCGTTCGGATGGATTATGGCGTTCTTTATCGTCACGAGCAAAAAATGATAAAGAACATCTAGATCATGGTTTTCGTGAATTAATTTATTCCAACCAGCATTATTTGGGATTGGTGTACATGTCCTCTTTAGCTAAAAAAGTTAAGGAGCTGGGCTACGATATTCGCATTAAAGACAGGTACGGTAATTTTGAGATTGTAGGTATTAGTGATGAGGCTATTACTGCTACATCCAAAAGGCGCGTGCAGATTCTTGATGATATGAAGGAACGCGGTACAAGCAGTGCCAAGGCTGCCGAGAAATCTAATTTATCGACGCGCAACCCAAAAACTGAAATAGACAGTCAAGCGCTGCATCAACAGTGGGTAGACGAAATTAAGGAGCTTGGTATTGATTTAGGCACGATTATTCAGGATTCCAAATTAAATAGCGGACGAGGAGCGGTTAAAAGCACTCACACCACACCTTTAAGCCCTGATGCGCAAAAAGCAGTGGGTGATGCACTGGCTCATTTGTCCGAATATTCTACTCAAATCCAGCATGGGGCTTTGGTGCGCCAGGCTATGACTTTTTCAGCAGGTCTTGTTGGCCATGAGGACATTGAACGGGAAATTGGATCTCTTTTGGAGGCAAGGGCACTCCAGGGAAAACCCTTGGAATATTATACAACGGCGCATCTTCTTGCACGCGAGAAGGACTTTATTGCAAAAACTACCAACGAGTTAAAAGTAAGCTTTTCGATTTCAGTACCAAATCACGGGCTCTCTTCCCAGGTATTTAAAAATAACGAGCGCATTCAAATCATTGATGTAGCCGGTTTTCGGTGCGAGAAAGAGCTGATTCAAGACATGGTGCATCTTGCAGAAGCGCATTTTCTCAATTCTTATGTACTTCATCCTGGTAGCCTAAAAACGCAGCAACTTCGAGCAGACATCAAACATTTGGATACAGGATTTATTTCCAGGATTAAAAATTTGTTTAAAGACGATATTGTGCATACGGTGTCTGGATTTCAATATCATTATGGGAAGCACATCAAATCATCACCGTTTACGAAAAAAAAGCAAGATTTAGTGATTGTTCATGATGCACAAAAACTTTCTTTTGATGATTTATCCGCGTTAAGCGACATCACTCAAGCACACAGAAGCAAACTCATTTTATTGAATAACTCGGCAGGAACATTGGGTTTTAGTGCAGGAAATCCGATTAAGCTATTAAAAGAGCAGGGCATTCATTCGTATAAATCGTTAACAGCCCCTATCAAAGGAGCGCTTAAGCTCTCGATTGGGAAACAAGCAAATGAATCCATGAGTTCTGCTTGGCTTCAATTAACGCCAGAACAACAGCAAAAAAGTGCACTGGTTGCCTTGAATAACAAACAAAAGGAGACTTTGACGAGCCAGATACGAGAAGGGCTGGTGCAGCAGGGGCAGTTATCAAGATTAATGAAAAAGGTAACTGTTTTGGCAACAGTCTCATTGACACAAACGGAAAAAGGACACGCTCAGTCTTATAGAGTGGGCGATAAAATCACATTTTATAATGAAGGTCGAATACCGCAGCACTATAAGGTGTGTGACCTTGGTGCCAATGGGCTGCATTTAAAAAATGCCCAAGGCAAGACAAGTCTGTTTGCTTATGACACTAAAGAAGACTTTAGTGTATCACGAGAAAAAATACTGGAAGTCGCTGTTGGTGAGCGGTTAATCAATGAACAGTCCTTATGTCATCAACGAGTCAAATATGCGCCTAAGAGTTCGTTTGTTGTGTCAAAAATTACTGAAGAGGGCATTTATGTCCGCCATGAGTCCAACACCTTATTTTTGACCAATAAAGCGTTGTCCGAACATCATTTTGATTATGATTATTGTAAAAAACCGCAAGAGATAAAACCAGACACCACTCAAGTGTTTATAGCGGCAAGACCGTACCAGCTCAATCGTAATCTCATCGGAGAAATCGGTGAACACGCGCAGCATGTGATTCTGTTTACTGATGATGGGCAAAAAGCACAGCGCTTTTTAGAGAGTGTGCAATTGAAATGGACTGCCTATGATGTGCAACAAAAAAAGCCCGATTTAGTCTACCGTGATATGGCCTATGCCAATAAGGCACTGGAACGAGAACTTAACTCGTTAATTCATCACCTGGATCTAAAATCAGAAGACAAAGAACACATTGCGGCCACAGCGCTCACGTATGCGCTTGCTAAATGCACGGAACGTAATGCAGCCTTTAAACACAGTGATTTAATGACCCATGCTTTAATGCATGCATTAGGAACGGCAGATTTTGAAGACATTGCTCCATTACTGAAAGGGCGAATAGCAGATTCCTTAGTTTATTTGGATACCTATTGGACGACCAAAGAGTCGTTAAACATTGAAGAGGCGATACTGCAGTCTAATTACAAAGAGCAAAATACGGTAAAGCCCATTGAGCTGTCTTCACAAAAGCTTTTGTTATTACCTGAAACCTTAACGCAAGGGCAAAAAGATGCCATCACGTTAGTGGTGAGCACATCCGACCGGTTTGTATCCATTCAAGGGCTTGCGGGTGTTGGTAAGACCACAATGATGCGTCATGTGAAGGACATTGCTGAGATCAATCAGTTTCAAGTAATAGGACTTGCACCGACGCATAAAGCCGTAGATGAACTCAATGCGAATGGCATCCAGGCGCAGACCATCGATAGTTTTTTGCGCAATGACGGTGGGTTGGGCTTAAGTCATTTAGTCATTGTGGATGAAAGCTCCATGATTGATAATGAGAAGTACCATGCCTTACAACAAAAGTGCATTGACACCCAATCGCGAATGGTGTTTACAGGGGATATTACTCAGTTGCAATCCCTGGCTTCAGGGATTCCTCATGAACTCACCATCAAAAGCCAATCGCAAAAAACAGCATTTATGACGGAGATTGTGCGCCAGAATCCGAATCCTGAATTAAAAAAAGCAGCTGAATTTGCATCACGTAGAGAAATTGGGAAGGCTTTTGAACTCATAAAAAACATTAATCCCGAAGAGTACGTGCAGCGAAAGACACCGGTACAGGGGTTGAATCATTCATCACTGATTGAAATTAATTGTACTGATGAGGAAGGAAAAAAGGACTACAAATCCATTTATCGTGCCATTGCTGACGATTTTCTCAGCCGAACCCCTGAGTGTCAAAAAAATACGCTAATAGTTGCTCATGCTCATGAGGACAGAACACCCATTGAAGTGTTAATACGTGAAGGGTTGCACCAACAACATCAATTACACAGTCAAGATGTACTGTGTAAGCGCTTATTTCCAATCAGCCTGGATCAAGCGGACCAAGTAAAAGCGCATTCTTTTGAACCAGGTGATGTCATTCGGTTTGGTAAAAACTATTCAGTGGCTAAAAAGGACGAGTATTTCACTATCAAAGCCATTGATAGTGAATCAAATAAATTGTTCTGTGTTGATGAGTCGCAGGTTGCGTTTACAATCAGTGCTTCTATTTTACCCAAAACAATGCCTTCCTTTTATAAATTGCACGAACGGCCTTTAGCCTCAGGGGATCGGATTCGATTAAAACGAAATGATGACGCTCGCGGCATTATTGCCAATGAAGAATATACGGTCACACAGGTTTTTGGTGAAACAATAGGCTTAAGCAACAGTAAAAATCAGGTCACGCTGAATTTAAAAAAACAATCAGATCTTCATTGGGATTATTCCTATACGAATACGGCTTATTCCAGTCAGGGTGCTACATCCAAGTTCATGATTGCCTTGGAATTGGAGGACCGTCTTGTTGTAACCACCCATAGATCTCATGAAATTGATGCAACTCGTGCCAGCCATCAAGCAACATTTTATACCGATAATTTCGAGGGGTTAGTCAAAAGACTTGAAGATCCCCTGAAACAACGCGATGCGGATAAAACCTCTGCTGTATTTACCGAAGAGGATTATCGTTTTAAACAACAGAAACAGCAAAGAATCAGCACGCAGTTAATGAATCGAGCTCAGGAGCACATTCTGGAAGAACCTAAGGAACAGGTAAAAGATTCTCCACTCATAAAAAAATATGAGTCTGCTCAAAAGCCGTCCATTAATGCGGAAGAACTGTATAATGGATTATTGAACGTATCTGATTCTTTAGTTAAAAGCCTTTTAGGAGAGCCGAATCATCGATTATCAACCCAATCCGAATATCGATATGGAGCCAAAGGAAGCTTGAAAATTGATCTTGATTCAGGTCTTTGGCACCATTTTGAGACAGGGGAGTCGGGTAATTTATTTCATCTTATTGAACGTGAGAAGGGTTTATCCGGTTTTAAAGAAACTCTGGAGCATGCAGCGCAATACATCCATTACATTCCTGAATACGAGCGTAAAGCACCGCAAAAATTGAATGAGAAAAAAGAGAGGGAAGTCAAAGAAGGGAAACGTCAACTGGCCCAAAAGTTATTTCAACAATCACAGCCTATTCAAGGCACCATCGCTGAAAAATACTTAATCATTCATCGTGGGTTAGCGCATTATGATCATGCTGATCTTCGCTTTTGTCGTTCGGTATACACCAAGACCCAAGATGGGCAAAAGCATGTTCCTGCACTATTGGCTTTTAGTAAAGATGAACAGGGTAACATACACCATGTTCAGATCACTAAATTAGAACCTCATTCTGCTAATAAGGATAAGTCTTGTGAATCTGTGAAACAAACGTTTGGCTCAATCAGTAATTATTTTGTCAATTTAAATCACCATGGTAAAGGCGACATCGCTTATTTTACAGAAGGGATTGAGACAGGATTAAGTATACTTCAGGTCGATGAACATGCGCGTGTGTATGCTGTATTGGGGAAAGCAAATTTTTCAAATATTGATCCAAAAAATAGTCCCAAACAGGTAATTATTTGCCTGGATAATGATGGAAAAGAAACCTATAAATACGCAAAGAACGAACAAACTAATACGATTATAAAAGCAGCTCAGAGATTGCATGATTCTGGTATCCACGTATCCATTATAATTCCTAAAAAAGAAAATACCGATTTAAATGATGTTCTTGTTAAAGAAGGAAAGGACGAGCTAAAAAAGCAATTAAACCGGTGTCTGAGCTTAGAGGAATTTAAAAAACAATGTGCTTTAGAAAATAAGGAATCGGAGCTAATAAAAATAAATCAGGATAGACAAATTCAGTCTTTGATAAAACAAGAACGCAAACTTAATGCACAAAGCGATAATCAGTTTATAAGACTCAATCAAGGATTAATTAATGAAATTAAAGACCGTGTTTACAACAAAGATTTTGTAGAAAATACTCGTACTTTTAATAAATCACAGTCTAATCGAGAAATGGAGCGCGAGCTTTAAAAATTTTTAAATGAATAGCCTGACCTGAACCATACATGTACTGAATTTTTTTTCATTAGGACATTTCTGTGCAACTTATTCATGCTTAACAGTTTAATATGCTAAAAATCGGAGTGTGACAATCATTGAAACGAAAAGACCCACAAAAAGTTATGTTTTCGTCCCAAAGGTGACAATTTAGCATGATTAAGATGATTAATAAAATTACACAGCTTTCGCTGTAAAAAAATAGTAAAAAAATTATTTATAAGATTGTTGAATATTTTTTATGTATAAAATATGTACAGTATTTCCATTTAGGCAGAGAAGGCGTGGTCAAAGCAAAATCTGCAGGAAAACATAAGGGAGTAACTCTGTTGTTAAAGATTTACAAAAAGAATTGACACGTCTTATCATAGAGCTGGCTAAGCACTAGCATTAGTGAGGCTACTGCATAAAATTTTAAAAAACAAAGAAACCCTCGAGAGTTATACGATAAATACCATAGCTCAATACCAAATAACAAAACCAATTTGGATGATAAACATCCTCCATTATAAGGCCTCAATAGATGAATTATAGCCAAGAGATCCCATCAACATTAAGCCATTTTATATGGCGCTATTTACAGATTAAAAAGAATAAGCGTCTTATGATTGGTATACTCGCGATGATTACAATTTTTGCATTAGAAGGATCCATCTCTCCCTATTTATTAGGGAAAATGGTTTCTATTGTGAGTAATTATAATTCAAGTAAACAGTTTTTATCGCTTATTATCTGGCCTGCCATATTTTATGCAATCATGCCAATGATAACTAACATTGCTGTTAGATTAAAAGAGTATTTTGAGGCGTGTTTATACCCTTCAATGAAATCGGACATTAAAAAAGATATGTTTGAGTACTTATTAGGTCATTCCTATGAATTTTTTGAAAGTAATTTCTCTGGTACATTAACAAAAAAAATAATAGACATTTCTGAAAGCATTGAGGAGTTACTTAAAATCGCCTCAGGCTGGATCTATAACTCTGTTCTTGGAATTTTAATTGCTGTGCTAACTCTGTATGTATTTGTGGGTAGTATTTATGCATTAATTCTCTTTACATGGGCAATCCTATTTGTAGGTATCTCATTTATTACTGCGGATACTACGCAGACCTCCTCAGCAGAACTAGCAAGTGCCAAAACAAAATTAAGCGGTTACCTTTCTGATTCTATTAGCAATATTTCTAGCACAATATTATTTTCAGGTAGTACCAAAGAATCTAAAACGATTCAAAAGGCGGTAACTGAAGTAGCAAAATCTGAGAAAAAAATACAATGCCAAACGATTAAAGTGTTTTTTTACCAGGGCTGTTTAGTAACTGCATTAACGTCAGCATTTGTGTGTGCCCTAATTTATGGCGCTCAAAAACATTCTATTCATGCAGGTGATTTTGCTCTAGTACTTAGTATCGCACTCTCATGTTTGATGATGATATTCGGATTAGGACAGCAAATTTTGAAAGTACATCAACTTATAGGTGCATGCAATGATGCATTAAGCTTCATTAAAATTCCGCATGCCATTATTGATAAACCTAACGTCCCTCCATTACAGGTTTCAAAAGGTGAAATTATTTTTGATAACATAAACTTCTCATACCCTAATTCTGCACTCCTTTTTAATCAACTTAATCTATCTATTGCAGCAGGAGAAAAAATTGGGCTTGTAGGTAAGTCAGGCAGTGGTAAATCAACACTTTTGAAATTATTACTGCGTCTTGTAGAACCATCTTCAGGAAATATCGTTATTGATAAACAAATGATAAGCGAAGTTCAGTTCAAATCTCTTCGTTCACAAATAACAATTATTCCTCAGGAAACGCAATTATTTCATCGAAGTATTTTTGATAATATACACTTTGCTAACGATACTGCAACCAAAGATGAAGTGATTAGTGCAGCAAAAAAAGCAAATTGCCATGAGTTTATTATGAACTTGCCAGAACAATATAACACACTCGTTGGTGAGCGTGGTTTAAAACTTTCGGGTGGACAAAAACAACGCATTTCTATTGCTAGGGCATTCCTTAGAAATACGAAAATTCTAATTCTTGATGAGGCAACCTCTTCATTAGACACTGAAACTGAACAAGCCATACAAAAATCATTGCATGAAGTAATGCAAGATAAAACAACTTTGATTATTTCACATCGACTTTCAACCTTAAAAGAAGTGGATACTGTTGTAGTACTTGACAATGGGAATATCATTGAGCATGGTAGCCTGGAACAGTTAACAAAAAAACCGGGCGGTGTTTTTTCAACTCTTTGGAAAACTCAAGTGGGAGGATTTATATTTGCAGAATAAAGTGATGTTAGTTTGCCTCGCTGCTCATGGTAGCAAGGAATCACTTTCTTGGTAGGTAATTGGATCCCATTACTGAGATCCTGTTACCTGCCTTTTAATAAATTTGGAATCATACGTTCAATCAGGGCTAATGCAGTTTCTGCATCATAAGCACCAATTTTAGACAAATCTTTGTTGTATACACTGTATAAAATTTCAGTAATAATTTGTATGGAGCGAACACTATTTTCGAGTAATAATTGGGTTGATTCATCTGTCTTTTTTTCTAAAGATTGCAGATAAATACGTGCTCCAAATGATAGCATTTCTGCTGCAGTTATATTTAATTCGGTGTTATTTGTTTTTGCTATTTTATTCAACGAATGAAGAGTATCTGCACCAACATCAATAGTTATTTCCATAACGATTCACCTTCTTCTATAGGTATTGTTTTAAGTCCAATTCCGTTCATTTTAAACCGAACTTCTTTATAAGAATTATTCTGAAATCCTGAGAAATTATCGTTTAAATATTTGATGGTTTTTTGTTTTATTTCCTTCAAGGAATCGTCATTAATATTGGATGAAATAACTAAGCTTTGATAATGATTGTGATACATCAAATGGGGTATGGATGCATGAATTTGTTCAATCATTTTTCTTATATCTTGCAATGGATTTTCACTTTTTTTATGTGGTGAAATTTCATTATGCAGGCAAAATTCTAAAAGAAATTTTAATGCTTTTGCTGGCGAAATATCTGATGAGCCTCGTTTTTGTAAATCAAATTGATGTGCAATTTTATTTAAGTACTCCCGCTCATATTCTGAAATACGTAAGGTAATGACGTCATTTTCTTTCATAGAGGGGCTCATTTATTGAATCAATACAAGTATACAATAGTATTATTTATGTATACAACTGTATTTTTAAGTTGATATCCATTGATTTTACAAGGGGTCTATGTATACAATTGTATACATAGGGATTTTACTTTAAATTACTCGTTTTTAAAGAGTTGTTTAGTTATTTGTATATAAATCATATGGTTATGCGCAAATTCTTTAAAGCAATCACATTGCGTGGTGTGTGTAGAATCAGAAAAATACAACTAGGCACAATCCTTGTGAAGTACTACTATTAGTATAGTTAGAATAATGGACTATGGAATAAATAAAGAGCGCATGCCTTTGCGCGTTTGTGAAGGAATAAATTAGCTATCTAAATAGGATAAAAAAATGAAACTATTTTTTCAAAAGGATGTGATAGTTGATCGTATAAAAAAATTAATACAATTACTCATCCGAATTAAAGATTTTGTATTAGAACCACCACCAGGTTATCTTGAATATCAAAAAGCCATTGCATCAAAAGATGAACACTTTAATTATATGGAAAATGAATATTTTAAACGACATATTTTACCTTATATGCTTAAAGGCCATGGCATAAAGCAGGGCGATCATTCTTCTATTAATATTAACCAACAGCAATTATTAAATAATCATTCACAGGATACGTTTAGAGTAAATCCGGTTACTGGCTTGCCCATGATTGGTTCGTATGATGCGGGGGGAAATCCATTTGGGTTTAATTACAACAACTCCATGCATCATATTAATCATCATTCCAGTTTTAACAATATGCATTCAAATAACCAATTTAATTCATTTGATTATTGGAATAGATAGTTAATACGCGTTAAGGATGTTGTAACATTAAGCGAGGATATAATGCCTTTAATTACTGAAGATAAAATAAAGCAAACTGAAAAAATAAGAGTTGAAATTGATGCCAATATATATAAGGAAATTCAAGCCTATTCTGAATGGGCAAAACTGAAAGGAACTGATACATTTTTTGAAAAATCAGCTTTGTATATTCTAGCAAAAGATAAAAAATGGAAAGCCTCTGACGAATATTCAATGATTGATTAAATAAAAGTTGTATTGCATTGCAGTTAATACGGTATGTAGTTTATCAAAAAATTAGTATTAATAATTAATGCCGAGGAATAATTTATTTTTATTAAAATTTGCATTGTTATGAATTCAATTGCAATGATTTTTTGTGCTTTAAGTGCTAATAGCAATAGAAAGGCAGCGGTGCAATGGCGATTGTGTACAATCTAATAAGAGGGCGGAGTACATTGTATGATGGATATAAACACTATTCTTTTATTCATTGTCGTGCTTGTATTTCTGCGGTTATTCGATCTCAGTAATTTTGAATCTACTTGTCACCAAGTGATTGATCATTGGCTAACTAGAAAATATGGAATACCTGGATTTGAAAAAAGAGCTTATAAACTTGGATTTCTTGATTTATTTCACGAAGAGTTAACTCTTCGTTCACATCGACCAATAACTCAACGCGAGTGCCATTATGCGTTTCGTGTTGCTCAGTACAGGCATGAGAATAACTATTAAAAGTAAGTGGTGTAATAGTTTACTGATCGGCGTATTAAATGATGGTTCTATTAACAGTATTTGGATTAGAATATGAATATCAAAATAATTTTTAAACACACATTTTATTATTTAATTCCCTTATTCATTCTGTTGACGCTTATTATTTCTTCTTATAATGCGCACTATGAGGATACATCTGAAGTTCCAGAGCTAATCTCGTTGAAGGAATTTAGCCTTATTGCCCAAGAGCAAGGAAATTTTCGGTTATCATTTTTAGATACGTTTTCTATTAACGTTTTTGATTTAATAGTACCAGCACGATTTATACCTAAAAAAGCCAGCTTGGAGCTATTAGATCAGAAAAGGCATGCTCTTGAATTCAATCAAGCTGGTGAGAGTGTTAATCAATGTGTACGGACTTTAAATATCACGTAATGTAAGTACAAACAGCCGTTAAGCTAGTTTTTGGTTAAGCTTAACACAAATACCGCAAATTATGCTGAGCAATTACCGATTAGGGTTTTTGAGCTGTACCCGCATAAACATACAAAAATAGCATCAATTTCTATTTGATTGGCGCTGTTTAAATAGGTTTCAATTAAGTATTCAGATTGTTTGTTCGGATCTTCGTCATCCTCAAAAATGGCCTGAGTAATTTTTTCTATAATATTCATAGAACCGCCCTTTATGTAAAGGCCGTAATTTAAGTTTACGACCTGTTTTAATTCGCTTAATCAATCGCTGCATAAATGTCCGCAGCTTCTTTGTGGTATTCGATGTAATCTCGCAATAAATAGTATTGCTGGATTGTTTTATCCGATTTAGTTTTCCAACACAGTTGATTAAGAACACATAGGGTTGTAATGATTCCAGCGGCATCCGCGCTCACTTCTCCATCATATCCGTTGCCTTCCACATATATGGGGAGTGGCTCGTCCATGTCAGGAGCCAAATAAAAACCACGATTGCTCAATTCGTAAAAATGCCAATAGCCGCCTTCGTAAGAAGAGCACATCACTTTTAATGTATTGTAGATTGCTTGTTCTGCTCTTATCATCATGGTGCCAAAATGTTTAGGCAAAAAAGAAAGGCGTTGCTGATCGCTAACTAGTTTTGAAGTAATGATTGTTGTCATTTTTGATCCTTAATGTTTTCTATTATGTTCCTAAGTGAACAAATACATTATGGCAAACAATGGTGATTTTGTCAATAAAAAACATCTTTTAAATTGACGTTTTTATTATTACATGAGGATGCTATTTCATTCCAAGATGTAATTTATTAGCTTCATTGGCATTGATTTGTTTCATTTTTGTTTTAAATTCAGACGCGCTAAGCCTTTGACCTTGATCCAGATCAAACCTGCTTATAGATGCAACAGGGTGAGGGGTGCTTTCTTTTTCCCAAGTGACTCGCACAAAGTATTCATCCTGTATTTTTATATAGATAATATGCGCATAGAAATTATTGCCTTTGAAAAATCGCTTATGTTCAATCCAATCTTGAGAGTTTTTGTCAATTGGCCAGCAAAGTGTGTGTATTTGATACTTTTTATAACGATTTTTCCCTTTGAATAGGTTCATTTAAAAAGTTCTTAAGCCCTTGGCTTCTAAAATAAGTATGTCCCTCATCACTATAATGTTTAAAAAATAGCTCGGAAAATCGTTCTATAGGGCTTTTTTCGATAACAAAAAAATATGGCCAAAGGAGAGGTTTAAGAATCAAATAGCGTTTAACATCAGGTCTTTTTAGCAACAAATCATTTTTGTAATATATTTTAAGCGTTGAAAACTGAGAAAGCTGTTGATGGAATAACTTAAGGAATGAGGATTTTTAACGATGGGTTAATTATAACATTCTTATGGGTAATTGGCGTGTACTGTGATTCAGTTATGTTGCACATTCTGTTAAAATTACATCAATGACAATCAACCGTATAGTATTTGATTTTGAGCGCAATCGGGTTATAATGTAATTAACCATACCCGCCACGCCTCTTAACAATGCGGACCAGGGCGGGTTATTTATTTTATGCATTCAAAAATGGTTTTTAATAAACCACCTCTTTCCATACCAGAACAAATACATCACTTACGACAAAAAAGGGCTGTTGCTGGATAATGAGCAAGAAGCTAGTCAGTATTTGACGACCATTGGTTACTATCGTTTGATGATTTATTTTAAGCCTTTTCTCATTAGCTCTGCGACAAGATCTCACCAATTTAAACCCAACACACGATTTTCGGATCTTTTAAATTTGTATGCATTTGATAGGGAGCTGCGCTTATTAGTTATCGATGCCCTAGAGCGAATAGAAGTGTCTTTTCGTACCGCTATATCAAATGCCATGAGTTTGAAGTATGGTGCACATTGGTATCTAAACATGGATTTATTTTCTTCGGCTGAGCAATATCAAATGTTTTTGGAGGAGGTTAAATCACATCTGAAACGTTCACACGAAGACTTTATTAAAACGTATTATGCTAAATATCATTATCCAGAACACCCGCCAAGCTGGATGGTCATGGAATGCATTTCTTTTGGTACAGTGTCCAAGCTCTATGCCAATATTAAAGATCGTACTGTAAGAAAAGAAATTGGTGATACTCTTGGACAATATAGTGAAATCATCAAATCATGGATGCGCTCACTGACTTATACCAGAAATTTATGCGCTCACCATTCTCGTTTATGGAATCGGTTTTTCGTCAATAAACCCAAGGTTTCAGAAATAACAATATCTTTTGAACATAACGAGAGTCCTTTTTATCTACAAGCTTATATTATTCATGCATTATTAAAAAATAGCTCGCCAGGCAATCATTGGCGCAAACAATTGTTTCATCTTATGCACAATCATCCTTCTATACCCTTTTCAAAAATGGGATTTTCTGAGCATTGGGAACAAGATGGCTTGTGGTTGTTGGAATAGATAATCTCAGATAATGCTTGATGGAAACACCTAATACCTTTTGTTATGGGGTTATAGAGCATAACCCCAATTACTCCGTTATTAATTTTTTATGTCTGCACTAGCTACATTGCCAGTTATAATACTTTGCTGCAATTGCGATGCGATATCATTCGGTAACTGCGGCAATAAGATTGTATTGGATTTGTTATGTGAGCCTATTTCTTTTAATGTATCAAAATATTGAGTAATCAATACCAAGTTCATTATATCTGCAGACGATACACCGGGTACGGACTTTTGGAAATCTTCTACGGAATGGCTTAGCCCATCGATAATGGCTTTTCGTTGATTGGCTGTTCCTTCGCCCTGTAACCGCTTGCTTTCTGCTTCTGCCTCAGCCTTTTTGACTATCAATATTTTCTCTGCTTCTCCCTTGGCTTGAGCTGCAACTTGCAATCGTTGTTGTTCGTTAATTTCATTCATTGCATTTTTTACTTTCGTTTCTAACTCTATGTTCGTTACTAATGCTTTGACAATTTCAAATCCAAAATCTTGCATGGTCTCGCTTAAATGGCTTTTAACGGCATTAGCAATGCTGTCTTTTTTTTCAAAAATATCATCCAAGATCATTGTTGGCGTTTCAGAGCGGACTAGATCAAGCACATAGGCTGTAATTTGTTGCGTAGGATCTTCCAATTTATAGAAAGCATCATAAACGCCGTCATCTTTGATGCGATATTGTACGGAAACTTGAATCTGGACAATCACATTATCTTTTGTCTTGGTTTCGACTTTGACATCTAATTGTTGAATTCGTAACGATAACTTACCAGCAATCCAATCAATAAAGGGTATTTTAAAATTAAGTCCTGCATGTGCAATAGAATGATATTTTCCTAGGCGTTCAATAAGTGCGACTTCTTGCTGTTTGACAATAAACAGGCCTGTTAAGACAAAGATTAACAAGAGAACGGCAATACCAATTAATAGTTCAATCATCATTTATATAGCTCCTTATACCCTTATAGTTATAATTTATTGTTTAATTTTAAAAAAAGAAATTCAACAGTAACAGCAGGAATAGAAATGGCCATACATATTCCAACTTTTCTAGCATGGATTCCAAAATGTCTTTTCTTGCTGCATTTGGAACGTAGTAAGAGTGAGATAAATTTAATACAAGCTTTTTATCTTTTTTATCTCTCAAAGTTACTTTAATGGTGTTATTCCCCCAGGTTTCTGCATAGGTAAATTGATAGGGATGTGCGTTATTAGGTTTCATTTCATTAATATTCACCACATCAAAATCACTTATTGGTTTTGGGCTTTCATCTGAAAACCTGAGCTCATAAAAGAACTGTTTGCGTTTTACTTGGATATCCGGTTTTTCGTTAGTGTTATACGATTTTTCAATTTTTGATTTAATTACCTTTTCTTTGAGTGGAAACAATTGAAGAGTGAATGCGCTCATGTATCTTTTTTCAGCGAACGCAATTAATCTGTTTTTTATCTGCTGATTTCTGCGCTCTAATGCTAATCGCTTATTCTGAGGCAAGCCACCTTGAGCCAATAATTGATTGTTGCGCTCGTATTCACTATACAGCTCACCATCAGGTGATTCAAAATCAAGCTCATTGTAAGAGATAGGATGTCCCTTTTGCGAAAATAAAATAGAGCCTGCGGCTAATCCGGTTAAAAATTTAGAATGTTTTACTACAGGCGATATTTGCTGCGGTTTCGTCTTTCCATAGGTATGAGCAACTCTAAATGATTTAGAATACCCTGAATGAGCAGGAAAGGATAAAAAAGCCCCCATGAATAGGGTGAGGGCAAAAATCCTATTTATAACAATTAAATAGTTATGACATCTTAAATAACTCATGTGCGATTCCTTTAGGTAATTTTCCATCAAACCATGTCCAGAGTTCGAATTTATTCGTTCCTTTTTCAAAATGAAGAAAATCTTCTTCAATTTCGTCCTCATCGTTTATTGGTACACCCGCTAACTGCTCCTATAAATTTAAATAATCCATTGTGCTCCCTCCTGATAGGTGAGTAGGCTAGAAAAAATCTAGCCTACTTAACTGGATTACTCTTCTTCTTTTTCTTCTTCGGTTAAGAATAAATCGTCTGAAACGATTTCTATCACATCCCAATTAATACCTATGGTGGCATCATGATTTTCTTTTAGGTGTTGTAGTACGGTACTTGCCTGCTCTTTGCTGAGTAGAGGCCTTACATCCAACACATCTTCTATAGACCAAACGATGCTGATTTCTTGTATTAAACTATTTGTTCCGTCTGTTGATATATTGCTCATCAAAATCTCCAATTCTTTATTAAACAGTTAATTAGTAATTAGTGGTAACTCCCTGCTTATGCAGGGAGTATTTTCGAATACTAATGATAAGAGGAATAATAAAGAGCAGTGCCATCCCAAAGACTTGCATGAGAGAAGGAATTCATGCGTACTCTGCCTTGCTCGTTTGCTCTTTTTCTAAATGGTTCATCAATAAAACAATTAGGTTTGGCTTTTGTTTTTCCGCAAAAAGCATCGTTTCGTTCAGTGATTTTTTCTTGTGCAATTTCTCTGAGTACTACAGTGGAAGTTCCAATTAGATCAATGACCTGATAAAAATCAATGTTAGTTTGCTCGTAACCCCAAGAAGCATAGAGAATGGAACCGATTTGAAGAGGGTGTTTAATCATGATTTATTCCTTATTTTATCTATTATGTTCCTAAGTGAACATCTATAGTATGGCAGATCATAACTAAGTAGTCAATATAAAAGATGTATTTAATCTATCTTTTTTATATATTTTATTTGTTGACAAATTTGGTTCTTGTAAATAAACTAAGTCGTAGTGTCATTAGGACAATAAAAGAAAACGAGGTAATTATGATTCATCTAAATCAAACCAATGCACCACTTGAGCTGGCCTTTTCTTTAAACGATTTATTGAGAGCGTTAATGCTTACATCTTCATCTACCAGAAATCAGGATATTTCTTATTCCTACTGGAATAGGTTGTCCATTAAAGAAGCCATCGGCACTTATCTGGAATTAAATACCCTTGTTCATTACCCCCAGCTGTGTAATGCACTAAGGCGGTTGGAGCGTTTAGATTATCAGGTAGAACTTTCTCTGGGGGATATTCCTGAAATGAATCAACAGGGTATTGAGGCAATGATTTATTCTTTAGAGGCAATAAAAAATAAATTATTGGATGCACGAACTCAAAAAGCCATCCTTGATGCTCAATTTAATAACCTTATTTTCCTGTACGGAAATAATACAACAGTGCCTGTATTGCATGCTTTCAAACCTCATTATTCTTTGCGAAGAGCAACTTTCTATAGTCAGTACACTACACGTGCCAGAAAAATAAATATTTCCGGTGTTCCTTATTTCATGCATCATCATGGCCATCGATTACAAAAACTAAAAAACCTTTATGAATTAAATGAACACCATTTATTAGATCGATATTTTGATGCAATAAGACAGGATACAACAGCAATAACCCCAGTAATGAGAACCTATTTATTGGGAGGATTCATTAATACGTCCGTGTTTGCATTTCGTTCTAAATACGATTACAAACAATCTGGTAAAAAATACTATATTGATTTGGCAACAAACAAAACGTACACGCGATTAAACGATGCAAAAGACTGTGCATTGCAATACTGCAACAATTCATCACTTACTTTATTAGAGGCTTCTTAATGAAAAAATTATTGCGATTCGAAGTGAAACAAAATTTGCGTAGACCCTCAAGGGTTTACGTCAAATCAACGGATGGGAAGAGCATTTATGGTTCTTTTCATATGAATGAGCCGGATTTATTCGATGGTTGGAATAATCTTTCAATTAATCAAACAATTGAATTAAAACAGTTCATGCAAAATCTTAAGGCCATTCACCAGCACTTGCATCCTTCACCAACAAGCACGTTGCTCGATTTGCGTTTTCGACTACCTTATGAATTTATCGAAGTTTTGGAGCAGATTGAAATTATTTGTGACGAGCAAAAAGTGGAGTTAAATATCTTTGAACCTATGGTTAGCAGCATGATACAGCAAATTAAAATTGCAGTAGGGAAGCTTTCAGGTTCCAGCAAAGAACAGGCTTTAACGTTACTGAATCAAGTAAACCTTGCCGAATATAAAAAGCAAGATTTTAGTAATCAAATAAAATCAATTTTTTCAGAATTACAAGCCGTTGTTAATCGTTCTGAGAAATTGCATCACAAAGCAATAACCTTATTTGATAAAGATAAAAGCTATTCTCCTATGGCTATTAAAGGCATGGCTAGCGGAGAAACAACACCCTCAAAATGGCTTGTGGCCTGTGCAGTTGAAGTATTGCTCGATGAAAAAAACGATATTCTTTTTAAAATTCTCACCGAGGATGATGTGTTTATGTTATGGGCTAAACAATTGCTCGATCAAGGGCATAATCCTAAGGAGATCATACATAAAATAGATGCACTCAATAAAAATGAGTTAATTAATAAGATTAAATGTTATAAAAAATAATATGATAAAATGGTAACCATTTGCATAGATAGTTTTTACAAGAGAGGTATTGATAGTGTTCTTAACATTTACTAACGGTTGTATCATTGTTCTGGGGCTTGTGCTTATGTGGTGCATTCTATTTTCTATTTTCAATGAAAAATCATCGCGGCGCTTGGGTATAAAGCTAGGGATCTTGGTGCTGTTTTTGTCTCCATTCATTGCTAAATTGAGCTATGATTTCTATGCAATTGCTTCACGACAATTGTTTCTTATGGGGGCCAATGGTGAAATTCAATTAGCGTACTCCCCATTAAAAGTGCCAAAGACCCAAAATAACCATTATTGTGATCGCTTTACAGACAGCAAAGGTAATTTGTTAAAACGCTCTACAGTAGGTGATAAGCATCTATTTTGTGGTGTTTTTTGGAATATGGGGGAACATGACGTGGTGTTTTTGCCTTACAAACTTTTGGGCAATAATAAAGCCATCTATTGGGCTTCACCAGAACTAAAAATTATCGGTCCAATGCCTCCTGAACTCCTTTTAATAAAAAACAAAGAAAAAAATACCCATTCGATTTCATCAGAAAAACCCAATAGAATTTATGTTGAAGCAGGTAAAACAGCGCATATTATAATAACAAAACAATTTAAGCTTCCATCTGATACAGATCACAAGGAAAAAACAATTTCCCCTGGGGCAGTGTTATCAGGAGTTACGCTAGAACCGTTTGACGTCTCAGAAAAACTGAGCCACGGACGGTTTAAATTATTCATTGGGAATACATCATGTGTCGCCTCGTCAGATACACATATTAAGCCTGATTACGATACAGCAACAGCTATAGCTAACATCATCAGCTTAAATTGTTCTAATGATGAGGAAAATGCGATTCCTATACAAGCAATAGCAACTGTTTCTGGAAAAGCACTATATCCTAAAGAATAAGAGGTGAGTTAAAACACGGCTCACACGTGCCACCAAAAGGAAACTATTATTATGCGCATCAATTTAAAAACACCAATACACTACTTATCGTTTTTATTGTTAGTTTTGTCTTATTTGTCGCTTTCTTTTGAAACCGCTCTAAAGTCAGGGGTATTTTCCTCTTATAGCGATTTATTTACCCCAATAATCCATATTTTTTACTGGCCAAGGTTTGCTTTGCTGCTATCGCCTGCGCTTGTTTTGATTATTCTTTCTTCTGTTAAAATGAAGAATTATGAGTTTATTTTAAAAGGATTTTTCCTTTTTACAGCAGCAGTTATTGTAAGTAATAATATCAGTTTATTTTCATCCCCTAATGTAATTCCCCCTCTAAATCAGCCACAACACTTCATACAGCTTTATTATTATGCTTCATGGTGCAAATCAATAACTTGGATAGTGATTATTACATTAGGCTTAATTTGGACTTTTCAAAAGCAGCCACAACCATTGCGGGCACAAACCTCTTAGGACTCATTATCATTGCTATGGATTGGGGAGATTATTCATGGTCCAATAAATCGTTTACATTGATCAATCAGCATAACACCATTTAGGTATTTTTATGGAGGAGCGTATCATGAATAACAGTACGCCTGTATCAATAAACACAATTTATGAATCAGCAAAATTAATTATCCATTCGAATAACAAAGTGCAAGATTCTTTTTGGAGAGACTATTGCACTCATGTATTAACTTGTTTAATCAATCATCTTCATAAAAAGAGTGAGGTCACTTTAAGTGATTGTTTAGATCAATTGGATATATATGAACCAATGGAATTAATGTTTAAAATTAATGTCTATAATTCTAAAGAAAAAACGGCTATTGAGCGATTTCCAAATCAAGAGCGATTTCTAGCAAGCAAGGCAAACATGGCCGTGTTTATTTTAACATCAACTCTGAAACTTTATTGTGATAAAGGGCAATACAGTCATCTATTTGAGTGAATAGCCAATGATTTTCAGTTTGCTTTAATTTTTCCTTGAATAGTTCCTATAATTAACCTGATATTCGGGTTTTTTTATTAGAAGTTGTGTGGTTTAAATTATGGGTCATAATATTTGTGTCACTCAAAAATAATAATTACTAATTTTGCTGTTTCCGACATTGATAATCTTATAAAATATCAGTCAGTAACCAAACAAGATCAAAACGCATATTTTCAAATCTTAGAACTCAATCTCTATCAATGATGATAGAATTGGATGTCTTGTAGTAGCGCAAAGGTATGCCATGTATCACTTTCTAATAAAGCAGCTGGCTCTCCATCTGCTGTTACAGAAAAATCAGAAATAATCCATTTCTCATCTGCATCATGAGTTAAAATTTTTACGTAATCACCAATTTTAAATGGTGTTGCATCAATTATTTTTTTTATAACGATTTGATTTAATTCTTCTTCATTTGAAGGTAAATAATTTTTGATATGAGCCATGACGATTCTTGGAAGTTTGAATGAAGGAACCTTACAAGAATTTTTGCCAAATGTAAATGTTTGAACAGATCTAGAAATTTAAATTGTTTTTTCTATTTTGAATTTATAGCGAAGATCGAATCATCCAGAAAAGAAAAGTAACCTCGAATATCAAAATAACGACTAAAAGTAAAATGACAAACTGCCGGCATTGCTGACAGAATTATTTGAGTACACCACCTGATATTAGTTTTTTATGCTTGGCTGACTGATGCCGCTCAATGAGATCGATATCATTATATCGATCGGTAATGGCACTTGAGCTATGGCCAGCATCATCGCGTACATGTGCAACAGGACGCCCACGCATATTAATATCATCGGAAATACCTGTATGGCGCAACCAATGTACTGTTGCTGACTCAAAACTATCAGCCTCTATTGAAAAGCCGGTGTTTCTTAAATTTTGTATGGTGTTATCAAAGCAGTCTTGAACCAAGCGACGAATGTGTCTTGAACTAGTCATTGCTCCTTTGCCTTTTTCTTTAGGTAATAGAGGGCTTTGATCATTCATCGAAGGAAGTGGGGTTAACTGCATACTGACACGATATCGCTTGAGTGCTGCAAGCATGTCATCAGGTACGGCAATATCTCGCATTTTGTTACCTTTTCCTACCGTCTTAAACCACCAACATCCTTGGCTATCTTGATAAAAATGTCGCATTTCTGGAGTCCAACGATCACTGGCACATAGCTCAGAGATACGTAAGTACAATAAATAAAGCGCAGAAATAATAAACAATGTCCGTTCATGTCTATCGGGCGCATTATTTGCCATATTTTTAACTGTATCAAGACAAGTTTGCCATTGTTTTTCACTCAAGCGCATCACTTGTGCTTGATGTTGAGTTTTTTGGATATACTTGCTTTTTTGTTTGATCAAAGTAATCGGGTTAATGGATACTTTTTCCTCTAAGGCCAAGTAATTATAAAAACTGCTCAGCACCGTAAAAATTTCACGAATTGCTTTTTGTGATAATTGATAGTTTTGCTTATTGGGCCTCAGTCCATTTTTATGATCAATTTTACTTACAGTGGCTACAAATGGGCGCCACTCATGGTTGGGAATGCGTTCACCGTTATGCATAATGAATCGTGCTACTTTTTTAAACCCAATCCATGATTTTGGTGGGTTGAAACAAAATTGCATGTAATTTTCAATGTCTTGCCGTTTCAAATCCAGTAATGATTTTTTCTCAATTAGCCAAGCCCATTGAATTAATCGTTCTACTTCTCGACGATATGATTCAAATGTGGCATTATTGTTATCATATTGTTTTAAAAAGTCGAGACAAAAAATTAGGTCATATGGCGCAAAAGATGGTGGTATAAATGCTTGCCAATTTTTTTCTTTAAGCTGTTGGCAAGTGTCTATCAATGGTTGTGGTATAGGAATACTTGCCATGGTCACACTCTAATTTTAAAATAAATTAATAGATCATTTGGTCTTATGCATACTACCATCAATATTATCTTCACTGAATTCTGCTTCAAGTTCTGCAATGCTTGGCAGGTTTGATTTTAAGTTTTCAGGAATTGCCTTTGTAAGTTGATATTCAGAAACGCCTATTGGTTTTTCTATGCCTTTTAGAGCATACTCAGCAATGACTTTGCTTCTTGATTTGCAAAGCAATAAACCTATGCTAGGGTTATCGTGTTCCGTTTTAAGATACTGATCAACCAAGTTGAGATAAAAATTTAATTGTCCAGCATGTTCTGGTTTGAAGCGAACTGCCTTCCATTCTATAACAATAAATGCCCTAAGTTTTAAATGATAAAAGAGCATATCTAGGAAATAAGTTTCGCCATCAATTTCCATCGGATATTGACTACCAACAAATGAGAACCCCTTGCCCAGCTCTAATAAAAACTTGGTAATATGTGCAATGGAAGCATGCTCAATTTCGCGCTCAAGTGCATCATCATGAAGACCTAAAAAATCAAAATTATATGGACTTTTAAGTACTTCTTGCGCAAGTGATGATTGTGCCGCTGGTAATCGGTGTATAAAATTAGATGCTTTACTGGAGGGTAAAGCTTGAGATTGATATAAATTTTGATTAATATTTTTTTCAAGTGTTGAGCGTGACCAACCATTTTCAATGGTTTGACTTACATACCAATCACGCATGATAGCATCATTAACTCTTTGTATTAAAACAACAATATGTCCCCAAGGTAAATCCCGCACAGCTTGTGCGCGAATTTCATTTAAATCAGGATATTCCTCGGCAAGACGTTTCATTCGTCGGATGTTTGCTACTGAATAACCCCGGGTTTCAGGAAATAAATTCTGTAGATCTCGAGATAATGTTTCAATAAAGCCCGTTCCCCAAGATTTTTGCTTCTGTTTCTCAATTATTTGTTTGCCAATGTACCAATAGTGGTTGATAACTTCTTGATTTACGGCCAGTGCTGCACGGAATTGTGAGGATTTTATTTGAGTTTTAAGCGCACTTAAAAATGACTTATAATCATGATCGAGATGAAAAGTTATTTCTTTTGACATACTTGGTTCCTTTGTTGGGTTGACTAATCGATTTCAATTCAATTTGTCTTCCAAGCACAAAATTTTTGCTCACTGTCCTGTCGTGAGCGAAAATTATACGACTACGATAACTTAATTTCAAAAACTTTCTGCAACGGGCGTTGCAAAAAGTTTAATTGCCAAATTAGATATCAATAATACTTAATTTTCAAATAATTGCAAGCAGTCCAATAGTATAAACTATTGGTGTTATTAATTGAATCTGCGTGCGAAATCAGATTGTCCAACCCAAAATTTTAAGTTTTGCATCCCTCTATATTTTCGTCAAAAGAATGTAAGCAACCAGATATTAATATAATCACATTATGGCTTGTTTATTAATGCCAACATCCCATAAATTAATTCTTGAATTACTCCCCAAGTCTCAATTAACTTTGAAGCGGATAATTATTTACACAAATGAATACCTTGTCCTACCACATGGGCATAAAATCAGTAACATTTTTTCTTCCGCCTCTTTGCACATCATGGGTGTTAATGTATTTTGCATCCTAAGGTATAATGGATGAATTTTATTAAGGGCGAACAACATATGTCTGAAGATTTATTCGTTGCCGCATGGAAAAAAGGAATTAAAATAGTAGGCGTTGAATTTTTTAATATACAAGCATCATCCATTGATGCGGCGCAGAAAAAATGGCAGTTAGAACCTAACTATACTTTTATACAGAACGCTATGGGTGGGTATAGCCATGGAAAACAAGTTTTATTAGCGATGATGTACTCATTTTTTGATCCAGAAGACGGCCAAAAACTTCTTGAAAAAACCCAAACGCCCAATTTTGTACAAGCCCTATCAATTTTGAATCAGGAATCAAAGAAAATTATTTCTGAATTATGGCTACACCACACTGGGTGGTGAATATAGTCGAATAATTAATAACCGCAATTCATTTGATACAAAGTATCAATTAATATAAAATGATACTTTGTATCAAATACGCCTATAAATAAAAATGCTCCTTAAAAATAAAAAATCCTATAACCATTTATTAATTCAATTAAAGCAAAAAGAAAACATTACTGCTGAAAAACTTGCCGAACTAGCCAATGTAAGTGTTGCAACACTCAATTCATGGCTTGCAAATCCAAATACAAAAAAATGGAGGCGATTAGATAAGGAGCGCTATTACTATATAAAAGCTAAGTTATATTTCAGTTCACAAAATAGCTTTGATAAAAAAGATAATATCAGAACTTTTCTACATCATATTGAGATGGTTTTAAACATAGCCCATAAGAGCGCCGTTACAGGCAAATCAATTCCAAAGGAAGAGTTGAAATTTATAAAACAGGCTAAAGAAATGAACCAATTAATAGTAAGCTCAATATTCGATTTAATACCCCCTGATGAGGAAGAAAAAAATCTTATTAAATCTCTTATGGAAGAACATGATTCAGAACACATTTCTGCAGAAGAAGAGTTTTATCTTGAATTCCTTGCTTCCATTAATAAAAAAGAAGTATTGCAATTACATTACCAAGAAAAACAATCTCCTTTTATAATCGCCAAAACATTAAAATTTCCCACGCGATTGATAGAACGGCTCATCCGTGAAGATGAAGAAGAAAATATTAAAACCTTAGAGCTAAAAAGAACCCAAACAATTTCTTAATTTGAAAATGATGCCTGTATTTGATTATTTTACCAACCTTAAGTTGGAAGGTCCAAAAATAATTCCATATAAATCATCAAAAAAATAATCTTTTCGGGGGATTTTTATTCGATTAATAGTGATAATAGCTTTAAACATGCGCTCATCATAAGGCTTAAGGGGGCTGGATGATGAATTATAACCAAATTTTTCTGCCACACCTCTATAGACATGGGATCTTTTCTCATGAGCCCAAGATAGCATTTAGTGCTGTAGTAAGAAATAATGAAGCCTATAAATAGGTAGAAATAATATATGGCTTCTTTATTTCCTACATCACGAATTAATAATGGTGCGCACAGGCTCAGATTAATAATTGATAGAACCGCAAAAACAGGATTGAAGATACAATGTTCCACTGCTTTAAGAAACGCTTCAAATCGGCTAATGGGTGTAAGGCAAAATAAATTTTCTTTAGTAGCTACAATGTCAGTGTATCTTGGATAATATTCAGCAGGAATAACCAATAGCTTTCCATTTTTTTTAATTCAAGATTGAACGTATGCATAATCGTTTTATATGGGGCTAGGGTCCATGGTATGAAAAAGTACGCTAGACGATTAATATTTTAATCTTATTCAGTATAATTTAGCAGCTGTTGAAACTTTTTGGCTTCTTCTAAAACGATATCCAAATTCGGCAAACCAACGGCTTTTTCAAATGCATCACACAAAGGGATAAGGTTATTTATTTGTTCCATTGTCAAATTATAATTTGACAAATTGTCACTAAGACAGGCATGGAATAATTCTTTCAATGTTGTCTCTGTTGGATGTGAATCAAAAATTTTTATTAAAGCTTCTCTCTGTATAGTAGATAATGGTTTTATGCCTATTAAAAAAGAAACTAAAATAAGAAAATCACTTTTCATTAATGTCACTCTTTGGGCCCCTTCCCTGGCATCGTTTTTAACGGAGCTGATCTATTTTCAGATAAGAATAAAATTGTAAGATTTGATTCACAGCCTGTATCAATGATAAATTTTGCCTTATTTAAGATAGAATCATTTTTTAACCTGGAAACCCCTCCGTATAACGGATAAACCTTATTGCCCAAATTTTTTTTCATAAAGTGACTATCTATTTTAGTCATTATTGCTTCCTTTTAAAGACTCAAATATTTAATGCGTTTCATTCACAGTCAGCCTTATTCCCTCTGCTTCTTGCAAAACATGAATAATTGAAAATAATGACTGCGCCGTAGGATTTCCCTTGGAACTAAACATTCTTTGTAAACTTTTACTATTTTTATGAACCCTTTCTGCTAAGGGCTCAAATAAAATAGAAGCATTAATATAATCCTTTAATAAAGATTTTGCGACATCAAGCTCATCTGCTAATAAAGAATTAACGGCCTCGATTAATAGAGCCTTTCTAAACTCTGAGTCTTTTTGTGCTCTGTCTCGGATGGTACTTTTAAATTCTCTTGTTAAAGCCATAATACTACCCTCGTCTTTTTGCTAACTTATACTCTTGCCAATAATTTTTAGCGATTTTAATATCCTTATCCTGTTGCTTTTTTGATCCACCGCCAACTAAAATCACTAGTTCCTCGCCATCTTGCCCAAAGTAGATACGATATCCAGGGCCAAAATCAATCTTATATTCAAAAACACCATCTCCCAGAGATTTGACATTAGAATAATTTCCTAACTCCATACGATATAGCGCCGTAGATACCTTTGCTGCAGCAATAGCATTTAATTTATCAAACCATTTAGCAAATGGATCAATGCCTTCTTTAGTTATATAAGATGCAACTTTTATTTTCATACTTAAATAGTAACCTATATGTTACTTATTATCAAGTTTAGAAGACCTTTCACATAGCTCCTTCAAACTTTCTCTTAAAGAATCTAAAATAAAGGTTCCTTGCTGAAGCTCGCCTTTTCTATAAAGAGCTTCGATCTGATATGTCCGATCTATTAACCCAAATAATTCACATTTGTTGGCCAAAACTTTTACATCCATTTGTACTGAAGAATTCATATCATGATCTCTGTAAGTTAGGTTGGTATTTTTATCAAAAAACATTGCTGGTACAAGTTAATGAGCTATGAATTACACGTACTGCATTTCCCAAGTGGGGTGGTATAGAGATGATCTTTTCTGACCTTCCAGACGTATTTTTAAATGAGCGCCTCTGAAGCCCGTAATTATCCCTGGCGCATTACTCTTAGCCAATTTCCTTTTGAATTTCATCGTCCTCGACTCTATTTGAAATGAGTTCTTTTAATGAAACACCAATCGACTGTTCCACTTCACATACATTTCTATTGAGCGGCTGAATTTGATCAGGTAATGGCTCAATCAAAAGCCAATGCTCATCCAATAGTGAAAAATTTATTTTTTCTTCGTTCATTTTTTATCCTTCAACTTGATTAAGCCAATAAATTACTAACCCGTATTAACTGATTAATCCTAAATCATCCAACGAATGCGATTCATTTTCTCCAAGCCATTTACTTACACCACCTTTATAGAAAAAATCTAAAAAAGGAGTAACCATATCATTATACCAATTCGAGCTCTTGGCCTCTCGTGGTTGCTCAGTTCCTATAGTAATTTGCAAATGAAAGATTGTTGGAGGCAAACTACTCTGACAGCGGGTATAAACTAAGCGAGTAAAATCCTCTTTCATAGTTGAATCACTGTAAATAGCATCAGCGATAGGACAAATAGGTTCTGCATTTAATTGTTTTTTGAAATAATTTGGGTCCAACTTTAAATTACACTCCCCTAAAAACATGTTACATATCCCTCCAAATAATCGATTTTGCAGTAATCACCATTATAAACAATAACAAAGAACCGAAACAGAATGTTGAGTACGGTGCAAAGCGATCATTGATTGCCCTTTCCTTTGATTCTACTAACACTACCCACGTTCTCAAAAAAATCCTCGCACTATGAACTTATCAAAAATGAATCAATGCCAAAGAGGTCTTGAAATGTATATTATAAGATCTCTTCAATGTTTTCACGGTCTATCGAAGTTCAAGTAAATCCACTATAGCACAAGAGGTCTTTAAATGTTATAATTTTAATTATTTAAAGATCTCTTTATTCATTTATGGCACGCGAAGGAAAAGCACGGGTTTTAAACGAGCAAGAATTTAAAAGACTCTTAATTATTGCTAAAGACTCCTCTTTTGCATTACGAAACGTTGCCTTAATTTATTGTTCTTTTGGTTTAGGTCTGCGAGTTAAAGAAATTTCCGCTTTAACCTTTAAAGATGTCATTGATTATGAGTTCAATATCTTAGAGGAAGTGAATTTAAAACGAGCCATGACCAAAGGAGAAAAACAGCGTCATATTTACCTGACAAATAAAAAAGTGGTCGCTGCATTAAATGAATACATTCAATCCATTCATTCAAAAGAGCAAGAACTCTTTAATTTCAAAGCCCCTCTATTCAAGACACAAAGAGGGAGTCGTTTTCAACCGGATGTATTACAAAAATGGTTTCGCAAATTATACGATAAAGCAGGTTTAGTCGGTGCCAGTTCACATTCAGGACGTCGCACTTTTATAACACGGCTTATAGAACAAGGTGCAGATATTAAAGCGGTGGCGCGACTTGCGGGTCATGCTCATATTGCCACTACATCAGAATATGTAGAAGATAACCCCGATCGCCTTAAACGCATTTCAAGTCTGGCTATTTTTTAATGTATTTATTTAATTCATTTTGGTTGATTCACCTTCACCTTCCGCAAGCACCCTATCACTACATACGATTCGAAAAAGAATCACGTTATTATGAGCTAAGAGTATCACAAGATTTGTTGGGCGATTGGACACTCTCTTTAAGTAATGGCCGTATCAACAGCAAACTTGGCACCACCCGTGTTCAAGCCTTTAGTTATTTTGATGATGCATTAGCGGCGTTTTATCAAGCCATTAAATTACGCCTGCAGAGAAAATATCATGCCACTCAATACCTCATTGATCACTGCCTTTTTTCGCTGGTATTTTCTTTGATGATGACCAAATACGGCAAACCAAAGAAACCGCCGAAAACAAATAAGAAAACAATCACTGAAAATTCAAAAACAAAACAATCAGAGCAATTAATTGGCGATTCTTTGCAAGCAAGCTTCTTTTCTTGAGAAAAATATTTAATCTAAATTAATAAAATAAATTCAATATGATATTTAAAAATCATACAATCAAATTTAAGGCGTTTTTATCGCCTTTTTTATTTATAATGCAAATCCATAGGCGATAGTTAAATATCGCCTGGTAATTAATATATAACAGCTTTATTTTTTAATGCCTTAAGATTTTCTAAAAAATGAACTGTAATCCCCTGTCTATTGTGATCAGCGGCTGGATGATGCCCTTAATGCTCTGGATCATGCGTGGCAACGAACTACTTCCAGAATTCATTCTGGAGAAAATCAAGCATTCCATATCAAAAAATAAAGAAGGAGAGCTTGAGTGGAGCTTAAGTTATGATCGCGTTGAAAAACTTGACGACAGTTTCTTCAGAACTCTTCCTCAGGTTAAGCTCCCTGACACTATGATGTTCATGGGGGACTTCGCTGATATGTGGTGTGTTTTTACCCATATGAAAACTAAGTACAAGAAAAAAAAGCCCTTTAAATCAGCCTTAAATGCATGCATCCTGGGAGATGCTTTCGGCATCAAGCCTAAAAAAATGGCTGAAATGTCTGATATGAGTTTTAACCTTTTACGGGGCTACTCACGAAGATTATATTCGTATGGATACTATGGGCCTGGCTAATGACAAGGCTGGAAACCTTGTGTATTCATTGCCTATTTTCAAGATATGGGACTTAATAGACAACAAAACATTGGGAGATGGCGATGGCCAAAAATTACCAACCAGCGAAAGCACGATTCAGTCGCGGTATTCAAAAAAATATCTTGGGAAAGCCCCTGGTATTTCTATATATACATTAATCGCTAATTTTATTGCAGTAAACGCTAAAAATATCGGATTAAATGAATATGAAGGACATTCGCTTTATGATCTAATCTATGGAAATAAAATAGACATTAATATTGGGGTTCTAAACGCTAACCGTCGAAATTTCCGGACTAAATCCAACCACTTTTTTCTTTTTTACTCCATGCAAGAAAACTTTGTTTATTATTGCATCAAGATCAATGATTTTATCACCAGAAAAAATGAAGTGCCCCTGAAAATGGATGTGTTGCCAAGCTACAGGTGAAATTTTCCTTAACAGCGCCAATGCCTTGTGATCCCCATCAGCTTCATATTTGAGTTTGAGCTTGGATAGGATTGCCGAATTATAATGAATAATCGCATTGGCAATAAGCCTGGCACATTGGTTGCTGATCTCAATTTCACGATCTCCCCTGCCTGATAATTGCTTTTTACCATAGGCAGTTGCAATAGCCATACGCAATTGATGATAGGATTCTACCCGATTTTGAGAACGATGTATGTCTCGTTGCAATTTTCTGTCTTGCAAATATTTCAGGGTATAGATGCTACGGATCAATTTATCGTATTCAAATAGTGCCTTTCTGGTCTTGTTTGAGGCGCTGTACGTGCATAATTTTTTAATCAAAATGCTTTGAGTGATTTCTTTACAGCCTAACGCTTTGATAATAGGTTCGATATTAGGCCATTCATCCTCAATGAGTTGGCGATCAATTTTGTCTATGGGCTTGATTAACCAATCTGCGTATTGTGATAAATCATCACCACAGTAAAGATGCTTGAGTTGGGCTTGCAAATTGGTAAATCTAGGGCACAGTTTACCACCAAACCAGTCCATCACAGCAAAGTTAGCTTTATTAATAAGATGCATGTCGCCTGTAATGGCCTCAGGCATGATACTGCTGGTGTTGTTATACCAAATGTCAAAAGCGAAATAACTTTCATGCTCATGAGCACCAATCAACTCAGTTTGAAGTGGGATATGGTTGACCAGCAGCGTATAAGCCACAACACCCTTGCCTTTTTTAAAGTATTTTTTGGAACGTCTTGCTTTAAGTGTTGGTCTTGCCACTTCAAATTTTTGCCCATCCACCCCGCCATAAAGAATTGCTATATCCAACGAGTAATCAGGAAAAATAGGCATTTGTGCAATATCATCCCCGATCATATCGTTGGCTTTTTTTAATGTTTGCAATCGCACTCGGGATTGATAAACATCCAACAAACTGGCATAAGGAATATCTGAAATTTCTGCCATATTAAGATTGCCGTTATTCAGCGCTTGCGCGATAATCACAGCATTCAGGGTGTTTTCATCAGCAAGCAACTTAATATAGCGAGGTTGTATGAGAGTAAAAGCAGATGAATAGCGACTCCGTTCATTAACAAATCGAAGTACATCCGTAATATCACATAAAGGCAATTGCTCATAAAAACGGTGTTGAGCGTCTTCATCATATTTGTCATCATTCGATTTTTTTAAATGAAGCGTTTTGGTTTGTTCATCATAGTACAGATGTTTGAGCTTACCTTGGGTAAAATCAGAATTGAATTTCAACCATTCTGATCGCAATTCAGCACAACGCTCGTCCAGTAAGCTCTTAATAGGCTTTCTCAATGCTGGAATATCTAAGGGTTCCACTAGTGCCCCTTTTTCCTTGGCTGAATTAAGCTCTTGCTGAAGCGAACGGTTTTGGATGCTATCTGCCAAATAGAATTCACCTGCTTTAAGCCGTTTCTTAAGTTGGCGATAAATCCAAAATTCATAGCGATCGGCATGGAATTTTTTCTCACCCTTAGCATTCGTATCAAATAAATATTTTTCTAACCGTTTTGGTCTGGTTTTCTCAGGACATGCTGTGACTGGATATTGGTTTATCGTTTTGTTGGCACCAAATAGCTCCTTAAGCCAGGCAATGGCTGCAAGCCAAGGACTGTCAGCTACAGTACTTGAAAAATCAATAGCCATCATTAATGGTCGTAACTGCAGCTGACATCGATGAAATAAAGTATCAACCAGTTTCCATTGAAAATCGATGGGCTTTAATTCTTCTTCATTTTCTTCAGGTATTTTATTGCGTAATTCTGCTTCAGGAATGATTGTTTCAAATGCTTTTTTGCGTACATCGCCAAAACTAAGATTATCATTTAACTCTTGGTTAATAAATAATCGTGCAAATCGACGCATAACAAAAGAATCAATTTGTTTACTTACGGCATAGTCTGTATAAGCATCTTTAGTTTTTTCTTTAAGATCTGCTTCAAATTGTCTGAGGTTCAAGCAAAAAGCGTCTATTAAATTATCATTCAATTGAAGGCATCGCAAAGAGAGATAACACAGAAGATAAAGGTAGGTCTGCTCAGATTTTAATTTCTTCCGTAATTCATAAACATCATAATAATCAACAAGACTTGCGTAATAGTGAATGTTTTGCTGAGAAAGATTGAGTGTAGGTAAGAGCGATTTAGCTAACTGATACAGGGGTTTTATCGAGAGAAGTTTTTCACGCTCAGCACTTATCATGCGTGCTTTAAAATCTTTTGTATCTTGCTTGAGATCCGCTAATCCAGAAAGCGTTTCTGATTCTTTTTCCAGCAACAATTTTTGCAAAGCTGATTTATCATCTATCGTCAGGGATTCTCGAATAATTAATCCTAGCCGGTTGCGTTCAGCATTTAAGACTTTGCTCACAATCACTTGCAAGGTGGTATATCCAGGACGCACGATTTTCTTTTTCTGCATAAAGGCCAATAATTCGATGACAATAAATTGTGGGCTAACATCACGACGCAGAATCTGTTGTGCCTGGGCAGTCAATAAGGGTTCAAACTCTTTTGACCAAGACTGATAACCAAAATGCGCTGTAATCACGGTGCATTGTGCATAATATTGGTGTTTGCTAATAGTGGTTGGATGAAACTGTTGTTCTGGGAAATACTCTTCCATAATGAAATCAATGTCTTCCTGCACCTCGTCCCACTTAAATGGAAAGAACCGATGTTTCGCCTTGAAGTAACCTATTTGTATGGCGCAATGGATTTGGGCTGATAAATCATCACGGCTGCGCATCAAGACTTGTTCTTCAGGGGTGAGATTGAGATAGTTCGAGCGCTGAACATCATCAAAATCAGGGATTTCATACAAGGCAGCTTGCTCTGCCTCAGATAAAATGGTTAATCTTTCATTGCTTGCACGCATGATAAAAAATCTTAATTAAAAAAGAGACAAGATGTTACTAAGAAACTCTCCCTAAAGAATACCTTTATCGGAAAGTTTGCTAAAATTAAATCATGAATTGCATTATAAATAAACATGTTGCTTGGGTGTCTGGAAATGACTCCAATAACTCTTTTAGGGAAAGTATATAAAAATGAATCATGAAACCGCCTAAAAAAGTAAAAAATAGTGAACGGAGGGTACGTGAATACCTTACTCCGGCTGAGGTAGATAAGCTTATTGTGTCTGCAAAGCAATTAGGGCGGCATGGCTTACGTGACTCTACAATGATTTTAATTGCCTATCGACATGGCCTACGAGTATCTGAATTGATCTCATTACGCTGGTCTCAAATAGATTTAAAACAAGGTCTACTTCATGTGATTCGCAAAAAAAATGGAATCCCAGCCAGTCACCCTCTTTTTGGCCCAGAGATTCGGGCTTTGCGTCAATTAAAACGCGATTATCCAGAAACAGATTATGTTTTTATGACGGAGCGTAAAGCACCCATTACTGCAGATACTTTCAGAAAAATTATCGCAAGAGCAGGAGAAAAAGCGGAACTTGGCTTGGCGACACACCCTCATATGCTTCGCCACTCAACAGGCTTCAAATTAGCTAATGACGGTCGAGATACTCGCAGTATTCAACATTATTTGGGTCATAAAAATATTCAACATACCGTAAGGTACACAGAAATTGCTCCCGTAAAATTTAAAGAATTTTGGGATGATTAATTATTGCAGGAAATTTCGACGGTTAGCGTTTAGAACCCCTTCTTCGGTAACTTTTTTAATTGCATCATCAAATGAATACAATGTCTTTTTTCCAAATCCATATTTAATGTTATTCATATTTCTTCCTAATTGTTTTGATAATTAACTACTTACTTCGTAATCGTTTTGCCCACCAAAGGAGAGCTAGAGTAATCAGGGCATTGATAACAATTGACCAAGTATTTAAAGTGGGAGTCAGAATTATAAATTTAAGATCTAAAGGAACTAAAAATGCAAAAAAGACATGTGCCAGCGTATGAAAAAATTCAAATCCCGCAAAAAATAGAACGATATCCCTAAACATAGGATTTCTCCTTTCAATTAGTCCTTTTATTTGTTAATTATAGGGTACTTTCATGTACTAATAGAAAAATAGACGTTGATTATCGATTTTTTTAAAATACGTTTTTTTCTTAAGTAGGTGACAGAGGCCAATAAACGACATCCCTTTGTTTGGATGTTAGTGTCAATATTGCTAATGTAAGATCAGCTCCTTATGAAATACTAAAGCAAGCTTATCATCAACGTTCATTCTTTATAATAGTACAACTTCTTAAAATAAATCTCTTGAGAGCAATTTTTGCGTCAGGGCGCAATGTGATGGACTCATCCTCTTTTAATCGGCCATAGCTTAGGCCAAGATAACTGATTTAACGATTTAAGAGAGAATCCAATGAATAATATTAGCCTTGTAGGTATTGATTTAGCAAAAAATATATTCCAATTGCATGGGATAGATAAGCAAAGAAAAACGATCATAAAGAAAAAAATTAATAGAGCTAATTTGATGGATATTATAAGAAACATAAATCCTTGCAAAATTGCAATGGAAGCTTGTGCAGGATCAAATTATTGGGGAAGAATCTTTAGAAGTATGGGGCATGAAGTAATGTTGATTAGCCCGCAGCATGTTAAACCTTTTGTTCGAGGAAATAAAAATGACGCGAATGATGCTCAAGGTATAGTAACCGCAGCGATGCAGGATGGTATGCCATCGGTTCCTATTAAATCACTAGAGCAACAAGACATCCAACTAATTCATAGAAGAAGAGAAGAGCTTGTAAGAAGAAGGACGGCCTTAACGAATCAAGCGCGAGGTTTTTTGACAGAATACGGTATTGTCATGAGGCAAGGAATGACTTTCTTTACTAAAGAAATCCCAGAAATTTTGGAGAATGCTGGTAATGAATTAACACAAATAGCTAGAGAAGAAATTTATGAAATTTACCAAGAAGTATTACATCTAATTAGGCTAATTTCTCAATATGATAAAAAATTAGAAAATATATGTCTTAGAAATGAAAACTGTAAACGCCTTATGAAATTAAAGGGTATTGGACCCTTAACGGCTTCTTTATTAGTAGTAAAAATAGGCGATGCTAAAAACTTTAAAAATGGGCGCCATTTCGCAGCTTTTGTGGGCCTTGTGCCTAAAGAACATTCAAGCGGAGGAAAACAATGTTTAATGGGAATAAGTAAACGAGGTGATATTACTTTAAGAAATCTTTTAATCAATGGCGGACGTTCAGTGGCAAAGATTTCCGATAAAAAAATAACTCCTTTAAACTCTTGGGTAAATAGAATAAAACAAGATAGAGGGTTTAATAAAGCATGCGTTGCGATCGCTAATAAAAATGCGCGGCATGCCTGGGCAATAATGTATTATGGTGAAGAATATAAATATCAATTAGCAAGTTAGTTTTATATATTTTGTTTGTAATTAAAGAAAAGTGATTATCTAAGTTTTGCAAAATGCGATGATGAAAGTAAGGTAAAATCTACTCTGTTTATACCTGAGGAACTTGCTGAGCTATTATGTTCGACGGCGCGATAAAGGAGACAGAGGACGAATCACATCAAGGTATGAGTTAATTTAATACTCTAAAATATTACCGGATATACAAATGCAAACCTCACTACATTAGAACATATTGCAATCCCGGATGAGTCCATATACAAGTTCCGGAGCAGTAGGCCATATTGGAATACGATGAGAATGACAGAAATTATTACCCAACTTAAAAACAACGGCGAAGTTATAAGCGATAATACACTAACTCATATATCACTTTTACCACATAAGCATTTGATTACGATGGGTACTTATTTTACCGATGCAGCTATTGATCAATCGGAAATAGAGGATGTGAGAGAATTTACGGTTTTAGAGCAAATTTAGATGTCAAACCGTAAATTCTGACACGGATGGGGTCGCTACCCCAATATCCATCAAATTAGCTCTATTAATTTTTTTCTTTATGATCGTTTTTCTTTGCTTATCTATCCCATGCAATTGGAATATATTTTTTGCTAAATCAATACCTACAAGGCTAATATTATTCATTGGATTCTCTCTTAAATCGTTAAATCAGTTATCTTGGCCTAAGCTATGGCCGATTAAAAGAGGATGAGTCCATCACATTGCGCCCTGATGCAAAAATATAAAATATTAGATTGGAAAGTCCCCTATGACATCATTATATTTATCTTGTGCATCAGCTAAGCTTAATTTTGAATAAATTTCCAGAGAGTCTCTTTTCGCATGTCCGGAGTAAGGTTGAATAAAAGCATCATCAATATTTTTTTTCTTAAGCCAAGTAAACAAAAAATGCCTTAATTTATGAGATGAGATAGAGCGTTCAATACCGGCAAGCTTAGCATATCTCATCAGAATTTTTCTAATTCCTCGATCAGTATAGTGGCGACGAAATCCTGACTCAAATAAAAAAAGTCTATTTTCATTTTTATATTGTTTTATATGAAGTGCTAAAGTTTCTTTAAATGCTGGTGAAAAGGTACAACTCTATCTTTTTTACCTTTGCCTTGATTAATTTTTATTCGGCAATTAGTTAAATCAACATCAGCTAACTGTATATTAATTAACTCTTGACGGGACATAGAGAAAAATTGAGGGTGGAATTTAAATTGAATTAAAAATAAACAGGAAACGGTCCTTTTCGTCAGGGTCCCGGCCGAACCTCAATAAAACCCTCTAAACTTTATAAAGACTAATATCCTCTTTTAGATGTTTAACAATATCATCTAAATGATGAATAAATGTCATCATCTCTTCTATGCCACTAGAAAAAGTTGCGGTAGCACGATTAATTTCATTCATACTCTCAACGATTTGCTCAATTCCAACTGCTTCTTGCCTAACAGACACCTCAATGTGTTGGCTTGAAATCGATGCTTCACTAATCATTTTACTTAGCGCATGAATAACGTCGCCTGCTTTCTCAATGAGCTTAATTCCTGAATCAAGAGTGTTAGCTCCTTCCTCGGTAACGATGACCGCTTTTTCAGTGCTACACCGTATGTCCTCAAGAATTTTTTGCACCTGCACTGTGGACTGTTCTGATTGCTCTGCAAGGTTTCTTACTTCAGTTGCCACTGCGGCAAAACCTTTTCCAGATTCTCCTGCTTTTGATGCTTCAATTGATGCATTCAATGCTAACATCTTGGATTGTTGGGCAAGCGTATTTACTACTAAAGTAATTTCACCGATTTGTTGCATATGGTTACTTAAATCAAGAATAGTTTGCGCAATAAGCTTCATCTTTTCTTCTGCAGCCCTAATACCCAGAATGCTTTGTTCTACAGATTGAGCACCTCGCTTTCCCTGTTCATAGGTATTTTGAGCTACTTCTCGTAAAACCTGAGCTTTAGCCATAGTTTTTTTGGAACTATTGTCTATTTCTTCTAATGAAGCACTGATTTGATTAATCGCAGATGCTTGGGAACTAATTTCTTTTGCTTGTTTATTAGCAGAAGTGAGTACCGTTCCCACCATTGTAACGATATCACTGCTCGCTTGTGTAATTTTTTTTGTTATCGATGAAAGCCTATCCGTCATGGAATTTAAATCTCGACCCAAATCTTGTAATATTCCTTCATTTTCTATTTCAAGACGATGGCGAAGATCACCGGAAGCAACTTTACTGCTATGTAGACTAAATTTTTTCGAAGAATTAATCAGTGTTTCCAATAACGCTCGAGTCTCCTCCTCTTGGTTACGAAGCATTTCTTCATTCTTTTTTATTGCATCTTGCATGATTTTTAGGGATAAAAGCAGCTTGCCTAATTTATCTGACGATAGGATTTCAATTGTTACGTTTCGCTCTCCTGCAGCAATTCGCTCAGCAGTATTTATTGCATTATCCAGTGGAATGGATAATGCTCGCTGAGTCATATAAGGGACAATCACTGTTAAAACAATTGCTAAAATCAACAGCCACAAAGCGGATTCTTTTAAAGAAATTAAATTCTTATCTATTTCATTTATATGGGATTCAATTTCTTTGGATAAGTCTCTAAATAGCCCCCCTTCTCTTTTACCCGTTATCTCCGAATAAGGACCAACAATGAGATCTATCATTGATTTTTGAATGGCTCGTGTTTTGTTCCTGCTATTCTCTACATTATCTGGATTATTAGGATCTCTTGGAGCATTTATTATTGATAGTTGAGCTTGATGCAACGATTTATAAAGCTGTTGAAGCTTTTTCCATTTATGTTGTATTTCTTGATTATCTAACACTTGGATTACTTGATCACCCTGGACTCTAACTTGATGAATTTCATTCCATATATGGTCAAAATAAGTCTTATCTTTTGGGTCTCCTGTCATTGCCCAATGCTCCAAAATGTCTTGAGCTTGATAAATTTGGGAATCAAGAATGGGCGGCAAATTCTCATTTTGAATTTTATGACTCAGGTGGATTATATAGTTTACTTTGGGCACTAAAAGGATAATCAATATTAATAAAGGTAATCCAAGAGTCATAAATCCAATAAACAATCGGGTACCCAATGGAATCACAAAACGTCGTGGGATTACATCAGTGTTCATTACCACCTCCTATTCAGCACGAGATTTCAGAATCTCTCTGCTCATTATCACCTCACTAAATTCATTAATAGAATTTTTCAGGTGGTCATTCCAAAAAATAATACACAACGACCTGTATTTTTACTTAAGTCATGTTCAATTAATTTAAAAATCAGAATCGATTTCTTTAATATTCAATACCTCATTGTCTATAATGTGTAATAAGTTCATTCAGAAAGAAAATATATGACAAAACATACCTTATTAAAAAATTGGAAATATTGTTTTTTAATTTCTGTCACTTTATTATGCTCCTGTGAACATTATTTCTCTAAGGATGACTCAAAAAATAATGCATTCGTTAATAAATCGTTCATTGGATATCATCCTCATGGACATGGGCATGGGCATCATTAATTCATTGACATGACAAAGAAGAGAAATTTTGCGCAATCAGAAAGCCTATCAATGCAATTGAAATGATACTCCATGAAAAAAAATAGCGGCCAAGATTAGGAGTATGATTAAAAAAGAATAAAAGTGAATGGTTTTCTTCTGTTTTTTGAGAAAAACCAAAACACCTACAAGTACAATACCCAACACCCCTAGCAGTAACCAAGTCCATAGATTCATTTCCATATTTAGTGTTCCTGAACTTTCTTGTTATGTAATTCATGCACATGCTCCCCGTTACCACCAAAATCCCCAGCATACAGACCTTCAGGATGAGCCTCTTTGGGGATTGATTGAGTCGAAGTACAAGACACTAACGCCACTCCCCAAAAAATAATGCTCATCGCCAAAAACAGTCTCAAACATGATGTATTTCCTGTTTTCACTTTATTCCTTAAAAATAGATGCATACAAACTCCTCAATAACAACACAAACAGCTACCTTATTTAGTTTGCTTCAACCGGTTTACTGAATCAATTAGTTTTAAAGCGTCTTGTGATGTAAAAGGCTTCACACACTGCATTGTATCTGGTTGCATTCCATCTATATGATGATTTTTCGTCAATATCACGACAGGCGTTGTTTGGTTCAACTCTGAATGCTGTTGAATATGCATAATCAATTCCTGGCAGTTAAATCCTTGCGTCAAATTCTTATCAATTAAAATCACATCATAACGCCTCATTAAGGCCAGCTCCAAACCGGAATTCGCATCGCAGGCCATATCCACCTTATGATTCAATTTCTGCAGTTGCATACGCATTAGAATGCGTTCGCCCAATGAGTCATCGACTACTAGAAAATGTAACGAATCAGCCATAAGACACCTCTTACTGCATTCTTGAATCATCGACTCCTCCCTCTTTCGATATTTCTTAAGCCTCTTGAATGTCTGCATGTCCTTTATGAGAATTCAAAAGCCGCAATCCATTTGCCACAACGATTAAACTAGCCCCCATATCTGCAAAAACAGCCATCCACAAAGTAGCAATGCCTCCAAGCGCTAAAATAAAAAACACTCCTTTAATGGCGATGGATAAGCTAATGTTTTGTCGAAGAATTCTTGCCGTATTGCGGCTTAAATCAATATATAAGGGCAGCATGGCCAAATTATCATTCATCAAGGCTACATCAGCCGTTTCTAATGCGGTATCTGTCCCCTTACCCATTGCAAAACTAATGCTTGCTTTAGCCAAGGCCGGCGCATCGTTAATACCATCGCCCACCATGCCTACCGTTTGATACTGTGCCAAGAGTTGATTAATTGCTTGCAGTTTATCTGTAGGCAATACATTGGCCTTCACTTCATCAATACCTACCTGTTTGGCTATCGCCTGTGCCGTTACTGCATTGTCCCCGGTCAGCATTGCTGTTTTTATCCCTTGCTCATGAAGCCTTGCAATAGCCCACTGACTGGATTGACGCAACGTATCAGCCACCGCAAACAGAGCAAGCACCGTAGTGTTATTGCTTAAAATAACCGTGGTTTTTCCTTCTTCCTCCAATCGTTTCAGCTCTTTTTCTATTTCAGGATTGCAAACGTGATTGTCTTCAGCCAGTTGATGATTCCCTACATAAAACAGGTCCTCTTGCACCAAACCGTGCACGCCACGACCAGGGAGCACCGCAAACTCATCAACCTCTAATAAAGCAGAGTCGGGCTGCTCTTGCTGCCAATAAGTCACTAGAGCATGTGCTACAGGATGCTCTGAATGGCTATCAAGGCTTGCAGCAATGAGAAGCAACTCGTCTTTTGTTCTACGCTTATCATGAACAATAAAATCAGTCACTACTGGTTTACCTTCAGTTAAGGTGCCCGTTTTATCTAAGGCAATTAATTTTAACTCATGCCCAGTTTCTAAATAACTTCCACCTTTAATTAAAAGCCCATGCTTGGCGGCAGAGGCTAAGCCGCTCACCACCGTCACCGGGGTCGAAATAACCAAAGCACAAGGGCATGCAATCACTAATAAAGTGAGCGCTTTATAGATCCAGTCATAAAAAGGGTAACCAAAAACCAACGGCGGAATTAATGCAATTAAAACAGCAATCATTACCATAATCGGCGTATAATATTGTGCAAAGACATCGACAAAACGTTGCGTTGGCGCACGCTCTGCTTGCGCTTGTTCAATGGCCTTCCCAATTTTGGCAAGAAGGGTATCTCCAGAAGCTTTCGTGACTTTGACTTCAAGCACCCCATATTCATTGAGTGTTCCCGCAAAAACCGTATCATCTATCTTTTTACTCACCGGCATGGACTCGCCCGTAATCGGCGCTTGATTGACCGTGCTTTTACCTAAAACAACGACTCCATCTAAAGGGATACGCTCTCCAGGCTTTACTTTAAAAACAGCGTCTAAGTGCACCCGCTCAATAGGAATCGTTTGCCATTGCCCATTATCCTGTTTTACTCGTGCAACTTCCGGTGCAATTTGCATCAAACTGCGAATAGCAAGTCGTGCTTTATCTAAAGAATAGCGCTCAATACGTTCAGCTAAAGCAAACAATACGGTCACCATCGCCGCTTCAGGCCATGCACCAATAAATACCGCGCCAATAATGGCAATCAACATTAAACTGTTAATGTTCATCGCCTTGGTACGCAAAGCCAACCATCCTTTTTTAAAGGTCGGAGGGCCGCTTAAGCCAATCGCCAATAAAGCAGGAGCAATAATCCAGACTGAAAGTTCCGTATTCAGATAATAGGCCATAATTTCTGAAAACAATGCCAAAATACCCGCTAGTAGAATGATTTTCCAAGAAAAATCAGAGATTGCTTTTTCGCCTTCTTTAGCTAAACGACGAGTACCTTGCGTGCGAACACTCATGCCTAATGATTCAATGCGCTGTTGCAATGCATCAACGACAGGAAGACGATGATGAATCGTGACCTCCTCGGCGATAAAATTAAATTCCATATGCTCAATTTCAGAAACATCTTGTAACTGTTTTCTAATGAGCTGCTCTTCTGCAGGACAATCGAGCCCCGCCACAAAAAATGTTGTCGCAGTTAATGGAGTTGTCATAATGAGCTCCCGCATTGTCCACAAAATTTAGCTCCAGCAGGAATGGATGCACCACAGCGACATGCTGTATTTTGGATTGCCTGACCACATTGCCCACAAAATCGAGCTCCTGGCTCATTGTGAGTTTGACACCGTGTACATATAACTCCCTGAGATTCATTTTGAGAGATATAGTTGTTGTTATGATTTTTTTGCTTATGATGGGAATTACCGTATCCATTTTGATGAGAACTACGATTTTGCCCATGATGCCCATTCAGGTAGCTACCTAGGAAGCGTTTTAAAAGGTTCATGTTATTTCCTCCTCATCTTCAGCAAAATGCCGCAGCATGTCGTCCAAAATACAGCGTACATGCGCATCAAAAATACTGTAATAAATATGTTTTCCCTCTCGATTGGCACTCAGTAACCGTGCAGAACGTAACAAACTTAAATGATGGCTTGCTAAGGGGACGGAAAGGTTTAATTGCTCTGCTAATTCAGACACAGATTTAGATCCTTCTTTAAGACATGTAAGTAGAAGCCGCAAGCGATTGGGCTCACCCATTAAATGCAGTGTATCGCTTAAAGTAATAAGTTGATCGTGAGTTAGCATATTGAGTTCAACAGTTAAATAAGTATTTAACTATAAATATAGCCAACCCCTTGAAATTGTCAAATCTGTCATCGCTTATCAGTCAAAAATCAATCGCATTGCTTAGTTATTGATTATCCAGAGGGTTCTTCTTTAGATGATTCTTGGGGCGTCGTTTATGAAACACATAATACAAACCAGGAAGCACCAATAGTGTTAAAAACGTAGAAGAAATAATTCCCCCAATCACCACCGTCGCTAAAGGTCGTTGCACTTCTGAACCCGTGCCTGTTGCCAGTGCCATAGGCACAAACCCTAAAGAGGCCACTAATGCAGTCATCAGTACCGGTCTTAGTCGAGCCAGTGACCCTTGCAACACTGCATCTTTTAAATAAAATTTTTGCTGTTCATGAAGCTTATTGATAAACGTAATCATCACAAGGCCATTGAGCACCGCCACCCCTGATAAGGCAATAAACCCCACACCTGCCGAAATAGATAAAGGGATACCTCGTAGCCACAAAGCAAAAACCCCGCCAGTTAAAGCCAAAGGAATACCTGTAAACACCAACAATGCATCTCTCGCCCTGCCAAAACTCATAAACAGTAATAAGAAAATGCCAAGTAGCGTCACGGGCACCACAATCTGTAACCGTTGTGAGGCAGATTGCAATTGCTCGAACTGCCCACCCCAGTCTATCCAATAACCACTAGGTATTTTAACGTTCTGTTCAATGCGCAGTTTTGCATTATTTACAAAGGTACTTAAATCACTGCCTCGCACATTGGCACTAACCACCACTCTGCGTTTACCCATTTCACGACTAATTTGATTGGGTCCTTCACTTCGTACCATGTTTGCGACTTCACTTAATGGGATAAAATGCCGCTCACTATCTTTAGATGGTGGAAGTGGTACAAAGACTTCCCGCAATACATCAAGATCAGTGCGGAACGACTCAGGTAATCGTACTACGATATCAAAACGCTTATCCCCTTCAAATAGCTCGCCACCCTTTTTTCCGCCGGTAGCAATGACTATGGCATCTTGAACAGCGCCGACTTGCAACCCGTAACGCGCCAAAGTATCGCGATTAATTACCACCGTCCAAAGAGGTAATCCACTCACTTGTTCGATTTTGACATCTGCCGCTCCAGGTACTTTTTTAAGTTGTGTACTGATGTTTTCTGCGATCTCCAATAAAGTATTCATATCATCGCCAAATACTTTGACCGCGACATCACTACGAACACCCGAGATCAGTTCATTAAAACGCATTTGAATGGGTTGGGTAAATTCATAATTATTTCCTGGAATTTGCCTCACTGCATTTTCAATTTCCTGTACCAGTTCCTGTTTGGGTTTTTTGGGATTAGGCCAATCCCTGCGCTTTTTTAGAATAATAAAGGTATCAGCAACATTAGGTGGCATCGGATCGGTAGCTACCTCTGCGGTTCCCAATTTGGCAAATACTGCTTTTACCTCTGGAAATTGTTTCACCCGCTGTTCAACCAAATCCTGCATAACAATGGCTTGGGTCAAGCTTGTCCCTGGAATACGCATGGCATGCATGGCAATATCCCCTTCATCAAGGCTTGGAATAAATTCGCTACCCATACGCGATGCAATAAACAAACTCAATATAACCAAGATAACCGCAGCCCCTATAACCCCACGCCGCGCATGAAAAGATCGTCGCAAAATACGCGCATAGCCCATTGCAAGGTAATGTACCAGCCAATTTTCTTTTTCTTGAACACGTCCTCGCAAAAAAATAGCAATCGCTGCCGGTACAAAAGTAAGCGCAAATAACATCGAGGACAGCAGAGCAATAATCACAGTTTCTGCCATAGGCAAAAACATTTTTCCTTCCACACCCGTTAACGTAAGAATGGGAAGATACACCACGGTAATAATAAAAACTCCAAAAATACTGGGCCGAATGACTTCGGTGGTGGCATAAGAAATCACTTTTAAACGCTCTTCAAGCGTTAAAAGTCGTTGTGCTTTATGTTGCTTTTCCCCTAAATGCTTGATGCAGTTTTCTACGATAATCACCGCACCATCTACTATCAATCCAAAATCCAGCGCACCTAAACTCATAAGATTTGCGCTGATTTTATGAGTCACCATGCCCGTGATGGTCAGTAACATGGATAAGGGAATGACCATAGCAGTAATCAATGCGGCACGGATATTTCCTAAAAATAAAAAGAGAATAATACAAACGAGCAGTGCACCTTCCAGCAAATTGTTTTTAACCGTATTAATTGTTGCATTAACAAGCAAAGTGCGATTATAAACAATAACAGCCTCAACACCCTCAGGAAGCGACTTATTGATTTCTTTCATCTTCTCAGCAACCCGCTCAGAAACTGTTCTACTGTTTTCACCCATCAACATAAACACCGTGCCTAAAACCACTTCTTGGCCGTTTTCTGTAGCTGCCCCCGTGCGTAACTCTTTCCCGAAGACCACTTCTGCCACATCACGCATGCGTATTGGAGTTCCTTCGAAATTGGCAATCACAATATTTTCAATATCCGGGATGTTTTTCACTTGTCCAGGAACACGAATTAGATTTTGTTCGCCATTGCGTTCTATATAACCCGCACCCACGTTGGCATTATTACGTTGGAGGGCTTCAACCACATCATTTAAACCTAAGTTATAACGTACTAGCTTGGAAGGATCGGGCGTAATATGAAATTGTTTTGCATAACCCCCAATCGTATTGACCTCTGCTACCCCTTCCACATTACGCAATTGCGGCTTAATAATCCAATCTTGAATGGTGCGAAGGCCTGTGGGGTTGTACCATTGACTTTTAGGCACATTGGGCTTATTCGTCACCGTATACATGAAAATTTCACCAAGACCTGTAGAAATAGGTCCTAATGTGGTTTCAGCCTCAGGAGGTAATTTGTCTTTGACTTCTTGTAAGCGCTCATTAATCAGCTGTCTTGCAAAAAAAATATTAGTTCCGTCTTTAAAAACCACAGTCACTTGGGACAACCCATAACGAGATAAAGACCGGGTGTAATCGAGATTAGGTAGGCCGCTAAGTGCTAACTCAATAGGAAAAGTGATTCGCTGTTCTACCTCAAAAGGCGAATATCCAGAGGCTTCTGTATTAATTTGTACCTGAACATTGGTAATATCAGGTACCGCATCAATAGGAAGTCTTTGATAATTATAAACACCAAGCGCAGCACTAATCACGGTAAACAACAGAATAAACCAACGATGTTTTAAAGAGAAACGTATTATTTTTTCCAGCATCTTAATCCCTAGTGCTCATGACTTGCGCCTTCCTTACCCAACTCCGCCTTTAGATAAAAACTGTTCTTAGTCACATAATGCTGGCCTGCATCAAGCCCTGATATAACCTCAACCCATTGTTTGTCTCGTTGGCCAAGTTCTACAGGAGTCGCCTCAAAATAATCGCCTTGCTGGACAAATACTACGTCTTGTTCGCCCATGCGTTGCAGTGCCGTAAGAAGCACCGCCACCGGCACTGTTTTTTCTTTGATGATAATATAACCGTTGACATACATACCGGGAACCCATAAGCGTCCTTCATTGGGTAAGACTGCACGTGCCAAAGTGGTTTGACTGTCCTCTATCCCAAGAGGAGCGATGTAGGAGATAGTGCTCGTCGTTTTAGGTTTTCCTTCATCACCAATTACATCAATAGTCATTCCCTTTTTTACTAGCGGGGTTTCTTTGCGATATAAGGTAAAGTCAGCCCATACATTGGTTAAATTCGCCACATCATAAATGGGTTTGTTATTTTGAGCCAATTCGCCATTCGTTGCATATTTTTGCACTATAGTTCCTGTGATAGGTGCATTAATATTGTAATTTTGTAAACTTTCATTGCTTTCAATTGTCGCTAATAAATCGCCTTTAATCACCTCATCGCCTAAGTTTTTATTCATCAGTTTAATAATGCCTGCATAGCGTGCATAGATAGGTGCCATAGTATCCCGATTAGGCGCAATTTTTCCCACTACTTTTAATTGAGTTTTAATGGTTTGGCTTTCTGCTTTTTCAGTTTGAATATTTGCTGCTTGAAGTATGGCAGGAACTAATTTAAGCCTTCCCTCATACGTTTTATATTGCCAGTTGTAGGTTTTATCTGAAATCCGTAATTGAAGTGACACATCAAATGAATGAGGCTCTTTAATCACCTGATTGCTTTGTAAAAAATTCTCGACAGGCCTAAATGTAATCACTTCCTTCCTTCCGTTAAATCGGGTTAATTCTGCAGTAAGCTGCGATGAATTAGGAGGAATGGCTGTTCCTTCTTGATAAAGATAAGCACGAAAATGGGGTGGCATCCCACGCTCAAAGAGGAACAACTCAAGAGCTATATTGTCTTTTTTAAAAAGACGGCCTCCTTTTGGACCTTTTTCGAACTCTTCTTGAGACTCACTCTCTTGTTTGGTGTCGTCGTCAGCCCCAAATACCGTAGGAGTAATTAGTGTCGACAAAAAGATAATTAAGAATAACAAAGAGACGAATTTTTTTATAAGTTTCATTTACTTTCCTTTGTCGGATGCAACCCTAAAAGACCAGTCAATTGAATGAGTGCTTTATGAAAATCGGCATGAGCTTGTTGGTAATGACGCTCTTCTTCATATAAATTATTTAACGAAGTGGATAATTCAATATAGGTATATCGCCCCATTTGATAACCATCTTGGGCAAGCTTAATTGACTTGCGCGCTAAAGGCAGCAGAGATTTTGTCACCAATTGTGCTTCATACTTAGTTTGCTGCGCCTGTAAAAAGGCATTGTATGCATTTTGACGCACCTCAAGACGCGTCCCTTGAAACTCATAGGTTGTTTGGGAGTATTGTGCTTCCGCAGTCAAAATCTTTCCCTGATTGCGGTTATAAACAGGCACATCTGCAAAGACCGACATCACCGCAGCATTACTGTCGTCATCCTCAAAATGCCGGCTACCCAATTGAATGTTTAAATCAGGCCATACTGATTTTTTAGCCGCAGTAATGGCGGCGCGCTTGGCTTGTAATTGCAGCTGCATTTGCAGCATTTGTGGGCTTTGCGGCACTTTTTTTAATAACTCAGACCAGTTCAACGCCACATCGGGCAAACCTTTATCAATCAAAGGCCTGTCCACACGCAAGCCATTACCAAGTAACCGTGCTAATTTTGCCCGTAAGAAGAGCGCATCACGCCCTGCTTTTTGCTCTTGAATACGTGCATCCCCCAATCGAATTTGCGCTAAGCGCAAATCAAGCTCCGCACCTACCCCGGCTTTAACTCGTTTATTGATGGCAGTCACAATATCCTGATTCAAACGAACAAGTTTTCGGGTCACCTGATACCATTGAACTGCATAAAATGCATCGACATAAGCACCTCCTACAGCCATATACAATGCTGCTTTTTGAACATTTATTTGAGCTAAAGAGGCTAAATAATCTGCATAAGTTGCTTTTTTCAAATACTTAAGACGACCGCCTAAGGGAATCGGTTGTGTTATAGATACGGTCGTTTCTGCGGCCTCATAACTTGAATAACTTCCAGACCCTCCAAAATTTTCCGCAGTTAAAGTCAGTTGGGGATTAGGATACAAACCACTTTGAATAAAAGCACCACGCATGGCTTGTGCTTTATCTATTTCGGCTTGTAATTCGGGATTATTGCGATAAGCAATGCCCAGGGCTTGTTTGAATGTCAAAGAGGTGGCCGCGAGCGCCTCACTCGCTACAAGGCTCATTGCACTCCACATAACATAATAAAATAAATAACGCATTCCCTACCCTATCAAATCCTTGTCAAACCTTATCGTTCCAGTGTACCTTGATTTTGGGCCTTGATACACCTTATTGCTAAAAAAACCAGAAAATCATAGCATTAACTCACTGAAATGATTACCAAACTGGTATACACTGATCTTTATAATCCATTAATTTTTTTATCCTATGTACCTACGATTATTATTTGTTTTTTTAATAATCTTGACTGCCGAACTTAAGGCTCAGTCATTAACTATTGGAATAGTAGCGTATGCCCCGCCGTTTTCAATGAATGCCGACAAAAATCATTTCTTTGGATTTGATGTTGAGCTCATAACAGAGCTTTGTAAGCAAATTAAAGCTCAGTGTCAATTGAAACCCATGCTGTTTGACGAGCTGTTTACAGAATTAAAAGCGAGTAAAATTGACTTGGGTATAGCGGCAATTATCATCACCAACGAACGACAGAAAACCTTTCTCTTTAGTCTTCCCTATCTGGCAAGTGCAGCACGTTTTATGGCCACAAAAAACGACTCAATTACATCTCTTGAAAAACTCAACAATAGATCAATAGGCATTATCAGAGGCTCTCTCTTCAAACAACTCATTACTCAGAAATTTAAAAACAATAGGGTTAGAGAATATCCTTCAACCAATCAACTCATCACTGCCTTAAATCAACAGGAAGTAGATGCCCTGTTGATGGATGACTTTTCGGATGATTATTGGATAACCAATAATAACGCCTTGTTTAAAGGATTAGGTAAGCCCTTCCCCGTCGGCATCGGTTATGGAATCATGGCCAAAATGGATTCTAAGATGCTAATGAACCAAATCAATCAAGCCTTAAAACACATCGAAAAAAATGGATTCTATTTGTCTTTATATTAAAAATATTTTCACACCATACCCATGCATTAATATGAATCACTAACGGTTATCTTAATGCCAACGTTTTAATATAATTTGGCTTAATGGTGTCCGTGACCATGGCCATGCGGGTGATATCCACTAAATACTCGCTTAGGATGTTTATCGTTTTTTGAATCTACTTTGCTAATAAAAGAAGCGCAGGAAGTCAACAAAAACATTAAAGAAATGAGCACTAATACATATGGGGTTACTAAACTAGATTTTTTCATCATTTGCATCCTTGGAATAACTCACTTGCTGTTATTTTTTAACAACATTATTATGGATGAAATAAAAATAAATTGTACTACTTTCATTTATATTCATTCAATATAAAAAACACGGTGTTAAATTGATGAAATTTTAATCTCGTCAACACAGGAGGAGAATATGAAAAAAGAAGTTATTATTTCAATCTGTGGCGGCCTTATTTTTTCTTTAGCCACACAAACAATCCTGGCCGATGAAATTCCCAGTCGCACCTTACCTATGTCTGAACTCTTAAAAATCCTACAGACTCGCGGTTACAGCGCGATAAGAGAAGTTGAATTTGATGATGGTTTATATGAGGTGGAAGCCTTTGATGAGAAAGGGATTCAGCTTATTCTTCGAATGAACCCAAATACAGGGGACTTTATCAACACCAATTCAAAAACCAAGAAATACCCCATCTCAATGCTTGAAGCATCGCAGAGAATTGAAGATGCTGGCTATCATACTATTTTCAAAATTGAAGCGCACGGCAGTCAGTATGAGGTAAAGGCTCTTGATAAAGAAGAGAAAAAAATTAAATTACGCATCGATGCTAATTCTGGCAAAATATATATCCTTGAATAAGAGAATTGGGGTATTTATTCTGCAACCTTTAAAATTTTTCAATAAATAAAACAACCAACCTATTTAAGCTTTAAGAAATTTAAGGATTGACATCCCATATCCTTATCACAAGAGCCATCATGAATCAGCTGATGCTTGCCTCTTGCCCTTATTTAATTGCTGCCTGTTTTTTAAATATCATATATAGGGATGATTGATTCAATGGAAGAAAAGGGAGGAGGTTCTAAGTAATTTATTTATAACATTTAAGGAGAATGACATGGACTATAAAAAGTTGCATCCAATCCTGCTTGGATTGTTTAAAAGCCTGTGAGTGATTATTTGAACATTTGACATAACTAAAATTCAAGGAGGAAAAATCAAAATGAATAAACGGATTGCTTTAGTAACTGGTGGCACAGGCGGTATTGGAACAGCGATATGTCAAGCCATGCATCAGATGGGCTATCAAGTGGTTGCCTGTTATTTCAAAGGCGGTAATCATGATTTAGCAAGAACTTGGCAACAAAAGCAAGCTCATGAGGGATTTGAGTTAGATATTGCCTATGCTGATATTTCTTCATTCAAAGATTGCGAAAAACTAACGGATTTGGTCATTGAAAAATACGGAAAAATCGATGTGCTCGTCAATAATGCAGGTGTTACCCAGGATGCGACGCTGAAAAAAATGACAGAAATGCAATGGCATGATGTCATCAATGCCAATTTAAATAGCGTTTTTAACATGACGAAAACGGTGTTATCGAATATGTTGGATAATGAGTATGGTCGCATCATTACCATTTCTTCCATTAATGGGCGCAAGGGTCAATTTGGGCAGTGTAATTATGCGGCCAGTAAATCAGCATTGTATGGATTTACTAAAAGTCTTGCGCAAGAAGTTGCCAAAAAAGGGATTACTGTGAATACCGTTTCACCGGGATACATTAGAACAGAAATGTTAGCGTCAATGAGAGAAGACATTTTAAATACCATAGTTGCACAAATCCCGGTCGGGCGATTGGGACATCCGCAGGAAATTGCACGATTAGTCACTTTTTTGGCTGACGAACAAAGTGGTTTTATTACAGGATCCAATTTTGATATCAATGGTGGTCAATACATGTAACTACATTTGGAGCTGAGTGTGTTAGATAATCACTTGATGTATTTCGATATTTCTTTCCGCACTCAGTGTTATTCCCAGTAATATTTATATTACTATAAAGGTATGTTAAACAAACTTAGTTGGTTTATTTGGTCAAAGGTATTGCATGAAAACAAGGCATTTTCTTCAAGGGGTTATTGCAATTATTTATCTATGCTGGGGAGGAGTAACCTTTGCTGCTACCCAAAAAGAACCACTCACACTAACAGAAGCAGAACATTTAGCTCTTGACACCTCCCCTGAATTAAAACGTTTCGAAGCAAATAGCCAAGCGTTACAACAGCAAGCCGTCGCCGATGGCCAATTATCCGATCCACAATTACTGGCAGGTACGATTAATGTCCCTACCGATACCTTCAGTTTTACCCAAGACATGATGACCATGGTAGAGGTCGGTTTGCAACAGCAATTTCCACGGGGTCGCTCTTTAAAGATGAAATCCCAACAAACACAAGCGTTAGCGAAAGTAGAGCTTAAAAAAGCCTTTGATCAAGTCATCACCTTGTTACGTAACGTACGAGAAACTTGGTTAGATCTGTATTATTGGACGAAAGCCTTGCAGGTTCTTCACGCCAATCGGTTGTTATATAAGGATTTACTGAAGGTCACGCAATCTCAATACAGTAACGGTAAAATTAATCAATCCGATGTGATTCAAGTGGAATTGGAATTATCCCGCCTCAATGATCAGGAAATTCAAATTCAACAACAACTGGCTGTATTACGCGCGCAACTCGCTCGATGGATTGGAGTTAAGGAAGTTAATCGCTCATTGGTGCTTTCTATGCCCCGATGGCCTAGACCACCACCATTGAACCAGCTACAAGCTCGATTACCCAAACATCCTTTGTTACAAGCCGATGCGGCCAATGTGAAAGCATCCTGTTACGAGGTTGCCTACGCTAAAGAACAATATAAACCAGGTTGGTTATTGGGCGTGAGTTATGGTTTTAGACAGGGAAGAATGCCAGATGGGATGATGCCTCGGTCGGATATGGTAACGGCTCAAGTGACCATGGATTTACCTGTTTTTACCGCCAATCGCCAAGATAGGCGATTAAGCGCCAGTTTCAATCGACTCAATGCGAGCCACTTTGAAAGACAAACACATTATCGAGATTTGCTTCAGGTACTCAGTGCGCAATATGCGACGTGGCAGCGTCTTTCAGAACGTGAAACCATCTATGAAAAGCAATTGCTTCCTGAAGCAAAACAAAATGCCAAAGCGGCTTTATTGGCTTATCAAAATGCAACCACTGAATTAACCACCGTGCTACGCGCCTACAGCAGTCAATTAACCATTCAACTGGAACAAGTACAGATACAAGTTGAGCGCCTGAAATCCCGTGCAACACTACTGTATTTAGAAGGAGTTGCTCTATGAACAAGAAATTACTACTCATAATCGTAATCTCCATTATTTTGGGAGTGTTCCTGGGACGTTGGACAACTAACATCATTACTGGAAAAGCTTCACAAGAGGCAACCAACAAAAAACCACTCTATTGGATTGATCCCATGGAGCCAATGATTCATTACCCAGGACCCGGAAAATCGCGCATGGGCATGGAACTTGTTCCGGTCTATCCAGACGACAACCAAGAAAAAGGTGAAAAAACAACAGTTCAAATCTCACCCTCTGTAGTCAATAATCTTGGTGTACGAACAGTTCCAGTGATACAAACAACATTAGCAAGACATATAGACACAGTGGGGTTTGTAGAGCCTAATGAAAATCAAATCAGTCATATTCATACTTATGCTGATGGCTGGGTGAAAAATCTGGTGGTCAAGGCAGTAGGTGATTCTGTTAAAAAAGGCCAATTGCTGTTGCAATATTACTCACCCCAATTAGTAACTGCCCAAGAAGAATATCTAATTGCCTTGGAAGGTAATAATCAATCCTTAATTACAGCGTCTTATAAACGACTACAAGCATTACACATTTCCGAACAACAAATTCAAGACATCAAAAAAGGTCATCAATCGAATCAATTAGTAGCTGTTTATGCTCCACAAGATGGCATTGTTGCCGCTCTTAATATTCGAGAAGGTATGCGAGTTACGCCGGATGTGGAAATAATGAGTTTAGTTGATCTTGCCAACGTTTGGATGATTGCCCAAATTTTTGAAGAACAAGCCAATTGGGTCAAGATAGGTGACCAAGCCGAAGCACGAATCTCAGCGTTCCCACAAAAACAATGGAAAGGTAGGGTAGAATATATTTACCCTCGATTAGAGCCCATGACTCGCACCGTCAAAGTAAGATTTCGTTTTGATAATCCCGATAATCAATTAAAACCTAATATGTATGCCAGCATTTCTATCCTGGTCAATCCGAAATCCAATGTGCTGAGTATTCCTCTTGAGGCTTTGATTCGAAGTCCACAAGGTGATCGAGTGATCGTGGCCTTAGGTAAGGGACGTTTTCAAGTCCGCCAAGTCAAAGCAGGTATGGAATCGGGTGATCGAGTCGAAATTCTTTCGGGCCTTAAGGTAGGAGAAAACGTCGTTGTTTCCGGACAATTTCTGCTTGATTCCGAGTCGAATTTAAAAGCGGGTTTGGAGCGCTTGGAAACACCTGAAGAAAATGAAAAAAGGATACAATCAACGAACCCCAAAGGACAAAAACCATGATTGCAAGCATCATTCGTTGGTCAATTAACAACCGATTTCTAGTGATACTCGTCACTGTAATGATGATAGTAGGAGGCCTCTACACCATCAATAACACCGTTGTTGATGCCATTCCCGATTTATCGGATGTCCAAGTGATTATTAAAACAGAATTTCCCGGACAAGCACCACAAGTGGTTGAAGATCAGGTGACTTATCCCTTAACCACCGCCATGTTAGCAGTACCCGGAGCTGTTACAGTAAGAGGTGAATCAGGTTTTGGGGTGTCTTATGTGTATATCATTTTTAAAGATGGCGTTGATCTGTATTGGGCACGTTCACGGGTTCTGGAATATTTAAGCCAAATTGCCAATCAATTACCACCTGGAGCACAAGTAGCTTTAGGACCTGATGCAACAGGTGTTGGATGGGTCTATGAATACGCGCTTGTTGATCGCACAGGCCAACATGATTTAGCTCAACTCACCAGTTTACAAAACTGGGTTCTCAAATTTGAATTACAAAAAGTACCTGGTGTTGCTGAAGTAGCCACTGCAGGTGGCATGGTGAAACAATATCAAATTACTTTAGATCCCAACCGATTACGCGCCTACGGTTTGACTCTCGACCAGGTCAAGCAAGCGGTGCAGAGAGGTAATCGTGAAGCAGGAGGCGCCACCATTGAAATGGGCGAAGCAGAATACATGATAAGAGCCAAAGGCTATTTGCAATCCATTCGGGACATTGAGCAAATTCCAGTGGGTTTAGGTAAAAATGGCATACCCATTTTGCTAAAAGAAATCGCTCATATACAACTAGGTCCACAAATACGACGCGGTATGACCGAATTAAATGGCGAAGGGGAAGTAGTGGGTGGCATTATTGTCATGCGCTCAGGCCAAAATGCCATGCAAACCATTGCCGGTGTCAGAGCAAAACTCAATCAATTGCAAGCAAGTCTTCCTAAAGGCGTGGAAATCATTACTACCTATGATCGCTCAAGTTTAATCCAACGAGCGATTAATACTTTAAGGGATAAATTAATTGAAGAATTTATTGTTGTTTCCCTAATTTGTGTGGTTTTTTTATTCCATTTTCGCTCTTCATTAATCATTGTGATTAGCTTACCTATTGCTATTTTACTCGCATTGATAGTCATGCATGTGCAAGGGATTAATGCCAATATTATGTCCTTAGGGGGTATTGCTATTGCCATTGGTGCCATGGTAGATGCGGCCATTGTCATGATTGAAAATGCCCACAAGCACCTAGAGCATAATGCCATTACTTCAGAAAATCGCTGGCCAATGATGCAACAAGCAGCTCTTGAAGTGGGGCCACCTTTATTTTTCTCTTTACTTATCATTACGGTGAGCTTCTTACCTGTCTTTACCTTACAAGCTCAAGAAGGACGGTTGTTTGCACCGCTTGCATATACCAAAACCTATGCGATGGCAGCTGCTGCAGCACTTTCAATTACCTTAGTACCTGTATTAATGGGTTATCTTATCCGTGGCAAAATAAAGGCGGAGCAAGAAAATCCAATCAATCGTGCCTTAATGGCTGTTTACCGACCGATTCTACAAGCGAGTTTGAAAACACCCAAAACAACACTGACAATCGCAGCCTTCATCATGCTTATTGGATTTTGGCCTGTCTCTTATCTTGGTGGTGAATTTATGCCAGAACTGGATGAGGGGGACTTACTCTACATGCCAACCACTTTTCCAGGCATTTCGGCAGGCAAAGCACAGCAACTTTTACAACAAACGGATAAATTGATTGCAAGTATCCCTGAGATTAAAACGGTATTTGGTAAGATTGGGCGTGCTGAAACAGCAACGGACCCAGCTCCCTTATCGATGATAGAGACCACCATCCAGTTCAAACCTAAAAATGAATGGCGTCCTGGCATGACTATGAATAAATTGCGTGATGAACTGGAGTCACGTCTCAAATTGCCAGGGCTTTCCAACGCGTGGGTGATGCCCATTAAAACCCGCATTGACATGTTAGCCACTGGGATTAAAACGCCTGTAGGGATTAAAGTTGCAGGACCTGATTTAAAAACCATTCAATCTATTGGTCAACAAATTGAAACCGTGTTGAAGAAAGTACCGGGCACAACGTCTGTTTTTGCTGAACGAGTAGCCAGCAGCCGTTATGTGACAGTAGATATCAACCGCGTGAAAGCCGCGCGTTATGGGTTAAATATTGAAGACATTCAGCAAATTATTGAAACAGCCGTGGGTGGAATGAATGTGACACAAACGATTGAAGGAAGGGAACGTTATCCGGTTAACTTGCGTTACCCGAGGGAGATTCGCGATTCATTAGAAAACTTACGCTCACTGCCCATTGTCACTCCAACAGGAGCCACCATTCCTTTAAGTGAAGTGGCTAATGTTACGATTACCGAAGGACCTGATATGATTCGCAGTGAGAACGCCAGACTCAATGGCTGGGTTTATGTGGATATTGCAGGACGCGATTTAGGTTCTTATGTGAAAGAAGCTCAGAATATTATTAGGCAACAGGTAAAATTACCCGCTGGTTATTCGTTGGCATGGTCCGGGCAATATGAATATCTAGAGCGTGCCAAAGAACGCTTGTCTCTGGTTGTTCCTTTTACAATAGCCATTATTGCCTTCCTGCTGTATCTCAATTTTCGTCGCTTTGCTGAGGTCATCATCATTTTAGCCACCTTGCCTTTGGCACTCGTTGGTGGCATTTGGCTATTGTATTTATTGGGTTATCACCTATCAGTTGCCGTGGGCGTTGGCTTTATTGCTTTGGCGGGAGTTGCTGCTGAAACAGGGGTCATCATGCTCGTGTTTCTTAATCAGGCCATGGAAAAACAACGGCAAAAAGCGGAGCAAGAACAGCGCACACTCACACGCCATAATGTGTACGACGCTGTCATCGAAGGGGCACTCCTGCGCCTACGGCCCAAAATCATGACAGTGACTGCCATTATTGGAGGTTTATTGCCGATTATGCTATTAAGCGGCACGGGCTCTGAAGTGATGCGACGTATTGCTGCACCGATGGTTGGCGGGATGATAAGTGCCACCATCCTCACTCTGATTGTCATTCCGGTGATTTATCTTTTGTGGCAACGAAAAAAATACTAATAAAAAATTTGAGTTAGGTAATAAAAGAAAAAACTTAACGTTGAAGGAAGTTTGATGGCAATTTCCATAATAAATAGTGGTAGATTCTCGATTAAAAAATTTATCCCGAGTTATATAGAATGATATGTAACCCAATCAAATGTTTCTATTAGTATTACTATTTGACAGGTGATACAAAAGTGTTACACTTATATTAGGCACCAATTTAGGAGCAATATCATGCCTACTAAAAATCCAAGAATAAATATTACTTTTGAGGAATCAACAGCAGGGTTACTTGCCTACCTTGCAGAACTAGAACATAAATCGATTTCAGGCTTGGCTAAAGAACTTATCATGGAGGCATTGGAAAGACGTGAAGATAAAGTATTGTCTGCCATTGCTGAATTTCGTGATCATGCTACAGTAAAAAGAGTGAAGCATGATGACGCCTGGAAGTAAACTGTATCAAATTGAATATATAGAAGATGTTGTTAAAAACGACATGCCTAGTTTGTCAACTTCAGCCAAAAAGCTCATAAAAAAAGCCATCGAAGAGCGTTTGATGGCTGATCCTATCGGTTTCGGTAAGCCACTGCGATATAGCCTTAAAGGACATAGACGTTTGCGAGTTAGTGATTATAGGATTGTTTACCGCATCGAAGCAGAAACAAATACCGTCGTTATTATTGCAATAAAACATCGAAAAGAAGTTTATGATGATTTTTAGAACATTTCTATCCAGACAAGTATCAGACTTATACACCGGCTCCATCACAGTACCAGCTAGAGTGATAAGATAGATAACCTGAGATTCTCCCCTACCTCACTATTACTTCAAAGCAGGCTACGCAACAAAAATCAACCTGTCCTAGTATTTCTATTAACCCTAAATCAAGGTTGTTAACACCATTTATCGCACCATTCGACTCGTTAACTATACAAAAAGCACAGTACTTGACTTCAATTAGCTAGCATAATATTGTAATGTCGGAATGTTAAAAATCATTCCATCTCATGTCATTTAAAAGGAGCTAAAATGAATAAGTCAGATCTCATAAGGATAATTGTTACAAAAAAAATGAAAAATACTAAAGGGCGTAATCTTTGTTGTTGGTAATACCAGTATTATAAAAAGATACCATTCACCTCTGACTTACCAAAACAGCGAATATACTTAATGCCCAGCGCCGCCATGACCACCATACCCACCCGCGCTATGACCTCCATAGCCATCAGACTCTTGTGAACTCTGTTTCACCGCTCCATCACAAGAGCTCAAAAAGGAAGTCGCAAAAACCAGCCCAATGAACACCATAATGATCCTGATTACTTTAAAAAATGACATGAAATACTCCTTCTCTATTAAGACTTTTCCAACTTATTTTTTATAAGTCTTTGCCAACTTATATTGTGCTAAATCCTTCGCAATCAAATCACTGACATCAATCGCATTGGTGACATGACGAATGGTGTTACACGTAATGATTTGCACCCCTTCTATTCCTGATAATAGGGAATAAGAGTCTTGTGCAAACAATGCATGCACCCCAATACAAACAACGGACTTAACTCCTGCTTGGTGTAAATGCTTCACCGTCTCTACCATGGTTCTCGCGGTAGAGATAATGTCATCCACCAATATGGGGGTTGACGATTCAAGCTTAAGTAGATTGGGTACTGAAATAGCCACCTCTTTATCACCATGACGAACTTTTTCCAAAATGACATAAGGAAAAGAACCTTTTTCTGCAATGTCTGCCACCCACTGTTCGCTTTCCACATCAGGGCCAATAATCATGGGCTTCGGAACATGCTGTTTAATCCATGCGGCAATATAGGTTGTGGCATGTAAAACAAAGGTAGGAATCGAGTAAATTTCATCTAAAGAGTGATAGCGATGCAAGTGCGGATCAATCGTCATGAGCCAATCGAATGAAGTGGATAAAATGTCTGCAAAATAGCGTGATGTAATTCCTTCGCCTTCATGAAAACGTTTATCTTGCCGTAAGTAGGAAAGATAAGGGGCAATTAAGCCGATTTTTTGAGCACCCAATTCTTTAGCTGTTTTGGCAAAAAACAACAAAGGCAGTATTTTTTCATCCGGCTGGTTTAAACTGTCCACTACAATAAGGCTGCGATTTTTAACCTCTGAATCAATTTTTAAGTACCACTCTCTATCAGGGAAACGATGAAAAGTGACCCTACCCACCTCCACTTGAAGTGTCCTTTGTAATTGTCCGGCAATTTCTGAAGAATCAAATAATGAACATAACAGAGGCTTCAAGAATTTTCTCCTAAAATAATGATGTCTTGTTTATCGCGAAGTAAATCACAAGCGTAATTGAGCTCCCCTGAGGACTCCGAATGAATTGTAAACAAAGGTTCGCCTTGTTCAACGGATTCGCCGACATGGGCATGGAGGTCAATACCCGCCGATTTCGATTTTGGCGCACCAGCAAGCTTAGCTATTTTTGCAAGCTTTCGATTGTCAATGAGGGAGACTTTTCCTTCCTTTGCAGCCACAACAGGATGAGTAAAACGTGCCTTGGTCAATTCCCTCATCCCACCCTGGGCCTCACAAATGGCCTGAAATTTTTTAAACGCTTTCCCACTCTCCAATATTTGTTTCGCAATGGATTTCCCTAAACCCGGTTGAACTTTCGAAGAACACTCTAATGCAGCACCTGCAAGCGTCAACGCTCGTTCACGCAAATCATTGGGGGCATCAGGCAACCCTTGTAATACTGACATTACATCGCGAGCTTCTAACGACGGGCCAATGCCATGTCCTACCGGCTGCGACCCATCGGTCAATATCGTATGGACAACCAATCCTAACTCGTTACCTACCTCCTCAAGCGATTGTTTCAGAAGGAGCGCCATAGACTGATTCCTGACTTTGGCAGTAGGTCCTACGGGGATATCAATGACTGCATGCGTAGCACCTGTTGCAATTTTTTTAGAAAGAATGGAAGCCACTAATTGCCCTTCACTATCTAAATCAATGGCTCGTTCCACACGGATGAGCACGTCATCAGCAGGACTTAAACTCACAGCCCCACCCCATACGATACAGCCGTTTTCTTGTTCAACCACTTGGCGCATCTTTTGGGGACTTAAGTGGACTGGAGCTAAAGTCTCCATGGTATCCGCAGTCCCCGCGGGTGATGTAATGGCACGTGATGATGTTTTTGGAATCATCAATCCAAAAGCGGCCACAATGGGAACTACAATCAGAGTTGTGCGATTTCCCGGCAATCCTCCCACGCAATGTTTATCGACGACCAGAGGTGAAGACCAGGATAAGCGATCACCACTGTCTATCATGGCTTTGGTGAGTTTCATGATTTCCGTACGGGTTAGACGTCCTGCACTACTTGCCGCTAAAAAAGCGGAGATTTGTACATCAGAAAGACGACCGCTTAACACATCATCAATGATGACCTTCATTTGTTCATAAGACAGTTCTTTGCCATAAATCTTGGTATGCACATAGCTTAAGGATTCCAAGGGTTTTGGATGGGAGACCTGAATTTCATCGCCTTCTTTGGCATGTAAAGACTCCCAGGCGTAATCCGACAAACCAGCCTCACCAGGCTGAAGTAGCTCTGAGGTCACCACATTAAGAGTGGCTATAATAGAGCGCTGACCTAAAGTCACTTGGATACGGGTCTGTACTTCGAATCCTTCCGAATGACAAACATGACAATCCTCGCGCATGTAAATAATAGCTTCGTGATAGGTTTTAATCCCTAAATGTTTTAACCGAAGCCCATGAGAGGTTTGCTTACTCACCACAATTCCTCCGTTTGCAGATAAGAAGGAATGGTGCAAGAAAAACCTAATTGCTTCTCAATCTTCTGTTTTAGCGATTGGGCGCTGTGAGGCTCCCCATGGGTGATAAAAACCTTTTTAGGCGGATTAGTCAAATGAGTTAGCCATTCTAACAATTCCGGGTAGTCGGCATGAGCCGATGTACTGCTCATGACTACGACCTTAGCTTGTATCGGAATAAAACTCCCGTGAATTTTGACTTGCTTCTCCCCATTCACAATTCGAGCACCACGAGTGCCACCCGCCTGAAAGCCAGTAAAAAGTAGGGTATTTTTAGGATTAGGCGCAAAGGCTTTTAAATGATGCAGAATGCGGCCGCCTTGCGCCATGCCGCTGGCCGCTATGATGATTTGCGGCATGTGATGACGGTCAATCTCCTTGGACTCCTCAGGTGTGTTCACATAGGTGGCAACATGGCATAGTCCACGACATTGTTCTGCAGTTAAATGGTGGTCTTCTTTATAAGTGCAGAGTAAATGAGTGGCATCAATGGCCATGGGGCTGTCTAAAAAGACAGGAAGGTCTTTGGTAATTTGCCCTTGTCGTTTCAGTTCATAAATAAAATAAAGAAGACTTTGCGCACGCCCTACTGCAAACGCAGGAATAACGACTGAGCCCCCTCGTTTAACGGTTTGATTAATCACCTGAGCCATTTGAGGCAAAGGATCTGTGGCATCATGCAATCGGTCACCATAGGTGGACTCCATCACCAGATAATCCGTTTCTTGAATGAAGGCAGGGGCTTTCATAACGGGATCATAAGGACGGCCAATGTCTCCAGTAAATACAATGGAACCTTTTTGGGTTTTTATTTTGACCATGGCCGCACCCACAATGTGACCAGCACGATGATACACAAAACTGAAATCATGGAATAATTGATGCGGGGTATCAAAATCAATGGTTTCAAAATACTGCAATGCAGTATGAGCTTCTTTTTCAGTATAAAGAGGAAGAGCAGGTTGGTGTTTGGAGAATCCATACTTATTGGCCAAGCGGGCTTCTTCTTCCTGCAGATGACCACTGTCGGGTAACAAAATGGAACACAGTGCTTTGGTACCCGGTGTTGCATAAATTTTGCCTTGGAATCCATTTTTGACGAGCAAGGGAAGATAACCCGTATGGTCAATATGCGCATGAGTGATAATCACCGCATCGATATCATGGGGGTCAATAGGTAAAGGAGCCCAGTTGCGTAATCGTAATTCTTTATAGCCTTGAAAAAGACCGCAATCAATCAGGATTTTTTTAGAACCGACGGTCAAAAGATATTTAGAACCAGTAACCGTCTCAGTTGCTCCTAAAAAAGTTAATTTCATCTTGCCTCCGTTAAGTCTGCTGTTTTTTTCAAATCCATTTGGCCCCGCCACATCACATAAACCACAGGAATCACAATTAAGGTCAGCAGTAGCGCTGAAAAAACCCCACCGACCATAGGAGCGGCAAGACGCTTCATCACATCAGCCCCAATGCCTGTAGCCCACATGACCGGTAATAGGCCAATGATGTTAGCAAGACCCGCCATGGCCATGGGACGAATGCGGGAGACCGCACATTGTTGCACCAGCTGAATTAAATCGGGCAATGTTTTGAGCAACCCTTTTTCCTTTTGTTCATTGTAATCGGAATCAAGGTAAGCAAGCATCACGGCACTGGTTTCAGCAGCAACTCCTGCAAGCGCAATCATCCCGACCCAAACGGCAATACTCATGTTGTACCCTAATACATAAAGCAGCAAAAAGCCGCCAAATAAAGCGAAGGGAACGCCCAACATCACCATCAAAGTCTCGGTAATGGTGCGGAAGGTAAAGTAAAATAAAACAAAAATAATAGCTAAGGTCAGTGGCACAAAAATTTTAAGTCGCTCATAAACCCGTTGCATGAACTCATATTGTCCCGACCAGGCCAATGTATAACCTGGAGGCAATTTCACTTTGACTTTGACTGCTTGCTTTAGCTCCTCCACATAGCCGCCAATGTCTCGGCCGCTGATGTCAATGAAGACATAACCCGCCAACATGCCATTCTCATCGCGAACCATGGCAGGTCCTGAACGAAAAGTTAGCGTCACCAATTGCGCGATGGGTACCTCCGCACCACTGGGTGTTTTGACTAAAATACGATTGAGCTTGTCGGGGTCATCGCGCAATTCTCGCAAATAACGCACATTCACTGGGTAGCGCTCACGCCCCTCGATCGTGGTGGCAATGTTTTCACCACCCACGGCCGATTCAATGATGCGATTAACGTCCATAATGGTTAAACCATAGCGAGCCAACTGGTCCCGATTAATTTGAAAATCAAGGAAGTAGCCTCCAGCCACCCGCTCGGCATAAACCGTACTGGTGCCCTTTACTTCTTTGGCCACCATTTCAATTTCTTTGCCAATGGCTTCAATTTTTTTAATGTCGGGGCCAAAAATTTTTATTCCTACAGCAGTCCGAATTCCTGTGGTGAGCATGTCATTACGCGCTTTAATGGGCATGGTCCAAGCATTACTCACACCTGGGAATTGCAACGCTTCATCCATCTCTTTCACCAGGCTTTCATAAGTCACTCCTTTGCGCCAAAATTCTTTAGGCTTTAACTCCACAATCACCTCCATCATATTAAATGGAGAAGGGTCGGTAGACGTTTCGGCTCTTCCCGTCTTGCCAAAAACGTGTGCCACCTCTGGAAATGCTTTTAATTTCTTATCCATTTCTTGAAGCAAAGCCGTCGCTTGCGTCACCGAAATACCCGGTAAAGTAACCGGCATATACAAAATCGTCCCTTCATAAAGAGGGGGCATGAATTCAGAGCCAATGAGTTTATAAAGAGGAATGGTGGCCATAGCCAATACAATGGCAATTCCCATTACGAACTTGCGATACCTCAAAGCAAGCTTCAACACGGGCGCGTACATGGTTTGCATCAAGCGAGTAATCGGATGTTTTTGTTCAGGGATAATTCGACCACGCACCAAAAGAGGCAATAGGACAGGAATTAAGGTGATGGCAAGTAAAGCACTCATGAAAATGGCCAAATTCTTAGTATAAGCCAAGGGCGAAAACAGCCGCCCTTCTTGAGCTTCCAAGGTAAAAACGGGCATGAAGGAGATGGCAATGACCAAAAGGGATGAAAAAATGGCAGGCCCCACCTCTTTCGCCGAATCGATTAACACCTGGGTGCGATCACCTGGGCTTCCTTTTGCTTCCCAATCCGCTAAGCGTTTATGGGCATTATCGACCATGATGATGGCCGCATCGACCATATCGCCAATGGCGACAATAATGCCTCCGATGGACATGATATTCAGTCCGACATGTAAGAAATAAATGGGGATAAACGAAATCAAAATCGCCAGCGGCAAAGTAATAATAGGAATCAATGCCGAGCGAAAATGCCCTAAAAACACAATAATGAGTAACCCAACCACCACCAGTTCTTCAATCAAGTTCCAATTGGCCGTGGAAATCGCTTCCCGGATTAAATGACTTCGGTCATACACAGGAACCATTTTTATCCCTTCCGGGATTGCCGAAGCTAATTCTTTCAATTTATCCTTGATGCGACCAATCACTTGCAGCACGTCTTCACCAAAGCGCATGATGACAATGCCACCCACGGCTTCGCCTTGGCCATTTAAATCGACCACCCCGCGGCGCATGTCCGAGCCAAGCTGAACAGTCGCTACATCACGTAATAAAATCGGTGTGCCATTGGCATTGGTGCCCACGGCAATTTTTTCAATATCCTCAGTAGACTTTATGTATCCGCGACCACGAATCATGTACTCCACGCCCGAAAACTCAATGACTCGACCACCGGTGTCGTTATTACTCATGCGAATTTTTTCAACAATCTCAGGAACCGATAGGTTGTAGGCAAGGACTTTGACTGGATCCAAATTGACTTGGTATTGCTTGACAAAACCTCCCACACTGGCTACTTCAGACACCCCAGGAACCGCTCTTAACCAATAGCGCAAATACCAATCTTGAAACGTACGTAACTCAGCCAGATTGTGTTTGCCGTTTTCATCCACCAAAGCGTATTGATAAATCCAACCCACCGGTGTCGCATCAGGTCCTAATTGTGGGGTGACCCCTTCGGGTAATTTTCCGGCCAGTTGGCTCATGTACTCCAAGACACGAGAACGCGCCCAATAAATGTCAGTTCCGTCCTCAAAAATGATGTACACATAAGAAAAACCAAAATCAGAAAATCCTCGCACAGCAACAACCTTTGGTGCGGATAAGAGGGCTGTTACAATGGGATAAGTGACTTGATCTTCCATCAGATCGGGCGAGCGCCCCATCCAGGTCGTATACACAATGACCTGAGTATCTGAAATGTCAGGCAATGCGTCCATACGGGTATTTTTCAAGGCAATGTAACCCATGAAAGAAAACCCAAGCACAAAAAGCAACACAATAAAACGATTGCGTGCACAAAATTCAATAATCCGTTCGACCATAAAATCCCTTTATTCTAAGGCCAAATTACGCCTCTTTATTAGAGCTTCTTTCCCATTATAGCGGGATAGAAAGTCTATTTATGTTGCATGCCTCCCATGGCCGCTTTTAATTGACTTTCCGAATCAATGAGGAAATTGGCCGATGTAATAATTTGATCGCCCTCTTTAACCCCTTTGATTATCTCAAGCAAATCCCCTGCCCTAACTCCTAAGGTCACGTCTCGCCATTCAATTTTGCCATTGCCATGGTAAATAAACACCACTGCGCGCTCACCTGTGAGTAGAACAGCATTTTTAGGGACCACAAGACGTTCACCCAACGGTACTTTGAGTTCCAGGTTAACATACATGCCAGGTTTTAATTGCTCCTTTTGATTGTCCACTTCAAAGCGAACCTTGGCTGTACGTGTTTTCATGTCAATCGTAGGATAGATAAAATCAAGCTTGGCTTTAAATAATTCATTGGGCAAGTAGGTAAGAGTCAAATCAGCCATTTGACCAAGACGAATATAAGGAAGCTCGTATTCGTAAATGTCCCCTAAAACCCACAAGCGTGATAAATCAGCAATGGTATAGAGTTCATCTCCTGGCTCAATGCGCATGCCCACCAGCGCCATTTTTTTAAGAACCGTACCTTGGATGGGGGAATGAATCGTCATCGTCCGAGTGATTTTGCCCGTACGTCTTAATTGCTCAATGTCTTTTTCGGAAATCCCCCACAGCAACAACCTTTGATGGGCTGCTTGAAAAGCAGACTGCGCACCACGAGCTGCACTCGATGTCGTATTTTTGCTTAATATTTTTTGGGCATTAAGGGCGAGCAAATATTCTTGCTGAGTGGCTACAAGTTCCGGACTATAAACAGTAAACAGAGCTTGTCCTGCTTTGACTTTTTCTCCGGTAAAATTAATGAATAAGTTTTCAATCCACCCATCAAAGCGCACATGAATATGGGCAACACGCCGCTCATCGGCTTCAATACGCCCCACGGTACGGATTATTTTTTCAACCACTTGACGACGCACCGGCTCTGACGTAATGCCAATGGCTTGTAAACGAGCCGGATCAATCACAATCTCATTTTCTTGAGTGGACTGTTTCATGTCCATCTTGCCATGATTATCCATGGCCTGTTGCGCCTGAGTTACCTGCAACAACGAAAGTAAACTCAAAATAACCACACTCTTGATTATTAGCTTAAGATTCATAAGAACGTCCCTGTACTTTCTTCGATTTGTGCAATCGCTTTTTCATGTTCAGCGAGTTCACCGTGCCATTCCAATTCATTTTCTTGCAGCGTCAATAAATTATTCAGCATCGTTAAGAAATCCACTTTGCCAACACCATAGGTGGCTTGTGATGAAGTAAATGTTAAAGTGGCTTGTGGAATGATGGTATGTTGAATCAGATGAATGAGTTTTGCCGAGCGCTCTGCCAACAAATAGGCATTTTTCACTTGAAAGGAAAGCATACGATAGGTGGTCTGCAAATCCTCAATATCCGCATTATACCGCGCAAGTGATTCGCGCACGGCGTTATTTTGTTTTTGCATGAAATAAAGAGGCACAGTGGCTTTTAACAACACTTGATAGCCTTTGGTGTGCATCGCCGTATCATGAAGTCGTCCCCCTTCGATTTCCACATCCGGGAAATACTCCATTTTACTTAAGCGGATGGCTTGCCGTCCTTTTTGAACAGCGCGCTGTTGCATGATTAATTGCGGTGAACGGCTCTTAACAAGGGTATAAAAATACTCTAAATTATGCCCCATGGGCGTTACGGGGAGTGTTCCTGGTGTATCGATTTTAATTTCTAACGAACGATTTAAAAGACGGTTGATATCGGCTTGTAGCGATTCTCGTTGTTGCTTCAATATCACCAGGCGCATCAAAAGACGAGAAATCTCCGTTTGGGCACGATAAATATCTTGTTGGGGTGTTTTCCCTACACTGTAAGTCGCTTCAGCACTCTTTTCCATCTCATGAAGAAGTTCTTGGTTTCTTTGTACGATCTCGATGGATTTATTGACAAAATAAAGATCGTAATAGAGCCGTTTTAATTCAGCAATGACGGCGAAACTAGTGGCTTGGTATTCTGCTTCCGCTCTTTTGGCCTCGAGCGTTGCTATCCTTCCTCGCACAATGAGTTTGCCAGGAAAAGGAATTTCTTGTTGGCCACCCAACATTTGCTCGCGTCTTGGATCCACATCCATAGGGATATTCTCAGACATGTTGATGTACCCTGCATTAAGCTTCGGATCGGGTAGTGCTTTTGCCTGTGGAATCACATGGATTGCGGCCAATAGTCGGTCGCGGGCCGCACGAATTTGAGGATTGTTTTGCGTGGCCTCCTTGATTAGCTGCGCTAAAGCAGGCGGTGTCTTGGCATAAGATACTGGCCCTGCAAAACAACAGAAACCTAAGAGAATAGTCCAAATCATTTTTTTAGCACTAGAATGCTTCATTGGGTGCCTTCCTTAGCCGCTTCTGAGCTTCTATCACTAACAAAGGCACCATGCCTAATAGAATCCAAACCAGGCATTGGGTGAATGAGACCGGTTGTATCCCAAATAATTCGCGCAATACCGGAATATGGTGAATCAAGACCTGCAGGGAAAAACTGATGCTTACAATAAAAAAGAGTCTTAAATTGGAAAACAATCCCACTTGCCAAATGTTTTTGGTGTCGCTTCGCGCTCCAAAGGCCCATAAAAGCTCGGCGGTTACTAAAACAGAAAAGGCCGCATCTTGGGCTTGAATTAAATCCTTATCGATTAAATATTCATAAGCGAACACACTAAGGATTACTAAAGCCTTTAAACAACCCACAAAGGTTACTCGTTTGAAAAACGCCCTATCCATCATGGATTTTTGCGTGGCTCTGGGTGGACGATTCAAAATCCCTGGCTCTGACATATCGGTAGCTAAGCCAATGGCCGGCAAACCATCGGTTACTAAGTTAATCCATAATAATTGGATAGGAAGTAACGGCAGAGGCCAGCCGATTAAAAGTGCTACAAACACAACCAGTAACTCCCCACTATTGCCTGCTAACAAATAGGCAAGCGTTTTGGCAATGTTATCGTAAATCGTGCGACCTTCTTCAATACCTGCCACAATTGAGGTGAAGTTATTGTCCATGACAATGATGTCAGAGGCTTCTTTGGTCACTGCTGTGCCTGTTTTTCCCATCGCAATCCCTACAGAGGCTTCTCTTAAAGCAGGGGCATCATTCACCCCATCGCCTGTCATCGCCACCACCATTTGTTGTTTTTTCCAGGCCCGTACAATTTTTAATTTATGCTCCGCCGTCACCCGAGCATAAACAGCAATGTCTTTGACGCAATGGTTAAATTCCTCCTCTGGCATATTTTCAAGTTCATTGCCGGTGAGTAATCGATCCCCTGCTTCCAAAATGCCAAGCTCTTTGGCAATGGCTCTTGCCGTGTCAGGATGGTCTCCTGTAATCATCACCGGTTTGATGCCGGCTTTTTTACAGCGACTGATGGATTCCTTGCTACTTGCATGAGGTGGGTCCTGAAGACCAATAAGACCTAAAAACACCAGGTTATGTTCAATCTCGTCGTCTTCTTTTTCTAAAGCTGTAGGCTCTAATTGGCGCTTCGCAAAAGCTAACAGTCGCAATGCTTCGCTGGCCATGAGTTCGCAGGATTGTTTCATGCGCGCTTTATCATTCGGTGTTAATTTTTTAATGCCTGTTTTGGTCAAAATATGGGTACAGCGCTCCAAAATGAGTTCGGGTGCTCCCTTTACAAAAGCGATGTGTTCATGGTCTTGTCGACACACAACCGTCATGCGTTTGCGTTCGGAACTAAAGGGTAACTCTTTGATACGGGGATAAGAAGTTTGCAGTTCCCCTTGCCAAATGCCTCCTTTGGCAGCAGCAACCAAAAGCGCCACTTCAGTTGGGTCTCCCACGGTTGCCATTTGTCCATCTTGGCTCTCAAAACTCGCGTTATTGCAAGCCACCATCGCTTGCAAAGTAGCTTGCAACAGCGGGTCTTCTGACACATTAATTTCTTGACCTTGAAGAGTAAATCCTCCCGAGAGGTTATAGCCTTCCCCATGAATGCTATAAACATCACTTGCTGTCACAAGCTGACGTGCGGTCATTTCACCTACGGTTAACGTTCCTGTCTTATCGGTGCAAATGACTTGTAAACAGCCGAGTGTTTCAACCGCCGATAATCGTCTTACCAGTACGGCACGCCGTACCATACGCTGCACCCCAAGCGCTAAAGCCACCGTGACAACAGCAGGCAAGCCTTCAGGAATTGCAGCCACCGCAAGACTGACTGAACTCATGAATAAGCTGAATAGAGAGATATTACGTAAAAGACCTAAGCCAAAAATGGCAATGATAATGAAAAAGCAAAGCCACAATAGACGAGACCCCACTTGATTGAGTTTTTTCTGTAAAGGTGTTTCATCACGAGACGCTTCACCCAGCATTTTGGCAATGTGCCCCATTTCCGTTTGCATGCCAGTCGCCACAACAAGCGCGCGACCGGTGCCATCGGCTATAGAAGTCCCCATAAACACCATGTTTTTACGGTCAGCTAGAGGCGTCTCGGCAGTGCAAACATCCAGATTTTTAGCAACGGGTATCGACTCACCCGTGAGTGGCGCCTCATTAACCTTAAGCGCTGATAATTCAAAAAGACGAGCATCGGCAGCAATTAAATCGCCACTTTCAAAAAGAAGAATATCACCTGGTACGATATCAGAAGCGGCTATCACCTTCGCATGGCCATCGCGAAGCACTGTTGCTTTGGGAGCAGCCATTTGCTGAAGCGCAAGCATTGCCCTATCAGCGCGATATTCCAAAAAAAATCCGATGATGGCATTTAAAATGACAATGGCCAAAATGGCAATGGCATCGGCTTTTTCATCCAACAAAAAAGACACAACAACAGCACCTAAAAGTACCCAAATCACCACACTTGCAAATTGCTGCAAAAAAATGACGAAAGGGGATGTTTTTTTCTGTTGACTCAGCAGGTTAGGTCCTACTTCTTTTAGCCGCTGTTCTGCTACTTTTTCAGATAGTCCTAAAGATAAGTCGGTTTGAAACAACAACACCATATCTGCAGGTGCTTTTTCGTGCCATTGTTCTGCCATGACAGCCATCCTTTGCATTCGCCCGTCCACTATGATGTGGTGCGCATCATTTTATCTCAATTTTTAGTGCCCGAATAGATTAATAGTTCTTAGACTTTATAGGATGAGCGCTCATATGAATCTTTAGGATTGAGTAATAAAGATTTTAGTGTTAGCGACCACCACCGCCACCATGGCCAACATGACCTTGAGCGACATGCTCTTCGAGACTTTTAGTGTACTTACTACTCGTGCCACTGCTCATGCACGCAGTAAGGACTAAACAACACGCCAAAACCATCCAATGACTTTGTTTCATGATAATTTCTATCCTTGATTTTAAAGGAAATAATTACAATATAGACTCTTTGGTATGGATAAGTCAAAACAAAGTGTTCTATGCTTTGACGAACAATTAGCTAGGAATAACCTTTGAGAAGCTCAATTAAAATGTCTTGATGTGTCCTCAAAAAAACCTAAAAAAATTTACGTGCAAAAGAAAACTTTGTCCCTTTGTTTTGAATTAATTGAATGATAGTTGAATTGTTTTTAGCTCACTTTTTTCGTATCCTAAACCGATTCAAAATTTGAGTTAGTTTTTTGAAATATTAAACTAATTAATTGACACGTATCACATCCATTTCGTCATCCCAACAAAGAACCATCGCTGACGATCCTAACCAACATTTAGGGTACCTCTACTTATATTTAATGCCTGTCTTAAAAAGACAATCATGATATCATTCTATTTACTGATTAAAATAAATAGCATACAAAATATAACTATAAGAAACTATTTTAAAACCTATTGGTTTTCTTGGAGACGAAAATATTGTGAAGAAATTTGCCATCACCCTAATGAGCTTGATATTCATTAACTCATATTATCCTACTGCTTTCTCCGAAAAACCTAATCAACGCATGATGAACAATCAATCGACACATTCTTTGAAATCAAAAAATACCTTGCAATTATCTATTCAAGAGATAATGGATAAAAAGGACAAGAAACTGGTATTAATCAAATTAATTGACACCAAAAGCAATAAACCAATCACCTTAAACGATCTTATTGAAGCACATACACAAAAGATTCATTTGTTGATTATCGATGATACACTTCTTGACTACAGTCATGTCCATCCAGTCGAAACAACGATACCAGGCATCTATCAATTTGAATGGCAGCCTACGCTTAAGCGTGCCTCCTATCGAGCATGGGCTGATCTGATACCGACTAATACAAAAACCCAAGAATATGTAGTTGCTGATTTACCTTCCCCAAAAACCAAAAAGAAATTGGAAAATCCTATTCATCGACAACCATTATTTGAAAGTACTGTTGATGGCTACCATTTTAAATTGTCTTTTGATAAAACACCATTGCACGTCGGTCAAGCAGTCATGGGCAAAATTGATATCACCGATGCAAAGGAAAACCCAGTTCATACCCTAGAACCCATTATGGGTGCTTATGCTCACATTGTTGGTTTTAATGAGGACTTTAAAACAGTAACTCATGTTCATCCTATGGGCAAGGAACCTACAAATAATACGGAACGAGGAGGACCTGAATTACTATTTCATATAGAGCCCAACAAAGTAGGATTTATTAAAATGTTTGCCCAAGTGCAAATCGATGGGAAAACACTGTTTGTTCCGTTTGGAGTCACAGTAAATTCATAAAAACCTTGCTGGATTGTGAATTCACAGAGGCCTTATAAGACAAAGTCCCCAGAATAATGATATCCACCAATTGAAGAGTTAAGGCGATTAAAAGTGGCATTGCAGCACTTACTGCATCCGTGTAAACAGCATCGACCAAATAACCTCTGCCCCTCTTTTCACCACATTGGAGCCTAAGGAGAATCATCATGACTAATTCACATGGAACTATGATTATCTTAGGCGGTGCAATAATAATCAGCACAAGAAAATAATTACTTTTTTCTCCAGTCTTTGGTATCTTTAATCACATTGTCTTTGCAAGCAGAAGACGTTGAACTGATTTAATCAGTGGTTTAATTTTTCTCATGGCCTTTTGCGGTAAGAGAGCAAATCCCTCGCTCAGGATTAGGCTCAACCTCTCGCCCAAGAATGGCACTTAATTCCTCAGCTCCTCCAACGTATTGACTATCAAGCCATATTTGAGGAACAGTTATCGGTGTTTTTGCACCAACAATGGGCTTAACCCGTGCCAGCATTTCATACAAGTCCCTTGGATTTTTTACCACATCGTGAAATTCATAAGAAAGTTTGGCCTCTTCGAAATACTGTTTGGCATGCTGGCAGTGGATGCAATTAGTTTTACCAAAAATATGATTCCCAGTTAATGTGGTTTGTTTTGCATGAGCCTCAATCACCGCTTGAGTTAACACCCCACGATTCAGAGCATGGCCTTGGCTAATCACTTTACCCTCAACCAGTACAATAGGGGCATGCCACGCCCCTTTCAATAACGGCTTCCACCACTCATTAAGCCAGGCATGAATGTCCAATTCGACAGGAATGTCTTTTAAATCCGTTGCAATCGCATCCAAGATAATATCCTTGGTGAGTGAACATTCACCACAAGGGACTTTGATTTTGAAAGGACCATATTGTCCTTCCCAACGATACAGTGTGATTTTGACTGACATATTAGAATGGCCTTTTCTTGTTCCCAATTAATGCTCAAAAATACCCATTAACACGATCACCATCATATCAATATAGAGGAACCTCCTTTTAATTCAATCTACTTTCTACCTATTGAATAATTTTTTTCACCTCTTTGCGATGCAACAGATTACGAAAATAGCACCAGTTCCCTAACCCTCATCTTTCTTTAATTGTTCTTGTTTTCTTAAATGGATTTCCTGTCTGTTAATGGATATATTTTTAGGAGCCTCAATACCCAACTTAAAGTTGCCAGGCTCAAGAGTCTTAAAGGGAGTAATAACTACCTTCTGATTACCTTCCAGGGTAATCATTAAATCGGATTCAAAGGCTACGGTTCTTATTTCCATGTTAGTTGACTCGTTTTAGTTCAAAATAAATGCTGCAAAAAAGCATTAATTGATGGGTTTTCCCTATGCGGGCATTTAATCTTAAAGCCAATGCCTGTTCAAACACAGGCCTCAAGAAAAATAGCCCCACTTATACTACAGCGACCATCGCAACTCCATGGGTAGGGGCAGACAAAAATGGAGGTTCTTTTTTTATTGCATAAAACCCATTAATGCTTGGCTTAACACCATCAAATGAATCCTGCACCTCATCGGATTGATACACATCCATTTGTTCCAGGCGAATAATCTGTTGTTCCTGCCTGTCTAAAAGCTTACGATACCTCTGATTACTTTCTTCTAATTGTTTTGTAACCACTGAAAGTTTGTGTTCGGCCTCACAAATTCGGCCTGCTACCTCAACAAAGCTTTTCTCTTTATTGTTTAAAAATTCCTCCAATCTTTTTTGAAAAGCAGCCTGTTGTTCTTTGTCTTGAATCACCATGTTAGAGAATGTTTCCACTGTTCCACTTAAGACAAGTCCAACTGCCCTCGCCTGTTCCACTTCTTTTCCCATTTTTTCTTTAATGTCATCCAGTTCTTTTATTTTATCAGACAACTGATTTTGATTTTCTTGATACGCCTTTACAACCTGCTCCAATTCTTTTTGAGTGTTTTCTAAAGCTTGAGACTGCTCATCGATTGAGCCTTTAAGCTTTTCGGCAGTAAGTTCGAGTTCAATCTGAGTTGCACGCAGTGCTTTTTCGGTATCAGTCAACTCATTGATTTGCGACTTTAATGATTTAATCTGTTCAGAAAATTGTTCGATATTCTCAGTCAGGTGCACATTTTCTTTCTGGAATGCATCAATTTCAATGGCCAGTTGTTCGCGCAAGAGCTCTAAAGTTGAAATAACCGAGTCCAGCAGATCAGCAAGACTTGAAATTCCTGCCTTTAAACCTTCGATGTTATCTGTATTTTGACTCTGATGATTATCAAGAAGGATACTACTTACCGTATAAACTATCCCAGTAACAATACTGAGCGTAATAAGGGCTGCAAGATTTGCCATGATGCCAATCATCAAAAGAGGTACGGTGAGCACTGCACCTGCGGTAATTTTTTGCCACAAAGGGATTTCATTCCAAAAGCTGGCAGCCCGAGATAATAGACTTGGATTTTGATTCATCGCCTGAATCAATTGATTCAGATCTGCTTTAATTCTTTGTATTTTATTTTGAGTGGTTACAATCTTCTCAAAACGTTCTTTATCTTTTTTTGTTTTTTGATTGAGGTCGTCCTGCTCCATATTTTCTGACTGATGGAGTGAAGACACCAACTCAAGTTCCAGTTTTTGATACGTCATGATTCTTCCTTACAACGAGTGAGTCATCCATGCTAAACAGTGTCACATGATTATCAGACTAATCTTAAGATAAGCATGATGACGGGAACCAGTACCTTTTTACGTATTGGATTGAGATGTAATTAAAGTGTTTGAGGTAAGGTCTAAAAACCCTGAAAATAAGGTCTTACGGTTACACATTGAGAGGGGAAATTGATTTTTAATATTTAGAATGTTACTCATTACCACGTTTCCTTAATTGGGTTTGAAACAACAATCAACCGAGCGCCTTTCCTGGAACGGTTAAATCTTGATCATTCTATCGGATAATTTGTGTTCAGTCATCCTTTTTTAGTGACTCAATAGTCTTAATGGTGCTGTAGACATAAGGTTACCTGAACAGATGCTTTTTGAATCCCACCAACCACCTAAAGGTTCGCATTCAAAGCACGCATTACCAACTGAGCTTCCCTTTTAATATCGAATCTATCTATGTTGAATGATTATTAAATATACAGAGTTATTCTAAATGCGTTTTAATAGCGCTTAATGAAACGATGTTTTTTATGCAACCTAAACCATTAGTTATAGTCAAAACAACGCTTAAAACTAAAATATGGAAGTTGATTTTTTTACTTAAGTGCATAAAAATTGACTTTCAGTGATGTTTTGCTAAAACTGGTCCTTTAAACAAGAAATCATCCAAACAAAGTCACTTTAGTAATTGCTTTTATCCCTTTCTGTTTTCTAACCACCACTTAATTCTATTTTTTATTTTTAGATAAATCTTCTAATAAAATTTTTCCCTTTTGGGACAAGCGATATTTTTGCAATCTACTTTTAGGCTTATCTGGGATAGTACGCTCGATTAACTCATCCCTGAGCAATTGATCAAGATAATTACGTTGAAAAGTTTCTCGATGCCTGATTCCTGCTACCTCTTGTAGCTCTATACTTTTCAGCTCACCTTTTAGCTCACATGCTCTGAGTACCCGCTCAACCCATGGATCGACTTGTCCGGCAACTTGTCCGGCAACTTGTCCGGTCATCGATGATGATTTACGCCAAATGGTTGTCTTGAATCCATCAGAGATAGAAAATTCAGGCTCTGGCAGTCCAACCTCACGGCAACGACGAATCATATCCCCTGTACCAGTTCCCATACGCTCGATATATTTCGTTAAATACAATGGCTCAGCAAGCAAGGGATTTCTTGGAACAGAACCATGTGGATGACGTAATTTCTCTAAAGTTAATGATGGAGGGAGTCCTCCTGGATTCCAAATTTCCAATCTTATGTTGCGCCATCAGTTATGTGTTGTTCGCTCGTTTTCCATCATTAATACTCAGCCATTTTTTAAAATCTTTTAATAATGCTTCTGCTTGAGCAATACAAGTTATTACTGCACTCTCAGGAATAATATCGCCAGAATAATCTGCAATATTGCGTTGTTTCCGCATAGCATCCAATATAATCACTGTTTTTTTATCAATACCTAAAGTCTGAGGCAATAACTGAATCATCGTTTGATGATGTCCTGGTTTAGAAGTCAAGGTTCGATATCCATGAGATTGAAGTGCTGCATTTGCTATTTGCATAATTGCTTTATAGGCAGCATCAAAGCGATTCTCCGCGCTAACCAAGTCAATTTTTGAATCCACAATATTACGTTCAGCAGCATTCAAAAGCCGATTTATGGTATCTGGGTGAGGTGGTATTTTTTCCAGGCTGATGCCAATTAAATTATCCAAGGTCATGTTCAGCTCCCATAATAAATAGCTTGGGATTATTTAAAACCTCCTGAATGAAAAGATCTTGTTTTTGTAAAGATGCCTTCCATTGTTCCCTGGAATATATTTTGGGATTAATTTCTCTCCCTAAGCTAGCTTGAGCAGCATAAAGAGCCTCAACTGCTTCTGTAAAATCAACCTCACCAATAATAAGCACATCAATATCACTTCCAAGGTTTTCAGTTCCTTTGGCCACCGAACCAAAAACAAAAGCTACTTCAATTTTTTCAGCTAATGGAGTTAAAAAATCAAACAACACATTCACCAAACCAGACGTTTTCTTTAAAATGCTTGCAAGCTCCGTATAAATAGGAAAATTTCGATTTGCTTGGTAATAAACTTGATTACCACTCTGCTCGCGCAGAAGTACTTTGGATTTAGCAAGTTTGGATAGTTCTCGATGAAGTGTACCCGCTGTGGTATTCGTTAACCGCGCAATCTCTCGGACATGATAACGCTCATCAGGATGAAGCAATAAAAGTGCCAGCACACGCCGCCGATATTCAGAAAACAATATTGAAGTATCAAACATGATTTTTATATTGAAGCCAATTAAGCTTCAATCATAGCCTAAAAAGCTACACCATTCAATCAGATAAATAAGAAAAACCAGAAAAATAAGTATAAGCTATAAGTCGACTAATCCCTGAACCGAATTAACACCACAACCAATGACTTCAATGATCTTGTGTCGAGACTTAATGCCCTCGTTTTATTTTGATTTGCCCTTTAGAAACCTTAAACAAGGCTATCAGCATTTGGGAACAATTAAAAATTATTTAGAAGGCATGATCGGATTATCGAGGAAACAATTGTAGAAAGAATGGGAGGCATGCTCTCCGCAAGAGAATAATGCCTTGAAAAAACAATAGAACAAACTAAGCATCTGTTCTCCCAAGTTGAAACTTTTATTGAAATTAATCGTAAAAGTTCATAAATAAATTAGAAAGGAAAAGGAGGTAACTGATTCCTATCTCTAAGCCAGAATGAATGATGCCACTCTTCATAGATGGAAACGGGCATATTGCTTTGCTTAAACTCATCAAAAGATAAGTCGCAAAGAAACCATTTGAGGAATTCCGCACAAGTTTCCGGACTTATTAATTGACCGGACTGATAAGCCTCATCAAACATTTTATGTAGATGAAATGAAGTTGTTTCTCTTAAAATTTTTTGAATTCTTGTATCCACTTCCCCTGGAATAACACAAGACACACCAATATTTTTCTCTGCTAACTCTTTTCTCACAATAGCAGTTACTTCATCCAAACCCGCTTTACTGGCACAGTATGTTGAACTTTCTTTAAGTTTCAGAGTGGCAGCTCTTGATGTAACAAATAAAATCCGAGACTTCTCAGGCATCCGTACTGCAAGAAGTGCCGTAAGTTTCATTGGAGCTAATAAATTAACCTGAAAAACTTCGTCAATACTATCACAATCGTATTCGGTCAACGGACGTGGAGGACTTTTCATTCCTGCATTTTGAACTAAAAGATGAAGAAGTATTCCAGAATCATTAATAATTTTAGCAACCTGTTCGATATCACTATTGCGAGTAAAATCCGATTGAATGGGAACAAAACGAGGATATAGCGCTTTAGTATCCTCTAAGCTGCTCACATCCCGTCCTGTTCCATAGACAACCCAGCCGTCACCTAAAAGAATTTTAGCGAGTTCAAGACCAATTCCATGGCTGGCTCCGGTCACTAATGCAGCTTTATTATTGTTGATGTTCGTCATGAAGCATTCCTTGAAACTTAAGTTAATTTCGAGGGATATGGTAATCAAAGTTGAATAAAGTTAACAGTTTATTCTTAATTCATGTGTTACTAATTGAGTTAATTCTGTAATACTCTCTTTGATTTTAATAATAGTAGGCAAAACCTGAAGAACCTGCTCTATACCAATGTCCTGCTGCTCTTTATCAGAGCTAAAAGAACGCTCTATATTATCTCTCTGCTAGATATGAGGAATATGAAATCACCCTTCCCCAATCTATAGAATCGGTTAAATGATCTTTGGTAATACTGTAGTAGTAATTGTTATCTAGCTTTTGCGCATCAAATAAATAGTTAACCCACTCAGCTATTGGTTTTTTATATTCTTTTTCTGATAACAAGAACAATATTTTTTCTTTTTTTGCAACCGCGGCCATAGTCTGCTCGGGTAGCTCATATCCCTGCATTAAATCTAATTGATCAGATAACTCTTTTACGTGTCTAATGATAAGCCATGTAGGTTTGGCATCTTTATCAAGAAATACAACACTCCCTGAATTATCAACTAGATAATATTCAACAGATTGTGCCTGCGTTTGAACATTGGCAAATAATTGCTGATATAATTCATTATCAAATAAATCATTAATGGAGTTTTCATATGCATTAACTATATTCTTTGTTAACTCTCTGAAGTAGCGCTGAGTTAGGTCATGCACAGCTAATGTAATTTCTGGATATAAATTTTCACTTGTCTTGAGTATAAATTTATCAATTAGGCCATTATTGAACGCTTTGATCGCTGTATCTTTATCTGCTTCTGCAGTTAACATAATTTTAAAGACTTTTCTCTCTTTAAGTCTTTTGCAAAATTCAATTCCATTAATAGCGGGCATTTGATAGTCCACAACTAACAGTGGTGCATGCTCAAACCTTGCTTTATCATAAATCAGGTTTAACATTTTACTAACATCAAATCCAATAACCCGATCATTAGTAGTATCTAGATTAACATCATTCATCAATTTGAAAATTGATTGGCTAACATCCTGACTATCGTTATCAATCAGCTGAAAAGCTTTATCTGAATTTGTAAGTGTTAGTATATTAAATTTTTCGCCAAATTCTAAATCTAACGCATCCAAAAATGCACGGTTATCATCTAAAAAAATGACTTTTATCGGATGATAAAAACATGTAGGTCTTGCATCAATAATAGTCATATAGTTATTCCTCTACGTTACAGCTTTAATTGCATCACACCCATGATAAGTCGCCAATATTTCAGACTGTTAATTTATAATGTATTGTTCCATTATCATTGCTGTTAAGGAAAATTAAACTAACATGGATGTCGCTTTGTATAATAAATGATTCTTCAAATTTTTTCCTCCTCAATTTTATATTTAGTCAGTTAAGTTGTAGTGGTTTATATTTTTGCGATTAAGTTTGAATCCTTTCCTGTTAATTTGTAATCATCATAATTTGCTCTAAAATTCGCCGCCTCATAAATCTACACCATTCCATAACTCCATGTGAATTACAGAATATTATTTATTTTTATTGTTTACAATCAATGAGTTACTAAAATTATCCCCCGGGGACAATTGATGAAACCGATAATTCCAGGCAGAGGTCTCGTGAAATTAAAAGCTCTTATTGAAACAGAACCAGGATCAAATTTAATAAAAAATTCAACCGTCCAAAACAAAAAAACATCATCCTAAAGATGATTAAGATTTTCATAAAATTAGGATGCAACTCTATTAATTAATTTTTGTAGATGATTGATTCGTCACACACTGAGTACAGGTTGATTACTTTAATATTTAAAAAACAAGTTTTGCTTAAATCAGGAATAAATTTCTTAGATCTATAAATGAGTTAAACAATACTGCGAGGGAAAAGAGCTTATCGTTAAATGGGATTATTGAAAAATGCTAAGCGATAAAACTATTTACCTTGATAATAGATACATAGTTATAAAAACCAATTTATCCATTCAAGTAGAGACGATAATCTTAGCTCCAACAACACCAGCGGTCATTATTCGTTAAAACAATATAATCCTCGCTATTGATAAAGACAAATACAATGGATTTAACTCAATACGTGGATCCTTATTACTTGCATATATTGCTTAATAATCAAGATACTTGGCAAGAATTAATCACATACTAACACCGCTACAAAGTAGCAATTGATATGATTCTTTAATCACATAAGCGTGTCGCTACCTCGTTAAAAATTCTGGAACATCCCAGTCCCCAGAATTCACGCGTCAACGCGACAGGTTAAAGGCCGCGACAGCCCTGTTTCCGGCACGTTTGCTCTGAACGAACAAAGCGTACGCCTGCACCAATGACTCTACGGCTGTATAAAGATTTACTCCGCGTCCCTTCAGGCTGTATGCATAAATTGCAGCCTATCGCGGACTACGCGCCTTGGCGTGCGAATGAAGTTATTCTGTTACAACTAGAAATGAAAATGTAGAATATGGGAATAACATTCGTTTATATCTATTCCCGAATTTGTTCTATTATCAAAATCAATCAATATATAATTTATTCGAGTAAATGCAAAAAATATAGTGTGGTACTATCCGCTTTAACATATCTTAGTGCACGATAGAAAGTTTAATACAAAAGATAAGTATACCAAAAGAAACATCAGGATAATCTTTTACTAAGATTCACAATACCACTAGCCACTCCGAATTTTCAAAGTTTCTAGAGCAAAAAAACCAGCCGCCTAAAATCGATCATCCATTGCATTAAAAAGTTTATAGATAAAAGACACCCCATAAAGCTACACCATTACCATATAACTACACCACAACACCCCATAAAGCTACACATATGATTGAAAAACCTTTTGAACCCCATATTACTACACAGAAAAACTCATAAACCTACACTATTACTCCCAAATAGATACACAATGATCCTTTCATAAATCATTTAAAATCAATTAGTTATTGTTATTTTATGTAAGGAATCTATGAATAGAAGAAAAAAGATATATATTTTTCTTTTTTATAAATTTAAATGAATAGTACAAATTACCGCTTGCAAATTCATTTCAAAATAGATAGCCTATAACAAATAGTACAAAACACCTTATTGTAAGAAGGGGGATGGATGAAAGTAATTACAACAGCAGGAAACAAAGGAGGGATTGGCAAATCAACTATTGCACTCACTCTTGCACAATATCTAGCTAAATGTAAAAACATGAAAGGCGCATTTATTGATTTAGACCCACAAGGTAATTCTTCATCTAGCTTAATTCCAACCACCAGAGATCCTGCTCACCCAACTGGTTATATGCCTAAAGCACATCCAGAGTGGGATCCTAATAACTTACCAGAAGATGATCCACATTGGGATGGTGTTAGTAGTATTGCAGACATATTCATAGGTAAATCTATTTATCCATACCCAACATGGGTTGACAATTTACATTGTTTTCCTTCTTTTGCTTCCTTACTTGAAGACGCACAGCGTGTTCTAAAAGTAGATGTGAAAGAAAAGGTTATAAATCGTCTTAAAGAATTTACAGAAATGTTATCAACCCACAGTGATTATCAATTTGTTATTATTGATACGAATCCACAGTTTGGTCCACTAACAATGGCAGGGTTGCGAGCAGCAACTCATGGCCTATTACCAACTGAACTTGAACAATATGGTATTAATGGAACCATAGGCATGATTCAAGCAATTTCACAAGAGCAACTTAGAAGAGTAAAAGACGACACAATCAAAATAGCGGGAATTTTACCTAACCAAGTTCGTAAAACAGCTGTACATACTAAATTCCTTAATGATTTGCGTTCAATAGAAAAATCAGAAGAATGGTTGTTACCTCCTATCGCCCAAAGAACTATATATTCAGAATTGGTAGTAGAAGATGCAAAACCTAATTGCGTATTTAATCTACCGAAAACGCATCTAGCTAGAATTGAAAGTGAGAAATGGTGCTCTTATGTATATGACAGAGTATTTAATAATGTATATAACAAAATAGAAGAAAAGGAGGCTTCTTATGGTTAGTAAATTCAAACTGAATTCAGTCAAAACCGGAGAGACAAAGGAAGCCATATCAAGAACACTGGCGATTGCCAATGATTACGCTGGGGAACTGTCAATAGAAGTATTGTCCTTAGATAAAATAGAACTTGATCCAGAAAACAATCGTGAATTAGCACTAACCCTTCATGATGCTATGAATGGAATAGATCCCTCTGATCCTGATTACGCAAAAAAGAAAAATGATTGGAAGTCACTTGAGTCATTAGCGAAAACTATTCTAGATGATCAGTTAATTAATCCCATATTTGTATACAGATTTGGAAACAAATGTCGTTTAATTGCTGGCGAACGTAGAACCCTAGCTTCAGCAATTGCTGGTAAAAAGGAAATTATAGCAAGAATTGCAAGTCAACGACCAGTCGGTACAAAGTTAAGAGTTCTACAGTGGATTGAGAATAATGAACGTGTTGACTTATCTCTTGCTGAAAGAGTTGCGAGTATTGAGGCTATTGTTAAGGAATATTTAAACGAAAATAAAGATAAAAATGATAACGAGAAAATAACATCAAAAGTTCTAAGTGACTTAACAGGAATGTCCATAACACAATCTCGAAGATATATTCTGATTCTGCAAGCTAGCCCAGAAATAAAACAAGCGATTGCTGAAGGAAAAATAGAGAATATAAAATTAATTGAATTAATTATTTCAGTTGAAAATGCAGAACATCAACAAGTTCTTTTAAAGGCTGCCATAAAAAATCTATCCTTTGATGCAATTGTTAAGCTAAAAAAAGAACTCGAATTTTCATTAGTCACAAAAAAAGAAATAAGAGGACGTAAACAACTAAATGTTAGTTTAGGTAAGGTAAAACCAAATATTGCCAAAATTATCTTTGATGCCTTAGTTTCAAGCAGCATTCTACACGAGAGTATTGTCGAGCAAATGAATACGATAAGCAATAATGTTCAATGGAATAATGGTAAATCAGTTGAGGAATGCTTTAAAAAAATAATTCCTCTAATTGCTCAGGAAGTGCGATAAAAATGAATAAACTAAAACTCAATAATAATGAAGATGACAAGAAAATTATTACATTTACTATTAATAAAGAAATAAAAGAGTCACTCAGAGAAATTCTGTTAAATTCTGAAAAATATAATTTAAAAAAGAAAACTGATTGGGTGAACGAAGCCATAATAATGTTGAAGGAAAATCCTGATTACAAAGAAATGGTGCTCAATGCAGAAGGGAATAGTGAAAATTTTGTATTTGATAAGATTTACATGACATTTAAGCAACGATGTTTTTTTTCTGATATGAGAAATGAAGTTGTAAAGGAATATCCTGATATAAGAGGCCCTCAAACTGCCATAATACGCGCTGCTATTTTGAGTAGAATAATGAGGAAAAAATAAGAAAAAAGGCCAAACGGAATCGGTA
>NZ_UGGY01000001.1:0-287500 GCF_900450575.1 Legionella bozemanae
GTGTCAGCATCTGTTTGGCAAAAATGTTTAGGTCTCTTACAAGATGAATATTCTGCGCAACAATTTAATACCTGGTTGCGCCCTTTACAGGCTCATACAGATGAGCAGCGTTTCATTTTATTTGCACCTAATCGATTTGTTGTTGACTGGGTTAAAAAGCATTTCTTTTCTCGAATCGAAGAGTTGATTAAGCAGTTTTGTGGTGACGAGATTAAATCAATTTCCATTGAAATTGGCAGTAAAACTTCCAGCACAGACTCAGATTCAAGTTCTTCTGGTTCATTTTCTTCTGAAGTGAATACATCTCCTTCAGTCAGTTCTAATGCAAGTAAGGCTTTACCGAAAAAGGCTGTTGATTATAAGAGCAGCCACTTAAATAAAAAATTTATTTTTGAAAGCTTTGTTGAGGGTAACTCCAACCAACTTGCTCGTGCGGCTTCAATGCAAGTGGCTGAACGACCCGGCGATGCCTACAATCCTTTATTTATTTATGGTGGGGTAGGTTTAGGAAAAACGCATCTGATGCATGCTATTGGAAATGCCATCTTAAAGAATAATCCTGATGCTAAAATACTTTATTTGCATTCTGAACGTTTTGTTGCCGATATGGTTAAAGCGATCCAGACGAATTCAATTAATGAATTTAAACGCTTTTACCGCTCCTTAAATGCATTGCTTATTGATGATATACAGTTTTTTGCTGGTAAGGATAGATCACAAGAAGAGTTTTTCCATACCTTTAACGCTTTATTGGAAGGACAGCAGCAAATTATTTTAACCAGTGATCGTTATCCAAAAGAAATTGAAGGCATGGAAGAACGTTTGAAATCCCGATTTGGCTGGGGACTAACCGTTGCTGTTGAGCCTCCTGAGTTGGAAACGCGAGTTGCTATTTTAATTAGTAAGGCAGAACAATCGAATATCGAATTGCCTTATGAGGTTGCATTTTTTATCGCAAAACGTATTCGCTCTAACGTAAGAGAACTTGAAGGCGCATTACGCAGAGTTATTGCTAATGCACATTTTACAGGTAAGCCAATTACTATCGAGTTTGTTCATGAAGCGTTGCGTGATCTTTTAGCGCTGCAAGATAAATTAGTCACTATAGAAAATATTCAAAAAACTGTTGCTGAGTACTATAAAGTCAAAGTGGCTGATATTTTATCAAAAAGACGCAGTCGTTCTATTGCTCGACCTCGACAAATGGCTATGGCCTTAAGTAAAGAGTTAACGAATCACAGTTTGCCTGAAATTGGTGATCATTTTGGCGGCCGTGATCATACAACGGTTATTCACGCATGCAGGAAGGTTAAGGAATTGATTCAGGATGACAGTGATTTTGCCGAGGATTATAAAAATTTAATGCGTATTTTATCTTCTTAGTGCTGTAAAAATAGTGTAATACGCCTTATTAACCCATATGTTTATTCTGGGAAGATAGTTTTTTAGTTTTGTCTATTAATAAATCATTCCGCTAGGGTAGCCATGTTGTACATGAATTAGATGAAGCGATTTATTTGTTATTTTATTCTTAAAGTTCATATGGAGTTCTATCTTGTTTGAATTCACTATTAAAAAAGAAGATTTACTTGCTCCTTTGCTAACAGTGGCAGGTGCTGTAGACAAAAAACAATCTTTAGCTATTTTGTCAAATTTTTATTTTAAGTTAGCGGATGATTTGTTGAATATAACTGCTACCGATTTAGAAATTGAAATTTCTGCGCAAGTTGCTTGCGAATCTGGGCAGCATTCTGGCAGTATTACCGTACCTGCAAAGAAATTTATCGATATTATTCGCTCTTTAGATGATGAAACCAATCCAAATGTTATCGTTGATAATGGGCTTTTAACCATTAAACAAGGGCGTAGTTCATTTAAGTTAACGACTTTACCTGCAGAGAGTTATCCTTTAAGTGAAGATGAATGTAATGAAGTTGAGTTAACTGTTCCTCGCTTGGTTTTATTAAAGTTGTTGCAATCAACTCATTTTGCCATGGCGCAACACGATGTACGTGTTTTCCTCAATGGCTTGTTTCTTGATTTTGAACCGAATCTTATTTCTGCAGTTGCAACTGATGGACATCGAATGGCGATTTGTCGTCATCCGTGTTCTAACACCAGCGAGAAAAAATTGTTATTGCCTAAAAAGGGAATTCAGGAATTGTTACGACTTCTTAATGGTATTGATGATGAAGAAGTTTTATTGGCAGCAGGTAAATCACATTTTAAATTAGTATCTCGTCAGTTTATATTTTTATCGAAATTAATTGAGGCGCGTTTTCCTCCTTATTCCAAGGCGATTCCAAAAAATCAAGATAAACAGATTATTATCGACTGTTCTGTTTTTAAGCGTTCTTTATCGCGGATTGTTATTTTAGCTCATGAAAAGTCGAGAGCGGTTATGCTTCATTTACAACCTGGTCTGCTTACTTTAATTGCCAACAATAACGAGCAGGAGGAGGCTGTTGAATCTCTAACTGCTGAGACTCAGGGTGATGAATTAAAAATTGGTTTGAATGCAACTTACTTACTTGATGTGCTTTCGCACTTTGGGGAGGGAACAATTCGCTTGTCCTTATCGAATACGGATAGCAGTATTTTAATTGAGTCATTAGATGATGATAATTATCAATATATTATTATGCCCATGAAAATATGATCCTTTCCGAATTAAAAATTCATCACTTGCGAAATATTTCATCGGTACATCTTGGGTTAAGCCCTCGATTTAATTTTATATTTGGGCCAAATGGAAGCGGCAAAACTTCTATCCTTGAAGGACTCTATCTTTTAAGTTGTGGCCATTCTTTTCGATCTCGTGAAATCTCGCCAATTATTTCATATGAACAACCCTCTTTAACTGTATTTGCTCGTTCTCAGCTGGAGGAGACGATCAGCATTCAAAAATCTTATTCTGAACCAACTCAAATTAAGCTGAACAATCAATTTTGCTCTACTACCAGCCAACTGGCTTATGCTTTACCTTGTCAGATTTTTTATGCTGATATTTTTCAAATCATTGATGCGGGTCCATCGGAACGACGTAGTTTATTGGACTGGGGATTGTTTCACGTGAAACATAATTATCATGCTTTATGGAAAGAATATAGAAGAGTCCTTAAACAACGCAATGCACTTTTGAAACAGCATGCGTCACACGTACAGTTTATTCCCTGGGATAAGCAATTAAGTCAGCTTGCAACTCAACTTCATTTACTCAGAGAAGAATATTTTAAGCAATGGGAGCAAATGTTTATTACTGTTTTAAGTGAATTAAGTCACCTTGACTGTAAGATAACGTATTATAAGGGCTGGGATAAAAAAAACTCTGGTAAAGAATTAGAAGACATTTTATCTGAGTGCTTTACCAGTGATCTGCAAAAAACATACACACAATTTGGAGCCCATCAAGCTGATATTGTGATTGAAATAAATCAAAATAAAGCCAAACAGATTTTGTCACGTGGTCAACAAAAGATAATTTTGATTTCCTTACGATTGGCGCAGGCAAATTTACTTCAGCAGGATTGTTTGTACTTGATTGATGATTTGCCTGCTGAGCTAGATGAAGAACATCAAATAAAACTAATGGAATATTTGGCGAAAAGAAAAGGTCAATATGTTATTACGTCCACTACCGACCCATCTCAGTTTATTTCTGCTATATCCAGTCAAGAACATTTCATTTATCAAATTATTGAAGGTACTTTAAAGCAGAAATAATGTTTCACGTGAAACAAACTGCTATGTATGAAGTAGACTAGGGGGAGGCCATTCTGCCATTACATGCTACGTAATTAGTATTCTATAGCAGAAAAGCCATATTTGGCTCATCTTGAATGAAAAAATACCCTGATAAAGCTCATATTGATGTATACCATGCATTTTCAACATATTTTTCGTTTAACTAAGCTTAAAACTGCCTGAGCAGTTACAATGATGGAGTTATATGTGTTCGGTTATTCAACATACTTTACCGGTACTCCTAAAATCACGCCCAAGTAGGCTCAGTTCAGCGAGTTTTCAATAGGCCATAATCCATATTCTTAGAGCAACTATGACCAGTTCAGGCTAAGCTTAAAGTTCCCTAATGAGATATAAACATAGGACAAAATATGCTATGATAAAGTATTTAGAACACCACAATAGGGTTAAGAGGACCACTAATGAGCGTTGATGCCAGTTATGATTCAAATAATATTAAAGTCCTAAAGGGTTTAGATGCAGTAAGAAAAAGACCAGGGATGTATATTGGTGATACAGATGATGGCACTGGCCTGCATCACATGGTTTTTGAAGTTGTTGATAACTCTATAGACGAAGCACTGGCGGGCCATTGCAAAGAGATATTTGTTACCATTCATACCGATGAGTCAATTACTGTAAAAGATGATGGACGAGGGATACCCGTCGATATTCATAAAGAAGAAGGGCGATCCGCTGCTGAAGTGATTATGACAGTGCTTCACGCCGGTGGTAAATTTGATGATAATTCTTATAAAGTATCGGGTGGTTTGCATGGAGTGGGTGTTTCTGTAGTTAATGCCTTATCCGAGGAATTACATTTAACCGTACGTCGTCATGGTAAAATCCATGAGCAACATTACCGTAATGGAGTTCCAGATGCGCCAATGGCAGAAACAGGAGATGCATCGACAACCGGAACTCAAATTTGGTTTAAACCAAGTGCCGAAACGTTTTCTAATATTGAGTTTCACTATGATATTTTAGCAAAACGGCTAAGAGAATTATCTTATTTAAATTCAGGTGTTTGCATCCATTTATTCGATGAGAGATCCCAAAGGCAAGACACTTTTCATTATGAAGGTGGAATCACGGCATTTGTGGAGCATCTCAATAAAAATAAAAATACTATTATGCCCACCGTTTTTTCTATGACCGCTGAAAAAGATAACATTGTTGTTGAACTGTCTATGCAGTGGAATGATTCTTATCAAGAAACACTTTATTGCTTTACAAATAATATCCCTCAGCGTGACGGCGGAACACATATGGCTGGGTTCAGAGCTGCATTAACAAGAACTTTAAATAACTACATCGAAAGTGAAGGTTATGCTAAAAAAGCTAAAGTATCTCCAACAGGTGATGATGCTCGAGAAGGATTAACCGCAGTGCTTTCTGTTAAAGTACCTGATCCCAAGTTCTCTTCACAAACAAAGGATAAGTTAGTTTCTTCGGAAGTAAAATCAGTCGTTGAGTCCAGTGTTGCTGAAAAATTCAATGATTTCCTCTTGGAAAATCCATCCAGCGCAAAAGCAATTGTTGGTAAAATAATCGATGCTGCACGCGCAAGAGAAGCAGCGCGCCGTGCTCGAGAAATGACTCGCCGTAAGGGGGCACTAGATATTGCTGGTTTGCCTGGAAAACTTGCTGATTGTCAAGAAAAAGACCCAGCATTGTCTGAGCTCTATCTGGTAGAAGGAGATTCAGCGGGTGGCTCAGCAAAACAAGGGCGAGATAGAAAGTTCCAAGCAATTTTGCCGCTCAAGGGAAAGATATTGAATGTTGAAAAAGCACGTTTTGATAAGATGCTTGCATCTCAAGAGGTTGCTACTCTTATTACTGCTTTAGGCTGTGGCATAGGGCCAGATGAATATGATCCGGATAAAGTTCGCTATCATCGTATTATCATTATGACGGATGCTGATGTTGACGGATCACACATTAGAACTTTATTACTTACCTTCTTTTACAGACAAACACCTGAGTTATTGGAGCGTGGTTACATTTATATCGCTCAGCCACCTTTGTATAAAGTGAAGCGTGGAAAACAAGAGCAATATGTAAAAGATGATGAGGCATTGTTTGAATATTTAACACAAAGTGCTTTGGATGGAGCTGCATTTTATCCAGGAAAAGATACGCCTCCAATTACCTCTTTAGCCCTAGAAGAGTTAGTACAGCAGTATCGACGTGTTGAAAAAATTATTAAACGTTATAAAAGAAGATATCCAGCAGATATACTGAAGCGTGTTGCCTATTTACCTATTTTACAAAATGATGATTTTAATCAGCAAGAAAAAATAGCTAATTGGTGTAAACAGTTGCATTTAAGCTTGCAACAGCTTGGAAGCAAGACAGAACAATACCAAGTTGTGGTACATACAATAGAGGATACGAATCAATTTATACCGCAAATAATTGTTACACAGCATGGGATGGAAAATGACATCCCCATGAATGCTGAATTCTTCTATTCAAAAGACTATAAAGAATTGGTAAATCTAGGATCCAAATTGGCAAGTCTGGTAGAAGAAGGGGCTTATATCAAACGAGGTGACAAGGAGTTAGTAGTAGAAAACTTCGAGCAAGCCTTATACTGGCTCATGGAGGAAGCGAAAAAAGGCCAGGCTATTCAGCGTTACAAAGGTCTGGGAGAAATGAATCCCAATCAACTCTGGGAGACAACGATGGATCCAGCGGTTCGCCGTATGCTGCAAGTCAGTATTGAAGATGCTGTTGCTGCTGATGCCATTTTCACTACATTAATGGGTGATAACGTTGAGCCTAGAAGAGAGTTTATTGAATATAATGCCTTAGAGGCAGAAAATATAGACGTCTAAAAATTTCTTGCGTGATCCTATTATTTTAGTGATCACGCGACATCTGCATAACTTCCAAATCTATTTTATATATACCTGTTCAGCCTCAATCAGGGAGCGGCTGCATTTTTCTCATTTTGTGAGAAAATTTCTCTGCTCACACATTGATGTAGGCTACACCTGCTTAGAAAAATCTTCTCACAATTTACGCTCAACCCAGCCATTCAAGTAAACAGTTGCTCAATCAGGCCTGCCGTTTTCATCGGTTTCTATTTCTAGCAGGCCTTTTATTTTTCTTAACTTAGTAAAATTGAACGGACACAGCGAACATTCAATGAGCTTCCTTTACTAGTAATTCCTTGAAGACCCTGATTAGAAAAATTCAGAAACCATGCATTATTAGCGGGATTAGCGCTGGATTCAGTAGAACTCCAATACTGCCCAGATAATCCTGCAGTAAATCCTAAACTAAATAAGTTAAAAATTGTTGAGGCATTAGCAGGGCAACCCGCACTACCTGAAGTACCCAGTTCGCAAATAGAAGGTAGATACCAAGCAGCCATAGGAAGTGATTCAAAATAGCAGTTACCGGCGGCAATAGCCATGGGATCAAAACTTGTTATTTCCTGGGTATTACAGAATCCATTAGTGGCACCATTACAATTATCGGGAGGATTTGTAGAGGCTTCCGTAATTCCAGGTATGTTCATATTGACTGTGCTCCAAGGAACAGCAGAAAAATCAGTATCTGCGATGACATTAGCAAAGGGAGGTGATACAGAATAGATTAAGAAATTATTGATAGAAAAAGCTAAGGCGATTGCAGGAGGTGAGATCACGTTATCACCAGTAACTAATATACCTCCCTGAGGAGCGAAAGGAGTTAATGCTGTAGATGCGATATGTATGACACATGAGCCGTTTGCTGGAATAACAGCACACGTGCTGCTGGTGACATTGCTCCAGAAAGCAGGCAAATTGAGCCTGACATTTAACGCTGGGGTACTGGTAAGATTATTTACAGTAATATCAACACCAACTGAATCATTGGTAGGAATAACCGCGTTCGTTGGAGCACTAATGGTAGTTTGTGCAGGAGCGCATTGTATGGCCTGCATGTCAAAGAAGGTGGCGTTGGTATTGGTTCCTTTAACCATAACACTAGGTATGAAAAAAGCAATTGAGGTATTGGTAAAAAAGGAAATGGCACAACTTCTACCGGGTAACAACGAGGTTGGGCAACTATTATTTTGTAGGACATAAAGGGAAAAAAAACCGTTTGTCGAAGAGGCCTGAATATTGTTTGCGGGAACTCTGGAGTTATTCGTAATGATAACAGTACCTGGGCTTGGCAAGCATTGAAGTTGGCTCACTTGAATCATGCAGTTTTGCAATGACTTGGAGCAAATGACACCATTTTTACCGGTGCTGATGGTTAATTGGGCTTTTTCAACAGTTTTGGATGACCCGAGTGCCCATAGAGATTGAATAGGAACGATAAAAAAAAGAAAAAAATATAAAGGTAGTTGTTGCACGCGACGCATAAAATTCATCCTTTTAATTAAACTAGGCGCATAGTTATGCAACCATATTACAGACCCTATCTTTTTTGCAAGAGTTTATTGGGATATGTCGAAAGTTTCCATGAAATGAAATACATTAATCATTAAGTTATTGAACTAACTGAAAAATAATTTATCGTTTCATTTATTAAACCGTCTGTAGTGCGACGTAAAAACAGGCCTTTGCTAATAAGAGAATTGCTTTGATTCATGCTTTTTTCTTGTTGGTTAACATGTATCCATTATACATGCCTGGGTTAACACCGTAAAAAAATCGCCTTATCTCGTTGCGAGTGCATCTCAGTTCATTAATATTTTCTTAAGTTTTATTTATTAAAATATGCAAAATGTTTAAAAATATACCAATATGTCGACGAAAAAAATATGTGCTGCTTTAGAAGCTGGAACGCATTGTATCGATGCGAGTAGTCTTAGCAAGGACCAAATTCTGAAATATGAGAACTCTGCACGTGGTGCTATTGTTAACCGAAAATTAGATGATGGTACAGAGGGAATGGTTGCCCGTGCATTGCATCAAGTACTCGAACCACAAAAAGGAAATTCAGGTCAGTTTAAATTAATTGATGCTACAAATTTACCGGCTCAAGATTTACCTCCTGCAAAAAGACCAGCACTTCGCGTTACATTAAAAGAAGCGTTGTTTAATGCACAATGGTTTACCCAATATGAAATGCCTGCGAGCGCTACGGATGGGAGTTCCAATGCATTTGGAGGGTTTGGGACCATACAAATGCCATCAAGTGATTCATTGAGTATACCGGTTATTAATGCCCTTTATGCCTCAGACGAGTTTTTAGCAGCATATGGCGTGAAGTTAGTGCATTTAACTGAATCCACCTCAATTGATTTTGGAACGAGTCACGATTTAATGTTATTTCGTTATGATGTCCATGCCCAGTATTTCGACAAGTATATTAAAACCCCAAAGGGTGGTGGAGTTTATCTGGAAACGCACAATGATTTCCCTCATCTGGCCATACCACTGCATCCATCTTGTGGCGGATCCTATACGGTTGCAAGGAAAGTCAAAGAGAATGAATATGCAATCGTTTCTATTAAAGTCAGCTATGGTTGGGGGCTTGTGATTGCTCCTGGCGCTATTCATGACGATGCTACCTTGACTGGGCCTTATATTATTGGTTTAACGACTAATGTGGACCCAACGCACGTAAATACTGCCTTAATGCGAACAAAAGATGGCGGCATTATGGATGCAGTTTTGACCACCCCTTCTACTGCGTGTTTGTCGGGCGATGGAGTTACCAGTATAAGTCAATGTAAAGCGCAGATGTTTATGCAATTCAAAATAGGTAGAAAAGATAATTTGGAAATGATAGCTCGTTCTGCCGATAAACGCCCTGCAGAAGAGCGAATAAAAATTTTGGCTTATCTAAAAACGTTACCTGCAGATACTTTATCTGAAATCAGGCACTTATCAGACACAGCGCAGGAAGCATATGATCATACATGCGGGCTTGTACTAGCTCACGTAAGTTCGATATAAAAAATAACCTGAATTTGGAGAATTTAATAGTACACATTGATGCGGTAGCGACGTGCGGCGGTCACAATGCTTTCATTTGCATTCTTTCCTACGAATTCTGATACGGTTTTTTGAGGTATTGCAGAACGTATACTCGCTAAAATAGGAAAAAACCCATGGTTCTGCAATAAATCTTAAATCCAATTTTGAAATAATGAGAAGGTAATAAATACTCAATGAAGGGGGCTATCTGTTACTCAGGAACAATGCCCATTTGCTTAAAAACGTGGCTTATGGTTAGGCGATATAATTGATAAATAACAATGCGTTGTAGGTATATATTGAGTGTGTAGTGTGCTGCATCCTTGCAGCGAAGTACGTCCTATGTACTGGTCCCTTAGTTTGACTTCCTGTCAGACAAATCCGTGTCATCCCTTTGAGTTACAGTATAGTATTTTGATGTCCGTTGTCATTGCGCAGATAGAGCAACAGCATGTAAGAAATTTCTCAAAGAGTAACGTGTGTTGTCTTCGGTTGCTGTTGTGTAATGCAATGAATCCCGCCGCCGCCTGCAAATACATCCAGTGCATCAATTTGGGTAATTTGATAATCAGGATATAAGTGCGTGAATAATTCGTAGGCTGCTTTATCTTGTTTTTCATAACCGAAAGCAGGCATGACAATTCCTTTATTTGCCAAATAAAAATTGATATAGGACAAGGTCAATCGTTCGCCAGCAAGATAAGTCGCTGGGGGTTGCTCTACAGTATAAACTTCTAACTTTCGCCCTTTCGCATCAGTTGCTGATTTAAGAATTTCCAGATTCTCATGGAGCATAGAATAGTTTGGGTCATTTTTGTCATGAGTAATAAGACATAAAACTTTTCCTGGTGCTGTAAAACAGGCAATTTCATCAATATGGCCATCCGTTTCATCACCTAATAATCCTTTATTTAACCAAATAATTTTTTGACCGCCCAGAAAATTATTCAGATAGTTTTCAATTTCTTGCTGCGTGAGTTGTGGATTTCGATTCTTATTCAGCAAGCATTCACGAGTCGTTAAAATGGTGCCTTCACCATCTACATGGAATGAACCTCCTTCCATAACCAAAGGTGCGGAAAAGGATAAAGCCTGAGTTTGCTTTATGATTGCTGTTGCAATTTGGTTATCCAGGGCACAATCTTGATAGTTACCGCCCCAAGCATTGTGGATCCAATCAACACCGGCTAATTGGTGTTTCTGATTTAATAAAAAGGTAGGACCTGTATCTCTTGTCCATGAGTCATTGATAGGAAGAGTAAATAATGTAATGCCCTCGCCACATAGGCTTTGAGCGGATTCTTCATCTCCAGGGTTCACTAACATGGTTACTGGTTCATATTGAGCTATAGCTTGGGCGACGCGAGCATACGCTGTACGTGCTTTGTGTAGACCTATCTTAGACCAGGTTTCAAGGTGACAAGGCCATGCCATCCAGCATCGCTCATGTGGATGCCATTCCGCAGGCATAAAAAATCCACTTTGTTTTGGTGTCATCTTATCTTCTCCGAATGTTTTCGTCTAAATAGGTTAATTGAGAAAAAATGCTTCTTAATTCATTTAAATATAAAAGCGTTGTCTCTTTAGGTAATTCAGCATGAATTAATTGTTTCTCATAGGATTGCACTAATTTTTTAGTATCAAAGTGAGCGAGATTCAGAACGTTAGTTACTGTATCGCCACTCACCAAATCATTCAGTTCAAACTGTCCATCGTCAAAGAGTTTAACATCCAGCGAATTGGTATCCCCAAATAAATTATGTAAATTACCCAATATTTCCTGATAAGCACCTACCAAGAAAAAGCCCAATGAGTAAGGGTTATTACTATCATATGGAGGAAGCATTAACGTTGAGTTAACGCAAGAACTGCCAAGATATTCTTTAATAGTACCATCTGAATCACAGGTTAAATCTTGCAATACACTGTGCATGGCTGGTGTTTTTGTAAGTTGTGAAATAGGTGCGATTGGAAAAATTTGTCCTATAGCCCAGGCATCAGGAATCGATTGGAAGAATGAGATATTACAGAACACTTTAACTGCCATATCTTCGTTGATTTTTGCTAATAAAGTTTCTTCAGCAGGATTTTCTACATTGAGCCGCTTTTTAAGCTCCATGCATATATTGGTATAGAACGCTTCTACCTTGGCTTTTTCTTGCAAACTAATCACGCCATGCTTAAACAAAGAATGGGCTTCATTCAATGAATGCTCTGCATAGTTATATATCTCGATAGGTGAGCTTGCTGTTATTGAATGATACGTATCATAAATATCACGAATCACATGGGAGTCTTCATCGGTAATTTCTGGAAGTGAGGGCGACTTATTAATTATTTCAATATCACTGATATCAGAAATTAAAACTGCATGATGGGCTGTTAATGCTCTTCCCGATTCTGAAATAATGTTGGGCTCTGGGACATTGGCCTCCTGGCAAAGATATTGAATTGCAAGGAGAATATGCGTGGCATATTCATGCAAACTGTAGTTCATGGAGCAGCCTTGGTTTGAATGAGTGCCTTCATAATCCACGCTGAGCCCACCCCCAACATCAATCGTATCTATGGGCGCATTTAATTTGCGTAATTCAACATAGTAACGAGATACTTCTTGCATACAATGACGAATATCATGAATATTGGCAATTTGTGAACCTAAATGACAATGCATCAGTTGCAAACAATCGAGCATATCGTGCGCTTTTAATTGATTGATTAACTCAAGTACCTGCTTTGCTGTAAGGCCAAATTTGGATTTGACGCCACCAGTATGTTCCCATTTGCCTGCACTTTTAGTGATTAAACGGATACGCACGCCAAGAGATGGTTTTATTTTCAAGCGAGCAGATTCTTTTAAAATAATATCCAGTTCAGAGATTTTCTCAATAACAATAAAGACCTTATGCCCCATTTGCTGGGCGATTAATGCGGTGCGTATATAATAGCTGTCCTTATAACCATTACAAACAATCGTACTGTTTTGATGATTGCTGAGCATGCCAATTACAGCCATGAGCTCGGGTTTTGAGCCAGCTTCCAGTCCTATAGAATGATTGGGTGATTTCAGCAACTCTCTAACCACGCTTTGTTCTTGGTTTACTTTAATGGGATAAACCAGTTTGTAGTGGCCTTTATATTCATTTTCTTCTATGGCCTGGGAGAATGCTTCATAAATGCGGTGCACGCGGTCATGTAAGATATCGGAACAACGAATGAGAAGCGGCAAATGAAGCCCCGTCCTGCTTGCCGCGTTAACAATAGCTTGCAGTTCAACACCAGGTTTACCTGGTGCCTTGCTGATTTCAATATTCCCTTTGGTATTAATACTGAAGTATCCCTCACCCCAGTTGTTGATGTTATATAAATTTTCTTCAGATGGTGCACTGATGTTCATAATATCAATATTCCAAAGGGATTAACGTGATTTTACAAGTTCATGGTAGGTGGAAGGCTCTCGCTGTTGTGCAAAAGGAAATAATCTTCCCCATAATGCGCGTTGGCTAAAGTCTAATTCCGCTACTAATACCGCAGGCTTGTCGCGAGAGGCTTGCACTAAAATTTCACCCATAGGCGTGCTAATGAAGCTGCTACCATAAAATTCCAATCCATCTTCACAACCTATTCTATTGGCTGCAATGATAAATGTATTACTCATGATTCCTTGCGCAACCATAACTTTTTGCCACATCGGTTGTGTATTTATCTCCGGAGCAGTGGGCTCCCCGCCTATTGCTGTGGGATAAACTAAAATTTCCGCTCCTTTTAAACCATAAATTCGTGACAGCTCAGGAAACCATTGATCATAACAGGTAGGTAATCCCCATTTGTGTGCTGCGATGTGATGCACCGGGTAATTGGAGTCGCCGGGTTTAAAATAGAAATTTTCATGGTATTTTTCACCGCTGGGGATATGTTGTTTTCGGGTTACGCCAATAAGCTCACCCTTATTACTGTATGCCACAGCAGTATTATAGCCAGCTTTTTCAAACAATGAGGCAGTAATGCATACATTATGTGCCTTTGCCATTTTGCTGACAAATTGGGCAGTTGGACCAGTATGAATATCTTCCATAAATGGAGTCGAATTTACATCTGAACGAGTACAAAAATAAGGACTTAGCGTAAGCTCTTGCAAACAAACTACAGATGCTCCTTGTTGTGCTGCAGCATGAATCCCAGAGGCTAGCTTATCTTGATGTTCTTTAGGGTTTTCGTGCCATTTTTCTTGTACTAACGCGATAGTCAGTTTTTCTTGCGTCATTAACTTACCTCTCTTGCAATTAAGGATCAAAAAAAAGTGCCCTTACTTTGTAAGGGCAGATGTATTTAAAGTGAAGTGCTGGTGAATGAGTCACTAAGCGTGCTTTCATCATATTCTTCCTCTTCGTTACGCTGGGAGAGTTCTTTTTCATTAGCATCATTGGTTGGCATTATGCTCAACGGAGGTGTTAGTGATCTGCTATTAAAATAACCATACGGATTTGTGGTTTGAGCTCCCGTTTTCTTTTGTTCAGAGCTTTCTTTTGCACTCAGGGAATTAGCGATGAGTTTGAATGGATTTGTTTCATCAAATACTTCAGTGTGCAGCAACTCTAAGTGACGCTTGACTGATGCTCGCGCGCTTTCAGATTGGATAGCGCATAATTTTTCACCGATTGTTTCTTCGTGGCCTTTTAATAAGGCACGAAACATATTGATGAACATCCTGCAGCTATCTTTATTGTAATCGCGACTTGTAAAAAACTTCTCTGGATTGTCTCCTAATAACAGTCTTTCTATATTCCGCCGCATCATAAATGCGATCTGAACTTTTTCTGCAAGACTATGCTTGGGGAACGTAGTGCTTATATTATGAGCTACTTGGCTGCGATCCTGTTCGGGTGTGCACAAGGCGACGCGTTCTGCAATCACAGGCTCATTGCTTTCCAATACGTGCTTGGCTAAAGTGCTGAAACGATGGAACGGGGCGGGATTAAATTCCTTTCCTAAAAATAAAACATGGGGTGCTTTATTGCGAGAGTCAAGTAATGAGTTGATGCGCTGTCTGACTTGGTATGCTTCAGAGAGTACAGAGTGGAATGTATCCTCGCTTTTGGTTAAATTCCCTAATGCTCTAATGTGATGAGCATATTGTTTGAATTTTGCTTCGGGACAAGCAGCAATTATCTTAGTAGCAAGTGCGACTTGTTCTTTATCGCTTAATGTATTGAGCATCTCCGCATTCTTTGCCAATGCGTCACCATCGCTTAGTTGCTCATAGGGATTTTCTAGCGCAATTATTTCTATACGAGTAAATGCCATTTAATCCTCCTTAAATAAAGATGAGAAAGTGTAATGAACAATTAGGGTCTGTTTCTATTTCCACTTTATTGGCCAAACTGTCCTGACATTCTGTGCGCCGATGTTCCCATACTGCGTGTATGCCACGCGTCGGGTGCTCGAAAATCAGGTCATTTTGGCTCAAGTTAGCGAAATGTAAACAGCCCCTATACAAAGGAGTTACCTCAACAAAAAATAAATGTTATTTCCTTTGCTCTCTTCCGGCATAAAATGCTACCGAAATTCCTTTTTACTGACATCAGAGTTAAATTTGGAGACTATATTAACGGATTAAAATCGAACTGTCATGAAATTAATCTAAAGTTTTACGAAAAAATGTCGAATAAGTGATCAGATGCATGTTTTGCCTTTAAAAAATACAATAACAACAAGGAGTGGGCAATGTCTAAAACTCATTTATTACAAGACCCCTTTTTAAATGAATTACGCAAAGAAAAGGTGCCTGTATCCATTTTTTTGGTGAACGGAATCAAATTACACGGTATTGTGGATTCTTTTGATCAATACGTAGTCATGCTGAAAAATTCGATTACACAAATGGTTTATAAGCATGCCATTTCTACGGTTGTTCCTTCACGCGCAATAAAAATGCCTGTTGAAGACGAAACTGGTGGAAGCGAAGGAACTGTGGCAGACTAGAAAAATTTCAGTATCCATTGCAGGTTGAGCCTTGGGCTCAACCTGAATTCCGGTAATGAGAAGATAATTCATATCTGAGTGAAAGCACTTCTGAAAATTTATATATCTCTCAGGGGTGGCTTTTGCTTGTACTCAACCGCGGATTCAGTTTTTTTCGGAGAATAAGTTAGTGTTTGAACGTCCTCAAGGTGGTGAGCGAGCGGTATTAGTGCAACTAGCACTGCCGGGAGTTGATGCAGATAAGGCATTGCAGGAATTTGAAGAATTAGCACTTTCAGCAAAAGCGGAAATATTAGATTGTGTTTTAGGCACTCGAGCAACTCCTGATGCTAAGTATTATATCGGTAAAGGCAAGGCGGAAGAAATTGCGCAGCTGGTTAAAGCACTTGATGCAGAGTTGGTTCTGGTCAACCATGAATTGTCCCCATCGCAAGAGCGAAATCTGGAGCGTTTATTTGAATGCCGCGTGGTAGATAGAAGCGGTTTGATTCTCGATATTTTTGCTCAGCGCGCACGAACTTTCGAAGGGAAATTGCAAGTCGAGTTGGCGCAATTACAACATTTATCAACGCGCCTGATACGTGGTTGGACGCATTTGGAACGGCAAAAAGGAGGTATAGGATTACGAGGCCCTGGTGAAACGCAATTAGAAACAGACCGTCGTTTATTGCGAGAACGCATCAAATACATTAATAAACGTTTGGAAAAAGTACGTAGTAGTCGTGACCAAAACCGACAGGCCAGACGTAAAGCTTCTTTGCTTACAGTGTCTTTAGTAGGTTATACCAATGCGGGTAAATCCACTTTGTTCAATGCATTGACTGGTGAAAGCATTTATGTGGCAGATCAGTTGTTTGCTACTTTGGATCCCACCATGCGTCAACTCAACTTACCTGGTTCTTCCTCAGTGATTTTAACGGATACAGTAGGTTTTATTCGCGATTTACCTCATCAATTGGTAGAGGCATTTCGCGCTACTCTGGAAGAGACACAGCAGGCTGATTTATTATTGCATGTCATTGATATTTCTGACGCTCATTGGCGAGATAATGTTTTTTCAGTGCAACAAGTTTTAGATGAATTGGGCGTGCATGATATCCCTGTAATACAAGTGTTCAATAAAATTGATTTAAAGGAGGGGTGGACTCCTAAGATTGATTATCAGGAAAAGCGCTGTAAAGTCTGGATCTCTGCCGCAGCAAATTTAGGGTTGGATTTACTTAAAGAAGCAATTAGTACTCAATTGCATGGAGCAGTGCTTATTGAAAATGTAGTACTTAAAGCGACCCAAGCGAAATTACGCTCACAACTGTATGAATTGGGCTCTGTTTTAAGTGAGTCACACAATGAAGACGGTGATTGGCTGTTGAAAATTCGGATAACTCAAGCACAAAAACAACGTTTGTTTGCGAGTGAGAACTCCTGATATGGGAAGCGCAATTTCGCTACACTCCACTTTGGTAAGTGCTTAGCGCCATTTGAATAGACATTAACATGGAGATCCGAGTGCTTTGAGCCTTCGCTTCTATAATTTATGTCTTTTCTATCTCCATATCCAAAGTCTTAAGGTCTTGGCCGCCATAAAGGGTATTAACAAGCTCGCCTTTGGGATTAATGACGAAAGTAACCGGTACTCCAATAATATCACCTAGTCCTAATGCAAGCGCCGGATCTGTAACAAGAGAGGGATACTGAATATTGAATTTTTGAATGAGCCTTTTTTGCTTATGTATTGGGAGTCCATCGTAATTTACTGCAAATAATACAACAGGATCTTTTTCGTGTTTTTGATAAAATCGATTCAATTCGGGAATTTCCTCAATACACGTTTTGCACCAGCCCGCCCAGTAATTAATAAGTACCCATTTACCTTTCAAAGAGGCAAAAGAAATAGTATTGCCTTGAGTGTCCTTAAGCAGAACGTCCGCCTGGCTTAGGGGTGCGGTGGCCATTAAAATCAAGAGGACAAATAAAGTTTTTATTTTCATTATAGTTATCTCATGCAATATTTGAAATTACTTCATTCTATGTAAAACAGCCCCTACAGGGGAAAGATATTTTTTACTATATCAAAAAATACTCCTAAAATCGCATGAATTTAATGAATTAGGTTAGCATTGTAGACCATTGGCAAATGATTTGGGTATGATGAGAGTATTTTAAAAAACGAAACGCTCCAATGGCAAAACTCTATTTTTATTTTGCAGCAATGAATGCAGGGAAAAGTACGGTTCTCTTGCAATCAAGTTATAACTATCGTGAACGCGGTATGGATACTTTGTTATTCACACCGGCAATAGATAATCGTTATCAGCATGGTGCTATCCATTCGCGTATTGGTTTATCGGAACACGCTTTGATTTTTAATCCTGAAGACGATCTGTACAAGCAAGTTCTAATGCAAGAAAAAAAATACGCTTGTGTTTTGGTGGACGAGGCTCAATTTTTAACGCGGGTACAAGTTCACCAATTAACGGAAATTACTGATGAATTGGGTATTCCTGTGCTCGCATATGGATTACGTACTGATTTTCGTGGTGAGTTATTTGAGGGAAGCCAATATCTTTTAGCTTGGGCGGATGAGTTGGTTGAGCTTAAAACCATCTGCCACTGCGGGCGTAAAGCAACCATGATCTTACGATTAAATGCTCAGGGTGAGGTGATTACCGAAGGTGAGCAAGTGGTTATTGGCGGTAATAATATGTATTCATCGACGTGCCGTAAACATTTTAAGCGTCGAGAGCCGGGGAGCACGCTTGCTATAAAAGAACGAGCAGCAGAAGATTTAATTTGATCTGGATTAAGTTTTATACCCTTAAATTAAATCGTTCTTGCAAGGAGAATGACTTTTCATAAACTAGTTACAATGACCTGTTTTTTAACTTTCAGTTTACTGGAAGCTAAGAAAAGAAATTTTGTTTCATCATTTAAAGCGGTACATTTAGGGTACTGTTATCGGTAATGTTACTTGCTCTTTTCCAGGAGGAGCCTTAATCATAGATACTGCGTACTCAACGAGATCCGCGCCAGTAAAACATTAGCTTTCGGAACGGCTTTTCATACCATTGTTTTGAAAGCTTAACTTTTACATCTATAGCGGATGGCGGATTTTAGACTATGCTATATAGCAATGATGGAAATTATGTTTTAGTTAGCTAACATGGAGTGTATTCATGAGCGAAATTAAAGTAGAGCGATTAATCAAAGGTATCCTGGTTCGTGAAGGTGGTGGTGTAAAATTACATCGCTACATTGGTATCGAGAGGAGCAATGATTTTGAACCTCTTCTTTTACTCGATTATTTCAATAGTGCTGATCCTTTAGATTATATGGCGGGTTTTCCTCCTCATCCACATCGTGGTTTTGAGACGATTACTTATTTACTTGATGGCAGTATTACTCACGAAGACAATAAAGGGCATAAAGGAGTTATTGGCGCAGGAGATGTTCAATGGATGACTGCTGGCAAAGGAATTATTCACTCGGAAATGCCTTCACCCAATGGCAGATTACATGGGTTACAGTTGTGGTTGAATTTACCCGCGTTAGAGAAAATGCGTGCTCCACGTTATCAAGAAATGCAAAGCGCCCAATTGCCCGTGGAGACCAATGATACCGGTGCTCAAATAAAGGTTATTGCGGGGAAGACAGATAAAGGAACCCATTCGCCAATTTCGGGTATTGCCACACAACCTTTATTATTTGATATTATTTTGCCTCCTGGTGCAAGCATACAACAACATATCCCTAATGATTACCAAGCTATTCTACTGGTGATTTCCGGAACCGTTCGCATAGGTGAGCAATTAGTTCAACACGATACTTTGGCAAAACTTGGAGGCGGAGAGGTTTTATTTTTGAAAGGTGAGACAGCAAGCCAATGTATTATGATTGCAGCAGCCAGACTTCATGAACCGATTACCCGTCATGGGCCATTTGTAATGAATACCCAGGAAGAAATAATACAAGCGCTGGATGATTTTCGTAGTGGCAGATTCTAGTTTTCCAATGCGACTGTATTTAACCCGATTTTACTAGGCTCTGATCCCTTTTCGCTGGATTGAGTCAAAATGGCTAAATTTTCGAGCATCGAAACACCAATGGGAACAGACCCTAAATTTAGTCTAAAATTGAATTATTAATAGTGAAATAAGTGAGGGAATAGGAGTAAAACTTGTGCACCCACGGAAAGAGCAGTCTGCCAAAGAAATCTATAGGATTGTAGATCAATACTGTGAAGCCAATTTACATAGTAAATACAGCTCAAGTTCAGCAATACCTCTGGTTTTGGGTATTTCAGATACTGATGCGCAGAAACTGATTCATAAAATCCTAATCGCTTTGCCCGATTGTTTTTTTTATTTGGCAAAACCAGAGCGTGTTAATGAGATGGTCAGTTTTATTGCGCAGCAATATTTGCTTTTTCAAGCACAAGAAAACATTAACGATGAGTTATTTCCTAGCTTACTTATTAACTTTGTCAATAATTTAGTCGAAGAAATTATGCTTCGGTATTACTCATACACATGACCAGGTGATTTATGACTAAAGAAGAGATAATTCAGGGAACAGGACTTAGCAGCGAAGATCTGGACGCATTATTTTTGCTGGAACGGATTATCCAAACGGATAAACAAAGTTCAGGTATTGAGTTAACAGCCGAAGAAAAAAAGCAAGTGATCACTTTTTTAGAAAAATCAATAAGTAATCTGGGATTAAACAAACAACTTCTTGAGTTAGGAAAATTGGAGCAGCAAGATACAGGAATTAGTTTTGCCGTGATAAATATGCTAAGAAATATAACGTTTAAATCAAGACATTGGCATGAAATTCGTTCTGACGATTATCAGAAATTAACACTATCTAAATTAGGCGCTTTATCTGATTTAGCTGCTCTTGCGCGCGATTTGGCTGTACTTGAGCGTTCTGGGTTAATCATGGAATCCTCTCCTTTAGCGGAATTGTATTCTGATGCTCAAAAAGCATTAAAAGAAGGCTTTTCCAAAGGTGTTGATATTTCTTCCCAGGCTATGGTTTTTGAGATTAAAGCAAAAGGTGCTCCCATGTTACTCCATCCAAATTATCAAAAAGAAGATGAATTCGTCTTGTCTGAATTTCTCTATAGCGAGGAATATAGGATTAAGCTGGATAAGTTAATTGAGCGTGATGAACTAAAAGAATTTCTAAAAAAATATTTAGGTGATGACTGGTTACAGCAATTGGAAAATAAATTTGCGATAATTCAACGTGAAATCCATGATGCACAACTTATAGGTCCTATTTATCATGGGCTCATTCATCAAGATACTTCAGCCCAGGAAAATTTTCGTGCGGAAGATAAAAGTCCAGTAACCCTTATTTGCTCTCCATTTGTAGGGATTTGTACTATGGCTGCTATTAAAGAATTAAATGAGCAGCTGATGCACGAGTTGCAAAAAAAAGGTGTTGAGGAGGATATCCCTTCTCCTTTGCTGCAATTACCGGTTAGCGAAAAACTGAAGGCATTATCTCCCTCCCAATTTATTGATGCTCTGGATAAACGGCGTGCTTTAGAGCGATTACCCGGACAGGCAACAGTTATGATGAAAGAGCGTTTGAGTGGTGCCAAAAACGAAGGCGAAGATGAGCATCCGCTAAATCGTCCCAAATAGCAATAGACTTCTAGCGAGTTCCGAAGAAATCTATTGATAGAACCTTTTACGCCCCTCTCCTATTGAGAGGAAAGTTTAAGCGAACTTTTACTCAAGCCACTCAGTCAATAACGATTCCATTGTTTTGCGAGCAGCGATTAAAGCGGAGGAGTCAAGCGAAGAGGGGCTATGTAAATCGTCGCAATGAGCTGCTCCTTGAATCAATTGATAAGTTAGTTTGGGGTTCATCGCGTTCCCATTTTTTTCCGCCAAAGAAAGAGTGGACCAGGGATCGTTTTCCCCATTAGTGAAATAGATATTAGATGCCAGAATGTCCATTAAGGGAAAGTATAAGGTATTATTAAGTTCCGTTGTATTGGCCGGTTGAGTGAGACCAAACAAGCGTTGACAGACACTGTGGTGATACTCCATATTAATTAATGAAGAACGGGTAGAAAGTGCAGAATTAGGATGGGCATTTTGCCAATAACCGTATTCCCTGCATGATTGATAATACCACTGACGCATTCCTAAACCATCTTTATAATCGCTGGGATTTTCACTCATTGCACCCTGGGCTGTCATCTCTACTGCATTAACCTGCATGTCTTGATATAATTTTCTAGCAAATTCGGCATAACCTTGGAGTGGTGTTGGGCTTGCCGATAAATTGGCGCAAAAAGCATCCCGCATTCCGTATTGCACTGCTGCAGCGCCGGTATCAGCAATCAAATATAAAAAATCAACTGGATCAGCAACTGCAGATGCATCAAACAATGATTTCATTTGTGCCAACGTCGCAGGGTTACTCAAACTGGCTTCCACTTCACTGACTACCTCCCGCATTTGATTGGCGCAATGTAAGCCGGCAACTTGGGTGACATGCGCATCGTACTCAACAAAGTCTTCTTTAGCCATTACTGGTGCGGATGAAGCCAAAGCACCAACCACTAAATAAGGAAATTTTAAGCGATAATAAGCGGATAAAGAGCCGGGATAAGAACCACCAAAAGCCACCCATTTCCCGGTCCAGTTTTTTTCGTTTTTTAAATGGCGCTGGAAATAAGCCAAATCATCTAAAGCTGCTTCTGTGGTTAAGAAACGTAAGTCTTTAGTTGACAACGAATTGAAAGGTAAACTTTCACCATAATATCGATGTTCCAGGGCAACGAGTTTGGCATGAAATTTTTGGGCGTAATTTCTGATCGCGCCGTTTAGGGCGCGCTTCGTGCAGGCGGATTCGCCGCAAATATAGAAAAATACCGGTGAATCCTCTTTAGGACCATATGTTTCATCAAGATAGTAACGTTGAGAAAATGTTCCCATGACAGGATCATTATGATCAATTAATTGTTTAAAATATGCGAGTTGAATGGTTTTTTCAGCAATTAAAGGAGCTTTTTCTTCTTGTTTTTTTTGCAAGTAACGCTCCACAACTCCTGCATGGGATGCAGAAAAAGTAGCGTAGAGGCCAAGAAAAAGGAGCATCCATTTTTTAATATACATCATATTGATTATCCTTAATATAAAAAAGTCCATTAGTTAGGCCGGCGCAAAAACCCGGACACAGCGAACACCATAAGTATTGTTTTTGATGATGGTTCCCTGAGTACTCATTCCATTAGCAAAAAATTCCTGAAACCACGCGTTATTTTCTGAGTCAGTGCTGGATTCAGTAGAGCTCCAATACCGGCCATTTACTGCCAATTCAGGAAGAAATCCTAAACTATATAAATTATTCGCAATATTGGGAGTATTCGCAGGGCAATTTGCATTGGCGCTGCCAGGAAATCCTGGGGTAAATATGCCTAATTCACAAATCGCGGGCAAATACCAAGTCCCTGGAGGTACTTCGCCACCATGATCTTCGGTAATTTGATAACATAACTCAGCCGCATTAGGAACCTCTCCTCCATAAAATTCAATCAGTATATTTGAATTACAGGAACCATCGGTCGCGCCATTGCAATTCTCGGGTGGGTTGGTAGAAGTTTCCGTGATTCCAGGGACATCATTAGGATTCATGCTCCAAACAAAGCCTGAACTTGCATCACTATCCCGCACTACAAAAAAAACTGAAGAATCGATTACAGAATATACTAAATAACCTTCTATAGAAAAAGCCAAGGCAATTGAGGGCGGTGAAATAACATTATCCCCTGTGACTGATATTCCCCCTTGGGCAACAAAAGCAGTAAAGAAAGGTGAGGTAATATTTATCATGCAGGATCCGTTTGCTGGGATAACAGCACATGTGGAGCTGGTAACCCCAGCTGCCACCCAGAGAGCAGGTAAAACAATTCTAACGTTAAATGCTGGAGTGCTGGTTAGATTCGTCACAGGGATATTAACGCCCACTGAATCACCAGCAGGAATAACTGCATTAGTAGGAACAGAAAGCATTGTTGTCGGCGATAAACTTACATTGACTGTTATTGGAATTGTATTCGCCGTATTTGTTCCAAAGACTGTTGAAGTGGTACTTCCCGGGGTAGCTCCTGGTTGATAAGTGATTTGACACGTATTGTTAGGCATTAAAAGTGCCGGACAAAAACTCATGACGCCAACGCCAAGTGGAGGTGATGATGCTATGGACGCCTGAACATTCGCAGCAGGTAGCGTACCAATATTGGTTACGGCGATTGATTGGGGGGAACCGCCGGTGATCAAATTTACCGTATTAGACGATACGTTGAGTAGTGCTTGCGGCTGAGCAGAACATGTTACAGCCTGCATATCAAAGAATGTGGCATTGGTATTGGTACCTTTAACCATGACACTGGAAATGAAGAAAGCAATTGAGGTATTGGTAAAAAAGGAAATGGTGCAACTTTTACCGGGCAACAAAGAGGCAGGACAGCCATTATTTTGCAGGACATAAAGGGAAAAAAAACTGTTTGCCGAAGAAGCCTGAATATTGTTTGCAGGAATTTTGGAGTTATTCGTAATGGTAACAGCGCCCGGGCTTGAGAGACATTGAGGTTGACTTACTTGAATCACACAGTTTTGCAATGACTTGGAGCAAATGACGCCACTTTTGCCGGTGCTAATGGTTAAGTTGGCTTTTTCAACAGTTTTGGAATATTCAAGTGCCCATAAAGATTGAATAGGAACGATAAAAAAAAGAAAAAAGTATAACAGTAGTTGTTGCACGCGACGCATAAAATTCATCCTTTTAATTAAACTGGGCGCATAGTTATGCAACCATATTACAGACCTCATCTTTTTTGCAAGAGTTTGGGATCTTATCATGGGGGTATTCCTTATAAAAGGGAAATGGTACTTGAACAATTTACTTGTAGATTGTTTATTTTCATGCCATTATGGTGGCAGTGTAAATTTTTTGAGTGATTTTTATGTTAAAAAAATTTCTTAGCATTACTTTTGTTTTGGTCACTTATGATGCGTTTGCTGTAACAGAGCTGGATTTATATCAAGCTCCATTAAGTAGTTTGAATCAATTTTCACTCAAACAACAATCAAACATAAGGGCTCGTGCAGCCGCTCCATCGGCAGAAAAGAATGCCTTACAGCAAGTGAGTCAGACCCAAGAGCACTCAAAAACAATCATGAGATACCAACAAATGTACCAGGGAATCCCTGTTGTTGGCGCACAAATTATGATTACTAAAGAGGATGCGCAAGTCAATGGACATTTACTTAACGACGTCCAACTGAATACAAAGCCCACACTGACGTCAAAAGAGGCTGTTAACTTGGCCAAAAAATCTTGGTTCAGCTTCAACTCACAAATGCCTACTTATGAGGAATTGAGTGAGTTGCAAATTAGGGCAGATCAAAATAATGAACTGCAACTGGTTTATCAAGTTTCATTTAAAACCACTCAAAATGATAACAAGCCGGCATGGCCATTTTTTATTGTAGATGCACAAAGTGGCGAAATCAGTAAGCAGTGGAATAACATAAAAAATTTTATGGATGGTGGTCCGGGTGGCAATGAAAAAGTTCATGAATACTGGTATGGGCGAGATGGATTGCCTTTTTTAGAAGTAACTCAAAATGGCAGTCAATGCATCATGGATATCGCCAAGGTAAAGCTTGTTAATCTGGGATCGGCTTGGGATTGGAATGATCTTTTGACCACTCCTTTTCAATATCCTTGCAGCAAGAATGTAGAAGAAAACATCAATGGTGCTTTTTCACCAACTAATGATGCTTATTATTTTGGCCACACCATAGTGAATATGTATAAAGAATGGTACGGGGTCAATGCACTGCAACATAGTAATGGAACCCCAATGCAGTTAGTCATGCGTGTCCATTTTGGCCAACATTATGATAATGCTTTTTGGGATGGACAGTTTATGTCTTTTGGCGATGGCGAGGATTTCTATCCCTTGGTATCTCTTGACGTAGCGGGTCATGAGGTAACACATGGTTTTACTGAACAGCATTCGGGACTTGAATACCATGATCAATCAGGTGCTCTCAATGAATCTTTATCCGATATGGCAGGCCAGGCAGCGCGTGCTTATCTCTTGGAAAAATTTCCTCAGCTTTATAATAAACTTTATTTGGAGCCAAATACTGTAACTTGGGGTATTGGTGAAACGATTGTTCGTGATTCTTTTGGTAAAGCGCTACGCTTTATGGATTTTCCTTCTTCAGATGGTAGTTCGGCTGATTGTTTGGATAAAAATCTAGCTCAAAGTCATGGGACCTATTGCGCAATTAGTTATCTAGAATTGGTTGCTTATGCAAAAGCACATATTTCTAATCCTCAAGAAAGACAAAGTTTTATTGTACATACTGCCAGTGGCGTATTTAATAAGGCATTTTATTTGTTGGCAAAAAATATAGGTATTAAACAGGCTTATCAGATGATGATTATTGCCAATAGCAAATACTGGACACCTACTACTAATTTTGTTCAAGGTGCTTGTGGTGTGCTGTATGCCGCAAAAGATATGAGTATTGATCAGAAAATGGTTCAGTCAGTTTTTGGTCAGGTAGGTGTGAAGACCACCGGCTGTAAGGTAAATTAAAGTATGGGTTTGTGGACTTTATGAGAAGAAGCTTATAAGCATATATGAGGTTCTTAATTGATTCGAAAACCCTGGTTATAAATCAAGTTCATTTTGATCTCTATAATGTTAATTTAATTATATTGTAATTCCTCCATTTAAAACGTTTTGACGCTTATAGGTTTTATTTTATATTGAACGCATTATACGATACTTTTTATCCGGCACAGGAATTAGCGGAAAACGCCTTGAACAGCATTCAGTGTGTGATGGAGTAGACACATCCATGTTTTATTGGGAAATGTTTAAAGAAAAATCTTTAATTTGAGCAGGCCATTGCTCATAGCGGTTGGGTCAAAACGACTCAACTTATGCTGAATTCTAGATTAGTTCATATCATCGTTTCAAAGAGCTCTTGCAAAAGACCAAGGAAATCCAGTATTGTTTATACGCAGGAGCAGGCAAATTCACCTCTCGCTTTTATTGTTTTTTATACGCAATTCAATAAAAGACATAGTCTTGAAAATTTTCATGTTTTCTCTACGTTAAAAGGGATTTTATGTACAAAAAACAATTAATATCGTCTCTCTTAGGCTTTTTGGTTGCCGATATATTATTTGCTAATGAAGTAGCAACAACATCATCACTACAAAATTTTTATAATAATTATAATAACTATTGGCATGCAGGTCCTTGGACTTCTCGTTTTACTAGCCAAGGCTTAATTAGTCGTAGTGAATTAGCTGGTTTCGTAGATGGAATGATTCCTGTGTTAGGGCAAAGTGACCGCTTAGTATATGTGGATGGTGCTTTTATGGGAGGACGAAATCAATCCATGGTAGCTAGCATGGGAACCGGTATTCGTAGTATCCATAACATACAATCAGATGAAGTTATTTTGGGTGGTTTCTTTTTTGCTGATTATCAAAGAATGAATCTAATGAATAATCAGTTGCACACATGGATAGCAAATCCGGGACTTGAGCTATTAACCAAGCATCATGAAGCACGAGTACAAGGTTATTTTCCTATGGGGAAACGAAGTCAACCTTATCTCTCCATGATGGCGAGTAACATGCCTCAATTTGTTCTTCATGATTCAGGAAAAACAAATATCGCACAAACAAGTGGTCATACATTCATTGATGCTCCTGTTAGTTTAACTCATGAATATGGTGTAGGTGTGGAAGGGGAGGTAGGACGTTATATACCTATAGCGGGAGGGGTATGGCTAAGAGGTGGCGTTTATCACTTCGACTATCATAATGCTCCTTCTGTGAATGGTTGGGAAGCGAATATAGAAGTTTATGCAGGAAAAAACATATCATTATTAGTGCAAGATAATTATGATAATCAAAATAAAAACTGGTTCTCCTTTGGAGTGCGCTTAAGTTTTGGTGGGCCTGATTATACACAAGTGAATCAGCTAAGAAATAGAATGGAGGAGCCCATTATTCGTCATATTGCACGCCAACCTTCAGGTGCTGCAATACCTATTAGGGAAAGTTATATATTAACTGGACCTACGCAAATTATAAATGATATTTGGTTTTTTAGTCCTTCTGGCACTAACTATACAAATTTTAATTCCAATATATGTACCGCAGAACATCCTTGCCAAACATTGAATCAATCTATTGCTGATGGTATTACAGCAACAGTAACTCGACCAGCGAATTTATGGTTCGCCTCAGGGAATTATACACTTCCAGCTAATAATGGTAGTCAAGTAGTCTATTTAGGTAATGGGCAAATATTATCTGGACGTAGTGCCGATTTCACAACAAGCGCTACTCTTGCTAGACCTATTATTAATGGGGGTTTATGGTGGTACGGAAATGGTTCGTTTCAGGACATGAATATAATTAATTCAGGACAAATAAATGTCATTGATAATTCAGTAGCAGCATTAGGTGCTGATAATAATCTTACAGTGAATAATGCCTCGGTTGTGGCGCGTGCTCAAGGGGTAACGGTTAATGGAATTGAAAGTGATAATCTTTCAGTAAACAATGCGGTTATATCCGCTGAAGGAGATCAATTTGTTATAGCTGCATCTGCATTAAATGCTATAAACGTCACTAATTCAGAACTAAGTGCGTTAGGTACAGATGCTGGCCAAATTTTTGGTGTAATAGGAAATCAATTAGCTACACCCGTTAATGTAGTTGTCAGAAACTCTAATATTAAGGTTGTCTCCACAGGAGATTCTTCTTTTGTTTTAGGGGTTTGGGGCATCAATACCGGTACGGTAATTGTAGATGATTCAGTGATTAGTGCTATAGGACCTCGTATTGTGGTTGGAGTGGATAGTGATGGGGGGAATGTTGAGGTAAATAGAAGTTCTATTTATTCAGAAGGAGGAGATAGCCTGGTAAATGGGATTTTTGCTCAAGGAAGTATCAGAGCTCAAGAGGTGAATATTACCGCAAGAAATAACTCAACAGGGGAGTCTTTAGGAATAGTAAATAACATGGGTGATGTTTTTTTAACTGACTCAACAATTAACTCCTTTAGTACTGCTATTGCTTATGGAATTTCTGCTAATGGTGGAAATGTTTTTAGTACTAATAACATTATTTTTGCACAAAGTTCGAGCGCTATCCCAGGAAGATGGGTTTTAGGAATTTATGCAAATCAAAATGCGACAATAAATAGTTCGAAAGTTACCGCTCAAAATATTAGTACTGCTGCAACAAGTGTAACACAAGGCATTGTGTCTGATGGCGTTTTAACCTTTGAAGGTGGTGAAAGTAGTGTATCAGCTACCTCATCAACACCTGCATCGTCAGATGCTGTTATTGGGGCTGAAGGAGTAATTAATAATAGTAACCCTAAATCACAATGTTCTATCAATGGAGGTGCTTCTGCTGATTGTGCTTAACTTTATAAGCACCGGAAATTTTATCCAAAGAGAGTATGAATTATTGTTATCAAATCCTACAGTATTTGACATAACCTACCTTGCTGCTTTCTGGATATTCATTTGGGGAGTTACTGGGGGAAGTGGTTGGAGTAGATTCTGGGAGGGACGTTGGGGAACGAATCATGATAATGAGGTTACCTATCGAGTGTTTGGGGCAATAGACAAGCGTAGCAACTGTCTTAAAATAAAATTCAAGGCTAAAATTGAAGGGCAGAAGAAGAATTGGTTGCCTTTGCAAAAAGAGCATTCACAAATAGCAGCATAATAGAAAGCCCCAGATGGGGCTTTCTATTTCAGAAAATAAGTAACTAAGCACTAAGAGAATTCATTGAGGTATTTTATGAAAGTACTTGGAAAAAATGCTCAAATTTATATTTCTAATTTAGAGCTTGTATTTCTACTATAGAAGAACTTGTGATTCCCAGGCGACTTGCAGCCGCATATGAAAGATCTATAATTCGCGTACTATAAAAGGGGCCTCGATCATTAATACGAACCACCACTGTTCGTCCATTTTTTACATTCTTAACTCGTAGTCGGGTGTTAAACGGGAGCGTAGGATGTGCAGCTGTCATGGAATACATATTGTATCGCTCTCCATTAGATGTCTTATGATGATGGAAGCGTTTACTATAAAACGAAGCTAGTCCTCGTGCTTTATACCCTTTTGCAGATCTAAGAGGTGTATATACTTTACCCTTAACTTTATAAGAAGCTATTTCATGTCCTAGAGGCTTTGTTTTCATACAGGCGGTTAAACTAAATAACAATCCTGTAATGACAAAATATTGCATAGTTTTAATGGCTAATCTCATGCTTATCCTCAAATACCAAATGAGCCTGGAAACATAGCATATTGATTAAAGTCTGGCGACATATTCGTTGAATACTGAGCATACTATCTAATATTGGATCCTTTGACATAGATAATCAGACTTAATGATATTCCTGTTCAGAAAGTTCACGAGACTAGCCCCGCACAAAGTCTAGAATTTAATAAATAACCCCCATTTTATATACGCATATCACTTCATGCTGTCTCCTATATCATTCCTATTAATGAACAATAATTAATTACAAAAAATAACTTGCATATGAAATATAGTTTCACTATAATTTCAAATGAAAGGGGCTCGGAATGAAAACTTCTAGTAGTACACATCATAAAGAAGAAATTGTTTTGTCGAAGGCTTTATGTAACTTGGCAAAATTTTATTCTTTATCCGGAAAAGACTTAGGTAAAATCATTGGCATAAGTGAACCCAGCGCATCTCGTCTCAGTCAGGGGAAAAAATTAATTTCACCTCATACAAAAGAAGGTGAAATCGCTCTATTACTTTTAAGGATATATAGAGGCTTAAATGCTATGGTTGGAAATAATCATGAAAAAGCTAAATTATGGCTCAATAGCCAAAATAAATATTTTAAAAATAAACCTATTGAAGAAATGAAAACTATTTCTGGTTTAATCAGGGTACTTAACTATTTAGATGCAATGCGCGGTAAATTATGAGTATTTGGATCGAATGTGAAGGTCTAAAATTTTGCAAATATTTGGAGTTGGAACCATGGAGAATAGTTGAGGATCAATATAGTTCAAGCTCTAGAGATTTAGTTGAGAGCAGCGAAGAACACGATCTTTTAGAAAAATTACTAGATGATTCAAAACCTCAAGCAGCCAATAATAAACACTATTTAATTTTTACTCCTTTTAGATATCCTCCACTTGAGTATGGATCCCGGTTTGGTAATACTTATGAACCTTCGCTGTGGTATGGCTCTTTAACTCAGAAGACAGCATTTGCAGAGGTAGCATTTTACCGTTTGAAATTTTTTGATGATACTGTAGCAAATCTAGGGTACATTGAAATTCGAATGACTGCATTTAAGGCTTATATACAAGCAAAAAATGGAATCGACTTAACAAAGTCACCATTTCAAAAATATCAAGATAAAATTTCAAGCAAAACAAATTACGAACAAAGTCAACTTTTAGGTACGGAGATGAGAGAGGCAAAAGTTGAGGCTTTTATATTTGCTTCAGCAAGAGATAAAAATGCGGGGGAAAATGTTGCAGCATTCACACCAGACGTATTTAAAATTAAAAATAAAGAATATATAACTAATATGCAAAATTGGCGGTGTATAGCAAACAAAAATGTTATTGAATTTAGTCGCGATGATATTTTACAGAGAAAAAATCTGGAATTTTCTAAAGCTGAATTTGAAGTCATGTGAATTAAGGGTGTCAGGAAAGGTCTTAGAGTATGTATCCTAATACCAGCAATTTCTTTCTCAGGTTTCTAGTTAGACTAATACTTAACCCCGTTTACCAAAGTAAATGAGGTTAAGGCTTTGCTAGCTGAGATTGAACTCTTCCGGGAGGTGGCAAGTTAGTCTTCATAATCAAGTTCTTCGCTCTTCCTTCTTAGGAAATATTTTGACTATAATAGGTTTGGGCTATTCAGCAGGTGCAACATGGGGTTATTTATTCAAACTATTAAATCCCTGGCTAAATTTATTCGTTTTGTCTTTATTATTTTTTTTCTCATAGCGACAACATCTTATATTTTAAGTTTTTTACTTGCTTCTAAAGAAACAAAAACTTTAAAAGTACCGAAGATAAGGGCAACAGAAAACCAATTAAAAAATTTTACTTCAACTACTTTAAGTAAAGGATGGTTTGAACATCTTAGTGTGGTAAATACAAATATTTTTTATGCAAGTGGAATTAATTTAGTTAATAAAAGTCCTTACTCTTTTTATAAAAGTACTGATGGGGGTTTAACTTGGGATTCTATGAAAACACCATTTAGTACGAGTATTTCCGTAATTAATGAAGATATTTTATATGTCGGTAGCTTAAAATTTGGTGTTGGAAAAACAGTAGATGGAGGTAAAACCTGGAGTCCAACGAATTTGTCAAATGTTGATATTCTACAAGTCCAAGCTTTGGATTCTAATTCAGTTTATGCTCTCACAAGTAACAAGATTGGTTTTGGAGGTAGTCTTTTTCAAACAAATGATGGAGGAACGACATGGAAAAAAATTTATTCTTCAATATGGACCGTCCCTCTAACATTTTATGCCGTAAATTCAAAAATAATCTATTTAGGTTTAAGTCATGGTTTTATTAATAACAGTAAAATTCTAAAAACGACTGATGGGGGTTTAACTTGGGAGACTGTCTTTGTAGGTACAAATAAAACCTCTATTGATACACTGTATTACAAGGAAAATACTTTGTTTGCCACAACTTCCGAAGGCCTACTTAAAACTTTGGATGGCGGTAAAAATTGGTATTTAATAACCAAGGGCTTACCAAGGGTATTTGAAAGTAAAATATATTACTTTCCAAAAATTACGGCGCTTAATTCTCAAGAAATCATCTTATCTTCTCCCGCATTACAATCAATTTATATTACTTATAATGGAGGTAGCTCATGGCAAAATATTCCAATAAATAAAACTGTCCATGACATCACAACTTTTAATAATATAATTTATGTCGGGACCCAAGGTTCTCTTATTCAACTTCAAGAAAATCCATAATTCAAAGAATCAAAATTCTCGAAACTTTTAGCGCACTTAGGTTCCGTTTTAGTTTGAAGTCTGTTTACTGTGAAGTAGACTTAATGCAGAAAACTAACCTCGAAATAGTTCAACACTTGAAAAACCGTTTTGTTTAGCCTCATAAGCAGCAACGGTCGCAAAACCCCCGTTTTATTTCCTCTTTAAATACTTGACTATAGGCTTGAATCTATATAGCATTTAACCTATAATAAAAAGGAGAGGGTATGTGGTCAATAGAAACGACAGACACCTTTGATATCTGGTTTGATGCTTTGGATGATATAGATAGGACTAACATGTTGGCATCAATGATAGTATTACAAGAGAAAGGGCCTATGCTATCAAGACCCTATGCAGACACTGTTAAAGGCTCTTGTCATAGTAATATGAAGGAGTTACGAGTCCAAAGTAAAGGTGATCCAATCAGGGCGTTTTTTGCATTTGACCCAAAGCGGAGAGGTATTTTATTGTGTGCTGGCAATAAAACAGGAAATGATAAACGATTTTATGATGAAATGATTCCAATAGCTGATCGTGAGTTTACTGCTCATCTGAAAAAGTTAAATAAGGAGTAATTATTATGGCGAGAACCCTTGAACAAATTCTTGCAGCAGAAAAACCAGGAGTGGTTAAAAAGGCACAAGAAAAGGCAGAAGAAATGTTGCTCAATATCCATTTAGCTGAGCTTCGCGAGTTGGTACAAAAGACTCAAGTAGATATGGCAAATGTTCTTGGCATAAAGCAGCCCACAGTCGCTGAGATGGAAAAGCCTGGACGTGATCTTAAGCTATCATCTTTAAAGCGCTATATTGAAGCAACTGGGGGAAAATTACGGCTCGATGTTGAGCTTCCGGATGGGACACATTATGGTTTTGCTATTTAACTACTAAATATTATGACATTGATTCTTGCTGAAGCTAGCCTTGATGGCTCCAATAGCCCCCTGCTTGAAACACAAAGTGGCCTTGCTTTAATGCAGAAAAAATAGTTGGAGCATAAACCGATTTTAAAAAAGAATTGACTTGAGGGGATAAACTACAGAATTAGCTCGCTGACCGCAATAAGCGAAGCCACAACTGAATAACAGTAAACTATTTAATATCCTTTTTTTCATCAATACTCCTTTGTTAACTGTAACCTTCCCAACTTAACAAATTAATTCACCAGACTAAACACTAACCACAAACAAAACAATAGCCTTGCTGTTAAAATTATCGGCGTTTTGGCAATCGATAGGGTTATGTTGCAAAATTTTTCTTAGCCCCAAAAGCAGATATTTTGGGCGAATTTATGCGGCGAGTCCATAGAAATGAAGAAATAATGATTTTAGACCCGATGAAATTACTGAATGATATTTTGTTGAATGGAAGCAAGAATTGTCTTTAGTATTTATTTATGACATTTATAGGAGTCGTGTGGAATAACCACCAAAAGTGTTAATATTGAGTTATTCCACACGATCCCGAATAGAGCTGATTCTTACGAATCTATTAAAACTGGCTTAAGTCTGAATTTAGGCTGGATTCATTATCGAGCATTAATGCGAATTGACAGAGAAGAAGCACGACAATTTTATACGGTTGAAGCAGAAAAAAACTGTTGGAGTGGAAGAGAGCTTGAAAGGCAAATAAATAGTTTACTTTATGATAGATTAGCTAAAAGCAAAGATAAGGAAGGATTAATAAATCTAGCTAAAGAAGAGTCAAGAAATTAATAAACCGGAAGATGCTATAAAGGAACCGGTTGTATTAGAGTTTTAAGGGCTATCGGAATCAACGAAATTAGTTGAGTCGGAACTTGAAGAAGCATTGATTAACAATTTACAACAGTTTTTATTAGAACTAGGAAAAGGTTTCTCGTTTGTTGGACGTCAAAAAAGATTAACTTTTGATGGTGATCATTTCTATGCTGATTTAGTTTTTTTACCATGTTATTCTTAAATGTTACGCTATTATTGAATTGAAAGTAGGGCGGTTTGAACCAGAATACCTAGGGAAGCTCTCATTTTACCTGGAGAGCCTAGATCGAACTGTGAAAAAAGCACATGAGAATTCTTCTATAGGGTTATTATTATGCTTATGCGCGAGTAAAGATAAAGAAGTTGTCGAATTTTCATTAAATAGAACTTTATCTCCCGCATTGATTGCGGAGTACCAAATTCAACTTCCTGATAAAAAATTGCTTAGCAATTGGATATTTCCAAGACCACTTTATATTACCTACGGCACAGAAATGTTTGTATTGGGGAAAAAACATAAAAATTTAAACCATTTCATCGAGTTATTTTAAATACAAATTAATAACCATTTCGCGTATAATTTAGTCTTTTTTATAATGGAGATACCATGTCTTATAGAGATTTCTCATCTTTTCATAACATTAAACTATTGTTTGGTAATCCCAAAGAAGGTCTAAATTATGGTTATACCTGCACCCCAAACTTTCAGCCTGTACAAAACTCTTCTTTCGATGGGGATTTTTTTCTTTTATTCAGACGAAGTGAATATGCTGCTCAAGTTGAATTAGCTTGCTCTAAAATATTTAAAGGACTTATGGGTTATGGCCCTGAATTGGAGATTATTAAAGAAAACAATGAGTTTTATATTGCGAGCAGGAGGATAAAAAATTTTAGAGAGGGTTGTCCTGATCTCAAAGAGCAAAGTCAATTTCAAGATATTAAGGGTTTAGCAGGAATGTTTATTATTTGCTATTTCCTTTGTGAAACCGACATGCATTCGGGTAATTTTGGCTTGCAGGATACAGGTAAGGAAAAAAGAACATTTAGGATAGATATGGCTGAGTCTTTGGACTATGAAATGTTACGAACTACACTTACATTATCATCGTTACAAAAAATTCCCTACATAGTCGAGCAGCATTATCATGGTGTAGATGAGAACTCTTTGCCTCAAAATTATGTGAGCTCCGAGAGTTTTCAAAATGAAAAAATAGCTATGATAAAGTTAATTGCAAATACTCCTTTTTCATTTTTTGAAGATATCATTCGCACTACGATAACATCCGATTTATACACACACCAACAAATAATGTTTGATAAATGTCTTGCCCTAGTTGAAGATGAAGAGGAAATTACTTCAATGAAGAATGCTTTTTCTAAAATAGAAGCTAATGAATGTGATATAGAGTCTTTAATAAAATTATTAAAAAATAGGCATGAGCAATGGCAATTATTAGCGCTTGAAAAAAATCTTGATCAAGATTTTAGTTTGGCAAATCCTTCGCTCTTTATGAAAGAACTAAATCTGTATCATGGAAATACATCTGAAAGTGAAGGAGAAGAAGAACTTTCTTATTCAGATCAAGGGATAAGTCTGAATAACTCTTATTCTGGTATCGGTTTTTTCCCATCGCCAAAAAATGACGGCAATGAAGATAATCAATCTAAAACTAATGACTTCACACCCATTGAATATATAAATTAATGATAGTTATTATGAGATCAAGACGGAACAAGAGGTTTTTCTGAAATTAGTGGAGTAACTCAAAATTAACACTTTTGGTGGTTATTCCACATGCCCCCTATTAAAACCGGTCAATGTGCTTATGTCTGGTAATAGAACTTTTCTACTGATGAGCCACAGCGTGCAACGTTCAAACAGAATGCTTAGTCTTTCATTGCCATGCCGTGCTTGATCATACAGCCCAGCGAGTTAATCGAGCCCGCCAAGATCTTTATAATCAAATACAGTCTTTATTTCACCATAATGATCTAATCGCGTTGCTTTACGATCCTATAGGATGCAAGTACTACTGGAAGTTCAAACGCTAATTGTTTTGCAATGTAGTGGACAACTTGATTGGGCACATTAATTGGGTTTCGATCGCTCTGTGATGGTGCTATTGATACAACAACGGCTTCAGGAGAACTAATTTTTAATATTTTTTCTTCTTTGGCTCAATTTGAACGACGATTAATTCAAGAAAGAACTAAAGCCGGTTTAGATGCCGCGCGTGCTAGAGGTAGAAGCGGTGGACAAAAGAAGGTTTCTTCGAACAACCCTAAAATGCTTACTGCTAAACGCATGCATAAAAATCATGGCATGAGCATTAATGATATTTGTAAGACTCTTAAAATCTCGCGCTAGTTTTTATCGATATCTTGCCCTTGATGACCATAGGTGAGGATGACATTTTGAAATTAATGGATAATATTTTTAGTGGGTATTTATGATGCAATTGCGTTTTTTTATAGCATATCGCGGGGTTTTAAATGTTAGATCTTATTCGTTTGTGGGAAAATACGCTACCTCAACACACAAGTATAGAACAATTATCTCGTTCTTATGTTAATGACACCAAACAAGCTGCAATTAATTTTGATACTAATACAACCCAATCAAGTTTTGAATTTACAGAGCCTTCAAAGGTTATTTTTGTAAAAAACAGTTCAACTTTAGAACCAGCTGATTTTTATGATGATTTACCAGAAGTTAATCTGACTAAGGAAGAAGAAGATGCTCGATTAAGAGTAGTTGAAGAACAAAAAATCAAAAATCCCCGTTTTTAAGATGGCAAACAAATGATTATCACGGGCGTAACGTACAATGAAAGCACTAATACTCTCTATAATCAGACCTAAAGTAATTTCACGTCTCAATTAGTAAACTTACAAACTCAAAAAAAAGTGAATCAATTCAGAACAGGGATAACTGCTTTATCCTTTTACTTTGAGATATAAATATTAAAATTAATCTATGAAAAAACTATCATTACTTGAAAAAGAATATTTAATTGTGAGCATTTTCCCAAAACCACTTGTTTTTTAATTTAAAAGCCTCTTACCTAAAAGCTGCGACTTTTAATGAAAATTTTCTTGCCTTTAAAGGCATACCTACTTAACTTAAAAACCCTGGTGAGCGCATATTGGTCGAATTGGGTATTTATGTTATATTTCGTTCTAATTTTTAAAAAGGAAAATAAATGCCTTATTTCTATGAAAAAAATAGTCAAATCTATTCAACAGGTTCCATTGACGAATTGATTTATCATTCATTCCCCTCTGATGTACAATCACCGGATAAAATAGCTCATTATAAGGCTGTTGCCCCAATTATTTTTTCTCCGCAATATAAGATATCTCGTTCAGCTACGATAGAGGACATCAATTTAGGTCAAGATTTTATAGATTTTTTAGCACATCATAAATTAACTTCAGCAAACAAGTATAATGGCGTTGATCTTTTATATCTTTTATCCTTAAGTCATGATACAGCTTTGCGTGCCGGAGTTTGGAAGTTAGGCTCTCAGTCTCATTTAAAAGCGACTGATATTATCAGTAGCCTATCAAAATTAGATGCTATCGATCGCGTACCTCTTATGAAAGAATCCATAACGGCATGGAAAGAATTTTTTCTAAAAGCTCTATTTGAATTGCAAATACAAGAGACAGAGGCTTGTCCTGATAGCACTCGAAATATGTTGGGTCAGATGTCTTTATATTCCTCTGCAAAAAATGATAAAAAGAATTACCATGAGCACTCTCAGAATGACCAAACAAGATTAGAGATTGAACAGGAACAGTTTCGTTTGCTGGAAAGAGCTTATCACAAAAAAGAACAGGATAGGGAGAATGAAATGGAATCCTACAATTATGAAGATGAGGAATACTACGCTCCACAACCGCAGTATTACTACAATTAATAATTCTATTGTAGAAAATTTCTATTAAGGAAGAATGAAATTTTCTACAACATGTAATGCAGAACAATTTGTTGAAACCGAGTTAACCAATAAGATTTATACTGTTCGTGAAAATTCTTGTGATGCTTAATAGTGAGCTTGTAGAGATTCATGGGATTGAAACAAGGGAATTTAATCAAGTAGTCAAACGTAATTTAGTACGATTTCCACAAGAGTTTAGTTTCCACTGGCAGCAGTGACCTTAAAAAGCCTGATTACTTTTGAAAAGTAAACCTTAAGCAGAAATTGACCTCAAAATAAACAATCACTTGAAAAACAAATTTATTTAGACTCATAAGCAGCAACGTTCACAAAGTCCCCATTTTATATACGCATATCACTTCATGCTGTCTCCTATATCATTCCTATTAATGAACAATAATTAATTACAAAAAATAACTTGCATATGAAATATAGTTTCACTATAATTTCAAATGAAAGGGGCTCGGAATGAAAACTTCTAGTAGTACACATCATAAAGAAGAAATTGTTTTGTCGAAGGCTTTATGTAACTTGGCAAAATTTTATTCTTTATCCGGAAAAGACTTAGGTAAAATCATTGGCATAAGTGAACCCAGCGCATCTCGTCTCAGTCAGGGGAAAAAATTAATTTCACCTCATACAAAAGAAGGTGAAATCGCTCTATTACTTTTAAGGATATATAGAGGCTTAAATGCTATGGTTGGAAATAATCATGAAAAAGCTAAATTATGGCTCAATAGCCAAAATAAATATTTTAAAAATAAACCTATTGAAGAAATGAAAACTATTTCTGGTTTAATCAGGGTACTTAACTATTTAGATGCAATGCGCGGTAAATTATGAGTATTTGGATCGAATGTGAAGGTCTAAAATTTTGCAAATATTTGGAGTTGGAACCATGGAGAATAGTTGAGGATCAATATAGTTCAAGCTCTAGAGATTTAGTTGAGAGCAGCGAAGAACACGATCTTTTAGAAAAATTACTAGATGATTCAAAACCTCAAGCAGCCAATAATAAACACTATTTAATTTTTACTCCTTTTAGATATCCTCCACTTGAGTATGGATCCCGGTTTGGTAATACTTATGAACCTTCGCTGTGGTATGGCTCTTTAACTCAGAAGACAGCATTTGCAGAGGTAGCATTTTACCGTTTGAAATTTTTTGATGATACTGTAGCAAATCTAGGGTACATTGAAATTCGAATGACTGCATTTAAGGCTTATATACAAGCAAAAAATGGAATCGACTTAACAAAGTCACCATTTCAAAAATATCAAGATAAAATTTCAAGCAAAACAAATTACGAACAAAGTCAACTTTTAGGTACGGAGATGAGAGAGGCAAAAGTTGAGGCTTTTATATTTGCTTCAGCAAGAGATAAAAATGCGGGGGAAAATGTTGCAGCATTCACACCAGACGTATTTAAAATTAAAAATAAAGAATATATAACTAATATGCAAAATTGGCGGTGTATAGCAAACAAAAATGTTATTGAATTTAGTCGCGATGATATTTTACAGAGAAAAAATCTGGAATTTTCTAAAGCTGAATTTGAAGTCATGTGAATTAAGGGTGTCAGGAAAGGTCTTAGAGTATGTATCCTAATACCAGCAATTTCTTTCTCAGGTTTCTAGTTAGACTAATACTTAACCCCGTTTACCAAAGTAAATGAGGTTAAGGCTTTGCTAGCTGAGATTGAACTCTTCCGGGAGGTGGCAAGTTAGTCTTCATAATCAAGTTCTTCGCTCTTCCTTCTTAGGAAATATTTTGACTATAATAGGTTTGGGCTATTCAGCAGGTGCAACATGGGGTTATTTATTCAAACTATTAAATCCCTGGCTAAATTTATTCGTTTTGTCTTTATTATTTTTTTTCTCATAGCGACAACATCTTATATTTTAAGTTTTTTACTTGCTTCTAAAGAAACAAAAACTTTAAAAGTACCGAAGATAAGGGCAACAGAAAACCAATTAAAAAATTTTACTTCAACTACTTTAAGTAAAGGATGGTTTGAACATCTTAGTGTGGTAAATACAAATATTTTTTATGCAAGTGGAATTAATTTAGTTAATAAAAGTCCTTACTCTTTTTATAAAAGTACTGATGGGGGTTTAACTTGGGATTCTATGAAAACACCATTTAGTACGAGTATTTCCGTAATTAATGAAGATATTTTATATGTCGGTAGCTTAAAATTTGGTGTTGGAAAAACAGTAGATGGAGGTAAAACCTGGAGTCCAACGAATTTGTCAAATGTTGATATTCTACAAGTCCAAGCTTTGGATTCTAATTCAGTTTATGCTCTCACAAGTAACAAGATTGGTTTTGGAGGTAGTCTTTTTCAAACAAATGATGGAGGAACGACATGGAAAAAAATTTATTCTTCAATATGGACCGTCCCTCTAACATTTTATGCCGTAAATTCAAAAATAATCTATTTAGGTTTAAGTCATGGTTTTATTAATAACAGTAAAATTCTAAAAACGACTGATGGGGGTTTAACTTGGGAGACTGTCTTTGTAGGTACAAATAAAACCTCTATTGATACACTGTATTACAAGGAAAATACTTTGTTTGCCACAACTTCCGAAGGCCTACTTAAAACTTTGGATGGCGGTAAAAATTGGTATTTAATAACCAAGGGCTTACCAAGGGTATTTGAAAGTAAAATATATTACTTTCCAAAAATTACGGCGCTTAATTCTCAAGAAATCATCTTATCTTCTCCCGCATTACAATCAATTTATATTACTTATAATGGAGGTAGCTCATGGCAAAATATTCCAATAAATAAAACTGTCCATGACATCACAACTTTTAATAATATAATTTATGTCGGGACCCAAGGTTCTCTTATTCAACTTCAAGAAAATCCATAATTCAAAGAATCAAAATTCTCGAAACTTTTAGCGCACTTAGGTTCCGTTTTAGTTTGAAGTCTGTTTACTGTGAAGTAGACTTAATGCAGAAAACTAACCTCGAAATAGTTCAACACTTGAAAAACCGTTTTGTTTAGCCTCATAAGCAGCAACGGTCGCAAAACCCCCGTTTTATATACATGTCAAATGCGAAGAAGAGGCACAGGTTAGAATGTTAAATTAGGCTTGAGTGGGATTAGTTTATAATTCCATGACTTTTGAAAACATTTCTAATAAAATTGCTTCCTTTCAAATATTCTATGTTTCTGTGTCGTTTATTGTTTGTCGACCTCTAACTAGGAGTAATTAATGAAACATCAGTTGACCCATCTTTTTAATCTTAATGAAAATGAATTTTTAAAAACTTTGACTCAAGTCCCTAATGGATGTATTTCACTTAACTTAAGCAGAAATGACTTTGGTAAAAGAAGTGGAAATCTTTTAGCATGTATCGTATTCCCTCCAAATTTAGTCTCATTGGATTTAAGCCTTAATCATCTTATTAATAAGTCTGGAGCTAGATTAGCTCAATTTTTTGCTGTATTACCCAATTTAACCTCACTTGATTTAAGTAAGAATTCTTTAGCTCGAAAATCAGATGTGCAGTGGAGCTTTGAATTTAACTTTTTAGACAAATTCTCTACCGAAATCTATAAGTTGGGTAGTGAATTGGCTCTTGCCTTCGCAGCTCTTCCTCAAACTTTAACTCATCTTGATTTACGTGAGAATGAATTAAATATTCTTCCTTTAGAAGAAATGATCCTTCTTAAGGGTAAATTACCGCAAATTAGCACAGTGAATTTATCCTATGAAGAAATGAATGTGATGACAAAGAAGCAACGTCAAGCTATTCGTGATATATTTCCAAATATTAAAACTATTTTTATATATAAAAACGAAGAGTTGTGCGAGGATAACGAGCAGCTATATACAGAGGAAAATGCAGCTGACCTCCGGAGCATATCGAACTATTCTCGATGGAACAATTATTGTACTTAAGCTCATCCTAAGAAATATGACAATCTTAATACCCGTAAAATGAGATAGAGGAGTAGGTTCTTAAATAGCCTATTAGGTTTGATTACTGTGAAAACCAAACAATTCTCTTTTTCTAAGCTACTTATATCAAATCGTTAATTTAATCATCATTTCTTTGGTCCGGGAATGTCATTGTGCTTATCCCGGGTTCCACTTAACTCAATGTTATTCTGTAATTCAACGTATTCTTTTAGCCTTGAGTAAATCCAATCTCTACTGCCGGCTTCTTGTATGCTCTGGTGCTGCTCTGCTTCTCCTTACCTCCAACTTCTGCTGCGAGGTTGGAAAAAGCTCTAATGTGTTCCATTTATGTCCCCGTGTAATTCATAAAGCATTTTTTTTGGTCTACATGTTGTTTGCCGACCAACAGAATTAGTATATAATTACCAGGTTTTTTAATTTGAGTTCACTATTTTATTTAGGTTGGTAGCCGAATGGTCATCTTTTTTATTACTCTTAGCATTTTGGTGTTAAGCCTGCTTTGTGTAGCCGTGATGGTTTTCAAGCTCATTCGCCAGCCCGCTGAGCCTCTCTCTTTGATGCAATACTTGAAATTAATTGTAAGCGGAGTGATTGCTTTTATCGCCGATACTTTGGGCGTTGGAAGTTTTGCTGTTAATGTGGCTTTGGCAAAATTGACGGGTACGTTCCGTGATGACGAAATGCCTGCGGTAAATAATGGAGCGCAAGTGATCCCAGGAACAATTGAATCTTTGTTTTTTATGGGGTTGGTTGATGTTGATTTAACTACGCTTCTGACCTTAGTTATGGGTACTTGTGTTGGTGGTCTACTCGGTGGTTTTGTTGTAAGTCATATGAGTAAGCAGACAATTCGTTTGGCTATGGTTTGCTGTTTTGCTTTAATTATTCTGCTCTTAATTTCACATCAATTTCGCCTGTTACCTGTTGGCGGTGAATTAACTGAATTGCATTCATGGAAATTAATCATAGGTTTTTTAGCGATGGTGGTTTGCGGTGCTTTAACCTCAGTGGGAATAGGTTTATTTGTTATGGTACAAGGCGTACTGTTTTTAATGAATGTTTCGCCTGTAGTGGCATTCCCAATTATGACTACTGCAGGCGCCATGCAGCAACCATTAACTACTTTTGTATTCTTGAAACATAATAAAATCCCTTTAAAGAAAACCATGATTCTAAGTCTCTCAGGCTGTTTAGGTGTTTTTATTACTATCCCTATTTTTATGCAGTTAACCATTACCTGGTTGCACTTACTTTTATTATTCATCCTGACCTATAATTTTTTTGCGGTGGGCCGTTCGTATCTACGCTCCAGACCCAGAAAACATTATACACAAACGCCAACACCTGCTTCCCTTGTCGCAGCTGAATAATAGTCTATACTTTACACGCTCATTTTGTGAGCGTGTAAAGTATATAATATGATTAGCTAATTTTAAGGTTAAAAAGTACATACTATGGATGAGCCAGTCAGTAAATCACAAAAAAAACGAGATGCCGATTTTTTACAAAAAATGGGTGTAAAATTGATTGACTTGAGTTTGTCTAAGCTTGAGTTACTTCCACTTCCTGAAAATCTCTACAAAGCAATTATTGATGCAAAGTCTATTAAAAGTCATGGTGCTAAAAGAAGACAATCCCAATTAATTGGAAAGTTAATGCGTGCTGCTGATCATGAAGAAATTTTGGCAGCTTATGAGCGTTTGCTTGAAGAAGATAAAGCGGTAACGGCGTCATTTCATGAGGTTGAGCATTGGCGTGATCGCTTGCTCAACGAAGGTAAAGAAGCATTAACTGCATTTATTGAAGCGTATCAGCCTGAAGAGGTCCAGCATTTAAGACAATTAATAAAAAAGGCGGTTGATGATCAACAGAAAGAAAAAAATACAGGTGCTGCCAAAGCTCTTTTTCGCTATTTGAGGTCATCCATAGAATGAAATATTCTCTATTTATAAGCTGCCCGCGCGGACTTGAATATTTATTGGAAGAGGAATTAAAAGCCTTAGGTTTATCGGTTACGCGCGTCAATCCTCAAGGAGTTTATGGAGATGCCGATTTACTGACTCTTTATAAATTATGTCTTTGGTCACGAATAGCAAATCGTGTGCAATTAATTCTTTTTAGTGGTTATGCGGGTAATGAGCAGGCGCTGCATCAACTGTGTACAGAATTTCATTGGCAGACTGTATTTTCCCACGATAAAACGATTGCTATTGAATTTCATGGATCTTCTGAGCACATTCGCAATACGATGTTTGGTGCACAGGTTGTTAAAGATGGAATAGTAGATCATTTTCGTCGATTAAATCATTCGCGCCCATCAGTAGATAAAGAAAAACCACAAATTCTTATTCATGCCTATTTGAAAAACGATGTGGTCACTGTGAGCTTTGATCTCACTGGATACAGTTTGCACCAAAGGGGATATCGTCATAAAGCGGGTGTTGCTCCTTTAAAGGAAAATGTTGCTGCGGCACTGCTTATGCGCGCGAAATGGCCGGAATTAGCTGCTAAAGGGTATGCTTTGCATGATCCTTTTTGTGGTGCGGGTACTTTAGTTATTGAAGCGGCCATGATGGCAGCACATATTGCTCCTGGTTTATTGCGCCAGGATCAAGCGTTACAATATTGGGCACAACATCAATCTTCGTTATGGGAAAAATTACGGGTAGATGCTCTGCAGCACGTTAAAACCCTGCCCCTGACCTTATTGGGTACCGACGCAGATAACAAAATAATTGCTATAGCGCGCCAAAATGCTGAACGTGCTGGTGTCGCGCCATTGGTTGATTTTAAAACGCAAACATTAAATGAGGTTAAGGCTCCAGCAAAAAAGGGATTGGTTATATGTAATCCTCCTTATGGCGAACGCCTAAGTGAGGTGACGCACTTGGTTCCGCTTTATCAGCAACTGGGTAAGATTTTGCATGCACATTATCAAGGTTGGCAGGCTGCAATTTTGACCTCCAATCCCGTTTTGGCCAAGGCCTTAGGACTTCGTGCTAGGAAACAATACACCATATATAATGGCGCATTGGAATGCAAACTGTATTGTTTGGATATTCATGTAACAAATGAGCTTAAAGGCATCATGAGCAGTACCTTATCTGAAGGGGCGCAGATGCTGTTCAATCGACTGGAAAAAAATTATCGCCACTTACAGAAATGGGCGAAAAAAAATCATATTTCGTGTTATCGAATATACGATGCAGATTTGCCTGAATACGCATATGCCATAGATATATATAATGATTGTGCTGTACTCCAAGAATACGCTGCCCCTGCAAGTATTCCAGCGCATAAAGCAGAGAAACGCAGTTTGGAAGTAATGCAGGTTGTTCCCAGGGCGCTAGGGTTGGAAGCGAATCAATTGGTAGTAAAGCAACGCAAACAACAAAAAGGCAGTGAGCAATATCAAAAACTAGGGCAAACTCGAAAAACCATGGTTGTTACAGAGGGGCAGGCTAAGTTTAAAGTTAATTTATATGATTATCTGGATACCGGTTTATTTTTGGATCATCGATTAATGCGCTTAAGCTTCGCCAAATTAAAGCCAGGAACACGATTTCTCAATTGTTTTTGTTATACTGCCAGTGCCAGTGTTCATGCGGCTTTAGCTGGAGCATTGACAACAAATGTTGATCTTTCCAATACTTATTTGCGTTGGGCTGAAGAGAATTTCAAGTTAAATCATCTTGATTTATCGAAGCACCAATTCGTGCAGTATGATTGCCGTGAATGGATGAGAATTGCTCGCGATCGTTTTGATGTTATTTTTTTAGATCCGCCTAGTTTTTCCAACTCGAAGCGCATGGCGGATACTTTGGATATTCAACGCGATCATGTTTCTTTAGTGAACTCAGCGATGCGTTTGCTAAATCCTAACGGAGTTTTATATTTTTCTACTAATTTTCGCCAATTTAAATTGGATCCCCTGCTTCTAGAAAAATATTCAGTGCAGGATATTAGCGCGCAAACAATAGATCAGGACTTTAGACGAAATCAAAAAATTCATCACTGTTTTAAAGTAATGATGCCGCAATTTGCCGGTACTTGAAACAGGAACTGTGACAGGATGTACGAATGAAAAAACAAGGAAAAAAGAAAAGAAATATATTGCATCCTGCAAATGTATATCTGCATATGGTGCGTAACGCCTGTTTTGGGTTGTTAATCACCGCGTTAGCGCTTTTTGTAGGTATGTTGGGATATCATTATTTAGAGAAAATGCCCTGGGTTGATGCATTCATGAATGCCTCCATGATTCTTTCAGGCATGGGACCTGCGGCCAATCTGGTCACGGCCTCCGGGAAGATTTTTGCTGGGTGTTATGCGTTATTTAGCGGTTTGGCATTTATTGCCATTATGGTGATTATCCTTTCGCCCCTGATTCATCAGTTTTTTCGTAAAATTCATTTGGAGAGTAAGACGATCTATTCTGACGATCAAGACTAGGTCTGTTTACATTTCTACTATCCTGGTCAAACTGTCCCGATTTTCTGTGCTCCGATGCTCACATACTCATGTATGCTACGCTTCGGTGCTCGAAAATCAGGCCATTTTGACTCAAGCTAGCGAAATGAAAATAGACCCTAAAGAGTATTTTTATCTACTCCATATATTTGTTCTTTTAATGAGTTCATGAGCCCAGCCATAAAAAATAGCTCTGCGACAAGAAATAAAGGGGCTATGAACGCTTGGCTCAAGTTATCCATGAATGCCGGTTTTTTACCTTCCAGATAATGACCGTAAAATTGTAATCCCCAGCCTATAATAAAAAAGATAACAAACGCCCAGACCCCTAATGTTGTCGGGCCATCTTGGCTAAACCAATTTGCTATCAATAACAGGATGAGCATAATTGGAGTAAGTACCAAAGCGAGTTGCCAATTTAGGCGGAAATAATAAATTAAGGCAATTACCGTAGCGAAAAAAGCAAGATTTGTTGCAAAAACACCAGGCATAATTATTTTTATAAAACCTAACAAGATCATTACTGATAAAATAATGAGAGGAACTCCTGCCATATGTGTGTAACGTGTCTTGATATTTTGATGATATGCCGCATAAAACTGTGCTTGTTCAATAAACGATTTCATATTAAAAATATTCTGATTATGGTTCTATAGAACATAGCACATTCTCTTAAAAAAAGCAGTTGCCTGGGTAGTGCATGATTCAGTAGTGGGATGGGTTTATATCTTTAAAATATAGTTAATCGATGCAGCAAAGCTAAATTTTCTTAGAACAGCACAGAACATGCTCTCTATTTATCAAAAGCATATGTTCCTACCAGATAAAGCACATTTCCATTAGTTGATGAGCCAGGAATGTACGCCGCTTTTAAGGACAGCTTTTTATAGAAAACACCTGCCCAAGGGACAGCTCCCGGAAAAGGAACACGATGTAGGATATCAGGGCGTGACGTAATCAATACAGAAAATCCTAGCCCTGCTTTAAAATCTTTACTCAAATTTGCGACTTTTAAATAGGCATATCCAGCAGTTGGTTCAAGATTGCGATGAGAGTCGAGGAATGCAAACGCATAAAGGCCGTGCCAATTTCCTTTTTCATCAAAAAAACCTTTACCGAATCCACCTCCCCAAGCGAGTTCATTGTATTTTTTTTCTCGAAGTTGCTTTGCAGAATAAGTAAAACGGTTGTGCCATGCATAACCTGAAAGATACAGTTCGGTATTGCCTTCAGTCCACGTTTGATGCAGATGACGACAAAAAGGTTTAAAAAAAGGAAGCCAATATTTACATCCTTTGGGTTCTTCAGTATTAAAAACAGGAATATCCTCTTTTTTCATATCGTTTTGTACTGCTGGAATTGCAGGAGAATTTAAATTTTTTCCGTTATTGGATAAAGATGTAGAAGAAGTCCCAGAAAATCTGCTGCTGTGAGTATTCAAAGAAAACAGTATTAATAGACCAATAATGATCATTCGTAAGGTTATTTTTTTCATTTACTTTAAACCTATGCGGGATCTAGACTATAAAACATATAGCTTGTGATCTATTTTCCTATTGTTGATTGGCAGCATTCTTGCTTGAAAATAGAACTATGAGGTTTCAAACTTGTGAGCATACCATGGACTTGTTTCGTAAAAAAGAGATTAGTACATCATTTGAGAGCGAATCTCACCTCGTTAAATGTCTTACCGCTTTTGATCTGACTTTTTTAGGAGTTGGAGCTATTATCGGTGCAGGAATTTTTATTTTGACAGGAGTTGTTGCTGCAATAGATGCTGGTCCTGCAGTTGTCTTTTCCTATGTGTTAGCTGGTCTGGTTTGTGTTTTTTCTGCGTTATCTTATGCTGAATTAGCTGCATCTATTGGGGGATGTGGAAGTGCTTATGGTTATGCATATGCTGGTTTTGGAGAGTTAATTGCATGGGTTGTTGGTTGGGATTTATTGTTGGAATATGCTATTTCTGTTTCTGCGGTATCTGTTGGCTGGAGCAGTTATGCCAATGATTTTCTCAAGGCTATAAAAATAAATATACCAACAATACTTATGTATGGTCCAAAGGATGGCGGTGTTTTTAATTTGTTGGCTTGTGTGATTATTGCCATTTTAACGGCGTTATTAATTTGGGGAGTCAAATCAAGCTCTCGCGTAAATAACATTATGGTTATGATCAAGCTTTTGGTTGTTCTTCTTTTTATTATTGTGGCCACCAGGGAGATTGACCCATCTAATTGGTCACCATTTTTACCTTTTGGTTGGCATGGTGTTATTAAAGGAGCTTCCTTAATATTTTTTGCTTACATTGGATTTGATGCGGTCTCTACAGCGGCTGAAGAGGCTATCAACCCACAGCGTGATTTACCCATAGGAATAATAGGCTCATTATTTATCTGTACGATAATATATATTATCGTTGCTGGATTATTGACCGGTATAGCACATTACAGCACCCTTAATGTGGCATCCCCCATCAGTCATGCCTTATTAGCTTTAGGTTATAAAACAATAGCCAGCTTTATCAGTGTTGGTGCTGTAGCTGGATTGACTACCGTAATGCTGGTATTATTTTATGGTTTAACACGTGTTATGTTAGCAATGACACGTGATGGTCTATTACCGAAAGTTTTTTCTAAAACAAATCCGTATACTCATACACCCATACGCGTTATTTTATTGTGCGGTATTTTAATGGCATCACTAGCTGCTGTCGCCCCAATACATGTTTTGGCTGAACTGGTGAATGTCGGTACTTTATTTGCGTTTTTTATTGTCTGTGCTGGTGTAACCTATTTACATTATAAACAACCACAGATGCATCGACCGTTTAGAACCCCTGGAATGCCTTATGTACCTATTTTGGGGATGATAAGCTGTTTTTATTTAATTATTCATTTGCCTGTGATTACGCTCATTCGTTTTGTTATTTGGATGGCCATTGGGATGGTGATTTATTTTGTCTTTAGCTATAAGAATAGTTCTTTGGCAAAAAAATAGCCTAGCTTGAGTGCTTCATTAGGATCTTGCTGTATATAGTACTATATATGACTTAATACTAATGCAGCGGAAATTATTGCAGATGCAGGAATTGTAATAAGCCAGGAAAAGAAAATTTTCTTGATGACCCGCCAATGTGGTCCGGCGAGACCATTAATTAAGCCAACCCCGGCAATTGCACCTGTAACGGTATGGGTGGTTGAGATAGGAATACCACATTGAGTTGCTATAAAAAGCGAAATGGCGGCGCCAGTTTCTGCAGCTGAACCCTTCATTGGGTCGAGTTTTGTTATTTTAGTTCCCATAGTATGGACGATACGCCATCCCCCTGCCAAGGTTCCAAGACTAATCGCTGCCTGGCATGAAATAACTACCCAAAAGGGAACATAAAAAGGACCCTCAATCCATGCAGCTGAAAACAATATTATAGAAACAATACCCATTGTTTTTTGTCCATCATTACTGCCGTGGGTTAAGCTAAGCAATGCAGACGAACACAATTGGAAGATTTTAAATAGTTTGAACTCAGTTTTTTTTCCATTGCGCAAAAATTTATAAAAAAAATAAATAATAAGCAATGCAATGAGCAGTCCAAGTGCTGGCGAAATAAAAATCCCTCCAATCACTTTGGCAAAACCTGAAATTTTAAGCGATGAAAAGCCGCCTTTGGCGATTGCAGCACCTGCTAACCCACCAATCAGTGCATGTGACGAACTGGATGGAAGCCCGTAATACCAAGTAGCGAGATTCCAAAATATAGCGCCGACCAATGCGGCTAAAATAAAATGCGCATCGACAATATCTGAATCAATCAGGCCGCTACCAATGGTGTGTGCAACAGTGAGATTGAATACTAAAAATGAAATGAAATTGAAAAAAGCCGCCCACACTACTGCTTGTTTTGGGGTTAAAACTTTAGTAGTAACAATAGTAGCTATAGAATTTGCCGCATCATGGAAGCCATTGATAAAGTCAAAGATGTAGGCTACCAAGATAACAAAAAGTGTAAACAAAATGGCTGAGTCCATATCAATAGCTCCTTGTGCCATAATTTTGTAATCTGGACGAACGTAGCGAATTTAGGAGATCTACCTCAACTTCATTCTGCTTTATTTCATTAGACTACTATACGTAATAACTACTTTTAGTCATTAATTTAGATACAACACGCATTAATTGTTTCACTAGATAAGGTAGTTCTATAGCTCCAGCGTTCAAAGCTGCAGTTGCATGTTGTTCTTCATCTTCTTTCATTTTAATAAGAATTGCATGTGATTTTTTATCTTTTGCTGGTAATTTTTTTAAATGGCGATGCAAATGGTGAGCGACTTGTCGTTCAGTTTCTGCGACAAATCCCAAGCTGACTTTGTCGCCAGCTAAACCAGCAAGTGCTCCTAATATAATCGAACCGCCATACCATAAAGGATTTAATATGCTGGGTTTTGAACCCAGTTCTGCCAAGCGCTCTTCACACCAGGCTAAATGATCTGTTTCTTCAGCCGCAGCATCACTCATTTGCTTTTTAATATGGGTTAATTGTGCCGTTAAAGCTTGACCTTGATAAAGTGCTTGGGCACAGACTTCTCCTGCATGATTGACACGCATAAGTCCGGCCACATGTTTTTTTTCTTTTGTAGACAGATCCGTATCAGCAAGTGATTCTGCGGGGGATGGACGATTACTCGTTCGCTGTGCAGGGGGAAATAAGGTGCGCAGAGCATTGTCTACTTCAAAGATGAGTGAATCAAGCATATTCATATAAAGGGACTGTCTTGTTAGAACATTGTTTTGTCTATGGTAGCTTGATTATCATTAGGTTTGAAGTCATCACCTGTTTTTTCTTTAGTGTTTGAACGACGCTTTCCTAACGGAGAGTCGAATAAATAACTTTCTTCTTCAATAGAAGGAGCCACGATTGCAAACCCATTATCAAGGCTATGATTACTCGAGCGTCCTAAATGGTGGCTCACATTGCTTCCTGTTTGGGATTGGGGGCTTATTTCATCCATCTCTTCAGATGGGTCTTCTTCCGGATAAATTGTTTTTCTGCCCAGCAGATGCAGGACTCCTAAAAATAATGTTCCTGTAACAAAAGTCAGCATTGCTCCTGTAGCAGCTGAAATTGATAAACTCACTAAAGAAAATAATTGGACAAAAGGATAGGCCAAAGTGCCAAGCAAGGAAAGTGCTCCAGGCCCCATAGAAGGCATAAGCGCTGCAAAAATTGGCGGTGCAAAGAACGCAAGGGCAGCTATTGCAGCCCCAATAATGCATACAGAGGCTAAAGCACTAAGATACCCTAGAATAGGATGAACCTTCCGGGCAGCTTCATAACTGACTCGAGGTGAAGTAACGGTTCGAAGCAGATAATAGGCGCCTTTAAACAGGTTTTGCAATCCCATGGTTGAAAGTAACAAAAGAGTACGTATGCTTTGAGTTATTCCATGAGTAGGTGCCCAAGAGAGCACTTTATTTTTAAAAAAGGAGTATGTTTCACTGAGAAAATTAAGCGGGAACTCAGTGATTAGTGACAGCAAATTGGTTAATGGAGCAGTAATAAATTTCAGGGTCAGGAAATAGGCTATTTTAGAAGCGTTTGACTTTGAAGGCCACCCCAAAAAGTAATGCCCAAAATGATATGTATTTTTTTCATGTTCTTGAGCAAGAGGTAGAAAGGTATCTTGCCAAGCCTTTTTCAAAAAGAGAAAAAAGGAACTATGATCTCGCGAATTTTTATTTTCTTGAATTGAAAGATCGTCTGCCATAAGTACTCTTAATTCGGTTGTATATTTATATAGAGATTGTGATTTTTAAGCGCAAACTGCTCATTATTATATATTCTGATCAATATTAAGGCAATATTAAGTAATTAGTTTGCAGGTACTTTAGGTTAAAAGCCATGAATGACCATCAGAATCTGGATCCCGCGGACAAGCCCGCGGGATGTCGGCAGGGAGTGTTCTATAAATGCATCTAATTGCGTGATATAAAATCATAAAGCTCACCTTTCGCGCTTTATGTCCGGAATCCAGCTTCGGTTTTTCAGCAAGGTCAAAGAACGCAAACAGGTAAAAAAAGAGCGATTTTATCTTCAATAAATAGATGCGTTTACCCTATATCCTATATGTTGTACGATTTAGTTCATTGGCTCATTGTTGAAGCCAATTTTGTAATGCGGCTACGGTTTCTTGATGTACTTGGAGAAGTTGTTGGTAAAGTACTGTAGGGTATCGTTCCGGATTGTTTTGAAAATGTTTTTCTAAGGCTTCACATGCATGGCGCATGCGAAGAGTGCCGCAATAAAGCGCACTACTTTTCATTTTATGTGTTAGCTTATGGATTTCAATCAGGTCTTGTTTTTCCCAAGCCTGAGCTGTTTTTATTAAATCTTTAGTATTTTCCTCGATAAAGAGATGCAGCATTTTTTTGAGTGTTTTTTCCGATCCCAGATTATTGATTCCATGAGTACTATCAAATAATGGATATTCATTAATCGGGAGAAGAGGGTCAACCTTTGCAGTGGGTACATTGTGGATTTGTAATTTAGAGGTGCTGTATCGAGCCAGCAATGCCTGCAGCATACTGCTGCGCAGAGGTTTGGTAATTACTTGATTTATCCCAGCCGCTACACATTCATTTTCAACATCAGTTACTGCATGGGCTGTTAAACAAATGATGGGGGTAGGGATGAGACTCCGGCTTTGTTCATAATGACGGAATTGTTTTGCTAATTGTATCCCAGTGGTATCAGGTAGGCCAATATCACTTAAGATCCAATCAAAGGTATGTGTTTGAAACAATTCCATTGCTCTGGTACCTGTTGATGCGGATAAAAATCGGATGCCGAGTTGTTGTAAAAGATTTTCTATCATTTTTAAGGCGATGGCATTATCTTCAATAAGCAGCACAAGAGGTGAATCATTTGTTTTTTCTAAGATTAGTTTTTCAGGAGGAAGGGATGTTGATTTTTGGTGGTCTATAGGTTTTTCTATATAATGGACAGGGATGGTTAGCGTAAATGTAGTCCCTGTATGTATTGTAGAGTCAACGCGTATCTTTCCTTTTAAAAGCTGGGTATAACGTTTCACAATATGCAATCCTACACCATGACCTGAATAAATCCCTTGATGTGATGGGGTTGCCCGGTAAAACCGTTTGAAGATTTTGTCTTTATCTTTAGGTCTAATTCCTGGTCCGCTATCTTTGACAAAAAACTCCAGGAACATTTTTCCATGGTGAGGCGATTTAGGCCTAACTCCAATTTCAATAAATCCTTTTTCAGTAAATTTAACGGCATTGCCTAAAAGGTTTAATAAAATTCGATGAAGTTTTACGGTATCTGTAGTTATCCATTCAGGGGTATTGCAGTCAATACTGATTAATAAATCCAATTTTTTCAAAGTGATGGTTGGAAGCTCCAGATCGGCAATACTGCGAATCAAATCATGGACATTGCAGGCTGTTTCATTGATTATATTTTCTTGTTGGCTTCCTGCAGCGATAATATCGAGCACCCCGTTGAGCAGCGCCAGGAGTTGCTCCCCGCTTATATTGATCATATGAGCGTATTCTTTTTCTTGGATATTTTGAACTTCTCGCTCAAGGATGCTGGACATGCCGATAATCCCACTTAAAGGGGTACGAATATCATGACTCATATTACGGATGAATTCATCTTTGGCATGGTTCGCTGCTTCTGCTTTTTCTTTCGCCTCTTTGAGCTCGGATTCGACTTTTTTTAGATAAGTAATATTAATCGTATTACCAAGAATGCCAATAACTTTCCCTGATTTATCCAACAAAGGTCTTTTGGTCGAAAGCAAAACCACTTCTTCACCTGATGGCAAAAGAGTTATTTCCTCGCGTGATAATTCAACGTTCTTTTCAATCACTTCAAGGTCATTAGCTCGATAAACATCAGCGGTTTGTTTACCAAATAGTTCATAATCTGTTTTACCAAGAACTTCGCTTTCATCACATTTATTAATAAATTTCATATGATGAAGACTTTGAATACATCGTTGATTAATTCCGGACCAAACACCTTTTAGATCTTTCCAATAGACATCTCCAGGCAAGACATCCAGCAGATTTTTTAATTGGGCATATTGTTCTTCCAGCTGATTCATTTTATTTTGTAACGTATTAATTGTTTTTTCTAAATCGGCTATCAAGTTCGCAGTGTTGGAAGTTTCATTTTTTGCCATTTTTTTCCATAATAAATTAAAATTCTTGATTTAGAGTATATTTTGAATGCCTAAATCTAAAGAACATGAATTATCCTGTATTTTAAGGCTTGGTCAATCGCGCCCATAGGACACAAAAACTAAAGAAAGCCCTTTTTACTTTTAAGCATAGCATAGGGTCTGTTTACATTTCGCTAGATTGAGCTCAAATGATCTGATTTTCGAATGCCCAAGCCTAGCATATATGAAGTATGGGAGAGCGAAACACAGAACATCATGTCATTTGAACCAGATCATAGATGTCTAGATAGATATAGAATTTTTATTGAATTAGTTGTGCTTATAATCGATATCATGTTTTATTTGCATTCTGTTATAATGAGTGAAATTGAGTATTTGGTAATGCCATGTTAACTCCTGATGGACATTGTGCTAAAAAAATTGAAAAAGTGATGCTGTTAGCATTATGGGCCAATACTCTAAGGGATGAAATTCAAGCACAAGGTTTAGCCGAAACAAAAAAATTGATATTTGCGGGCCTTGGAAAACCAACCTATCCTATTAATTCAAATACTATTGCCTCATATCTTTCATATTGGCAAAAATTGGATGATTTAACTAAAAAATGGAAAGTAGATCCGCAGCAGGTTGAAGAGGATATTGCCATTGATTATGGAGATCCTCGAGGTGACTATGCGCCGCGAGCATTAATGGCCGATATCATGTCACGATGGTATGAAACAGAAATTAAAGCGGAAAACATATTATTTACTGTGGGTGGTATTGGGGCTTTGCGCGTGTTATTTGAAACCTTTAATACTCATTTTGAAGAGGTGCCAGGGTATCGAATTATTACCCCTTTTCCTTATTACAGCGCATATTCCAACAATGCGTTGCATTGTTTACATCCAATTTATGTGATGGACAAACCCGGATATAAACTCACGGCGCAAGCAACGGAAGAGAGTATTAAAGAGGCTTATACTTTAGCCGAAGTGGATCATGGTTGGCCCAAAGCCATATTAATTTGCAATCCATCAAATCCCTTGGGAAACATTATTGATAAAGACGAGCTAATAAAAATTGCTGATGTTTTGCGTCAGTATCCTAATTTGTACATCATTTTTGATGAAGCTTATACCGAGATGAGTTTTTCAGATGCCCCTTCTTTTTTAAAAATTGCTCCTGATCTAAAAGAGCGAGTAATTGTCTTACGCTCAGCAACAAAGGCTTTATCTGCGGCGGGCGAGCGCATGGCAGTGCTTTTAGTATTTGAATCAAGTTTGATGAATGAAATGCTCAATAAAAATATAAGCTATTTCATTCATGCACCGCGCTCAGCGCAAGCTGCCTATGCACAAACCATGGCGAATTTTGGCCCCGAAGAAAAAAATAATATAGCAACCTTCTATGAGAAAAAAGTGGATTATGTGGTTGCACGCTTAAAAAAAATGGGTGCAGCAATGCCTGATCCTTTATACCGCGTAGAAGCTACTTTTTATGTTCTTGCTGATTTTAGTGATATGTTTGGTTTGCCTTTACCCAAAGAAGCAGCGCGAGTTTTGCAGAAAACTGGCATTGTGGAGACGGACGAAGATCTTGCATATTATTTATTGTTTGAAGATTACTTGATGGTTACACCTTTATCTTATTTTGGATTGTCCAAACATGATGGTTTTATGCGTATTACTTGTAGTGGTCGAGAAAATGAGCTCTGCGATCTAATGGACAGGCTCGAGAGACGGTTATTTGAGTCAAGGAAAAGAATAAAAAACTTTCTTCTAGAAAAAATTAATCACAGGCTTCCGGAATTAAAAAAAATAGATGGCCATATGTTTGAACTCATCTGTCAAAAACTGCAAACAGGAAATAAAGAAGAAGATACCTGCTTGAATTTGAAGTTAAAAAATCAATCATTAAAAAAAATTAATGATACGATCGTCGATTTTTTTGCAATCATGAAGTCGGAAGAGATCTAGCTAGGAGCCGGGATCACAAATTTTTTTGCCTACGTACCGCGCATAAAGCATGGTACGTAGAAATGAAAAAGTGACCACATCTTAGGTTGGGTGTCCCGGTTACACTCTATTCTCATTAGGTGAACGCTTATACTGAATTCAAACTACGAGGAGATTAACCCTGAATGAATTGCTTGATCGTAAGCGTGAGCCGATTAACTAATTCATCAATCTCTTCTTCATTAATGATGAGGGGAGGTAAGAGTCTCACTACAGTATCTGCAGTAACGTTAAAAAGTACACCGTTAGTAAGTCCCAGTAAGCGAGCATCATTAGCGGGTCGATCTAATTCAATACCAATCATGTAGCCTTTTCCACGAATTCCTTTTACGCCAGGATGTTCCCCGAGATTTTTGATTAATTTCTCCATCAATAGACTGCTATTTTTTGTGACTTTTTCACAAATTTTGTCGCGTTCTATAACTTCCAATACAGTTAGAGCTGTAGCGCAAGCCAGAGGATTGCCACCAAAAGTTGATCCATGATTTCCAGGTTTAAATAAATCTTTCGCGCGTTTACTCATCAGGCAAGCGCCTATAGGAACACCATTACCCAAACCTTTAGCTGTAGTAAGCACATCAGGTTGAATGTCATAGTGCATATAGGTAAAAAGTTTTCCTGTACGGCCGTTTCCAGTTTGGATTTCATCCAAGATAAGCATCCAGTCATGTTGTTCACAAAGTTTGACCAGAGAACGAAGATAACTTTCTTCTGCCGCATGGATCCCACCCTCTCCCTGAATTGGCTCAAGCATTACCGCAACAACATCTTCTCTATTTGCTGCAATAGTATGAATGGCATCCAAATCATTAAAAGGAGCGCGAATGAAGCCTGGCACCAAGGGTTCATATCCCGCTTGTACTTTTCGACTTCCTGATGCGGTTAAGGTTGCCATAGTACGGCCATGAAAGGCTCTTTCCATAACAATAATTGAAGGAGTTTCAATTCCTTTTTTGTGGCCAAAAAGACGGGTCAATTTAATCGCTGCCTCATTGGCTTCAGCACCAGAATTAGCAAAAAAAGCCTGCTCCATACCCGTCATGGTTATCAGCTTTTCAGCGAGTAATTCTTGTTGTTTGATATGAAAGGTGTTTGATGTATGGATTAGCTTGGCTGCTTGTTGTTGTATGGTTTTTGTCACATCCGGATGAGCATGTCCTAATCCGCACACTGCTATCCCGCTTAAACCATCAAGATAGGCCTTGCCCTGCTCGTCATACAACCAAACTCCTTCTCCATGTGTAAAAGTTATTGGCATAGGATTGTAACTAGTAATTAAAGCCATAATATTTTCCTTAAAACTGAAGGATCTCCACCCAAAAATATCTCTCCTTATTCATGGAGAGACAGGGGTGGCCACATTATAGCCATAACTTTCTTTGCTGCGCTATACGAATGGAGAAATCCTCAGTAAAAAGAATTGTTTTATTTCATATTGCTGGTTGCAAAATCCCAATTTACCAATTTCCAAAATGCAGAGATATAGTCAGGACGTGCATTACGATAATCAATATAATAAGCATGCTCCCATACATCACAAGTCAATAGTGCATTTAAGTCTTCAGTCATTGGAGTGCCTGCATTACTGGTACTGATTATTTTTAAAGCCTCCGTATTATCCTGCACAAGCCATGCCCAACCCGAGCCGAAAGTAGATATTGCAGTTTGTGTAAATTGTTCTTTAAATTCGCTAAATGAGCCAAAATGCTTGTTAATTGCGTCAGCCAATTTGCCTTTGGGCTCACCACCACCATTAGGACTGAGGCAGTGCCAGTAAAAAGTATGATTCCAAACTTGTGCAGCATTATTAAACATGCCACCTTTTGATTTTTTAATGATCTCTTCCAGTTCCATGGATTCAAATTCGGTGCCAGGAATTAATTTATTTAAATTGTTAACGTAAGTCTGATGATGCTTGCCATAATGATATTCTAGTGTTTCACTGGATATGTGGGGCTCCAATGCATTCTTGGCATATGGTAATTCAGGCAATGTAAATGTCATCCTAATCTCCTATTATTTTATTCTGTGGGATAAGTTTAGCAGGAAGGACATGATATTCAATGAAGATTAATTATAATCCTCATACTAAAAGGTAATTTTACCTATGGAATACTGGATCACTGCAATAAAAATGCATGTTTGTACTTGGAAGAATGCTATTTTCAACTGTTTTTTGATTATTATTAGATCAAATGGGGCATTAGTTGGCTTTTAAGGTAAGATCTGCTATCCTATTCTACTAAAAATTTATTGGTTGCGGGCTTTACAGGTTTTCGCGATAATGGTGATAATTAATTTATTATTTTAAGGTGTGTGAGTGGATACTTTAGAAAAAATTAAAAAGCAAATAGCAGAAAATGCCATCCTGCTTTATATGAAAGGCTCGCCGAAGATGCCGCAATGTGGATTTTCTGCCCGTGCAGTACAATGCATAGAATCTTGTGGCGTAGATTTCGCCTATGTCGATGTTCTTGCTAATCCTGATATTCGCCAAACATTACCGCAGTATTCTGATTGGCCTACTTTTCCGCAACTCTATGTGAAGGGCGAGTTAATCGGTGGTTCTGATATCATTGCTGAATTATTCCAGCAAGGTGAATTAGAAACAATGCTGCGTGATGCGATTGCCGCATAATATAATGAGTTAATACCATAATAATAACTATAATGATGGAGATCATAGAATGAGTGTATTAGTGGGACGAAAAGCCCCTGATTTTACCGTTGCGGCTGTTATGCCAAATGGTGAGATTATGGATAAGTTTAATTTACACGAGCATATAAAAGGTAAGTATGGCCTCGTATTTTTTTATCCTCTAGATTTTACTTTTGTATGTCCTTCTGAGTTGATTGCTTTAGATCATCGTATTGATGAATTCAAAAGCCGTAACGTTGAAGTGGTTACTGTTTCTATTGATTCACACTTTACTCATAATGCATACAGAAGTACTCCAATTAATAAGGGCGGTATTGGTCCTGTTCGATACACTATGGCTGCAGATATGACTCATAGTATTTGTCAATCCTATGGAGTTGAACATCCATCTGCAGGTGTTGCATTCCGCGGTGCATTCATTATTGATACCAATGGAGTAGTTCGTTCACAAATCGTTAATGACTTGCCTATAGGTCGTAACATGGACGAAATTTTAAGAATTATTGATGCAGTTCAGCATTTTGAAGAAAATGGTGAAGTTTGCCCTGCTGGTTGGGAAAAAGGTAAAGCGGGAATGAAGGCATCTACAGAAGGTGTTGCTGCTTACCTAACAGAACATTCTGACTCATTGTAAAATTTAACCCGGGCAGCGCGAAGCGTAGTCCGGGAAATTTCTGCTTTTTTATCTGAATTACTCTTGACCCAAAGGTCTATTTACATTCGCTAGCTTGAGCCAAACTGCCCAGATAAGAAAAATGGAAACAGACCTAAGTATTTTCCTGCATGGTTTTCCACATGTTGGTCATGTGGCAAAATAAATCGGCGGTTTTTTCTGCATCATAAATGGCTGAATGTGCTTCCTGAGCGTTAAAAGGAATTCCTGCTGCTTGTGCCGCTTTCGCTAATACAGTTTGCCCATAAATAAATCCACCTAAAGTTGCTGTATCAAAGCAGGTAAACGCGTGAAAGGGTGATTTGATTCCAGTTCTTTTTATGGCTTCCTTGATAAATAACAAATCAAACCATGCATTATGGCCGACTAAAACAGCACGCTGGCATTGAGTTTTTTTAAGTGCCGCAAAAATGGGATGAAACAAATTTTCTAAAGCAGTTTTTTCATCTAAAGCAAAGCGCAGTGGCTGATAAGGATCAATTTGATTGAACTCTAGAGATTTTTGATCCAGCTCAGCTCCAGGAAAGGGCAAAATATGTTCAAAATAACTTTCTCCACGGTAAAGATTGCCTTGTCTATCCATAAAAACTAATACAATGCACATTTCTAACAATGCATTTCTATAAGGATCTATGCCTGCGGTTTCTACATCAACTACTACAGGTAAAAAACCACGAAATCGTTCTCGTAAATTCATATAAAATAAATTATCGCTTGGGTTCATGAATGCTCCATTGAATGATTTCACCTGCAGCGATTGGAACAACTTGGCTGGAGCCTAATGGCAAATAATTAGGTATTGTTTGTGGGGATTTAATCAATTCAATGTGGTGTTGATTGATGGGTAGTTGATAGAAGTCCGCACCAAAACGACTGAGAAAATGGTTGAGTTGTTTTAATTGATTCAATTCATCAAATACTTGTGCATATAAAGCAAGCGCGAATGGAGCGGAATAAATTCCTGCACAGCCACAGGCACTTTCTTTTGCACTGACACTATGAGGCGCGCTATCTGTTCCGGCAAAAAACTTTGGATTTCCGCTGCAAGCAGCATTTTGTAATGCTTTTTGATCTTTTTCATGCTTTAAAATAGGCAGGCAATAATAATGAGGCCTAAGTCCGCCAACGAGTAATTTATTTCGATTATATAATAAATGATGGGGAGTAATCGTTGCAGCAACCGTTGCAGGGGCTTCTGTAACATATTCGACCGCAGCTTGTGTCGATATATGTTCGAGGACTATTCTTAGTTTGGGAAAATTTTTAACGATTGGTTTTAGATACTCATCAATAAATAAGGATTCGCGTTCAAAAATATCACTATGAGTGACTTCCCCATGAATTTGGAGTACTAGGTTATTATTTTGTAATACTTCAAAAAGAGGATAAAGATCTTTTAGTGATTTTGCTCCTGCTTCAGAGTTGGTTGTGGCGCCGGCGGGATAAAGCTTTGCGCCGAGAATATAAGAAGTATTTGCTGCGTGCTGTAATTCTTCGGCACTTACAGAATCATTTAGGTAAAAAGTCATATAAGGTTCAAAAGCATTGCCTTTAGGCCGTGCAGTTAAAATCCTATTTCTATACTCATTAATGGATGCCAATGTCGTTAGTGCTGGTTTAAGATTCGGCATAACTAACACACGCGCAAAATGTTGCGCGCTGTCTGCCACTGTATGTTGTAACATCTCATTATCCCTAAGATGGACATGCCAATCGTCAGGGCGATTAATCATTAGCGTTTGCATAATAAAGATTCCTGCATTTTTGCCGATAACTAAGAATAACATGAAATAAGTCGCAGGAATGAATAAAAGATGGCATTTGGGGAGCAGAAGGGACAATTTATAGCATGTATTGCACTAAGTGCAGTACTTACAATGGACACTGGATACACAATGACCCAAGTTCATTTTGCAAATCCGCTAGGCGCAAAGGGATGGCGCGTGAGCCGTAACCAAATTCGTTGTGGATTATCCCTTACGATTCCTAATTATGGTATTGCCTATTTTGAACAGTATGCAGCAAAACCGCCTCATTTTATTTTACGTACCTGGGATGAGGTACAACGATTTTTACCTGCAAAAATTATTGTAACAACTCCTAACTGGAAAGCGGAAAGGCCACCTATTCTAGTAGGGCAGCTTACGGTTAAGCCTGGGGAGTATGGAATTTATCTAAGACGAGATGGCGCTTTAAAATTACTTACTTTTCTATCACAAGGCTACGAGCCAAATTTTACTTATCGTGCGGAAACCGGATTTAACACGATGGTTTCATTGTCACCCGTTGGTTTTCAAAAACCATATTCTCGCTATCAAGAATGCATTGGAAATCTATTACCATTTGGTTATGAGCAAGTTAGAGAAAGTATATTTCATTATAAAGAAGATAGCAGAGAATTGACTGATGAAGATAAACAACAATTACGTCGTATTGCTCGATATGTAGAGGCAGATGCACAAATAAAAGAAATACGAGTTATTGGTTATGCTGATGCAAATGGTCGTAAAGGTTATAACAATGCAATATCTGAAGAAAGAGCACGAACTGTTGAAAAATATTTACTAAAACTTGGTGTACCTAAAGAACAACTCTTGGTGACCTGGGTAGGTGAGCTCTATCCTATTGCGAGAAATGATACCGATGCAGGTCGGGCTGCAAATCGAAGAGTCGTGATTACTCTAATAAAGAAATAAAGTTGATTAGCGCATTAATGGAAGCTGGCCTAACTCATTAAATGTAAGGTTGCAGATTTTAATAGATATTTTATATTCCCGAATATATTATTCTTGTTCTTCTTGAAGAGTAGTGAACACAAATCGTTTTTTGCACCCAAAATCAAAAGAATCACCATCCTGCCCAAAAAAGATATTCTTCGTGCAAAAAAGGCATATCTAATTGAAAAATATTAATTTTTTTTTGCAAAATTTCTTGACTTATTCTATTCCACTGCTAATACTCACACTGTTGCATGCATCGACCCTGAAGCGACGAAGGCATGCTAATGACAACTCCTAGTAGAGAGTTATCAATTAAAGAGGAACTAATAATAATTTATGCGGAGACATAAGCATGTTAAGTTTAAAAAAAACCACTTTAGCAATTTTAGCTTTAGGCAGCAGTGCAGTATTTGCTGGCACCATGGGTCCAGTTTGCACTCCCGGTAACGTCACTGTTCCTTGCCCAGCTACTGGGTGGAATGTTGGCGGACAGGCATTAATTTTACAAACAATGACCGATAACGATATTTCATTAGATATCGCTAGTACTCCAACAGGTGTTGCTATTAATACTGAATTGGATGCTCAATGGAACTGGGGATTCCAGATTGAAGGTTCTTACCATTTCAATACTGGAAACGACATCAATGTGAATTGGTATCATTTAGATACAGGTTGGAACAATACTGAATTCGCTCCTGCTTTTGATCCAGAGACATTAATTGGTTTTGGTCACAAAAACAGATGGGATGCAGTAAACGGTGAATTCGGTCAATTTGTTGACTTCAGCGCGAATAAGAAAATCCGTTTCCATGGCGGTTTCCAATTTGCCAGCATCAAGAGAAGCGTACATGCGTTTGCAACAGACTTTGATGGCGGTATCCCTGACTTCACAGTTGGATTCAATGGTAGCACTCAGTACAACGGATTTGGTCCACGTACTGGTATTGATATGAACTACGTATTCGGTAACGGCTTTGGAATTTATGCTAAAGCAGCTGCTGCAGTATTAGTTGGTTCACAAAAACATGGTTATGATGTTGGCTTCGTTGATCCAGATGCTTCTGTTGCTGGCGTTAGTGTTTTCACAGTTGATGTGAGTGGAACCAGAACAGCAATCGTTCCAGAATTAGAAGCTAAATTAGGTGCTAGCTATGCTTATCCAATAGCGCAAGGTGACTTAATTCTGGATGCTGGGTACATGTGGTTTGACTACATCCATGCGTTAAACACAACTGTGTTGCCAGTTACTTCAACTGACTTCGCTGCTGCTGGTCCTTATTTTGGTCTGAAGTATATAGGAAACATTTAATTCGTTATCATTTTAAAAATTTAATCAACACTGTTGACTTTATAAGGGTCAGGTAAGATAATTGAGCAAGGTACGCTCTCGGTATAGAGCGAATATGCGTACCGTTGCTCAATTTAAAATTGGTAACGAACGGAAATAATAATAAAAAAGTGGAGATAAGCATGTTAAATTTGAAAAAAACAGCGTTAGCTGTTCTTGCTTTAGGTAGCAGTGCAGTATTCGCTGGTACCATGGGTCCAGTTTGCACCCCAGGTAATGTCACTGTTCCTTGCCCAGCTACTGGATGGAACATCGGCGGACAAGCGTTAATTTTACAAACAATGACCGATAACGATATTTCATTAGATATCGCTTCTACTCCAACAGGTGTTGCTATTAACACTGAACTGGATGCTCAATGGAACTGGGGATTCCAGATTGAAGGTTCTTACCATTTCAACACTGGAAACGACATCACTCTGACTTGGTATCACTTGGATACAGGTTGGAACAATACTGAATTCGCTCCTGCTTTTGATCCAGAGACATTAATTGGTTTTGGTCACAAAAACAGATGGGATGCAGTAAACGGTGAATTCGGTCAATTTGTTGACTTCAGCGCGAACAAGAAAATCCGTTTCCATGGTGGTTGGCAATTTGCTAGCATCAAGAGAAGCGTACATGCGTTTGCAACAGACTTTGATGGCGGTATCCCTGACTTCACAGTTGGATTCAATGGTAGCACTCAGTACAACGGATTTGGTCCACGTACTGGTATTGACATGAACTACGTATTCGGTAACGGCTTTGGAATTTATGCTAAAGCAGCTGCTGCAGTATTAGTTGGTTCACAAAAACATGGTTATGATGTTGGCTTCGTTGATCCAGATGCTTCTGTTGCTGGTGTTAGTGTTTTCACAGCTGATGTGAGTGGAACCAGAACAGCAATCGTTCCAGAATTAGAAGCTAAGTTAGGTGCTAGCTATACTTATGCAATGGCACAAGGCGATTTAACTCTGGATGCTGGATACATGTGGTTTGACTACATCCATGCGTTAAACACAACTGTGTTGCCAGTTACTTCAACTGACTTCGCTGCTGCTGGTCCTTATTTCGGCCTGAAGTATGTAGGAAATGTTTAATTTCTTAATTGATTAAGATCTTATGAAAGCCCGTCTTCATGATGGGCTTTTTTTTTCTAATGGAGTATTCATGTTTAAGAAAGCAACTATAGCTGTATTGGGATTGGCAGCAAGTGTAGCTACTGCCGGAAGTATGGGGCCAGTTTGTACCCCAGGTAATGTTACAGTTCCATGTGCGACAAATCTTTGGGACTTCGGTGCGCAAGCACTCTATTTAAGATCAATTTATGGCGCTGACAAAGCATTTCAACCTGGGACAGTACCTTTAAATAAAGAATTAAAAAATGATTGGAACTGGGGATATTTTTTAGAAGGTTCCTACCACTTCAATACAGGAAATGATATCACTATCAACTGGATGCACTACAGCACATCCGCAGGGCCAACAGAACTTTTCGGGTTTTTAACTATCCCAGCAGTAGATGTTCCAGAAATACCAGCGCCATTTGAATTCATTAACCGAAATAGAATTGATCAAGTTAATGTAGTGATGGGCCAACATACTGATTTTAGCATAAGAAAAAAAATACGTTTCTATGCTGGTTTGCAATATGCAAATGTACAATCAACGGGTAAAAATTATTATGTGACCTCAATAATTCCTTCACTTGCAAGCAATCCATTTAGTAAATTTGATAATACTGATTATAAAGGTATTGGACCTGTGGCGGGAATTAATTATGCCTATTACATTACGGACTCATTAAGTGTTACCGCAAATGGAGGGGGCTCTATTCTCTATGGAACAAATCGCTATCATGCTGGCTTCGTCGCCTCTCCCGTTCATGCTATTGTTGAACAGGTATCCTTCCGCAAAAATGGTATTGTTCCAAGCTTGGAAGCAAAACTTGGTGTCAATTATGCTCATGCAACTCCTATAGGTCTTGCTAATATTCAAGCAGGTTATCAAGTTGTCAATTATTTTCATGTGTTGGAAGAGCAAGCACTTCCTAATCTATTTGGACCTGTTCGCGCAGTTGATTACGGGGTCTATGGCCCATACTTTGGCCTGAAGTTAATCGGCAACGCATGATCAAATCATCATAGGCAGTATTCACTAGAAAACCCATACTTTGGTATGGGTTTTTTTATACAAAAAAGTTACAAAATTTAAGCAAATTTGTAAAAAAGAGGCTAGCCACTCCTTGTTTACCAAGCTATAATTTTCTGCCATTCCGATGTGGAAGTAAAAATAATGAACAGGAGTACCGCATGCAGTATAAAAAAATAATATTGGCCCTAGTCTGTTTGTCATCGCCACTCTATGCGGAACATGATCAACAGTTGCAACGTCAAATAGCTCATTTACAAAAACAAGCACAACAATTACAAGCTCAACTAGACTCGTTACAAAGGGAAATGGTTTCTCAGAAAGTGAAACACCAACCCAAGTCGAGCAAAAAAGAAACAAAAAAACAAGAGTCCAAACCTCATGTAAAACATGGAAAAAAACATGAGCATGACCAAATAATACAAGATAACATGGTCAAATATCATTCATCGACGCTGTCGATACATACACCTGAAGAGCATCCAGAGTCAGTAAGATTTTATCCAACTGCTTTAGTGGCTGAGGGACGGGTTGTTACCTATATTGCGGGAACACCGGTGGTCGCTTCTCCATACTTGGGGGATAGGCCCGCATTTGATGGATCAGATTATATTGTTAATATCTCGAGTATCAATCGCGATATCCGTTTGATGCAACAACGTCGAAAATTATATAGAGCATATCGGAATATGGGCTACCCAATTCCTGACAGACCAATCATTGCACTTAGTGGTAAAGCCGAACCTGTAGGCATGCTCAATAGTGATTATGTTGGGGGTACAAATGTTGATTTAACTCTTGGCTCTAGTGAACTCGATGTTGCTGCTGCATTAAACCAAAACGTTGAAGCCTACATAGCAATCGCATATGATGCAAGCCCCCCGGAGGTTGGTCCAAGAATTAATAATTCCGCATTTAACCTCAATATGGGTTTTGTCAACATTGGTAATTTGGACAAAACACCATTTTATTTTACCGCAGGGCAGTTGTATGTACCTTTTGGTCGTTATTCCAGCTCTATGATCAGCTCTCCATTAACTTTAGATATGGGGCGAACAAAAACAAGGCCTTTTATAATAGGTTATAAGTCTCAAGAAGATACCGGACCATTTGTTTCAACATACATTTATCGAAGTGATACCACACTGGGAAGAGCTGGAGTTGGTGGTGTGAATGGCGGTTATGTCTTTGGATTTGACAGAATGAGTGGTGAAATAGGTGCCAGTTATATCAGTTCAATTAATGATGCAGCTGGAATGCAAAATACTGCAGCAAACCCTGGGACTTTTGGTGGCTTTGGTTCTTTACTCAATGGAAATGAACTGGTGCGTAAAACGGAAGCTGTAGATGTATACGGCAATATGGCTTACGATCGATTTAACTTTGCCGCTGAGTGGGTTGGAACTATTGAGGCATTCAGAGCTCAGGATTTGAGTTTCAATGGCCATGGTGCAAAACCACAAGCATTACAAACAGAAATTGATATGACATTCAGGGTATTCAATAGACCTGCGTCTGTTGGTGTTAGCTATCAACGGACTCGAGAAGCACTTGCACTCAATTTGCCAGAACACCGATTTATTGGGGTATTTAATATTTCTATTTGGAAAGATACTGTAGAAAGTATTGAATATCGGCATGAAATTGATTATAGCTCCAATGATTTTGCCAATGGCGCTGCGCCTCCTGGCCTTGTAAATGCGCCAACCATAGGAACTGGAGGCAGTGCGGATACAGTTTCTGCACAAATTGGTGTTTATTTCTAAAAAGCAATCCTTATGAATCTGAAGAGGCCCGGGTAATGTGAAGCGGAACCTGGGCTAATCTGCAAGAAGTGCCCAAGTGATACTTTCATTCATGCAGCAAATACATGCATTTATCAGCCCAAGAGCTTACCCATAAATGAGTAATAAATAATGCAAACTGTGCTATCTTTTATCATATAACGTATTTTCATAAAGGAAAGGAGCATGTGTACACCTTACAGCATGCCAAAGTCCATATTCTCACCAGCTCAGAACCTATTTTTATCTCGATTAGGTGTACTTCTTATCCTTTTCGTCATTTATGCTTCCAGTTCTTATGCAGCAAAAATCATCGAACTTAAAATCAAAGGAGCAATCGGACCGGCCACAGCGGATTACATTATTCGTAATATTGATAATGCACAAGATGCAGATTTAATCCTGATTACTCTTGATACTCCTGGTGGGCTTGATGAGGCTACACGAGCAATTATTCAAAAGTTTTTATCATCCAACGTTCCCATCGTGACTTATGTCAGCCCAAATGGCGCGCGTGCTGCAAGTGCGGGAACTTACTTACTCTATGGCAGTACCATAGCAGCTATGGCACCAGGGACTCAATTAGGAGCAGCAAGTCCGGTTAATATTGCCTTGGCTGGTTTTGCTGAGGAAAGCAAATCAAATAAGCAGACAACGATGGAGAAAAAAATAACTAATGATGCGGTGGCAACCTTAAGGTCTCTGGCGCAATTGCGGGGACGTAATCCGGACTTTGCGCAAAAGGCAGTTTTGAACGCTGAGACTTTAACATCCACAGAGGCTTTAAAGGAAGGAGTTATAAATTATATTGCACATGATGAGCATGACTTACTTTCTCAGTTGAATGGCATATCAGTAACGCAAAATAATCAAAAAATAATACTCAACACCAGTAATGCACACATCGAGTTAATCGATCCGGATTGGCGCACACAATTTTTATCAATAATTACTGATCCTACGGTGGCTTATCTCCTTCTTTTATTGGGGATATATGGTATTTTCTTCGAATTAGTGAACCCAGGTCATATATTTCCTGGAGTAATCGGCGCTATATCAATGTGTATCGCGCTCTATGCACTGCAATTATTACCGATTAGCTATGCAGGTTTCTTCCTTATTATATTGGGAATAGGATTTATTATCGCAGAAGCATTTGTCCCTGCATACGGTTCTTTAGGTATCGGAGGCACAATAGCGTTTATTATCGGATCCATTATGTTAATTGATAGCGACAATCAGACCTATCAAATCGCATGGTCGGCAATTGGGGCAATGGCTTTAGTGAATATTCTTTTCTTTGTGATCGTACTTGGGATGGTGGTAAAAGCGCGACGACAAAGTGTGAAACATGGTTTAATTGTTTTGATAGGGGCCAAAGGCCGTACGCTTGGTGATATTAATCTTGACGGGCAGGCGTTTATTCGTGGTGAGATTTGGAGTGTACATTCGAAAAAGTTTATTGCAGCAAGAAAGCCAATAAAAGTAATCGGAACCTCAGGACTCGTGTTAGAAATTGAAGAAGATTTAGATAATCAAGGAGGGTAAAATGGGACCTTTTTTCACGGTGATCATCATTGCAATTGTATTGCTTTTGATCTCAGCAATTAAAGTATTTAGAGAATATGAGCGCGGTGTTGTATTCATGTTGGGGCGCTTCTGGAAAGTTAAAGGACCTGGATTAGTGCTTATTATTCCAGTGATCCAGCAAGTGGTCCGGGTCGATTTACGTACTATAGTTATGGATGTACCAAGCCAAGATGTTATCTCCAAAGATAACGTTTCAGTAAGAGTAAATGCAGTTTTATACTTTCGTGTTGTGATTCCAGAAAATGCAATTATCCAAGTAGAAAATTACTACGAAGCAACCAGTCAATTGGCACAAACGACCCTACGTTCCGTGTTAGGACAGCATGAGTTGGATGAAATGCTTTCTGAACGTGAACGATTAAATAGTGACGTACAAAAAATATTGGATTCACAAACCGATACATGGGGGATTAAAGTGTCCAATGTTGAAATTAAACGTGTTGATTTGGATGAAAGCATGATACGTGCAATCGCAAGACAGGCTGAGGCAGAACGTGAGCGACGCGCGAAGGTGATTCATGCTGAAGGGGAGCTGCAAGCTTCCGCTAAGTTATTACAAGCATCACAAGTTCTGGCACAACAACCTCAGGCAATGCAATTACGTTATTTGCAGACATTAGCCGCTATAGCAAGTAATAATAACTCCACCATTGTGTTTCCAATGCCAATGGAGCTGGGCGATATTTTGTCAAGTATGGCTGCAAAGAAAAAATAGATAAAATGATAAAGCGCCTATTTCTGGACAAAAACAAAGCATTCTTGCTTTTTGTCCAGAATAAGCATCATGGACTAATACACTTTTCGGCATCTTAATATAGGCATCTTAATATAAAAGAAATTCGCAACAAGAAGATTAGAACCGTCCCCTTTCTTGAAAAATATGAAAATTAATCCACAGAAAAAACAGGATTATTAACTTAAACTTTCGTTTAGTTCGCTTTTATGATAGAACACTTATTTTCAAAGAAGTCATGAGGTTTTTATTGTGTCGATTAAATCAGATAGATGGATAGAAAAAATGGCGCTTGAACATGGAATGATATCTCCATTTCAACCCGGACAAGTGCGTGAAAATGACAATGGAAGAATTATTTCATATGGCGTATCCAGCTATGGATATGATGTTCGTTGTGCTAATGAATTTAAAATTTTCACCAACATTAATTCTGCTGTTGTGGATCCTAAAGCTTTTGATGAAAACAGCTTTGTTGATGTGCAGTCAGATGTGTGTATTATTCCTCCCAATTCTTTTGCATTAGCAAGAACCGTGGAATATTTTCGTATTCCACGTAATATACTGACTATTTGTCTTGGTAAATCGACTTATGCGCGTTGCGGCATTATTGTTAATGTGACTCCTTTGGAGCCCGAGTGGGAAGGTCATGTAACTTTGGAGTTTTCAAATACGACGACGTTGCCCGCCAAAATTTATGCGCATGAAGGCGTTGCACAAATGCTATTTTTAGAAGCTACGGAAATTTGTGCTGTTTCGTACCGAGATCGCAATGGAAAATATCAGGGACAAACAGGGGTTACTTTACCTCGTACTTGATATGGATGATAAAAAAATTGATGCCTGGGGGACAGCGTACTCAGGTTTTGGTATGAATTCCTGAGTGCAACAAAGCAGTACCCAGGAACTACCCCATTCGTAATGTGCTCAACCCCAATCGTTCGAGTAAATATTCACATGGGGCCTGAGTTATTACTCTCATTCTTCATCAGGTAATTTATATTTATCACGTGATGCATCGACGCGTTCGCGTAATTCTTTTCCTGGTTTAAAGTGAGGACTGTATTTGGCCTTTGTCACAACTTTTTCCCCAGTTTTGGGATTATGAGCGTTGCGGGGCGGTCTATAATGGAGAGAAAAGCTGCCGAATCCCCGAATTTCTATCCGTTGATTTTTAATGAGTGCTTCACTCATTAACTCCAATATTCTATTTATACCATCAGCCACTTGCTTTTCAGTAAGATGCGTCATTCGAGCAGCGATGTGTTCAATGAGTTCCGATTTGATCATACCCACCTCGTGTTGTCGCGTGTTTCAAAGTCTGCTACCAATACAGATTAGGTGCTGACAATTGTCCTTGTTTTATAAGTATAGACTGGGAAAAAAATTATTCAATATTTTCAAGACAGTTAGTCGAAAGTTGTTTTTCGCGTATGGACATAAGCAAACACAACGCCCCAACTCATTTCAACTTTAGTACGTGTCGTTACAGTAAAATGAGTACTGGATAATGTTTTGCTGGTTGTAATTACTGTGTTGAGATGAGGTAAATGATCCAGTTTAGCACATAGTTTTTCCCATGTTGGACCAAAAAAAGCAGTAGAGTTGATAAAAACAAGCGTAGCATCATCTAAATTCACCTTGAGAAAATCCCCCAAAATAAACTGAATTTTTTTGGTTTGTTCGGCATAGTTTTTCATAGCGGCCAATTGATCACGTCGTTTGCAGGAATCGAGGTAGAGCTCTGGAAATAATTCGATGCCAATACTTTTGCATATTGGGAACACCATACCGCAGGCTAATACTGCTTTACCTGTTCCCGAACCTAAGTCATAGAAAACGGTATTTTTATTGGGGTTCGTTAGGGATAGAAGTGCAATAAATGATAAAAATTCGATCTCTCCATAAGCATATTCCATGGCATCATGTACGTGGCGTGCATTTTGAGACAGCATAAAACCATTAGCATCGGTGTAAATTTGGCGGAAAACTTGCGCGTGTTCTTGTAAATTTAATAATTTTTGCCATCGGAGCACATTGATTTGTTTTCTTTTAAATTTTAAATGAAGAAGTAATGTGAAGAGCACAAGGAGCAAACAAATAAGAAAAGATAGCAAGTGGCTCAAGAGTAAGTCCTTAATTTATGTGCTTGATTTAGCAGTGAACCACCATTTTACTTTCTTGACATATTGAGAAGCTACCTTTTTTAAAAAATTAGGAGCTGTTTGTGGTATCTCTTGAATGCAACCGAATCATTTTCTTGATAATACTCTATAAACATTTCCTTAAGTTGTAAATTCCCTATAAACTTCATGGAGTCATCGCGTATAAAATATAAGCATTGTCTTATCGCAGGGTAATAGAGTAAAATTATTGCATGTAGTATAGAATTATAATGTTAAGTACTATTTTATTACTATAATTGGTTTGAAAAATGGGGTTAACTGTAAATTTATATTTCATAATGTTACTACTAGTTAATATTTCCTTAATTTTGTTTCATTAGAATGAAGTTATATTGAGGTTGGGAGAGCATCATGGCGGGTTTTTTTAGTAATAGAGCTTATGTACAGCATGAACCTAGACCACGTGCAGAATATAGTTTTATCAATGTCGGTAATGAACAATTTCATGCCGTTGCTGTGGCTTTGATTGATTCCTTGCAGAGTAGTAGCCAGCGTGGCAATGATGCAACGTTGAAAAAAATTTTGGAGCGCTTTTATCAGCACTTTCCCAAGTATATAAGCAACCAACCGTATTTAACACTTCCTGAGCGTATGAGCATGTTACTTAATAGTTCTCGTAAGTCAGAGTTAGTGGAGTGTATGGCGTACGTATTACGCCAGTTGGCGGTGGATGAGTTATATACCCATCCTTTAAAGTATATTGAAGTATTTGATGGGTTGAGTGCGGAAACACCCAAAAGTTATTTACGCGATCCTGAAGTCAAGCTACCACCAAGTGCTTTAAATGCCTTGGCTCAGACACTAGGAATTACGGTTACTCTATCTTTTAAAGAACTTGGCAAGGAGCTAAGAAAAAGAGAAGTATATGATGGAGAAGAATAATGGCTAATAAAGTTCATTTAAAGATTCAGATTCAAGATGATAAATATTTCCCGGCTGTAACTGATAAAGCAAGGTTTGCCTATGTTGGTCAATTAGCCATTTCTGGACCTAAGCCTGTTGAAAATACAAATGAACAAGGGGAAACCCTAGGTAGTATTATTAATATGATTGCGGAATATAAGAAACATCGTGCGCAATCTCACGACCAATGGTGTAACACTATTTTAAGCATGGTTGCCGCGGGTGAATTAACGCGTGAACAACTCATGACACTCTACATTAAATTCTTACCTGTTCAATTGAAGAATGCCATATCTGTATCTGACTTAACCCAAACAAGACACAATTCTGCTATTGCGGGAGAGCCACAAGAACAAGAAAAATACACAATTGATCTTTTGGCAGACTCTATTGCGGCGTGGATTGTCACAGGGCAAGTTGAGCCTGATGACTTGTTTGATCAATTGGAAAAAGAAAATCAATCAACTATGTCATTGAGATAAACTGGTAGGCCAATGAAGCAGAATCAATTCGGTTGCTGCAATTCTGCTTCGAATGTTCTTACAAAAACCCGTGTTTTTTCATCCATTCATCATTAGCAAATTTAGACATGTAATTACGAATTGAGTCAGGTAAAATAACCAGGCATTTTTGGCCTTTACCTAAGGATTTTGCAGCATGCAGCGCAGCCCACATTGCCGATCCTGAAGACCCCCCGACTAATAAACCTTCTTCACGAATTAAATCTCTTGCAGTTCGAAATGAATCCAGATCATTCGTTTTAATGTATTGATCAATTAAACTATTATCTAAAACTTCTGGAAAGAAATCATAGCCTATCCCCTCTACTGCATAGGGCTTAATTTCGGTTCCACCACCAAGAATCGAGCCCTCGGGGTCAACGCCAATGATTTTAATTTGCGGATTATATTCCTTAAGCCGTTTGGCAACCCCGGTAATTGTCCCGCCAGTTCCTACTCCGGCAACAACCATATGCAAGTCTTTGCCAAAATCATCAATAATTTCTTGGGCTGTGCCGTGGTAATGGGCATTGGGGTTATTAGGGTTAGCATATTGATCAAGAATATAGGAATTGGGGATTTCTGCATTCAGTTTTTTAGCCAAAGAAATATGGCTTTCTGGATCATCATAGGCTGCTTCGGTTGGGGTACGATAAATCTTTGCTCCTAAACGCTCAAGCACCGATTGTTTTTCTTGGCTCATTTTTTCAGGCATGGTAATGATTACTTTGTAGCCTAATACAGCACCCGCTAAAGCAATACCTATTCCTGTATTTCCAGAAGTAGGTTCAATCAGTGTATCACCAGGCTTGATATGACCATCGCGTTCTGCATTGACCACCATTTCATACCCGATGCGATCTTTAACAGAGCCGCCTGGATTAAAAAACTCGCATTTTGCATACAGCTCGCAATCAAGATCATGGCCGAGACGATTAATTTTTACTACAGGAGTTTGTCCTATGGTGGCAAGGATATTGGGATAGATCATAATAAGTCCTTTATTGAAGAGTGGTTTGATTTGATTATATGTTTTTTTAGGTGAAAAAAAAATTCTTAGTGAATTTGGGTGGTGATTTTAAATTTTTTAATTTATATTTATCTTTTGAACTAACAAAGCAGGGAGCTAAATATGAAACTAAAATCACTTAAGTTGGTTTTTGGTATTGCTTTATCCTTAGGATTGGGTGCATGCATGGACATGCAACGTTCAGAACAAAATACCCAGGGCTATGAGAAAATAAATACTCAGGGTCAACAACAAGCAACAAATAAGTCTAAAGCTAAAGCGCAAAAGACCTATGCCTCAAAAGATCCTACTCAAAGATCAACTCCTGGGCCTAAACGCAATAGTGCACCCCAAATCCCAGTAATACAATAATTTTTTAGTATCTGAATTGGCTTTCCTGCTGCAAATGTGGGAAAGCAATGTCGTCGCTTTTTCATGTACTAATGGGTTCAATGTACGAAGTATTTATTAATGCTTCAGTAGAATTGGGGGGAGCAGGACTCAACCCCCGCATACTACAGAATTACCAGGGAGTAAAATTTTTTGTTTCATCTTCCCTGGCTTTATGAACTTCTTCCATTTCTATTTTTACTTGCATTAAATCCAGCCCGTCTTTAATCATTTCATCCCTCACAAATTGTCTGGAAGCACGATCCCCAAAAAAACTCATTTTTTTATTACTTGCTTTTTCGAGGCGTTGATGCGATGTTCTTGCGTTTTTATGATCCGTTGTTTCAGATTTTTGTGCCAAATGAATAATTATTTTTTGCTTCATACGTGAACCTTATTTTCCTATAAGCTTTTTAAGATGTTCGTCCTTGCATTATTTTATAAAAAGCAAAAATCCAGTTTTGCTCCCAAATGAGTTAAATTGATTCAATTTAGTAACTCTCTCTATACGAGAGAGCATACTTTTAAATTAACAGGACCCACTATGCAATAAAACAGCATAGTTTTTCAAGAAATTTTCCTATTGTGGTCCAATCATCTCTTCTGGTCTTACCAGTTCTGCAAAGCGTTCTGCGGTTAAAAAGCCAAGTTTGACTGCTGCCTCCTGCAAGGAAGAATTGTCTTGATGGGCTGTTTTGGCAATTTTAGCTGCTTTGTCATAGCCTATATGTTGATTGAGGGCGGTGACCAGCATTAAGGAGTGATGTAGATAGTAGTCAATAACTTTATGATTGGCCTCGATTCCTTCTGCGCAAAATTCCTGGAATGATCTGCAGGTGTCTGTCAGTAAATTAAGCGAATGCAGTACATTCAAAATAATCACCGGTTTAAACACATTCAGCTCAAAATTACCTTGGCTGTCGGCTATTCCTACAGTTGCATCATTCCCCAGAACCTGGGCACAAACCATAGTCATCGCTTCACATTGAGTTGGATTGACTTTTCCTGGCATGATGGACGACCCGGGTTCATTTTCTGGAATGATTAACTCACCAATGCCACAGCGTGGCCCCGAAGCTAACCATCGAATGTCATTTGCAATCTTCATTAAGGCACACGCCAGTGCTTTCATGGCACTGTGGGCATTAACTAAAGCTTCGTGGGAGGCCAGGGCAGCAAATTTATTATTTGCAGTAATAAATGGCAATTGAGTGATATGGGCGATGTGTTCTGCTACTTTGGTTGCAAATTGGGGATGAGTATTTAACCCAGTTCCTACAGCAGTTCCTCCCGCTGCCAATTCATATAATTCGGGTAAGGCATCCTCAAGTCGACGGATACAGGCATCAAGCTGGGCAACATAGCCGGAAAATTCCTGACCTAAGGTGAGCGGTACAGCATCTTGTAAATGAGTCCGCCCTATTTTAACGATATCTTTGAATGCCGCCATTTTAACAGCTAGGGCAGCGCGTAAGCTCTTTACTGCAGGGATTAGTTTATTATTGAAGGCAATTGCTGCTGCAATATGCATAGCAGTAGGGAATGTATCATTCGAAGACTGGGACATATTCACATGATCATTAGGGTGAATAGGTGATTTACTTCCCATGGTTCCACCGGCTAATTCAATAGCACGATTTGAAATGACTTCATTGGCATTCATGTTGGATTGAGTGCCGCTTCCGGTTTGCCATACATGTAAAGGAAAATGATCGTCCAACATTCCCTTGCTGACTTCGTCAGCCGCTTGAATGATTAAATCTGCCTTATCCTTCGGTAATTTACCCAAGTCTAGGTTTGTTAAGGCAGCAGCCTTTTTCAAGATACCGAAAGCGTGGGTGACTTCACGCGGCATAATGTCCTTGCCTATATTAAAGTGATGTAGCGATCGCTCGGTTTGTGCACCCCAATACCTATCAGCAGGGACAGCGATTTCACCCATGCTGTCAGATTCAATACGTGTTTTGCTCATTATTTTTAATTTCCTTACAGTGTTTAGGCTCTGTTTACAATTCTACTCCCTTGGCCAAAATGCTGCGATTTCCTGCGCTCCGATACTCACATACTTTGTGTATGCTCCGTTTCAGTGCTCTAAAATCGCAGCATTTGACTCAAGCTAGCGCATTGTAAACAAGACCCTAGTGAAATAAAAAATTCTACCACATAGGGTAAAAATAAGTAATTTTTGTTATAGTATTGGGCAAGTACAAAGAGGTAGTTGAATGCAGCTTCGCCGCACTCCATGAGGGTTACACTACCATTAGTTAAAGCAATGCGCCCTACGTCTCGCGGCTTGTCCGAGATATTATTTCTGGATTCCGCGGACAAGCCGCGGAACGTAGCGAGTAAGTTCAAGAACCATTTTATTTAACGTAGCCTCACTACGTTATAGGTCAAAAACACATGAGAGCAGTACGCATTTATCAACCTGGAAACTACCATACAGGTCAACTTTTAGAATTGTCCCCGGAAGCGAGTCAGCATGTCGGTGTTGTTTTGCGCATGCAGGTTGGTGAGCATATTACTTTATTTTGTGGTGATGATCGTGAGTTTGATGCAACAATAGAAGCCGTGAAGAAAAAACAGGTTACTGTAGTCATAGGCTCAATAAAAGCTGTAAGTCGTGAGTCGCCATTAGCTATCCACTTGGCACAGGCTATTTCTAAGGGAGAGCGCATGGAGTTTGTAATGCAAAAGGCAGTTGAGCTTGGTGTTACCAGTATTACCCCCATTATTACGGAGCGTTGTGTTGTGAAGTTAGATAAGGAACGAATGACAAAAAAACTTCTTCAATGGCAGGCAATTGTCATTGCCGCGTGCGAACAATCGGGTCGTAATACAGTCCCCATAGTCCACCCTTCTGTTACCCTAGAACATTATGTCGGTGAGACTCAGGCTCAATTAAAATTAATTTTGCATCCAGGCGAGCATAAAAACTGGAAAGATTACACAATTGGCCCCTCTACAATTGCTCTGCTTATCGGACCTGAAGGAGGGTTTAGTGACTGTGAAGTTCAATTTGCTAGCAAGTATGGATTTCAGCCTTTATCCCTAGGTCCAAGAGTTTTACGCACCGAAACAGCTGCAATTACTGCATTGAGTCTGTTGCAAGCAGTGGGGGGTGATCTATAATAGGAGTTGCAGCCAGTTTCTCTTAATGCAAAAATCTAAGGGCAGTGGATTTGAGTGCAGCTTGAATGAGCAGCCTTTTGACTGAATAAGTATGGCGTGCGTTTTCAGAGGATTTTTCATTCAAGCTATGCCAAATAGGTATTTTGGAATGCAAAGTGAGTTTGGCAATTAACGAATTTTAAACAACCGAGGTTGATACATGAGTGATCTTATTAAAACGATAACAGATGCAAGCTTTGAACAAGATGTAATCAATGCAAATAAGCCTGTATTAGTTGACTTTTGGGCTGAATGGTGTGGTCCATGTCGTGCATTGACACCTATATTGGAAGAAGTAGCTGCTACTCATGGTGAGCAAGTAACTTTTGCCAAAATTAATATCGATGAGCATCCACAAGCCCCTGCAAAGTTTGGGGTGATGAGTATTCCTACATTGATTTTATTTAAAAACGGCCAAGTCGAAGCAGTTAAAATGGGTTTGCTTTCAAAATCTCAATTAAGTGCTTTTGTTGAGAGTCACGTTTAATTTTTTATTTTTCTACATAAAAATGTTGTATCTTTTAGTAAAGCTGTGATAGCCTGTCTGCAATATGTGATATAATGTAAATATGTCACATAGGCAGCAGAATCCTTAGCTGCATTCTTAATAATATTTTTCCCGGATATCCAATTCAATTAATCAACAAATCAAGTGAGAAGTATGAATCTTAGTGAACTTAAGCAATTGCCTATTGCCGATCTTTTTAACATCGCACAAGAGATTGGTGTCGAGAACCCTTCCCGTATGCGCAAACAAGAAATTATTTTTGCCATTCTTAAAGCGCACGCCTTAAAAGGTGAAGACATTCACGGTGATGGTGTTTTAGAAGTCCTGACTGATGGTTTTGGTTTCTTGCGTTCTGCCGATGGCTCTTATTTGGCAGGCCCTGATGATATTTATGTGTCACCTAGCCAAATCAGACGTTTCGGTTTGCGTTCTGGTGATACTATTTCAGGAAAAATTCGTCCTCCTAAAGACAGTGAACGTTATTTTGCTTTGTTGAAAGTTGATGAAATCAATTATGATTCACCTGATAGTGCCAAACGGAAAATTTTATTTGAAAACCTTACTCCTTTATTTGCTACAGAGCGCTTGGTTATGGAGCAAGGAAATGGCAGTACCGAAGATTTAACCGCGCGGGTAGTTGATTTGTGTGCTCCTTTTGGTCGAGGACAACGTGGTTTGATTGTTTCCCCTCCCAAAGCGGGTAAAACATTAATGCTGCAAAATATCGCACGTTCTATAGAAAAAAATTATCCCGAATGTTATCTCATTGTATTATTAATTGATGAGCGTCCTGAAGAAGTAACTGAAATGCAACGCTCTGTAAAAGGAGAGGTGGTTGCCAGTACTTTTGATGAACCTGCAAACCGCCACGTTCAAGTTGCTGAAATGGTGATCGAAAAAGCCAAGCGTTTGGTGGAACACAAACGTGATGTAGTGATTTTACTTGACTCGATTACTCGCTTGGCGCGAGCTTACAACACAGTGATTCCTTCATCAGGTAAAGTACTGACCGGTGGTGTTGATGCCAATGCATTGCAAAGACCTAAGCGTCTGTATGGTGCTGCACGAAATATCGAGGAAGGCGGCAGCTTGACGATTATCGCTACAGCTCTGGTAGACACCGGTTCTAAAATGGATGAAGTGATTTACGAAGAATTTAAGGGAACAGGTAATATGGAAATCCACTTGAGTCGTAATATCGCTGAGCGTCGTGTCTTCCCTGCGATTAATATTAATCGTTCTGGTACACGTCGTGAAGATCTGTTATTGAGCCCAGAGGATCTCCAACGTACTTGGATATTGCGCAAAATCCTGCAATCTATGGATGAGTGCGATGCAATTGAGTTCTTGCTTGAGCGCATGAAGAATCATAAAACCAATGCCGAATTCTTTGATGCAATGAAACGTCAAGAGTAATTTAAGTATTCTAACTGTCTTAAATACAGCCTGGGAAAATTGATGCGAGCCCGGGTTAGGCTGTGCTCACTGCCATTAAGTTTAGGAACTTTGTCATTCCCGCGTAGGCGGGAATCTATCCCTAAATTGGCTTCGGTATTCGATAAAAGTTGGATCCCCGCCCGCGGGGATGACAATTTTATGGAGACATAAACTGAACTTAATTGGCAAGGCGTCTGTGCCTTCACCCAGGCTACTCTAGGGGATTATTAATGAAATACTCTGATCTAAGAGATTTTATTGCACAATTGGAATCACGTGATTTATTAAAACGTATATCTTATCCCGTATCGCCTTATCTTGAAATGACAGCAGTCAGTGATCGGGTGTTACGTTCAGGCGGCCCTGCTCTTCTCTTTATCAATACTCCAAATCATCAAATGCCGGTTCTGACCAATTTGTTTGGTACCGTTGAACGTGTGGCTATGGGAATGGGTGAAGAAAACATCGGTGCATTGAGAGAGGTGGGCAAATTATTGGCTGCTTTAAAGGAACCTGATCCACCCAAAGGATTCAAAGATGCATTTAATAAGCTCCCTTTGTTAAAACAAGCATTAAATATGGCACCAAAATATGTAAGCGGTGCAGAATGCCAAACTCATGTTTGGGAAAAAGATGAGGTAGATCTGAATTCTTTACCCATTCAAACCTGCTGGCCTAAAGATGCTGCGCCATTAATAACCTGGGGGCTTGTAACCACTAAAGGGCCTCATCAACCACGTGAAAACATGGGAATTTACCGGCAGCAAGTATTAAATAAAAATCAATTAATCATGCGTTGGTTATCCCATCGTGGAGGAGCATTGGACTATCAGGCATGGCAAAAAGCTTATCCCGGCGAACGTTTTCCAGTTGCAGTGACATTAGGTGCGGATCCTGCAACTATCCTTGCTGCGGTGACCCCTGTCCCGGATACTTTGTCTGAATATGCTTTTGCTGGATTATTACGCGGCCAACGCACGCGTCTGACGCGATGTATTGGGCACGAGCTGCATGTTCCAGCGAGTGCGGAAATTATTTTAGAAGGTTATTTAGAGCCTGGAGTAGAAGCACCCGAAGGACCTTATGGGGATCATACGGGCTATTATAATGAAGTACAATCTTTTCCAGTGTTTACTGTGGAACGTATCACCCATCGAGATAATCCCATTTATCATAGTACCTATACTGGTCGGCCTCCTGATGAGCCCGCTATTTTAGGTGTTGCGTTAAATGAAGTATTTATCCCCTTATTACAAAAACAATTCCCTGAAATTGTTGATTTCTATTTGCCCCCAGAAGGATGTTCTTATCGTTTGGCTGTAGTCACAATGAAGAAACAGTATCCTGGGCATGCGAAACGAATTATGATGGCAGTCTGGTCTTTTTTAAGGCAGTTTATGTATACCAAATTTGTCATTGTTTGTGATGATGACATTGATGCGCGTAATTGGAAGGATGTGATTTGGGCAATGACTACACGTATGGATCCTGCACGGGATACCGTCATGATGGAAAATACACCGATTGATTATCTGGATTTTGCTTCACCTGTTTCAGGTTTGGGTTCAAAAATAGGAATGGACGCAACCAATAAATGGCCAGGTGAGACACAAAGAGAATGGGGGGAGCCCATTGTGATGGATGAAGAAATACTAAAAAAAGTCAGTGGTTACTGGTCTTCTCTGGGGTTAGGTGAATGAAGAAAAAAACAATTAAAGCGCTTGTAGAAGACATTTCACCCTTGACAGACAGCATCATGCGTTTGATTTTAACTCCTGAAAAATACATTGATTATCAAGCAGGACAATATCTGCAAATTCTTTTTGGTGAAGAAGCATTTAGTTATTCTATTGCTAATGCGCCATTAGGATCTCATAAATATGAGCTTCACATTCGCCATAGCTTGGAAAATCCCTACAATCAGCGATTATTTGCCCATATCAAGAAATATGGTTTTGTGAATATCTGCCTGCCTTTTGGTGAATGTTCCATTAAACATTTGGATCCGCGACGCCCTATATTATTTATTGCTGGTGGTACAGGGTTTGCACCTGTAAAAGCGATGATCGAACAGTTATTATCTACTGCAGACACTCGGAATTTTGAATTATTTTGGGGCGCACGTTTGCAAAATGACTTATACATGGATGAAAAAGTAACAAGTTGGCAGACCCATGTGAGCCATTTTAAATATTTTTCTTCGGTTTCTGAAGACAATACTGTCCCTCTCGCTTCTATTGTACTAAGCAAGCATCCACAGGATCTTGGTGAATGGCAAATAGTTATTAGTGGACCTTTTGATATGGTATACAGCACTCGTGATGCATTATTAAACAGCGGCGTTTCCTCCGCCCATTTATTTTCAGATGCATTTAGTTTTGAAGCAAAATAAGGAAGAGTTTTATGGAAACTTTATATCAAATTCTAGGTCTTATGGGTGCCGGGCTGATCATTTTCATTTTGTACCGCGCAATCAAAGGAAATCCTGGGCAATTTAGTAAAGAAAATTTGAACAAAAGTTTTTTTACTATGGGGGTTTTGGCTCTTGTTTTGATTGGTTTTATTGCACTCTTGGTTTTAATTGTAAGGAACACGTAGATACTGTCTCATGATTAAAATGCTGCCTATTTTTAAGAACTCAAAGCGGATATGAGCCGGTTGCGTATGACAGCGGTAAAAAATTATTTTAAATAATAGGCTTATTATTTTTTTGCGTACAGCGGTAATAAGGGACAGAGCCCCAAGTCCCGCTTTGTTGCTTCAGAATGTATTCATCAGAAATTAGTGTTTAATGGGTAGGACTTACATTACTGTAATGTCCTTCTTTTTCTTTTAAATAAAAGCGAATATGTGGGTTATTAATTGGCCTTTGGCTTGTGTCCGCAATGAGCATGCACTCTTCAACATAGGTGATTTGGCTACTGTCATCAATCAATAAGCGATACCAAGGATTTCGTGTAGCAAATTCACGTTTATGCGCTTGTGGATTATAACGTCCGGAAGCCTGAAATAAAGGGTCAACATCCACTACGATTGCTCTGTAGCGGCTGTTTTTGTGAATCACTAAATCTCCAATATTAAATTGCGCGATTTTATTCATATAAGCCTCTTTGTTGAGCATCTTGAATAATATATCGGTAAAAGTGAATTAAGCTTGAAGCCTATAGAAAATTTAAAAGGAAAAAATAAAGGAGAGTAATAAATATGAGTTAAATAGATGGGTTGTATCGCGAAAAAACTCCATGATAGAATTTTCATTATATTAATTTTCAAGTTATCTTTATGAATTTTATTAAATTTTCTTTAATAAGCTGTATGCTTGGGGTTGGTTCTTGGTCAACAGCAGCACCTGTTCCAGGTTGGACCGGTTTTTATGTTGGAATTAATGGAGGTTATTCAAATACACATAATAAGGATCATACTGATCTTTCCACGGTTCGTACTTTACCCTCTGCTGCTACCACTTCTGCATTAGCAGCTGCGACGTCAGTAACTGCCGCAACATCTTCTTTCTCAGCAAATAATGACAATTTTATCGGTGGAGGACAAATTGGATATTCATACTCTTTGAATCAATTTGTTTTGGGAGTGGAAGCTGATATTCAAGGTATAACGCCTGAAATTGATACGGTTTCTTCACAACAAGTCGTTGCGATTCCTACTTTTAGGACTTCAAGAATTGCTTCGAATCTGTTTCTGGATCAGAGTATTGATTATTTAGGGACAGTACGAGGGCGTTTTGGGGTGCTTGCTACTTCCTCACTACTTTTAGCTGCAACAGGTGGTTATGCTTATGGAGGGGTTCGCTCAGACACTGATCTAACCCAGAGTTATCTTGGAACTGCGAATAATTTAGTGAGAACATTTACCAGTGATGGAAGCTCTTCCTCAACACGGAATGGTTGGACTGTAGGAGGCACTTTAGAATGGAGATTTCAAGGGCAGTGGAGTACAAAATTGGAGTATTTGTATTATGATTTAGGCTCTTTTACCTGTAACGCTACTCCCCTAACCAGCCTGATTAATGACGGCCCTGATGCAGGAAAACCTTTATTTGTTAATGCAGTAAGTACGACTTCACGTTTCGATGGCCACATTGTCCGTTTAGGTATTAATTATTTATTTGCTTAAATTGCAAGCTGACCCAGTATTCCACTCAGCACGAAGGAGTCACTACAAAGTGAAGGCGTGTTCATTATGGAGGCGTTTTCTTTGACTTTGCCATTCAGGATTTGATTGAAAATCAGTGAGCGCAATCGAGTTTATTCCTTTTGCAGCATAAGATTTTTGAACGGTTGTCCATACTTCATCATAAGAACTCATGTTGGGGATAATCAGGTAATGCACGCAGGGATCAAGTACACTTACCTTTTCGCCTGCGCCTGCCAGACCTTCGGCGGCTTGTTGCACACAAATATTGCCGCAGATCCCGGCAATCAATAGTTCGTTATACGCTTTATTTCGGAAAAATTGGAGGAAAGACAGGGCATATTCATCATAAATATTATTCATCTCTTTTAAAAAGCATGGCTCACTTAAATCAATTCCTTCCTTAAGTTTCATTCCAGCTTCAGGAGCAGAGAAATTAATTTTAGCAAAGCGGTAAATCGAAATTTTTTCTTCCAGAATTTTCAGCCGTTCCTCAATAGGTTGGGAAATGGCGGCCCCTATTGTGCCGCATAGGCAATGGATCCCATATTGTCCATTTTCTGGATTAAGTTGTTGTAATTCATGGTGTTCAATTCTGAGGATTCTCTGCGTATGTATTTGTCCATAACCTTGCTTCATAATTTGTGTATCAATATGCTCCTGGGTTCGTCCAAAAACATGGGCATCCTGAGTGGTAATAAGCTCGATTTGCTGACAAAGCTCAGGGTAGTTTGCAATAAGTTCAATCAGTGCATCAAGTAATGCCATATTGCTGATCAATGTATTTTCGCCAGCGGGGGCATATAAGGCAAAACCATGCAATACGAAGTCATTTTGTATATCGATTAAAATAATGGCTAATTGATGAGTTGCACATAATTTTTTGAGAATAATTTTTTTTAATTCTTCTTTTAAGAGAGAAGCTGATTCAGCATATTTTTTATTGATTTCATTAAAGCGGTGAGCTGTGCTTTGGCGTAGTTGCTCTTGAATTTGCAGATGTGCAGCCAGTCTTAATTTATTGGATGTATTCATTTTTGTAATAAAAAGCATTTTACAATGAATAATACAATATAAACGCTTTATTACCCACGAAAAATTGAATTAAATCAAGCATAGCTCCTAGTGTGGATGATGTTACAGTGACATCTGGTCCCTGAGCGCGCTCCACGCGAAATTTACCCTCTACGTACCGTGCATAAAGTGCCGTACGTAGAACACTGAGTATCGTTCATTTAAAAACATAAAGTGACATTCAAATTCCGCGTGGATCGCTCAGGTTTTGTCCGCGGGACTTCGGAATAAGGCCGGACTAGTTTTTCAGCGATATGTAGAAGATTCAGCCCGTAAGCGGGGATCCATTTTTATAGTGGCAATGTGTTCCATTATAAATGGATCCCTGCCTGTGCAGGAACAACAACATTTGTTGCTCCGCTTGGCAGGTATGCCGCTTTATCCAGACTATGCATTTATTTAGATTGTATTAAGACTTAAAAAATTACCTATATCTTCCAGTACTTCATCAACAGGAGCTTCGATTTCTTTTTGATCTTCGGTTTTATCAAAGAAGAAAGATGCTCTTCCTGTTGTCGCTTTCGTATAAATCAATTTACCTATTGTCACGAGACTCAACAAGATATTGGCTACAACTGTTGGCCAAGACGTATATTCGCTCATCACATCATCTTGACTGTGCAATCGTGCTTTAACTTTCATTTTAAATTTTTGATATGCCTCTTTACCTGGAATCTCATCCCGATTTTGATAGACGAATTGATCTACATCTTTTTTAAGATCATCAGCAAGCTGATTTATGATTTCTTGTTCATGTTCAGATAAGGTTTCTGCATAAGTTTTTATGCCGACAATTTTGTCATATAAACCCCGCATTTTCAGGGCATATTCTTTATATCGGCTTTCTTTGCTTTCAAACGTTAAAAGTACTTGCTCCACTTTTCCAGGCAGATCTTCTACCGCCTCAGGTTTTGCATCTGCTTCCATTAACTTAACTACGATTTTACTCAGAGTGGCTTGCATTTTGACGCCTGGAAATTTATCCACTTCTGCAGTAATGTTCTTAAGCACCGCCTCGCTGTTTCCGGATTCCACATATGCTTTTAATAGGCCATTTTTCGCATTACTAATTTTTTTAATGAATTGATCACGAATATCTCTATCATCAGAAATAAATAAATCCTTAGCATAATAATGCTTGTTACGCTCATTGATGTACGCCTCAAGCATTCTTCTAATCTCTTCAGCAAGGACTTCACGTTGTTCTATCCTTTCTTTTTCTTGTTGTTGTCTTTCTAAAGATATTTTTCGATTGTGCTCTTCCGCTTTTTCCCTTCGCTCCCTTTCTTCTTCTTGTTTTTCTAGAATTTTAATTTGTCGATCCAGTTCTGCTGCCTGGTCTGTAAGTTCTTTAATGGTAACTGTTTCTTTTTGGGTTATCTGTTGAGTAAGTAAAACAACTGTTTCAGCGAGGCTGTTTCTTTCATCATAGTTATTAGATAGTTTTAATTTGAGTTCTTCTAATGCTTCTAAAGCAGATGAAATTTCCCTTAGTGTCAGCTCATCTACCCCAAGTGTAAATTGAATGCTTTTCGCTTTGCGAGAGACAGCGTTTGATAAGTTACGTCTATCGGTTGAGTCTAAGGTCCAAGTATATTTGCTTTTCTCTTCCTCAAGGATCTCCAGTAATAAATCAAATCCTATATTTTTAGGACTCTTAGTACTCGTAATACCTGATTGATTAGCAAATTCTGCAAGTATACTTCTGTCATAACCGACAGTTAGGTGCTGTTCAACATTTTGCAGTAATAAATTTAATTTGTTTGTTTTCTCAAAAAGTTTTTTATTATTTTCTTCTGCGTTACGCAAAGCAATCTCTTGGTCTTGGACGTAGAGCAAAACCGCTTGTTTATCTTCTTTATTTAAACTTACTGAGGTACTGGCATTTATTTGCGCTAGCTTTAAAGCTGCTGGTACTTCGTTTTCGATGATGGCTTTATTTTTTTGATTAAGTACTTCTATGGTCTTTTCTTTTTCGCTTTTTTGTTGCTGCAATTGCAACAGCTGCTCTTTTTGTGCCGTGATTTGTTGCTGTTTTTCCAGATATTGGCGGCTTAACTCTTCTTTACTTATCATTTTTACATCTCACATCTAAATGGTTAAAGCATGAGCATCATAAAACACATTGTCTGATTATTAAATAATCAATTTTTTCAATTAAAAATCAAAAAGTTAAATAAAATAAAGTGCCAAAATAATCCCTATTTCATAAAGAAAACAAAGCGGCAGGGCGAGCATGATTTGTGAGAAAACATCCGGAGGAGTAAGTAACATCCCTATAATAAAAGCCCCAACAATGACATAGGGCCTGATTTTTTTTAGCGTTATCACTTCAATGATTTTTAAACGCACCAGTACAAAGCAAATTAAAGGTACCTGAAAGCAGAAACCAAAAATCATAAGCATTCTGGTGATGAAGTCCAAAGCATAAGCCATATCAGGCATATAGCGCACTCCTTTAGGTAAGGCGTGTGCAAAAAAGTGGAACATGAACGGTAAAACCAAATAAAAGCAAAATAAAACTCCAACGAGAAAAAGTACAAGGCTGAAAATTAGAGCAATACGTAGTGTAGTTTGTTCTCTTTGGTAAAGGCCAGGGCTGATAAAACGCCAAAATTGAAATAAAGCGAAAGGAGTGCTTAGTAATATGGCTGCATCAGCGGCAAGTTTTAGGGGAGTAAATACTGGAGAAGTTACTTGAGTAGCAATTAGACCTTCTTGAGCTGAAAGTGTATGCAGCAGTGGACTAACCAAAGCTTGATATAAATCGTTAGCCAGAAAAAAGAAAACAAGAAATAAGCTGCCAAACCATATTAAGGTTTGCAATCCACGGCGGCGTAACTCTAAAAGGTGATTTAACATGGCTTCTTTGAAAATGGTGAAACTTTTATTTTAATCTCTCAAAATTTGTAATGATTCTTGACCTTCCTCCTACGTACCGTGCATAAAGCACAGTACGTAGAGGGATTTTTTAAACTTCAGCAAGTTCCTTAATTTCTTTGGTTTTAATGCCAACTTTTTCGGGTCGAATTTCTCTTAAGCGGTTGAACTGATCAACAAACACTACAGTAGGAACTATATTGGCACATTCTTCTTCCAAGACTTGGGTAAAGGAAGCGATAATGATTAAATCTCCTGGCGTTACCAAATGCGCTGCTGCTCCATTCACGCAAATTTCAGTAGAACCTGGCCTACCCGTGATGGCATAAGTCTCAAATCGAGTGCCTCCAGTGACATTCCAGACATTGACTGCCTCATAAGGTAATATGTTTGCTGCCTTTAGCAGTTCCGGAGAAATAGTAATACTTCCTTCATAATCCAAATCGGCTTCAGTGACACATGCACGATGAATTTTGGATTTTAACATTTTTCTATAAGCCATAACGATCTCAGCCTTGTTCATAGTGGCCGAATTTTACACCAAATTGAGAAGCTTATGCTATATAAATTTGTCACTTGAGTTGCAGGCATATAACGCAACCAGTAAAGGAAAACCAGAATCCTCCCTCGCTTCACCTGGGCTACTTTTTATTGAGGATGCGCGTTATAATTGGCTTTTATTTTATGGGATGGACAAAGGTGAGGCATAGCCCACGCAAGCGGTTTGGCCAGAATTTTCTACAAAACCGCCATATTATTGATGACATTATCCGAGCAATTAATCCGCAAGCAGAAGATAATATGCTGGAAATTGGTCCGGGTTTGGGGGCGCTAACTGAGCCATTGTTGCATCGCTTAAATCATCTATCAGCAGTTGAAATCGACACCGATTTGCAGCAATACCTGTCAGGGCGGCCTATGGCGCAGAATAAGTTGCATTTAATTGCTGCCGATGCATTAACTCTTGATTACAGTCAATTTGGTCCCCATTTACGTGTGGTAGGGAATTTACCTTATAATATTTCCACACCGTTACTCATTCATTTATTACGCTTTGCGCCATATATAGAAGACATGCATTTTATGTTGCAAAAGGAAGTAGTAGAACGTATGGCAGCACAACCAGGCTGTAAAGCCTATGGTCGGTTAACGGTAATGCTGCAATACCATTGTGCTGTGGAGCATTTGTTTCATGTTCCTCCAGAAGCTTTTGAGCCACAGCCTAAAGTAGATTCAGCGGTGGTTCGCCTTACTCCCCATCGCGTTTCTCCCTTTGAAAAAGTTTCTGTAGCGCAGTTGGAGCGTCTGCTAGCGAGTGCATTTGCCATGCGCCGTAAAACACTTAATAACAATTTAAAGGGAATAGTAACGATTGAGCAATTGAGCACTGTTGGTATTGATGGAAGTAAAAGGCCAGAACAAATTTCTATTGCGGAATATGTTCAACTAGCGAAATTTATTTCCAATTAGTGTAAAATTAATCATCATGGACATAATTTATCAATTTGGAGTTATTAATTATTATGGAGATGGCCTTGTTTCATCGTCAACGTCAGCGTAAAGGTTCCTTGTCTACACACGGTAAATCTTTAAAAGATTTAACACGCATTGTTAATGCGAATCTTTTTTTGTCGGAGGACAAGAGACAAATATTACTAAAAAAGATGAGAATGTTATCTGGCTTGGAAACTGCGCGGTATGATAGCTTATGCAGCACTCTTATCAATAATCTAGTTCACTATTGCCAAAATTTACCTGAGACAGCAAACAGTTATTATTCCCAGCAAGGTGGCTTGGTGGATCATGCATTAAACCGTACAGAAGCCGCGCTGAGCCTTTTTCAGGAATTTATGGTGCAGGATCAGCCTGATTTATTATCTGAAGAACAAAAGCTTTGGCAATATGCACTTTTCTCAGCAGCAGTTCTACAAGGAATAGGTAAATTGTTTGTTGATTACCGTGTTAGTTTTTATGATACAAACGGTCAATTTTTAAAAGAATGGAATCCTTTACTTGAAAATATGACGAGCACCGGAATTTATTACTTTTACGAGTTTGAAAAAGAAGCTGAAATTGAATTTCGACGTCGTCTTAATTTATTGATGGCAAAAACATTAATGCCCACAAGTGGATTTGCTTGGATAGCCTCTAATCCAGAAGTTCTTTCAATATGGCTTGCGTTATTGAATGAAGATGAGCGCTCTGCGGGGACTTTGGGAGCTATATTAATTCGTGCTGAAGCCGTTGCAATTCAACGTTATTTACTTGAGTTTATGGTGAAAGGCACTCCAGCTCATAGTGGGGGGCGTTATCGTGCAGGGACTTTTTCTGGTGGCCAGCCAGAGACCTTATTAGAGAAAGAGCAGGCTGTTGGCATGGAGTTTATCCAATGGATGATTAAAGCATTAGATGGCGGCAAGATTATGATTAATAAAGCCCCCTTATTTATGGTTCCTGGGGGTATGTTGATGTGTGCTGAAATGTTTCAATTATTTGTACGTGAACATCCTGAGTATAAAAATTGGCAAGCAGCACAAAATGGATTTTTATCTTTGGGTTTACATAGTCTCGCTGCGGATGGCGGTGTGTTAAGTCGATTTGAGACAAGAAATCAAATGGAGACTGGAATTGTATTTTCCAAGTATGCCCTTGCTTTACCTGAGTCAGTAAAAGTGGTGCACCCAAGTACTGGAAAAGTAGAATCGATGTCCGCTACGGAATTGATTCATAAAGCACAATTTAACAGCCAGTTTATCCAGAAACAAAACATGAGTTTGGCAAGTTCGTTGCAAAAACTGGATGCAGCAGGGAAATGGCAAGTGGTTGAAAACGAAGGGAGTGCGCTAAGGCCAGGAGCAAAAAACGGTGCCTGATTATGCAATTGGTGATGTGCAAGGGTGTTATGAGCCTTTGCAACGGCTGTTGGATTTAATCGATTTTGATGACAAAAGAGATCGTTTGTGGTTTGTTGGCGATTTGGTGAATCGAGGCCCTGCATCTTTAGCTGTCTTACGTTTTGTCAGCGCCTTACCCATTACGCCCAGGGTGACTTTAGGCAATCATGATTTACATCTATTAGGCTTATTATTTGGTGACAGACCGTGGAAAGGGCATGATGACACGCTGCATGAAGTAATAGACGCTGTTGATGGTGAGGTTTTGGGGCATTGGTTAAGGAAACAATCCATTTTGTATCACTCGCCAGAACTTAATGTGGTGATGTGTCATGCTGGAATTTGTCCTTTATGGGACTTGTCACAGGCGATGGAACACGCTAAAGAACTTGAAGAGGTACTTTCAGGGGACAATTATCGTGATTTTTTATCGCATTTATACGGTAATCAACCCGATATATGGTCTGATGATTTAAGAGGGATGGACCGACTGCGGGTAATTACCAACTATTATACACGCATGCGTTTTTGTGATGCGCAAGGACGGTTGGAGTTGGGTTATAAAGAAACTATTGCTCAAGCGCCAGCAAATCTTTATCCTTGGTATGAAGTACCGCATCGTAAAGAAATTGATGTGGATATTGTTTTTGGGCATTGGGCCGCTTTAATGGGGAAATGTCCCAATCCTAAAATTCATGCAATAGATACCGGATGTCTTTGGGGTGGCCAACTTACTGCATTACGCTTGCAGGATATGCAACGATTTGCAGTCTGGAACAAAAAATAATGATGTTAGTAAAAAACTTTAATTCCATACGTTCATCCTGTATGCTTTTTAGGAGCCGGAAAGGTATAAAAACTTTGTTTTTTTGTAATTATTTATCTCTAAGCTACGTCCCGCGGCTTGTCCGCGGGATCCAGGAATCTCACAACATCATTGGATCCCGCGGACAAGCCGCGGGACGTAGGCGAGGGAGAGCAGTTGCGTTTTTCCTAGTCTATTACCTATTTGGCTTTAATGCGTGGTCACTCCCTACTACTGAAGATTTACAGGTCAAACAAGCAGAAGAGCGCTTGCAAAAAGCGATAGAGAATCCTGAGTTTATGCTGCATAACTGGATAGAATTGCCGACTTCTCCTGCAGCCCGCAATAAAACCGTACATCATTTAAGTTTAAGAGAAGCGATTTTATTGGCTTTACGCTATAACCCTAATATTCAAAATGCCGAACTGGATCGAATTGTACAACGTTATCAATTGCGTTTAGCGCACAATCAGTTTGAACTGCAATATGCTTTGGGAGCTTCTGGGGTAATCCAGAAAAGTAAGTTTAATGGGGTTGGTACCGATACAACACGTACATTCTTAGCCAGTCCCGAGTTTAATTTGAAAACAAAGCTAGGAACAGAAGCTAATTTATCGATAAACAATAACGTCAATGACAATAACAATTACAATCCAGTATTGAATTTTTCCTTAACCCAGCCTTTATTACGCGGCTTTGGCAAAGCAGTAAACGAAGCAGCGCTTTTAGATGCCCAGGATAATGAATGGTTAAACAAATTAAACTTGCAGCAATCGGTCGCAGATCAGGTTACCCAAGTTATTATGGCCTATCGAATGCTTATTTTAAGCGGAAATAATTTACAGAATCAGCGCTTGCAGTTAAAAGAAGCAAAAAAATCATATGAAATTAATGAAAAAAAGATAAAAGCAGGTCAATTAGAACCAACAGGCAACATCCAGCAATCCTATCAAATTGAATCTTTAAGTTTAATGGTGGAACAGGCGGAGAATGAATTTCAAACCGCATCACAAGATCTTTTGCAGACTATTGGCCTCGATCCAGAAATGCATATATCAGTTCCTAGCGATGTTGTTTTAGACAAACTTGCAGTTCCCGATTTGCAGCAGTCTATTGAGCAGGCTTTGAATCATAACACTGTTTATTTGGCACAAAAAATGACATTACGCGCGGATGAGCGCGCTTATAAAGTTGCCAAGAATCAACAGCTATGGCAATTGGATGTGTCAGGGAATGTGCAAAGTGGTGTTTTAAATGATGTGACAGGCGCTAACGGAGGAGTTAGGGGCATTTACAATGGAAATAACATCACCGAGGCAGCCCGTTTGACATTAACTGTTCCTTTGCATGACATCAGTCGCCGCAGTCAGTTAATTAATGCTAAAGTGCGCTTGGAAAAAGACCGTTTAAATTTACTTGCAACGAAACGTGCATTAATAACGAATATAACCAATACCATAAACAATATAAAAAGTTTGGCAAAACGTTACCAATTAGCCTTAAAGCAAGTGAAACTGGCAGAGCAATCTTATGCTTTGGAAAAGAAAAAACAACAAGCAGGTATATCCAGTGCGTTGGATGTAAACAACACGCAAAACCAGCTGATACAGGCGCAGTCTGGATTAATTAATGCAAAAATTGCATATCTTAATCAGATATCAAACTTACAAAGGACTCTGGGAACAACGCTGGAGCATTGGCAAATTAAATTAAGGTATGGTGGATGAATAGGTATTTAAACACATCAAAAGTTGTCATTTTATTATTAGCCGTGTTTCTTTTCTCCTCATGTGATCGTCATGAAAAGAAAAAAACGGTTGCGTTACACCAATATAAAGTCGAGGATCAAACAATCCATAAAACCTTGCATTTTACAGGAACGGTTCAGCCTTTACATGAAAATACTATAGCCAGTCCAATGGAAGCGGTGGTTGAAACAATGAATTTTCATTATGGGCAAATGGTCAAAAAAGGTGATGTGATTTTAACGCTAAACTCAACTGAGTTACAAAGGCAGTTTAATGACACATTAACGGAGTACTTAAAAGCCAAAGACAGCTATACCATAGCAAAAGCCAAGTTTGTTGGGACTCAGGATTTATGGGACTCTGGTTTATTATCCAAAAATAATTACATGAGTGAAAAATCAAATGTGGATACAGCTAGGGTAACTTTAATGCAGTCCACACGTAAACTGACAGAAATGTTAGAAAAACTTGATGAAAATAGCCCCAAAAATTTATCGGCATTAAGTTTGGCTGATTTTGATAAGATAAAAAAAATTTTGGCATCCAAGCATAATGTGATTCATTTAAAGTCACCTAGAGATGGAGTGCTACTATACCCTCCTAAAGCAGGCGAAGATAAAAGTGTACGTGTCAATGTGGGATCTACAGTGAAATCGGGCCAAGTCATTGGATTGATTGGTGATTTATCTGGGATCAGTATCGAAATTGATGTCCCGGAAATTGATATAACCCAAATTCAAGCGGGCATGAATGCTGTAGTGAGTGGAGTCGCTTTTGGTAAATATCCATTAAAAGGGCAATTGGTTGCAGTGAATGCCCAAGCATCAAACAACAATGGACTTCCCTTTTTTACGGCTGTAGTAGAAGTTAAGAAATTAACCCCGGAGCAGCAAAAATGGATCAAAGTAGGTATGAGTGCATCCATTGAATTAAGTGTGGATAATGGCAAGCAACTCATCATACCTATTGCTGCGATAAAGCGAGAAAAAGGACAAAGTATTGTTAATTTGCAAAACGATTCAGGTGCTATTGAAAAGCGAGTTATAACAACAGGTGCGGCGCAAGCAGATTCAGTTGTCGTTGAGACCGGTTTAAAAGCTGGCGATGTGGTGGTTTATGGGTGATCTCGTAATCAATGCAAATCCTTTGTCTGAGGATGCAAGTATTCTTGAACGAATTGTGCATCCTGCGATAAACCCACGGCATAAGGGCAATGTTAAGAAGACTCAGCAATCATTAATGGTGCTGACGGATATTGTAAAAACGTATCATCTCGAAGGAATTAGCAGTACCATCTTAAAAGAAGTATCACTTACGGTATATGAAGGAGATTTGCTTGCTATTGTAGGCGCGTCTGGCTCAGGTAAATCTACTTTGATGAACATTATGGGGCTCCTGGATAAAGCAGATGCAGGAACCTATCTATTGAAGAATCGCAATGTTGCTGCTTTGACCGATGATGAAGCAGCAGAATTGCGGAATCAAAATATCGGTTTTGTTTTCCAGCAATTCAATTTATTACCAAGGTTTAGTGCCATGCAAAATGTGGCATTGCCTTTAATCTATCGCGGCGTTGGACCTGCCGAAACTAAAGAGAGAGTGCTTGCTGCTCTTGAGTGGGTAGGCATGCGTCAATATGCACACCATCGGCCTACACAATTATCCGGCGGACAGCAACAACGGGTTGCCATTGCCCGTGCTTTGGTCACAGAACCCCAAGTGATTTTGGCAGATGAACCTACTGGGGCGCTTGATTCACGTACCGGTAATGAAGTAATGAATTTATTTTTAAGTTTGCACGCCCAGGGGCGTAGTATCATTATGATTACTCATGATGAGCAGATCGCTGCATTGTGTCAGCGAAAAATTACTCTTGTGGATGGTGCGGTCATGACGGAGACAGGGGCATGAATCTTGTCGGACATTGTCAGCAAGCATTGGTTAATTTAACCGCTGCCAAGTTGCGTTCCTTTTTAGCCGTTCTAGGCATTTTAGTAGGTACTGCCGCTGTTGTTGCCTTAATTAGTTGTGGTCAGTTAGCTACAGAAAAGGCATTAGCTCAATTCAAAGCTTTAGGGACGGATTTATTGGCAATTTCTGTTTACCCGAAAACGACAGATAAATCTTCTGGAAGTATGGAATCAATCTCTGCAGATCAATGGGAGCAGTTGCCTGAACGAATACCTTATATTGTCGATATGGCCCCTTACAGCACCGCATATCAACCTTTGAGTTTTCAGGGAAAATTAATGCAGGGCGCAGTTATAGGAGCCAACGAGCATTTACCAAAAATTGTTCATATTAAACTCGCTGCCGGACATTTTGTTTCTTTTGTTGAGTCTTATGAGCATTATTGTGTGATTGGCGCAGGTTTAGCGCGGCAAATCAAAGAGATAAGTTTTGATGATCCCATAGGAAAACAATTACGTATAGGACAATCTTTATATACGATTATTGGAGTGGCCGAACCTTGGAAGGAAAATGGCTTTTTCAATGAAGACATCAATCAGGCGGCAATTATTCCCTTGGCTGGGATTAGTATGATTAGCAAGGATGCCAAGGTAAATAACGTGGTTTTGGAGTTGAAACCGGATAGCCCCATAGATGAAGTGATTGAAGAAATAAAACAAATTATTGGCTCAATGGCTCCTAAATTGAGTGTTTTTTCTCGTAGTGCAAAACAAATTATTGCGAGCATGGAAAATCAGGGACAAATTTTTACCTTATTGCTTGGTGTGATCGGTGGTATTTCGCTTTTGGTTGGTGGAATTGGTGTAATGAATGTCATGTTGGTTTCTGTGAGTGAGCGCAAAAAAGAAATTGGCATCCGTAAAGCAGTAGGCGCTAAAAATAGCGAAATTCAAGCTTTATTTTTAGTTGAATCGGTAATGCTTTCTTTGTTGGGAGGCATACTTGGAGTAATCTTAGGATTAATTTTTACGCGTATTTTGGCCTATTTTAGCGATTGGAATTTTTCAATCTATCTTCTTCCTCCCGTAGCAGGATTTTTGGTATCGGCAGCTACTGGGATTTTCTTTGGTTTTTATCCTGCACGACGTGCTGCAAAATTGGAACCGGTAGTTTCCTTGCGCAGTGAGTAATTGAGTTTTTCTCTCTTAAAGCAATTTTTTTCAATGTTTTAGTTTCTACTGTGATAGCGGGATATTTATTGTACCGTCATGCATCAATAATGCCTGTGGCCGTATGGTATCTGGCTATGATCATCATATGCTTTTCTCGTTGGATTAATAGTAAAAAAGTATTAGAGATTACCTTGTAAACATTATATGAAGCGAAAAGAGCAATTAAAATAATTCAGAATATCTAAGAGAAATTTTCTTCATAATGTCTTCAATGGGCAAACCCATCACATTGTAATAGGAGCCTTTTACTTCTTTTATAAATGTATCATATACATTTTGGATACCATATCCTCCAGCCTTATCAAAAGGATCTCCTGTATCAATATAGTTTTGTATTTGTTGCTCTGTAAGTGTGTGAAATGTAATGTTGCTGGTGACACAATCAATCCACCACTGTTGGTCTGGTAGAAAAATTAGCGCATAGCCTGTATAGACCTCATGAGAATGGCCGCTTAACATGCTTAACATTCTATATGCATCTTGATGGTCGCGGGGTTTTTCTAAAATCTGATCCTGGTAGGCTACTGTAGTATCTGCTGCTAGAATGATGTCTGCGGTACCTGTTTCGACTTGTGCCAAAATAGTCTGTGCTTTTTCTCTAGCAAGTCGTGTGACATATATTTTAGCTTCCTCGTCTTTTTGTTGAATTTCTTCAATGTTGGCAGGCATAACCACAGCAGGCAAACCGTGTTCTTGCAAAATGTGCAAACGTCTTGGAGAGGCGCTGGCTAGAATAATTTTTAATAGATGATTCGGTTTCATAAAAAATAGGTATGGTGTTTTAAAGCTAAATTCTAAAATCACACAGTATTTTGGCTTAATCTAGCGAATTGTCAACAGAACACGAATCAGGCTTAAAAATTTATTATTTGGGGTTTTGTTGTGTTGCTTCCAGATTACAGAGATCTGAATTTTTTGATTCTATTGCACTGAATTTATAAGTATTTTATGATGAAAAAATTCTTTTCATCTAAATGGATTTGCGTATGTTAAAAAAATCTTTGGGAGTGATGGTCTTAATATCAGGCATTTGTTCTTTTGCTTTTGCTGACACAGTTCTGCCACAAACTAATCCTTCTAATACGTCGTCTTCTAGTGCATCAGTACCTTCAAGTTATTTACCTGTAGTGATTCATGAGACTTTTGCAAGCATTTTGCAGCGTATGAGCAGCGAAAAACAAGCGATTAATGAGCGGCAGCAAGAACTGTTAAAACAACGTTATGATTTGAGTAATAAGCCTTCTCAAACAGCAAAGATGTCTAATGGCAAACCTGTGCAAGAAGGAGTTCGAGTGAAGTTGCCAGAGGGAGTAACATGGGACCAGCTTGCCAAAATGAGCCCAGAGGAGATTAAAAACAAAGGCCTTTTCCCTCAGGGTTTCTTACCATTGCCCCATCCTAATCATCCTGAGGGAGGGATGCTCTTTCCCAAATTTTCTATTAATGAAATTAAAAAACAAGAAGACAGAGATTTGACACGATTTGATTTGGATTTTGATATTCCCGATCATTTTTTACCACCTCATCCCGCGCCGATTTTTTTAACTACCAGACCTGATCTTGGCGATGTTTCCCAAGGTAAACTGGTTACCATTGAAAATTATTATGAATTGTTTAACGGCCTATTGAATCCCAAACAACTGGAAGGTTTGCGTCTGCTAGTTACTCCATTCCCACAACAACAATTTAACCAGACTGAAGACCGCCGTACTGTAAGACCCAGTCGTGGAGTAGCTTGTTTTGATTGTCATGCGAATGGTCATACGAATAAAGCAACCCATTTGGTTGGTGATATTAGACCCCAGGAGTTTCGTCATCGAATCAATACGCCAACATTACGTGGCGTGAATATCCAAAGGTTATTTGGATCTCAGCGTGCATTAAAAACAATAGAAGACTTCACTGAGTTTGAACAAAGAGCAGCCTATTTTGATGGAGATCCGGTAATTGCGACTAAAAAAGGCGTTAATATTCTGGAGCGTGGCAGCCAAGTTCACTTCATGGCTGAGTTTCAGGAAATTCTTGATTTTCCTCCCGCACCTAAATTGACCTGGGAAGGTAAATTGGATCCCGCTAAAGCGAGCCCAGCAGAGTTACGTGGGCAGGAGTTGTTTTTTGGTAAGGCAAAATGTGCTACGTGTCATGCTCCTCCTTACTATACTGACAACACCATGCATAATTTACAAACCGAACGATTCTATCAACCACAAATGATTAATGGCATGAAAGCGGTTGGTGATGGGCCTATAAAAACATTTCCTTTGAGAGGAATTAAAGATTCTCCACCTTACTTACATGATGGCCGTTTGTTAACTTTGGCAGATACTGTAGAGTTTTTTAACTTGGTATTGCAATTACAGTTAACTCAAGAAGAAAAGGCAGATTTAACAGCATTTATGGAAGCGCTTTAATACTCACTGTATAATCTCCTTTCGTAGTAGCCTGTATTTACTGTAACCTGGGTAGCGCGTAGCGAAACCCGGGTAACTGCGTTGTACAAATTTCCTGGGTTTCGCTACGCGCTACCCAGGCTACCACGAGGCTACTTGTTTTATGATAAATGGTCTATCTTTAAATATTGAGATGGCAATCAAGGTAATAAAAAATCAGGGGGAAAGGCTATGAAAAAATGGGGACTTGCGATAATCGCATACGTTCTGGTACATCATGTTGCCTTCGCACAACAGAATTGGAATGCTTGGGTCGCTGGAGTTAGAGCAGAAGCCTTGCAACAAGGAATATCACCAGAAGTTTTTGATGAGGCGTTTGCAGGAATCCATGAGCCAAGTCATCAAATTAAAGGATTTTTACGTTCTCAACCAGAACATCGTCTCACGTTCATTAAATACCGCAACACACGTGTTGATAATTACAGGATTGCTATAGGACGCAAGGAATTCAAAAAGAATCAGGCAGTATTAGAAGCTGTAGCCAAGCAATACGGAGTAAACCCTTGCTTCATCGTTTCATTTTGGGGAATGGAAACCAGTTATGGTACTTATATGGGGAATTTCCCTGTAGTGAAAGCGTTAGCTACCTTGGCATATGACTCCAATCGCAAGGATTTTTTCCGTAAAGAATTATTTATTGCCTTGCACATCCTGAGTGAGGGACATGTGAGTCTCGCTGATTTTAAAGGTGAGTGGGCCGGCGCCTCAGGTCAGCCGCAATTTTTACCTTCAAGCTGGGTGAAATACGCTGTTGATTATGATGGTGATGGGCGAAAGGATATTTGGAGAAGTAAACCGGATGTCTTTGCTTCAATTGCAAATTATATGAAACAAAATGGATGGCAAACAGGTGAACCCTGGGCAATCCAAGTCAAATTACCTCGTAAATTTGATATGGCTATGGAAGGAAAAAATATTGTAAAACCTGTGAGTGAATGGAATGCGATGGGTGTGCGTACCGAAGAGGGCGAGTTATTGCCTTTCCAAAATCTGCAAGCGAGTATTGTTCAACCATTAGGCGGACCAACTTTCTTGACCTTCCCGAACTATAAGATGATTTTACATTATAATAATTCCATCTATTATGCAGGAGCTATAGGTTATTTAGCAGATAAAATCTGCCAAGGACAACATAGGTAGGTATCATGAATGATTATCTTGATAAAACTGCCAGTTTAACCCCTTTAGCAAAAAGGATAATCTGTGATAAAGCCACAGAGTATCCTCATACTGGGGCATACAATGTTGTCATAACGCAAGGGACTTATTTATGCAGACGTTGTGGTTTGGCCTTATTTCGTGGGTCAAGCCAATTCAGCTCCGGGTGTGGCTGGCCAAGTTTTGATGATAATATCGTTCATGCAGTGAAACAGCTCCCAGATCGTGATGGCCAACGTACGGAAATCCTCTGTTCGCGCTGTGACGCACATTTAGGTCATGTCTTTACTGGAGAGTATTTTACCCAAAAGAATTTGCGTCATTGTGTCAATTCTGCCTCCATTGATTTTGTTGCAGACAGTCAGGTGTTGGATACTGAAGAAGCAATAATGGCTGGTGGATGTTTTTGGGGAGTCGATCACTTTTTAAAGCAAATCCCCGGAGTTCTTCGTGTTGAAGTGGGGTATACAGGTGGTGTTACTTCAGAACCCAGTTATGACCAAGTGTGTCAGGGCAATACAGGGCATTATGAAGCAGTACGCGTTATTTATGATAAAGCTAAAACTGACTACCACCAAGTGCTAAAACGTTTTTTTGAAATCCACGATCCCACACAAAAATCGGGACAAGGTCCAGATATAGGTCAGCAATACCAGAGTGCGGTATTTTATTATAATCAGGAACAATGGGAAGAAGCGGAAACCTTAATCCAAATGCTGCAAAAAAGAGGCTATCAAGTTGCGACTCGCCTTTTGCCAGTACAATCATTTTGGCCAGCAGAAGAATACCATCAGGATTATTATGCCAAACATCATAAAGCACCTTATTGTCATCAACCCGTAAATCGCTTTGATTAAGGTTTTAGGTTGTGAAGGGGATAATATGGAATTTACTTTTCGAATTGCTAAGAAAAAAGATAAAGAAGAAATTTTTGGTTTAATCAAGAAGCTTGCCCAATATGAAAGAAAGAAACCTGAAGAGATTAATTTGACCCTGGACAAAATTGAATCTCATGGTTTTGGTCGAAATAAATATTTTTATATTTTATTAGCTGAACATAAGAAAAATCCCGCGGGTTATGCTTTATATTTTTTCTCTTATTCCGCTCCATCTGGAGCACCTGTTCTTTATGTTGAAGAGCTATTTGTAGATGAACCTTATCGAAATTATGGCCTGGGTACGGCATTGTTATCTAATCTTGCGCAGTTGGCAATTGAGAAGGAATGTTGTCGTATGGAAGGGCATGCCTTTACTTGGAATAAAAAAGCCATTGAATTCTATGAATTTATAGGCGCTCATCCACGTACGGATTTGTTGCAATTTCGTTTATCAGATGAGCATTTAAGGAGTTTGGCGGAACAAAAATAAAAATTGATACCTCATTTTCCGGCGGAGAATTTCTCAGGACTTCTCTCTGGTTATTTCAATTTTTTCATGACAATACCCAAGAGAGGAATCGCCAGCAATTGGATTCCAATCGAAAAAATCACTAGGGCAGTAATAGAAATATCGTAGAGCACTCCCATTACAACACTACCTAAAAACCAGAAAATACCAAACCCGGTATTGAAAATTCCATAGGCCGAACCACGTTTTTCTTTGGGGATCATACCGGCAACGATTGCACGCATTAGCGATTCATGTGCGCATACGCCAATACTCCATAAAATAACACCGAATAAAGCCAGACTGGAATTACCAAAAAAGACTAAGGGAGCAAAGAAACAGGTTAACAAAGAAACGATGACTAAAATAATAAAGCCATAACGATCATAAAGATGTCCAAGGAGCGGGGCGCTTACTATATTAAATCCTTTTGCTATGGCATAAGAAATTGGAATCCAAAGCGGAGATAAAAGATCTTTCTTTTGAAAGTGGTAAGCGATTAATGGAAAATCAGCATAGCCTGCAGCAATAAGTGCTGCTCCTGATAAGTATATCCAAAAAGCTATATTCATGCTCATCCCAGTGACTTCCAAGGTATCGTGATGTACTTCCAAATCTTGCGGGCGTGGATAGAGCCATCGTGATAGCAATAAAGTGCTTAAGGCAAACAACGCGGGTATTAACAGTAAGGCGAAACAGTAACGATATTCCACTTTAAAATAAAGCGCTAGGGCAAGAATTAAAGGGCCTAACATAGCGCCTGTTTGATCTAGTGCTTCATGTAAGCCAAAAGCCCAACCCATTCCTTTTTGATGTCCTGCATGGGCAAGCATGGCATCGCGCGCAGGCATGCGAATGCCTTTACCTGCTCGCTCAGTGATGATGAGCACGGCAGCCACCCACCAATGCCCTGCTATTGCTAACAAAGGAACAGCTAATAAATTACAGGTATAGCCAAAAATAGTAATGGTCCAATATTTATGGGTACGATCAGCGAGATAACCGGAAACCATCCGTAGTGCATAGCCTAATAGTTCGCCAAAACCGGACACAAATCCCACAACAGCAGCATTAGCACCTAATAATGCCAAATAGGGTCCGGTGATACTGCGTGCCCCTTCATAAGTCATATCCGCAAAGAGACTTACAACACCTATGAGGATGATGAATTTGAGTGCAGCATCTTTTGATAGGCTTTTTTGCTGGCGCATAGGTTTGTCCCTAGAGGAATATAAATAGCCTGGGCGCAGCCGAATACGATTAAGTTAATGATTTTTGACTTTTCTCTACGTCCCGCGAACAAGCCGCGGGACGTAGGTAACTTACTGGAAGTGCGGCTATGTTTTCAACAGGCTACAATTTTACAATTCATAAGCCTATTATAAACATCCTAATGGGTATTTAAATACATATGTTCAAATCCTGAAAAAGACAAACTATGATGCTTTCTTTGGGCAGGTTTGCTTGCATCAAGGCATAAAGAAGGGAATTGTGTCAACAGGGCTTTAAAAATATAGCGCATTTCAATACGCGCCAATTTTGCACCAAGACAAAAATGACTTCCATAACCATAACTGAAATGCTGCGTTTTTTGCTTTTTTTCGAGCGTTATCGTGTCTGGATGATTAAAATAATACGGGTCACGATTAATTGCATGCGTTGATATAAAAATTACCTTCCCTTTTTCAATCAGCTGATCACCAAGCATGGTTTCATTTTTAGTGACTCGAAAAATAAAAGTTACTGCCGGATCAAGACGGTTGCATTCCTCAATATATACATCAAGAGCATCGATGTTACTTTTTATCTGCTTCCAGAGTCCTGGCTCATTAAGCAAAATAAATAAATTATTACACAGTTGATCGGTCGTTGTTACTTGACCTGCAACCAGCATCATAATGGCCTGGGAAATGATTTCATCATCAGTTAATCCAAAATGAGCTTGATGTTCCAACAAGATACTTAAAAAATCTTTCCCAGGCTTTAGCCGGCGGTGCGTCATGAGATCAGAAAAGTAATTATATAATTGTTGGGCGCTATGATTTACCTTGATGCCATCTTCATCTTTATAACTGGTTGAGCCGCCAAAAAACTGGGTCATATTATTAGACCAATGATAAAAATCATTACGTTCACTGTCCGGAATTGCAAACAATTCTGCAAGTGTTACTGAGGGAATGTTTTGGGCAAGTTGGCTTACAAAATCAAAAGGTTGATTTTCAGTAAATTCAGCCAGACAATTTGCTATGGTGCGCTGAATCAATGGCTTTAACTGTTCGAGGCAATGGGTACTCAGTCCATGATAACAAATTCGTCTGCGGTCCGTATGCTCTGGCGCATCACTCATCACCATCATTTGACTAACCACTTTGAAAAAATCAGTGATTAATGACAAATTCATTTCGGGCATACGGGAGATAAAAAAAGGCGAGCGGTCACAACTGAAATCTTCGCTTGTGAGCACTTGTTTGGCTAGTTGATAAGAGGTGATAACAAAAAATTTCCCGGGGTCCCACCAGAATAGCTCCCCCATTTCCCGTAAGTGATGACTGAATTGCTCTGGAGTTGTCGTTTGCTTGAGCTGCATTAACGTATAGGATTTCATAATATTTGGATCCTTCTTAAATGTCTTGGACTATGGTAGTGAAATGAATTGCGGCCATGTAAAAGCGAGAAATTATCCGCGAGTAAAAAATCACCTTCTTGCCATTCGTGCTGGTAGAGGTGTTGAGGGATTCGCATGCTCTGGCTTAAAGAGGATAAAATAGCATGTGATTCGTCCTCGCTTTTACCAATTATTTTGACGTGTACAGGATTTAAATAATCTTCCCCTACAGGTTCAGCAAAGCGTAAAATCACCTGTTTCGTATCGGGATGAATATTGATTAAATGACGCGTAATGGCCCCCCCATAATGTGCTAACTTCTCAGTATGAAATGAGAGAGAATAGTGTTGCCATTCATTTTTTTGTGATTCGCTTGCGGTCTTCCAAACCGTCTCAGTGTTTACAAATACGGTTTCGCCACCGTTTCCAACCTTAGGTGCTTGCAGACAATTAAAGAATAAAAAACGAGGCTCTTGATGAAAAGCTCCGTCCCAGTGCAAGGGGACATCCCCTTCAGTAAATAAATAGTTTTTGGGCTGTTTGTCTACTTTCATTTCCATTACCGGCCCAAAATCCCAGGAAAGTAATTGTGCTTGGCTTTGGCAATAATTAAGTAACGCATCGCGCTCAAGAGGTTTGAAACCACGTAAAAGGACAATTTTATGATGAGTTACCTGATCTAAAAGCTTTTTTAACGGTAGAGCAGTCAAATTTGCATTTGTTTCTGCTTGGATCAGATAGGGGGTAAATAATTTTGCATTATTCATTAGCATGCCTCCAAGACATAATGATCATCATTTAATCGAGCTCCCAGCCGCTCCGCGTCCTCTCTTTTTACTAATTGCCATCCTTGCGCGTTTTTAAGTAAAACACTATGCCAGGGAGTGCTCCAACGATTTGTTACAGGAAGAAAGTGAATTCCCATTTTTTCTGAGCCGCAAGGTTGCGGGTGAATCGATAAACGTACGGATTGGGGAAAATAATGGGCGAGCAATTGTGACCATGCATTCGAGCGGCGGATTACCTCATAAGCAATGTGTTTGGCTTCCTGACGTATTCTGTTTTTCGTTTGTCCTGGCTTCAAGGCAAGTTGATCTTCAACAATAAAACGATGAATACCATTAAATTGATAACGCGCACTCTGTGCGGTTGCTATATGTTTTTTTAATTCGCCTAAAGATTGTCCAAACTCGATCATTAATGATTCACGCATGATTTGATAGTTATGATAGGGATAGACATCATCAAGTGAAAAAGTTGCTAAATGGTTTAGTTGATAATCCGCAATGATGTGTTGAATTCCTTTTTGGTACACATCCACATGCAAATCATTCACTAAAACCAAATCATTAAATACACGACCATCAGAACAAATAATTAACTTTACCCCTACTGGATAAACTTCCTGCATGCTTTGACAGAGTTGGTTCAGATTGCTTAAGCCAATAATTTCACCTCGATCGGGTTTCTCTGACAGAGTTTTCTGCCTGTTGGCTGATTTTGCGGGGAAGGCAGGAAGAATTAAAGTAAGTATTCTTTGCTCAGTGACTGCTTGTTGAATTTTTTGCTGTGGATGGCGCGTGCATTCAGGACATAAAATTCCAGAGCACTGTTTTTCGGTTAATTCACTAACTCGTCTTTGATTGAATAATAAGTTTAATAATGCAGTTGTTGTCTTTTGAACGGACCTCATTGACATATTTTGCCTCCAATTGCTTTCCTTGTAGCCTGGGTGCAGCGAAGCGAAACCCAGGGCGTGGGAGTTAGAGTCGCAACCCGGGTTCCGCTTCACTGCCACCCAGGCTACGTTTTCCATTGGAGTAAACAGATTAGGCAAAATCTTTATAAATTGATAATATTAAGTTTTAATAAACTCTATAATATAAATTTATGGATATTGATTTTGATGCCCTGCGCGTTTTTGTTGTTGTCGTTGAATACGGTGGGTTTAACGCGGCAACGCGCGCTTTATTTAAAACCCAACCGGCAATCACTTCGTCGATAAAAAAGCTGGAGGAACAACTCAATTTGGTATTGTTTGATCGCAGCCACTATCGACCTGTATTAACGGCAGAAGGAGAAAAACTGTTTTGTCGCGCTCAGTCTTTAATTGGCCATTGGAAGAACATTAGCCAATTTGCAGAACAGCTCCAGTCCGAGGCGGAAAGCGATATTACGATTGCTATCGATATTTTTTTCCCTTTAGCAAGCTTGAAAAATCTATTACGGCATTGGATTTACAGTTTTCCTAATACACAATTTCATTTTCTAACAGAATCACTTGGCGGTGCTTGTGAGCGCTTATTAAGAAATCAAGCAGACTTAATTATTAGCGAAAATTTGATCACCAAGAAGGCCGTCGAAGTGATACCGCTGCGTTCTGAGTTCCTAATCGCAGTAGCATCTCCTGAATTTATCCATTATTACGGCAAACAATTAGACGATCTGGATACTCTTTCTGAATGCATGCAAGTTATTCTGCGCGATTCATCACAGTCTGATTTTTCATTTGGGGTTGTTGAGCATGCGCGCCGCTGGACAGTAAGCGATGTTATGGCCAAAAAAGATATTATCGTGGCAGGCCTTGGTTGGGGGCGGTTGCCATTACATATGATTACCCAAGAATTAGCAGATGGTCGACTGCAGTGCTTGCAAGGAAATCATTTTGATAGACGATTAATTACCATGGGTGCAATACGATTGCAAAAACCAGCCCGCGGTCCGGTTGCAGAAAAGTTATGGCAGGATTTGAACAATAAAAATATTGTAAAATTTGAACAGTGAACTATGCTGCCTATATTTTAAAATACTTCAATCGATGAGCCCCCAACGGGAAGCAGAGGCCAAACTCTGAGGGATCCAGTTTTATTGCAAACTTTCTAGATCCCGCGGACAAGCCGCGGGACGTAGGAAGATAAACTGACGATACCCTCAGTGCGAAGCCTCAGTAAGAATAAATTTAAGGTGCTTGTTCTTCTTTTTTATATTGCTCATCTGCTTCTTTTGCCTTGCGTTGATTTTCTTGCAACTGCAGAGCATTAAGCTGCTGTTGCCAGATCAAAGCGGCCTGGGCTTTGAGCTGGTTCAGTTTTCTTATTAATAACCCCAAATGTGTTGCCAGCATGAGAAGTTTCTTAGGCCCAAATACAATAAGGGCAACAATAAAAATGACCAGAAGTTCACCACCGCTCATAAGGATTTATTATCCTCTTTTGGTGGTTCATTTGTTTGCTCTTCATTCAAGGCCTTGCGGAAATTTCTAATTGCCTCACCAAGATCTGTGCCTATAGTTTTTAATTTGGAAGTACCAAAAAGAGCAATAACAATAACCAGAATTAATAATAATGAAAGAGGGCTGATGCCGCTTAGTCCCATGTTAGTTCCTCGCACTACGGTTAAAAAGTACAAACAGCCCCGTTAAAATAGCCCCGGCAAGAGCCAGAGGAGCGAGCTGTTTATGGTGGATAAAATGCAAATAGTCCAGCAGGCTTACTAAAAGAAAAGAAAGTCCTGCACCAATTGCAACGCTGTTCCAGTGTACTGCTGGTTTTTCATTTTCTGACTGTGCATTAGCACGCTCTTTATTTATTATTAATTCTTCTTTTTTAAGCTCTAGAAAATCAAAGAGCAGTTTGGGCATATGCGGTAATTGTTCCGCAAAAAAGGGTAGATTCTTTTTTAATTGCGTAAAGAATGCTTTGGGGCCGATTTGATCTCTCACCCACTTTTCGAGAAAGGGTTTGGCAGTGGCCCATAAATCCAAATCCGGGTAGAGTTGACGTCCTAAACCTTCTACCGCAAGCAATGTTTTTTGCAATAAAACCAATTGGGGTTGTACTTCCATATGAAAGCGTCGAGCAACCTGAAAAAGGCGCAATACAACTTGCGCAAATGAAATATCTTTTAAAGGTCGTTCAAAAATAGGCTCGCATACGGTACGAATACTGCTTTCAAATTCATCAACCCGGGTATCACGGGCAACCCAACCGGACTCAACATGCAACTCGGCTACACGTCGGTAATCGCGATTAAAAAAAGCTAAGAGATTTTCAGCTAAATACCGTTTGTCATTATCGTTTAATGTGCCCATGATCCCAAAATCGATGCAGATATATTGCGGTTCTTTGGGATTTTTATAAGAAACAAAAATATTTCCTGGGTGCATGTCTGCATGAAAAAAACAATCACGAAATACTTGCGTAAAGAAAATTTCTACGCCGCGTTCAGCCAGTTTTTTGATATCAACCCCATGAGCCTGTAAACTGGCTATATCGGATACAGGTATGCCATGGATTCGTTCGAGTACCATGACGTTGGAATGGGAATAGTCCCAATATACTTCGGGAATATACAATATGGGGGAATGTTCAAAGTTACGCCTTAATTGAGCGGCATTGGCTGCTTCTCTTAACAAGTCGAGCTCATCAAGTAAGGTGTGTTCAAACTCTGTTACAATTTCCTTGGGCTTTAAACGTCTAATCTCAGGCCAATAGCGATCCGCCCATTTTGCAATAGTATGCATAATGCTCAAGTCTTGCTCAATAATGCGTCGCATGTTAGGTCGAAGCACTTTGACAATCACCTCTTCCCCTGTTTTCAAGGTTGCCGCATGTACTTGCGCCATAGAGGCCGATGCCAAGGGGATTGAATCAAATTCGGCAAAAACTTCATAAGGCGACAAACCATAGACCTTTTCAATAATCGCCATTGCTTTTTCGCTGGAGAATGGCGGAACTTTATCTTGTAATTTGCTGAGTTCAATTGCTATATCTAGAGGTAAAATATCAGGACGTGTAGAAAGTGCTTGACCGAATTTGATAAAAATGGGCCCCAGCTCTTCCAATGACTTACGAAGTGCTTCACCGTGTGTTAGCTGTTCTTTGCGAAACCAGTTCCAGGGATTTAAATATACAATAAACCGGAGGGGTGCAAACAATCTTAACGACACTACTACATTATCTAGCCCATTTTTGGCCAGGATGTAATTGATATGGATAAGACGAATGAGTTTTTTAATGGATTTCATAGCGGCTTATTAGTTGATTTATATGAGCCTGCAAGCGCTCGACACTTAAGGATAACTCATCGACTTCAACAAAAAAATCTTCCAGTTCATATTTTGTAGGAAACAGTCGCAACTCTTCTTGCAAGTATTCAGACATATTTTGACGCATGGAATCATCCAATCTCTTTTTGAATGCCATTCCTTTACGGACAAAAGAACCAATCTGATGAGCAACCACATCACCGGTAAAGTGAGCCAGATGCCCTTCCCAATCGATATCCATTTCATCAAACAGTTTTTTTACGTGTTGCCCTAATTCGGTATCGCCAGTCATGCGGATCTTATCATTAAATAAAGAGCGTGCCTTAGATGCAGGTAATAAACTTAGCCTGATTAAACCTAAAGGATTGCTATGAATGATTGTGTCTGCTCCTCTATCGTAGCTATCCAGCAAGATGATTTCCCCGTCTTTAAAAAGGATAAAAAAATTGACATTTAACGGGCTTATAATCATCTCAAGAGTTTTATTATCAAGCGCTTGCAGCTTGGCCGGCATGTGTTCATCCAGTCTTGCGGCTTTGTTAATGGCTATTTGAAGCGCCTTTAGAGAATATTTTTTTAACATAATGCACTCAATATTTATAGGCAATGTGCAAGGCAACTATGCCGCCGCTTAGATTATCATAATGACAATCTTCAAATCCCGCATGTTCAATCATTTCTTTTAGTTTGGTTTGATTCGGGTGCATGCGTATGGATTCAGCAAGGTATTGATAACTGGCTTTGTCTTGCGCAATAAACCCTCCTATTTTAGGTAAAATATTAAACGAATACCAGTCATAAATAGGTTTTAAGCCGGGAAATGTGGGGGTTGAGAATTCAAGAATCATTAATTTTCCACCGGGCTTGCATACACGATACATCGAACGAAGCGCTTCTTCCTTATCCGTCACATTTCTTAAGCCAAATCCCATGGTAATGCAATGAAAACTATTATCAGCAAAAGGAAGACATTGTGCGTTACCTTGTACGTAATCAATGTTTTTATATAAGCCTTCATCCAATAGGCGATTACGTCCTACATTAAGCATGGCAGAATTAATATCCGCTAGAACAACACGGCCTGAATCGCCGACTTTTTTGCATAACAAACGGGTTAGATCCCCACTGCCTCCTGCTAAATCCAAAACAAATTGTCCAGGGCGTACTTGGCTACGCTCTACGGTATAGCGTTTCCACAGATGGTGGATACCTAAAGACATTAAATCATTCATCACATCATAGTTTTTTGCTACGGAATGAAAAACTTCTGCTACTTTCTTTTCTTTCTCATCCCAGGCAACCGTAGAGTAACCAAAATGAGTTTCTTTTTCTTGATCAGCCATATAGGAAACACGAATTTGTTATTTAATGCTCCATGTTAACTGATTTTAGTCAAGATACCCAGCCCTATGTCTTAGTGTATTGGGTAAAGTCACAATGGGTTTTGATTTTTGTGCTGATTTTTGTAATGAAATTTCTTTTCATAGAAAAGAATCGGTTTTAGGTATGTATTGCTGTAGTTAAAAATATATGGAATATTTTTTGAATAGATATTCATTTTTTAATCTAATTTAAATATTATTTGCTCAAGTTTTGGGGTTTTTATTTTTTAAACAAAGGCGAGGGTAACATTTTATGAAATCAATTATTGAACTCATTTCCATGATGACTGCGGATGGTTCTTCGGCGATTACCGATGTTAAAATCAGAATCAATCAATTAATGGGATTAACTGAAAGTGGATTTAACATAGGCGAATCAACGAGTCGTTCCCATGAGGATGGGGCGTTAACTGATTTGAGGACTGCACATCCTTTAACAACCTCAGACCCTAAGGCAATAGAAATAAGAAGACGTTTAACCTTATTACAAAATAACTACAATCTCATTAAATTTGAAGAAAAAATTAATGACGAGACCAATCAATCTACATTCATTATTACCGATGTTGCTTATCCTGAATTTCTTAATAATACTAAAATTAATTTTCAACTTCCTACAGAAGATATGCATTCTCAAGAGGTCAATTCTGTTATTATCAGAACAGGATTACATAATATTCGTTGTAGCTATATTAAAGTCCTTGTTGGTCAACAAGTAGTGCATCCCATTCAGGATTTGCAAATGCTCAAAGAACCGCCTTCCGAAGAGGATAAAGATGTAATCACCTATAGCAGAAATAATTCTGGTGATAATTTTTCTATCATAGACTTCATTGCATCTCAAGATCAAAAAGATTTTCATGAGATTAAGAGTATGCTAAATCAATTTTGTGATTTGCCGATGACTAATGAGTTTGCACTTTATTTTCAATCCAGTAGTCCAGAATTTCCAATCGATCTTAGAGTTATTCTCGATAAAGAGGATGTAAAAGGAAAAAATGCTCAATTAAAGCTTTCAGGTTTTGTCCAATTTGGAGGCAGTTTAATTTATGAGGTGAAGTCCTCTGAAGATTCTAATCAAATAGCGATTATTATAAAAGCAATTAATAAAGCTCATTTAGAGAAGTATTTTACCAATAAAGAAAAAGTGCGTTTAGAAGGAGAGCAACTTGAAAGAGCTTTTGCTTTAATTAAAGAGCATTTTCCAAATGATAAACACATTCAGGATTTGGTCATTGTTAGTGGGGAAGGAAGTTATACGAGACCTTTTCCGCATATCCGCACCCAAAAGTTTTGGTCTGTATCAATGGTTGATCCAAAAACAATTGCGGCGCTATCATTCCTTGAAGAGTCTGGTTGTATTGATTTTGATCAGAGACCGGAAAATAGATTTACGGTGGAAAAACGCAATAATGCACGTTACCTTAAAGTAGGCGCCGCTCCTGTTAACTTCCAAAATGATAACTACCAATTTATCGTTGTACCTAAAAATCTAAGTCTTTTGCAAGAAAAACTTGATAGGTTAGCACCAAATACATCACTCACATTCAGTTGAAATACTATTTAGAACTATTATTAGGCTCTCCTCGGTTGTTAGCTGTTATATCATTGTGGAGAGCAGCACATGAATTAATATCTATAATTGAATATATTTTTATTGATAAACGATAAATTTTTGTTATAATTTAACAGGAATTTATCAATAGGTATTTATCATGAAAAAAATAAAAAACACCAGTCATATTCTTTACCTGCTATTTCGTACTCTTTGTTGGCTTATTCCTTTAACTACAACGTTCTTAATCTTATTTGAGTTCGATTGGATGTGTTATATAGGATCCTGGTCTTCTTTAATTTCTGCAGAACAAATTCGTGACCCCTCTCATTTTTCCTGGATGCATCGGGTCGTCATATTGGCGATCGAATGGATGCCGTTGACCATTACTATTTTAATCTGCCATAAATTAGCCAAACTATTTTGGCTTTTTGAAAAGGGAAACCTGTTTGAGGAGGAAAATATCAAATTAATTAAACAAGTAAGTATTTACATGATTTTGGGGGAGGTCGTGCAGCTATTTTATCAACCTTTAATGACTGCAGCACTTACCTTTAATAATCCTAAAGGTGAACGCATTGCCAGTATTACCTTGAATTCAGCGAATTTATCTACTTTAATTACGGCTTTTATCATTTTAGTTGCTTCCTGGATTATCCAAGAAGCACATCAACTAAAATCAGAAACGCAATTAACAATTTAAGGAATATTTTCGTGTCAATTATTGTTAATTTGGATGTAATGATGGCAAAACGCAAATGCCGGCTTAAGGAGTTGGCAGAGGCAATAGGGATTACTGAAGCGAATTTGTCTATTTTAAAAAATGGCAAGGCTAAGGCAATACGCTTCGCGACATTGGAAGCGATTTGTGCTTATCTCAAGTGTCAGCCTGGAGATATCCTTGAGTATCAAACAGAACAGCACGATGATTTAGCAGGGCATAAAGAAAACTCATCTTTTCTGTTGATGAAGGAGGGTTAGCATTACTGCCATTCTCCTACGTACTATACTTTATGCCTGAGTGATCCCTCACAAAAGGGTAAAATTTCAGTCAAATGTGAATCCACCTCCCTGCCTTTGCAGGGATGACAGAATGTTATCAGGCTTTATCCGCGGTATGAGAAGTTAAGGTTTTGAGAGTTCACTTTTCACCCGCTTTTCTACTGAAAAATAATTCAAAGGCTGGCTAATGTTTGCAGATACTGCTGTTCATCAGGGGGCATGTTATTTTTTTGTGAGAGCCACAAACACTCGGCTAATTGCTCCATCATTAAATGCTCTACAGATAATGGATCATTGTATTTTTTAATTAAATTTTTATAGATTTCGTGAATCCCTACAGGACGGTCAGTAGCGATTTGCTCTCTAATGGCAAGATGAAGTCCCATATGCAGGAATGGATTTGCTTCCCCTGACTCGGGAAAATAAGATTGCTGCTGAAATTTATTCTGATTCTCAAGTATCTTATGGTACTCAGGGTGAGCCAATATCACTTGCACAATTTCATTTTCTAAGGGTGATAGCAGTTTTTGATGTTGGTATTTTTCCCAACTGGAAAAAAACATTTGTCGTGTTTCTTGGATGGTGTCGCCGTAAAACATGTATTGCTCAATATTTATAAAAGCTTGAGTTTAACTGAAGTGCGTTAGAACAACAATGGAAAATGCCTTTTTGCCAAGTGCTTCTGATTGACATGAATAAATGATTATGAGATATTCGCGTTGCGAGGTTGGACTTGCTATGTGTCATTCCACTGGGTCAATTGGCGACACACTGATTGGCCCTTTCTATTAAATTGATTTCCCAATTATTTCTGAAATTAAGCTTAAACAATCTGTACCGAGTTTAATACCTATAAAAGCCATGAGCAGGCCGCTAATTAGTTCAATTCCTTTCCATACGTTTGCTTTTGTTAAAACGTCGGAAAAATATCGTGCGGTAAATGTTAATGAACTAAACCAGATAAAGCTTGATGTGAGCACACCCAGCAAAAAAATATGTTCTTTGTCTGGATATCCGCTGCTGCCCCCACCTATAATGACCAGTGAATCAATAATAGCGTGCGGGTTAAGTATACTAAACCCTAAGGCTAAGAGAATGATTTGGGTCCTGTTGCGTGGTGGATGTCCATTTTCTGCGTCTTCTGATTGCTTGGAAAATGCGTTGGTTAATGCTTTCGCGGAATAAAAAAGTAAAAAAAGTGTACCCAACACCATCATCCATATTTGCAAAACCGGGCGAAGCTGAAGCAATTCATGCAAGCCTGCAATACTAGAGCAAATTAAAATAAAATCACAGATAAAGCATATAACCGCAGAAAGAATCGCATGATTTTTTTGTGCACCTTGTTTAATCAAAAAGACGTTTTGTGGCCCTAGAGCGATGATCAAGGATAAGCCTAAAAACAAGCCATTAAGATAAACAAACATAATCACGATATAAAAAAAATCAAAGATAGCGATTATAACATTGCAACTTATGCGTTGTGGAGTATAAAATGCGTCGATTATTCTGTCTCCGCAAGAGAAGCGTACAAAATAAGAACAAATAGGAGGGAGCGTGGGCTCTTTGTTACTAAGAAAGCTAATCGTCACTGCAACATTGACGGTGCTTGGTCTAGCAGGTCAATTATTACATGCAGAAAATGCTGCACCTGCCCAACAGAAATTACAAGTTCATGATGGATATTATCCTGTCTATCCACCTACTGCTCCAGCCACAGGTGAGCAACAGACTTTAATTGAGCGTGGAGAATATTTGGCAAAGATGGGAGATTGTATTTCCTGTCATACAAATGTTAAAGCAGGCACACCCGCTTATGCAGGTGGATTGCCTATCGCAACGCCTTTCGGAACATTTTACAGTCCCAACATTACTCCTGATAAAGAAACAGGTATTGGTAATTGGACTGAAAAAGATTTTATTCGTGCACTTAAAGAAGGGCGCGATCCCAAAGGCAGAAATTATTTTCCAGTATTCCCTTATGTCTATTTTTCTAAAATAACCGAGGAAGATGCGCGTGCTCTTTATGCTTATTTTATGAGCTTGCCGCCTGTTAATTTACCTAACAAACCCTTACCTTTCCCATTTAATGTTCCTGGCGCCCGCTTTACACTTTGGGGATGGAACTTATTGTTTTTCTTTCCTGAAGGACATGAATTTCAATATGAAAAAGGCAGATCTCCTGAGTGGAATCGTGGTAAATATATCGTAGATGGTTTAGGACATTGCAGCATGTGCCATACACCATTAAATCCATTCGGCGCGCCAAAGAACAGATATTACCTGACCGGTGGATTTATTGATGGCTACTGGGCGCCAAACATTACTAAGTATGGCTTGGAAAGTGCAACCCACGAAGAGGTCACTGATGTATTCAAATATGACAAGCTCATTAACAATGCAGGCCCAGTAGCAGGTCCTATGGCTGAAGTAAATCGTAACAGTATGATGTACCTAACCGACGAAGATAGAATGGCTGTCGCTACATACCTTAAAACAGTCGTGAGCGAAGAGCCTTTAGGATTACCACCTTCAAATGATCCTCCTTCACTCGATCGTGGAAAGCAAGTTTATTATACAGCGTGCGTGATTTGCCACCAAGATGGCGCAATGAGTGCTCCTTTGTTGGGAAGTTCGGCAAGTTGGTATGAACGATTAAAAAGCAGCGGATTAACTGGATTATATCGTCATGCAATCGATGGATTTAACTTTATGCCTGTTAAAGGTGCCTGCGTGACGTGTTCTGATAATGACATTATTTCAGCCGTTGATTTCATACTCAATGAATCATTGACGCGTACTCAATTATTGGATCTGAAGTCTGGTGGTGCGAAAAAATATCCTGAAAGTGGTGAAGCCGTTTATAACAAGCATTGTGCAGTTTGCCATAATGACGGAAAAGATGGGGCACCTAAAATTGGTGATAAAGAAGCGTGGAAATCCTTGATTGCGAAAAATATGGATGTATTGATTGAGAATACTGTTCATGGAAAAGATCATCCGAAAAACGGCGGCTGTGATCAATGTACAACAAACGAAATTATCGAGGCAGTAAAATACATGGTCAGTAAATCTAAAACTGAAGGAAACTACTCATTGTGGTAGTCTTATTGATTGAATATAGAGCCCTCACATTATTGTGAGGGAAGATCAAAAATAAAAAATGTATAAAAATAAATTGGAGCCAGCTTAGTCTGGTTTCTTGACAAGACGAGGAATGGGGATGTTAAACAGGTTAAAGATCTGTAGATTATTAACGATGCTAGGTATCTGGGCTGCGAGCCAACCACTATTCGCCGTGGATTTTTGGCAATTAAATATGTATCGAGGGGTCACACCCATCAGTAAAGATGCATATTACCTACATATGGTGTGTATGGCGGTTTGCGCCATTATTGGGGTTGTTGTATTCGGCGTTATGATCTATTCCATGATCCATCATAGGAAATCCAAAGGATATAAGGCCGCATCATTTCATGATAATCCCCGCTTGGAAGTAGTCTGGTCGATTATACCTTTCTTGATTCTCGTTGGACTTGCAATACCTGCTACCCGTGTTTTAATTCGTATGGATGATACAAAACAGTCAGAACTAACGATAAAAGTAGTGGGCTATCAATGGCGATGGCAATATGAGTATCTTGATCAGGGAATTAGTTTCTTTAGCACTTTATCCACGCCTTTTGCGCAAATTCAAAATAAACAGAAAAAAAATGAGTGGTATTTATTAGAAGTAGATAAACCATTGGTTGTACCTGTTAATAAAAAAATTCGCTTTTTAGTGACTTCAAATGATGTGGTTCACTCCTGGTGGGTTCCTGAATTAGGCATTAAGCGTGATGCTATACCCGGCTTTATGTACGAGGCATGGGCTACAATAGATAAACCAGGAACCTATAGAGGGCAATGCGCGGAGCTTTGTGGGGTGAATCATGGATTTATGCCTATCGTTGTTGAAGCAGTAAATCAGGAAGATTTTGATAAGTGGGTTGCTACGCAAACAAAAACCGAAGATCAGTATGCCCAAGGGGAAGCCGTTGCTGCAACCCAGAAGACAATGACCCGGGATGAATTACTTGCTTTTGGCAAGCAAAAATATGAACAGTTTTGTTCTCCATGCCATCAACCTGACGGTAGAGGCATACCACCTATGTACCCAGCGCTTCGAGGCAGTTCTGTAGCAACCGGTCACCCTATTTCACGACATATAGATATAATACTCAATGGTATTGCTGGTTCTGCAATGCAGCCTTATAAAGATCAACTTACAGATGAAGAAATTGCTGCGATTGCGACATATGAGCGTAATGCCTGGGAAAATAATACTAATGATGTAGTTCAAGCCGCAGAGGTTGCTACACAACGTCAGAAAGCTAATCAACAACCAACCATGGTTAATAAAGTTCAAGCTGGAGGTTTGCAATGAGTAGTTATACATTAGCGCACGATGAAAAACATGACGATCATGGTCCTGAACAGGGTAAGGGCGTCTTAGGATTTATAAAACGCTGGTTGTTTACTACAAACCACAAAGACATAGGTACACTTTATTTGTGGCTGGCAATGATCAGTTTCTTTTTAGCTGGCGGTATGGCCTTAATTATTCGGGCTGAATTATTTCAGCCAGGTCATCGTTTCGTTGATCCCAATTTCTTTAACCAAATGACCACCCTCCATGGCTTAATCATGTTGTTTGGTGTGGTAATGCCGGCATTTACTGGCATGGCGAACTGGCAAATTCCAATGATGATCGGTGCCCCAGATATGGCGTTGCCACGCTTAAATAACTGGAGTTTTTGGATTTTACCTTTTGCTTTTACATTATTACTTTCAACCACATTTCATGCTGGCGGCGGCCCTAACTTTGGCTGGACTATGTATGCGCCACTATCGACTACATACGCTCCTCCCAGTACCGATTTTATGATTTTTTCAATCCATATGATGGGTCTTTCATCCATTATGGGTTCAATTAATATCATTGCGACGATATTAAATTTACGAGCACCTGGCATGACCCTGATGAAAATGCCAATGTTCGTATGGACTTGGTTAATTACCGCTTTTTTATTGATTGCAATTATGCCCGTATTGGCGGGAGCGGTAACCATGATGTTGGCTGATCGTCATTTTGGTACCAGCTTCTTTAGCGCAGCAGGTGGCGGTGATCCCATATTGTTTCAACATGTATTCTGGTTTTTTGGACATCCTGAGGTATATGTTCTCGTATTACCTGCTTTCGGCGTTATCTCAGAAGTTATTCCTACCTTTAGTCGTAAGCCTTTATTTGGTTATTACTTTATGGTTTATGCTACAGTCAGTATTGCTGTCTTGTCATTTATTGTCTGGGCACACCATATGTTTACAACGGGTATCCCACTGGGCGCAGAATTATTCTTTATGTACACCACGATGCTTATTGCAGTGCCTACGGGCATTAAAGTATTTAACTGGGTAAGTACTATGTTTCGCGGTTCTATGACTTTTGAAACACCCATGTTATTTGCGTTGGCTTTTGTGTTTTTGTTTACCATAGGAGGATTTACAGGACTGATGCTGGCATTAGTTCCTGCAGATTTCCAGTACCAAGATAGTTATTTTGTTGTAGCTCATTTCCATTATGTTCTAGTTCCTGGTGTAATTTTCGCCTTATTTTCTGCTACATATTATTGGCTTCCAAAATGGACCGGACATATGTATAACGAGCTGTTAGGTAAATGGCATTTTTGGTTGTCTGTTATTTCAGTGAATGTAGCGTTCTTTCCTATGCACTTTTTAGGCTTAGCAGGTATGCCAAGAAGAATCCCAGATTATGCATTGCAATTTGCTAATTTTAATATGGTCTCTTCAATTGGTGCCTTTATTTTTGGATTTACACAGCTTCTATTTTTATATAATGTAATCGCTACCATCAGGAAAAAAGGTACTAAAAAAGATATTGCTGCTGCAAGATCATGGGAAGGTGCATACGGTTTAGAATGGACATTACCCTCGCCACCTCCATACCATACTTTTACCACTCCGCCCAAGTTAGATTTATAGGTTAGCTGTATGAAAAAACAAAAAGGGCATCATCGGCTACTCGTTATATTATCCGGCCTCGTGTTGGGGATGTTTGCCTTTGGATTTGCATTAGTGCCCATTTACAACAGTTTATGTAAGTCATTGGGCATTAATGGTAAAACAAATCCTGAAGCGGTAGCATATGATGTAAGCAAAGCTAAAGTAGACAAAAGCAGAGAAATAACTGTTGAGTTTGTTGCTACAAATAATAGTGGTGTTCCTTGGGCATTCTATCCCAAAATACGAAAAATCAAGGTACATCCTGGTGAAATAGCCAAACTGTCGTTTTATGCAGAAAATAAAACTGATCACCAGATGACAGTTCAGGCAATACCCAGTGTCACACCGGGTATCGCTGCTAAGTATCTGAAAAAGACAGAATGTTTTTGCTTTGCGCGGCAAACATTGAATGGACATGAAGCAATGAATATGCCTTTGTTATTTCATCTGGATGCCGATTTACCCGAAAAAGTACAGACAGTTACATTGTCCTATACTTTATTTGATGTAACAGACAAGGGCTAATATAAGGCTGCACATTTGAATGAACGCAATCTTGTGATTACTATACAAGATAACTATGCTGAAAATCAAATTGGCAGATTGAACAAATTTATGTAGATTACGCTCTTCCATTAAAGAGAGCTTTAAAAACAGATTAGGGTTTATTGATATTTCGCTAGTTTGAGCCAAAATGGTTTGGGTTTGAGTACCGAAGCGCAGCATCCACGAAGTATGGGAGCATCGGAATACAGAAAATCAAACTATTTTGACCAAGGTAGTAGAAATGGAAACAGACCCTATTGAAACAGGAGATTAAAATATAATGGGAGGACATGGTACTTATTATATCCCTAAACCAAGCCATTGGCCTTTGGTTGCATCATGCGGGTTAACCACTACTCTTGTGGGCGCTGCATCTTGGCTTCATAATGACTGGTATGGCCCCTACATATTCACCATTGGTTTGGCAATCATGGTTTTTATGTTATTTGGTTGGTTTGGCCAAGTAATTTATGAGAACTCGAAAGGAGTCTATGACGAGCAAGTGGATAGATCATTTCGTTGGGGTATGTGCTGGTTTATTTTTTCCGAAGTTTGTTTTTTCGGCGCTTTTTTTGGTGCTTTGTTCTATACGCGACTTTGGTCTGTTCCGCTTTTAGGTGGTGAAGTACATCCAATTACCCACTTTACACTTTGGCCTGATTTCGTTGCAAACTGGCCTGTACTTGTTAATCCGGACAATCAAGTTTTTGCTGGAGCCCATGAAGCAATGGGAGCTTGGGGATTAGCAGCAATAAATACACTTATTTTATTAACTTCTGGGGTAACCATTACCTGGGCTCATTGGGCTTTAAAATTGCAGAAGCAAAAACAATTAATTCTCGGAATGATTTTAACCATTGCATTAGGATTGACATTCCTGGCGTTACAAAGTTATGAGTATCATGAAGCATATACCGAGATGAATTTAACCTTAGCTTCAGGTATTTATGGTACGACGTTCTTTATGCTCACTGGATTTCACGGGTTACACGTAACCATTGGTACAATAATGTTGATTGTAATCACGGTTCGTTGTAAACGGGGTCATTTTACGCCTGAACGACACTTTGCATTTGAAGGGGTTGCCTGGTATTGGCACTTTGTAGACGTAGTCTGGTTATTCCTGTTTGTTTTTGTTTACTGGTTATAAATGTCCATTAAGCGAAGCAGTAAGCGGATGTTGTTATTTCTATGCAGACAAGAATCCATCCATAATTGAGTACATTGCCACAATAAAAAAGGATCCCCGCCTGCGCGGGGATGACAGAGTTACTTGCGAATTGAATAAGATTAAACTAATGTTGTCATTCTTGCTCAGACAGGAATCCATTCATGATTGAGCCCATTGCCAATATAGAAAAAATGGCTCCCCGTCCACTCTCGGAGAAGGGCTATTTGCGAATTAAGCAAAATGAAACACAAAATACCCTTGACTTGACGGCTATGGTTGGCAAGTCCAGCATGTAACCGTTGCACATCAAACTCTTTTCTCCTGCAAGAGACTGTTGCGATAAATTAGCAAAGCCTGTTTCCTCATACATTGCTCTTCTGGATCTTAATCATCTTACAAACGTGTATTAATCAATAAACCAGGCTGGAATTGAATCTCTTGAATTGTTAATTGGTAGGTAAAGAACGAATGATCAAATTTAATTTCCTGAATGGTTGCTTGGCCACGAAAATGTTTCGCGAAAAAGGAAACCTCGATATTTTTTTCAATATATGCATCGCATTTAAATTCTAGATTTTCTTCAGATAAACTAAGGAGCTGGCCCGAATATTCAGCTTCGCCAATTTTTATTAGAATGTATACAGGTTGGACTGGCTGAATTAACATTGCAGCCTCCAAGCAATATAACCAGCTTATATAATAATTGTAGCCTAAATATTTATTTCTTTCAGAATTTCATTTTTTTCTAAGCCATATTTGGCTCATATTGGGCGAAAAATGAACTGATAAATGCTCACATGCTGATGTATGCTGAGCTCAAATCTTTCCAATATGATTTAAGCAGGTGCGCTGTACTAACACTCGTTATAAATATCTTTCTCGTGATTACATCTCTGCCTGCGCCTTACGGTTTGTTCCTGAGAGACTCCTACACGTACCACGCATAAAGCCTGTACGATCCCCACAAAATTCAAAGAAAGACTGTAGTGGGGGTCTGTGTTGTGGCATTTAGCTCAGAGAGTAGAGGTAATAAATTTTGAAACTGTTTTACTTTGAGAGAGATTCCTTTTTTGAGAGCTTCGCGCCCTAAATAGACCAGGGATAAAATGTTGGTGAATTTTGAAGAGTGAGCCTGAAAGGAAGATGCATATCCTTTACGCTTGGTAAAAATGCCAGCAAGCCAACAAGCAAAAGTAGAGATAGCAGCAATAAGCAGTAATATGCTCATTCTTTGAGGAGAACGAGAAAGACTTTCTTTCAATCCAAACCCATAACGAGTACATTTTGTATCACGAAAATTTTCTTCTATTTGCATGCGTTGCCGATAAATATTCACAGCGTATTCAGCGGTGTTTGTTGAGGTCAATGAAGTGACCAATAACCAAGGCTCACGATGAGCTCTAGTATATCGTTTACTCATTGCATCACGCCTACCTTTCTTGTATTGATTCACTCTATGACGACCTTTAGAGAGGCCTTTATAGAGTATAAAGTGAGCAGGGATTTGTTCTTTCTCTGTAAGAAGGCCCTGCCCCAAGTAGTTAGGTTTGGCTGTGGCTTGTTCATAATAGATATGACTTAATTGCCAAGTTGCTGTAGCCTCTAAATATATCGCATTCTTATGGCGTAATCGGCCTAAAAAATCCCAATCAAGCGCTCGAACATAGGAAAACCAAGGCGCTCTAAATCCCGCATCGGTAACAATAATAGGTTGTACAGAGCTCGGTAAAATAGCTTTTAGATTATTTAAAAATTCTTTATGAGTTTGATGGTTATTTTGTTTTTTCTGTGGATGACATTCTTCGTAAATCACAATCGAGCGTCCTTGCATCGACAAGGAGGCTCTCAATAAATAGAGTTTAGTCTGCGAACATATACAGCTCCAATCAACATGAATCCAGGGGCGTCTTTGTGCTGCTAGTAGATAATGACTCATTGTCCTATAAAATTCAATCGCTTCTTTTTGTAATCGCGTATTCCCTAATAAGCGGTCTATCCTTTTTATATTGCTGCGAGTCTTAACTTTAGTATGAGGCAAATGACGGCCAAGCGATGTCAGCGTTAATTTATTTACCTTAATTAACGTCGATGAAGCCATGATTAAATTGTGTAAGCGTGATTTATGAATAAAAGGTAATTCTTTTGCTAATGTTTTGTGTAATAATTGCATCAGGTGCATGACGTCGATCTCTTATTGTTGTGGAACTCTATTGGATCATAATCCGTCATGCACTTTCAATACCATTATTCCTATATTTCAATGCCTTAAACCAAATTTTTTTGTCTATCTCTCAGGCATAAAGCGCGGTACGTAGAACGTTGAGTATATTTCATTTAACAACATAAAGTGACATTCAATTTTCGCGTGGATTTCTCAGAGCTTGTCGCGGGAGCCAGTGTTTTAGGGCAGATCTTCCAGATCCCGTAGATAAGCCGCGGGACGCCGGAATAGCTGGACTGGTTTTTCAGCGGTATGTAGAAGATTCAGTTGCAAATACACAGTCAAGCTATAAAGTTAGTATGAACTAATGAGTTGATTAATAATATTTTGCAAACTGTGTTCATTATCATAGTGAATGACTAAGGAGCCTTTACCTGATTTGCCAGGTTTAAGTTTAATTGCTGTTTGCAAATGTTGTGAGAGATTTTTCAATTGATCCTGATAGTGAGAAAGATCGGTATGATGCTGTTCATCTTTAGTTTTGCCTGATTTAATTCGTTCCACCAGCTTTTCAGTTTCCCGTACGGATAAGTTTTTTGCAACTATAAGCTGGGCTACTTGATTTTGCTGCTCTTCCTCTAACATCAATAAGGCACGTGCATGCCCCATATCAATATCTCCATGTTCCAAAAGCTTTTTGACCCCGGGAGACAGAGCCAGTAATCTTAAGTAATTGCTTACCGCAGCTCTGGATTTACACAAAAGATCGGCAACTTGTTGATGTGTCAGGGAAAATTCATGCGTGAGCCTATGCATGGCTCGCGCTTGATCCATCGCATTTAAATCTTCACGTTGTAAATTTTCAACTAATGCCATGGCCATCGCGGTTTCGTCATCAACTTGTTTCAATATAACCGGAACTTCCGTGAGTCCCGCTAATTGACTTGCCCGCCAACGCCGCTCGCCTGCAATAATTTCATAGCGGCCATTATTCAGTTCACGAACCAAAAGAGGTTGCAGCAGTCCCTGTTTTTTGATTGACTGGGCAAGCTCCATGAGCGGCGCTTCTTCCATTTCACCACGGGGTTGATATTTTCCGGGTTGCAAACATTCAACCGCAAGTTTAAGCGTTTCCGTTTGCGGTTTTTCATTTAAAAGACTACCACTTGATTGACTTAATAAAGCGGATAAGTTACGCCCTAAACTACTACGTTTTACTGTCATAAATTACCCCAATTATCCTGCAACAGTCTGTTTATTAATCAACTCAGAGGCAAGTACCATATAGGCTGCTGCGCCCGGAGATGTTTTATCGTAATGTAAGGCCGGCAATCCATGACTTGGTGCTTCAGCAAGTCTGACATTACGTGGAACTACGGTTCTATAGACCTTAGTTGGAAAATGTTCCATGAGTTGTTTTGAGACTTCAGAACACAATCGATTACGAGCATCGTACATGGTTCTCAGTAGTCCCTCAAGATGCAAGCGAGGATTTACTGAAGCTTTAACTTGCTCAATAGTTGAAAGTAGAGCCGCTAGCCCTTCCAGAGCATAGTATTCACATTGCATCGGAATAAGAACGGAATCAGCAGCTACAAAAGCATTAATTGTCAAGGTATTCAAAGCAGGTGGGCAATCAATCAACACAAAGTCATAATTACTTTGAATTGGTTGCAATGCCTTATAAAGGAAGGTTTCACGATGATTGCGTTCCATCAGACTTACTTCCGCAACAGTTAAATCATCATTACCGGGTATTAAATCATAACCACTGGTTGTGGCAAGACATGCCTGATTTGCAAGACAATCATGAAGTAAGACATCATTGGTCGTATGCACCAATTGGCTTTTATCGACGCCGCTACCCATAGTGGCATTGCCTTGGGGATCCAAGTCGATCAGCAAAACCTGCTGTCGATTTGCCGCCAAAGAAGCTGCTAAATTAATCGCTGTAGTGGTCTTGCCTACCCCACCTTTTTGATTGGCAATGGCTATAACTTTTGCCATGATTTATTCCTTGGTTAAACCGGAAGCAGCAAACATCCAGGAGTTTAACATTTCTACTATTTTAGCCAAATTAGCCTGATTTTCTATGCTTCGGTGCTCGAAAATCAGGCTCATTTTGGTTCAAGCTTGCGAAATGTTAACAGATTCCTAGGATATTAACTTCTTATCCAGGTTGATTTTCAATAATGACGCAACAACGCTCGCCTTCAACACCTGCTACAGTATAACGCTCTGTCCTGCAACTTTGCTTGATCTCATGCAATTCTGTATCAGGATAACGCCCCTTCATTGCCAACCAAATTCCATTATCAGCAATAAGATGTTGCGTCCACTGAATCATTTGTTCAAGGCTGCTAAAAGCTCGACTTAATACTGTATCAAAACCTTGAGTTGGACGGTAGTTTTCGACTCTAAATTGAACAATTTCAACATTTTTTAAATTAAGCTGTCGCTTCACTTCCGCCAGAAAACGAGTTTTTTTACCATTAGAATCCAATAAAACAAAATTTAAATCGGGTCTGGCCAGAGCAAGAGGAATGCCTGGTAAGCCTGCTCCTGTTCCTACATCGATGATGTGCTTGCCTTTAAGCCAAGGTAAAATAGCCAGGCTATCCAATATGTGTTTACCGACCATAGACTCAAGATCACGAATTGCAGTGAGATTATAAGCTAAATTCCACTTGTTAAGTAAGAATAAATAATCTGCTAAAGAAGCGCTAAGTGCTTCCTTATCAAATTGTTGCAAGCCCTCTATAAGTAGCGGTTGTATTTGTGTTATTTGTTCTTTCATACCTCAATTCGCTGTTTTTTCAGATGCACTAAAAGTAGCGACAAGGCAGCAGGAGTGACTCCTGAAATGCGACCGGCTTGAGCTAAAGTAGATGGTCTTATCTTGGTCAGTTTTTGAATCACTTCATTAGATAATCCTGTTACTTCACTGTAATCCAATGATTCAGGTAGTAAAGTATTTTCATGTTTTCGCATTTTCTCTATATCGAGCTGTTGTCTCTCGATATAGCCTGCATATTTATTTTGAATTTCTATTTGTTCGCTCACTTCCGCGGATAGCTCGGGCAAGTTTAAATCATCGAGCATTAATAAATGTTGATAATTAATTTCAGGACGTTTGAGAAATTCCGCAGCCCTATTATCATGTTGCATGGGATTAAGCAGGATATCTTTAAAAATCTCATTATGGCCTACACGTACCCAAGTATTATGCAGTAAGGTCTGTGTGGATTCTATGGCTTCGCGTTTTGCAGCAAAATGCTGCCAACGCTCCTCACCCACTATACCTAATTCCCTGCCTTTGGCAGTTAAACGTAAATCGGCATTATCCTCACGCAGAAGCAAGCGATATTCGGCACGAGAAGTGAACATTCGATAGGGTTCTTGGGTACCACAGGTGATTAAGTCATCAATCAAAACACCTATATACGCTTCATCTCGTCGCGGACACCAAAGTTCCCTTTCCTGTATCAGCAAGGCAGCATTCATGCCTGCAATAATTCCTTGTGCCGCAGCTTCTTCATAGCCTGTTGTTCCGTTGATTTGACCTGCAAAAAACAAGTTGGAAATGGGTTTGGTTTGCAAGAATGAAGTTAATCCTCGGGGATCAAAATAATCATATTCTATGGCATAACCAGGTCGAGTGATATGGGCATTTTCAAACCCTTTAATTGTCCGTACAAACTGCACTTGGACTTCAAACGGAAGACTCGTAGAAATACCGTTGGGATAGATTTCTTCCGTAGTTAGTCCCTCGGGTTCGACAAAGATTTGATGGGATAATTTATCCGCAAAACGAACAATTTTATCTTCTATAGAGGGGCAATAACGAGGTCCAACCCCTTCAATAACTCCAGCATACATAGGAGACTGGTGCAGGTTATTACGAATAATTTCGTGTGTTGCTTCGGTTGTATGGGTAATATGACAAGACACTTGTTGGGGATGATCGCTGACATGACCCAAATAAGAAAAAATGGGTATGGGTATATCTCCCGGCTGTTCAGTCATCTGGCTGTAATCTAAAGAACGACGATCGATCCGTGGCGGTGTTCCAGTTTTTAAACGGCCTACAGGCAAATCAAGATCGCGTAAACTTTTTGCCAATGCAATCGCAGGTGGATCACCTGCGCGGCCACCCGCATATTGGTTCATACCTACGTGAATTTTGCCTCCCAAAAAAGTGCCTACGGTCAGTACTACAGCACGAGCTCGTAAGGTAAGGCCCATTTGGGTAACAACAGCAGTTACACGTTCTCCTTCGATCAGTAAATCATCAACTGCTTGTTGAAACAGAGTCAGATTTTCTTGCGTTTGGAGTTGTTCTCTAATGGCTTGTCGATAGAGCACGCGATCAGCTTGTGCACGAGTAGCTCGAACAGCTGGTCCTTTAGAAGCATTAAGGGTGCGAAATTGAATTCCTGCCTTATCAGCGGCTTTTGCCATAGCGCCATCCAAGGCATCAATTTCTTTCACCAAATGTCCTTTCCCTATTCCGCCTATGGCAGGATTACAAGACATCTGGCCGAGCAAATCCATGTTATGAGTAAGTAATAAAGTTTGCGCTCCCATGCGTGCCGCTGCTAAAGCAGCCTCTGTGCCTGCATGTCCACCACCCACAACAATGACATCATATAATTTTTCAAGATTCATGACTGATCAATATTTGTGAAACAAAAAGAGGAATTATACACTTTTTTGTCCATTGTCCCAATATTAAAGAAATAGAGAGGCGTTAATTTTGTTTAAAAACTCCACAAAGATGTGGAATCATTGAATGGGAGTTATTTAAATAACATTCGATGCGCGGGTGAACAAGCATATCTTCCAGAAGTAGTTTTTGTTCATCTTTATATCATAATTGCTTGTTATAATATGAGTTAATAAGTAGGCAATTTTTATTGAGATAAGAGATGTTTTTTAATAAAACTGAAGATGAAATTGAACTCGAAGAATTTTCGGCTGCGTATTTAAGAAAAAAATTAAAATCAATGAAGGGTACTAAAGTTTCGCAAAAGTCCATTGCGGCATCTATATTACGGATGCTTCCTTTTTTTAATAAGTTTATGGACTCTGTAGATGGATCCGGGAGTGCAATTACTCATATGGTACAAGTAGCAGGGCACGTAAGTGATTCTACAGAATCTGCAAGCACAGGGTTTCACGTTATTAAGTTAGTAACGAGTATATTAGATTTTATTTATATCCCATGTATTTATTTGGGAGCCTATATAACCAAGCAAGAATCGCCGATTACTTTGTCTCGTAATGCCCGTCTTTTATATTCAGCAGTGATTCTAGGGCTTACTATAACGGCTATCGCATTCCCTCCTTCAGCGCCTATTATTGCCTTAGTTACCTCCATCGCTGCATTAGGTCTAAGTGTAATCACTTTGGCCAAGCTCTATTACAAACGTTATGAACTAAAAGATCAGTTGGTACAGATAGAAAAAGAGATTGATAGCAAAAAAAATTTAATCAACTATTTAATTGATGATTTAGAAAAACTGGAGACAAAAGCAAAAAAAGTGAAAAAAGAAGGGAAGTTAGAGGAGTATGATTCCTTAGAAGAAGAAATCAGGAATGCAAGAAAAGAAATTAAAGCGGATTTAAGTGTATTAAAAAAATTATACGATGATCAGGAACAATGTAAGCAAAAGATAGAAAAATTGGGAACAATGGCTGTTGTAGATAGAACAGTGGGTATTGCTTTTGCTTCTCTTGCGTTCATTGGCGCAGCAGTCTGTATATTCCTCCCTCCGGTAGGATTTGGAATACTTGCCGCAACGGCTTCTTTGGCGCTTGCTTATGTTGTGGGACGTGTTACTTATCCTCTGCTTAAGTCACTTGGAAAGAAAATAGTGAATGCGGTGACAAAAAAACCTGAAGCCGACGAAGGAGATAGTGAGAGTGAAGGCGAAAAAGAGGATCTGAGCGAATCAGAAATTGAGACTTCAGACAGGAAGATTCATAAGGATAAACATAAACTGGAAATAATTGCAGAACGATTGAAAAAAACCGTAGAAGATTATCCGATTATTCCTACAACAGTACCGTCTGAAGAATCAGATCAAGCTTCTCCACTAAAAATTACAAGACCTGAAAAGAAGAAAGAAGAGGATGAAACATTAAAAGAGAATGAACATCCATCTATGTAATGAGTTACAGGTCCATGAAGCATGTTTGAATCTCAGTGAGGGCGGTTGGGCAAAATGACTCAACCTCCCTCACTGAGATTCGTCAGTTTTTTATCATTCTTTCTTTCTGTCTCGCGGCTTGTTCTTGAGCGTTCTTCTCTTTCAATTTTTATACTTAGGTTTTAAAAAAGTAAATGCAACCTAGGAATTGAGCCTATCAAGAAGGATTAATAGGTGGTAGCGCACTTTCATTTTCCTTTTTGTTCGTGTTATTTTTTTTCATTTGCTCAACACTGCGCCATAATTCATCACCTCGCCACATGGTTTTTTCTTTATTTTTATACAAAACTTGTGAAAGAGCTTGTACTTGTTTTTTGAAAGAAGCATCAGTTGAAAGGCGTATTAAATCAGTGAGATTTAATATAGGAGCATCTGACCAATGTAATCTGGCCCACTTCAATAATGCATCGCGCGCGCGTTGAGGATTTCCCTGCATACATGCTTTATGGAGGGTATTTAGTGCAGTTTTATATTGACCTTTTCCTGCATTTTTATTGCGTTTTTGCAATCCCCATAAGACTAAAGTGAGCAGCCAAGCACAGGCAAAAAGTGCGGCAATTGCCCAAGCCCAAACGAATTGTGTTGGTGAACTGGATTCACTTACTTTTTTTGTTGTAGGTTGGGTTGCAACAGCCTGATTTTTAGTTACGTCAGTTTGGTTTGTATTTACTGAGGGTGCAGTGTTCGATGTAGGGGTAACTGCAAATGTTTTTGCAGGCAAAGTGGCTATTTCTTCTTTTCCTGTTTCCGTATTAAACCAGGGAAGTTTAAGTTCAGGGATCGTAATTTTTCCTGCTTTATTAAATAAATAAGTCACTTTAATCTCAGTGCGGCCAATCAGCTCCCCATAAGTAACTCGATTTTTATCTTTTCCTTTCTCAGGATAAACATTAACACCGTCTATTTCTGCAAAATTGAGTGTGGGCAAAAGCTGAGCAGGAACGCCCACCCCTTCAAGAATCACCGTACGAATTAAGGTGTTGCCTTGAGCAATAGTTTGGTCAGAATTTTCATATTGTTCCATTAGTTTGACTTGTTTTGCCGGCAGCCAAACTTTTCCTGAAAATTCTTTAGGGATGGGCTGTACCTCAATATTCATTGGCTTATCAGTGGCTTTAACCCGCTCAGGATTAAAATCATAAATCAGGGCAGTAAACACTGGTGGTTTTATTTTTAAGGGACCACTTTTTTGTGGAAAAATGGCATAATTTTGTTCTTCAACTAGAAAATTCACGCCATTTTTTTGTGTCTGATAACGCTTTTCCTCACCCAAAGGGACGAGCAAAGCATTTTCTACTTGCGGTCCTTGATAACTTGCGTCCAAAAGGTGTTTGGAATTGTATAAGCTTACTTTATAAATAATTTGTTGATTAACATAAGGATTTTTTTTATCAACCGCGGTAGTCAGATAAAGACTCTGATTTTTCTGCGAACTCGCGGAAGTACTGCTGGGAGCATTCTGTGATGTTGTACCAGTAGTTACATCAATTGTTACAGGTTTGGTATATTCTCTGCCAATCTTAATAGGAGGAATTGTTAATTTACCTTCTTTTTGCGGTTTTAACGTGATAGTCCATTCACTGGATGATTGTGTTTGTCCATTGATAATCGAGTAATTCATACGACGTTCGGTGCCGAGAATCATAAAATTTTTTTGTAATGGAGTCAGATCGGGAACACCCCCGTTTTGTAAATTATCTTGAGTTAAAATCAAACTGAATGAATCATCGATACTGACTTGAGATGGATCGACTTGCACTTGTACTGCAGCATGGGCTAGTGCACTGAATAAACAAAAAAAAGCAATAACTATTATTTTTTTCATTGATACCACCCGCGTTCCCTTCGTAAATGGTCACGTAAGAATTTTTCTCGCATTAATCCACCTGGATCATCTGGAATCAAACGCAACCATTGCTCTTTTGCTTGTTGTTTTTCTCGCTCCGCTTCTGACTGAGCCTCATTATTGTTCTGATTATTTTTTATATTTTGATCTTTATTTTGCTGATCTTTATTTTGCTGATCTTTGTTTTGCTGATCTTTGTTTTGCTGATCTTTGTTTTGCTGATCTTTGTTTTGTTGATCTTTGTTTTGCTGATCTTTGTTTTGCTGATCTTTGTTTTGCTGATCTTTGTTTTGCTGATCTTTGTTTTGCTGATCTTTATTTTGCTGATCTTTATTTTGCTGATCTTTGTTTTGCTGATCTTTGTTTTTCTGATCTTTATTTTGCTGATCTTTATTTTGCTGATCTTTATTTTGCTGATCTTTGTTTTGTTGATCTTTATTTTGCTGATCTTTGTTTTGTTGATCTTTATTTTGCTGATCTTTGTTTTGTTGATCTTTATTTTGCTGATCTTTGTTTTGTTGATCTTTGTTTTGATTTTTTTCTTTATCTTTCTTCAACAGTTCTTCAACTAACTTGCGATTATAAAGAGCATCCTGATTTGTAGAATTGATTGCCAATGCCTTATCATAAGCTTTAATTGCATCTTCATATTGCCCCATATGGGCTAAAGCATTTCCTTGGTTATAATAACCTTGCTCATTTTTTAAATCTTGGTACAACTCAGCTGCTTTTTGGTAATCGCCCGCACGATAGGCTGCGGCAGCAGCCCAATCACTACGTGTAAATGTTTCCTTGGCTTGTTTAAATTGATTTTTTGCCATTAAGTCTTGCCCTTGTTGATCCGGAGTGGACCATAAGTCTTGCCAACTAAAGGCATGGGTAGCAAAGGATAAAAACGAGATGAATAAAAAAATAAGGCAACGCATCATACAATTACCCTCTGCATCCAACCACGTCGAAACACGGGCAAAAGTAACAGTAGGGCAGGAATTAAAAACCACCGTCCTTCATCCCGCCAAAGTGGAATATCTTCATCTTTACTTAAAGCAAATTCATTGTTATTACTGGAATTTAGCCATTGATCGATGTCATTTGAATCTGAAGTGTATTTTACCAATTGTCCTCCGCCTGCATCAGCAAAACGATTAAATAGCGGATTTAGGTTCTTATCCGCTTTGACTGGCATAATAGAGGAGTAAATGCCTGCTTCAGCTAATTTTTTCGCCAAGGCAATTGATGCATCGGAAGGGGCGTCTGCTGTTAATACCAAAATTTGTCCCTGTTTAAAGCCCGCTTGTTTGATTAAGTTACTGGCCTCATTCAAGGCACTATCAAGATTTTGTCCAGTTACCGGCATGATATCAGGAGTTAGTGAAGAAAGTAGAGAGGAAATAGTATGTCCATCATCGGTAAGTGGCGAGACAACAAAAGGTTCACTGGTAAAGACTACAAGACCAAACTGACCTACATCTTTGTGGGCAAATAAATCATGTAATTTAAATTTAGCGCGACTTAAACGATTAGGTGTTAAATCATTAGCCATCATATTGTCTGACATATCCAAAACTAAAATTCGGGGTTGTATCGGTTTATAAATCGCTACGGGCAACTTATACCAAACAGGACCGGCAATACTCAAAATCATAAATAGAATGCTTAAAAACAAACAGAGCATCGAGCCCATACGTTGCCCTTGTCCTTTTTTTTGCATGAGATGGCTGAGCAAATGCTGATCACAAACTTCTGTCCACGCATGTAATTTAGGTTTTTGACGCCAAAAAGCTACAGCTAATCCTAATAAAGGAAATATCATTAAAAGCCACCAAGGTCTTAAAAAATGAAAATCTGCAATCATGACTTTAATGCCTCCTGCTTTGGCATTACAGAGCTTACTTTCAGTCTTAAATCTGCTTTTCTAATTAACCAAGAGAAACAAAGCAATAATGCAAAACCGACAAACCAGGGATAATATTCCTTTTGTGGACGGACTGTTGCTTGCTCCTGATTTATAGTTTCCAACTCGTTAATGGTTTTATAAATTGAATGTAATGTTTCAGTATCCGTAGCACGGAAATAACGACCTCCTGTCATGTCAGACATTTTTTTTAAGGTTTCTTCATCCAAATCTGCTGCAGCATTTTGCATCATAAAATTACCGACTAATGCTCTTGAATCCTCTTCAGATCCTAAACCTATAGTGTAAATTTTAATTCCTTCGTCTCTAGCCAATTCGGCCGCTTTTAACGGAGCCAGTACACCAGAATTATTTGCACCATCGGTTAACAAAATAAGAATTCTTCCTTTTGGAGGTACATTTCTCAACCGTTTTACAGCAAGACCTACGGCATCACCTATAGATGTGGTTTTACCTGCCAGGCCAGCCGTAGCATCCTCAAGACGTAGGAGGATGGTATGTCGGTCATAGGTAAGTGGTGTTTGCAAGTAAGCACGCGTACCAAAAAGGATTAAACCAATTTTGTCAGTAGAACGATCACGTACAAATTGATCGGCTGCATTTTTTACAACACTTAAACGGCTTACAGGTCGGCCATGCAGGAGCATATCAGGAATCTCCATGCTTCCAGACAAATCTAAAGCCATCATGATGTTATAACCCTCACGTTCAATAGGTTTGGGTGCACCAATCCAGCGAGGACCCGCTAAAGCAACAACCAATAATAACCATATAATGACTGGAATAAGTAGTGAATATTGTGCAGAAACAGAACGTTTTTCCTGATCTGCTATGTCGACCATCGCGGCAAAAAAAGGTACTTTCAAAGCAGCAGGCAATTGCACTTTGGCTCTGGGCATCAAGAACCAGAAGATTAAGGGTAAAGGAAAGAGTATTAAAACCCAAGGATTAGCTAATTCGAACATGGCACTCCTCTTTGTTTAATCCAAAGTTGGGCGGTGCTGAACAAAGGTTTGAGATCCATGGTTTCTGCTGTTTTGAAGGGTGCATTTAACAGCAAATCTTTTACTGAATTAAAATCAGTTCCTTTACTTGTTTCATTTAGAAAGTTAAGCCACTTTTCTCCATGCAAACTTGCAACTTGCTCCCGTGGATAATAGACAAGCGCTACACGACGTAATAATTCTGAAATACGGGCACTGCTCTGAGTGCCATTATGTTTTTCTTCATATTCTTTTTGATAGGTATTTAATAAAAGCAGTGCATGTTTTTTGGCCAGAGCGTTGCGATACCTCTTATAGACCCCATAAGCAAGTATGAATGCTAAAAGTAAAACCAAACCCAGGAGCACATACCATCCTGGAGCCAATGGCCACCAACCAATTGGCGGGGGAAGATGGATGTCTTTTAACTGTGCCAAGGGATCAGTGTTAGCCACGGGACCTCCTGGGAAAAGTTTGACGCACTAATGGCGCTAAATCATTGTCTGCTGTAACTTGTACATACTGAATATGTAAGCGGCGAAACTGCTCTTGCAGGTGTGCTATGCGTTGTTGGCAATAGTGCTCGTAAGCACTGTTTACTGAGTGCAGGCTGGTATCGAGTATTATTTCTTGCTGTCCATTAGTCATAGCATATTGCTGAGGCTTAGGTGGAGAAAGTTCTACGCGATCACACACATGGTAAGCCAGAATGTCATTGTGGTAGCGTAATCGTTTTAAATGCTTTTCGCATTCACTATCCATAGAGTAAAAGTCACTGATCAAAACCAGGATGCTTCCTGGTCTGACTACACGGCGTAAGCGCACTAAGGCGTCACTAAGCAGTCTTGGTTGCGCTTCGCGTTGTACCTCTGTCTGATCAGTATATCGACTTAAAGAGGCCAGCAAAGGCAGTACGCCCATATCACGGCTGCGTGGGGTAAATTCGCTGTGATCAGTGGCTGAAAAGAATACTCCGCCCACTCTGTCGCCTTCCTTGATTACTGTCCAGGCAAGAAGAGCTGCTAAGCGCGCAGCAATGACTGATTTAAATGCGATACGCGTACCGAAAATCATTGATGGATTAAAATCAGTGAGAATCACTACCGGCCTTTCTCGTTCTTCCTGATAAATTTTCACATGAGGTCTGCCGGTGCGAGCAGTAACGCGCCACTCCATATGGCGTATTTCATCACCAGCTTGATAATTTCTTACTTCGGCAAAATCCATACCACGACCACGTAATTTGGATAAATGATTGCCTGATCGTATTGCTTTACCTTCGGGGCGATAATGAACGGATTGTACATAACGTCTCAGGTCAATTAATTCATTTAATTCTGCAATAACGCCATTCACCATAAAAACCTCGTGTACCTCATATGATCTGTAAATTGGGACTGAATCATCAAATTCAAGGCTGTTATTTGTTTGGCCAGTTATCCTGGGTTGCGCTGCGCTGCACCCAGGCTACGCTATGGAACAGCAACCAAGCGTAATAAGGAGTCAATAAAATCATCACTATTGATCCCTTCCGCTTCCGCTTCAAAGCTTAATAAAATTCGATGTCGTAACACATCATGAGCAATTACGTGAATGTCATCTGGAGTGACATAATCTCTCCCACAAAGCCAGGCATGGGCTTTAGAACAACGATCTAAAGCAATTGTGGCACGCGGGCTGGCACCAAAGCGCAACCAACGACCTAACTCTTCACTGTATATACCAGGATTGCGTGTTGCCACTACTAACTGGACCAGATAATTTTCTAATGCATCACTCGTATGAACATTAAGAACTTGCTTGCGTGCTTCAAATAATGTTTTTTGTGATAATTTTTCTGATGTAACCGGTTTAGTGGCCATAGCCGCGCCTAAGGCTTCTTTGCGTGATAAAGCTAAAATATCATGCTCGATTTTAGCATCGGGATAACTGATTTTTACATACATCAAAAATCGGTCTAATTGGGCTTCGGGCAAGGGATAAGTTCCTTCCTGCTCAATGGGGTTTTGCGTTGCCATTACCAAAAATAATTCGGGCAAAGGATAGGTTTTGCCTCCTATAGTAACTTGTCGTTCAGCCATTGCCTCGAGTAAAGCAGATTGTACTTTCGCTGGAGCACGGTTTATTTCATCCGCCAAAAGTAAATGATGGAATATAGGGCCTGGTTGAAATACAAAAGAACCATTTTGTGGATGATATACATCAGTACCTGTTAAATCTCCAGGCAATAAATCAGGGGTAAACTGGACGCGATGAAAATTACCTTCAACTCCATCGGACAGTTCTTTAACCGCCCGTGTTTTTGCTAATCCAGGTGCTCCTTCAACTAATAAATGGCCATCAGCAAGTAAGGCAATGAGTAACCGTGAAATTAATCCACTCTGACCTAAAATTTGCGAATTTAAGTGATGACTTAACTGTAATATTTGATGTTGCACCGCATTTCCAGTCTTATTGTCTTCTACTTGCTCCATAGTTTCTACCTTAATATAAATAACATCGACAGGATTTAAATAAAAAAACTATCCTAGCGTGAATTGCACGCGATGCCAAGTACTACAGATGATTTTTTGTTTAAAAATTAAGCAAAAATGATGTATTCAGGCTTACTGAATCTGAATGGGGCAATTGTAGACGCGAAAAGGTAATGCCAAACTTTCTACCGTGCGACGCAAATGGAGCTTGAATTTTACGAGTTTTGTTTTTATTCTTCGCCGGTTAACAACAAATGCTGCTGTTCTAGATGCAGGACCCTAGATAAATACTTTTGTTGAATACGATAAAGGAAAGAGTTAGTTTTCCAGATAAAAAGAACGAACAGGAAAAATTTTGGAGATTTAGGAAGTGAAAACAGAATTGGAAATAGCATTAGAAGCGGAGCTCGCGCGGGCTAATGCAATAATAGATAGCTTAACTGAGACAATTTCTCAGTACTTATCTGATGGTGAAAACCAACGACGAGCACTTCAAGACCGCTTAAATGGTTTAATGGAAGAGCGAGTGGTCTTGGCTGATCGTGTTTCTGCAGCGGAAGCAAAGTATGCGCAATTACAACAGGACGTAGAAAATAATAGCGTTTTTTATCAAAATATTCTTGCACAACAAGAGGAGCTTGCAAATAGACTTAACGAGTCGCTTAAAGAACCAACATTCAAAAAAACAACCGTGGGAGAGTCGCTTTGTAGAAATGGTCTTTATGCTACTTCAAACAAGGACAAGGAAATGGTTGAAGAAAAGCAGCAACTCAATCAGACGCATCAGCCATAATTTAATGAGGCTTCAGCTGCACCTCTAATCGGTTGCAACAAAAAGGTAAAACCCCAAAAAACAATGATATATGTTGTCATGCGAAGGCGAGCTCATCTTCTCTTTGGGGTTTTAAATTGACACCTGGCTTGCTTTTAATGACAACCTCTACATTATTGCTGATAGTCAGGGTGAAGCTCTAGTGGCATCATCATTTGTAATTTCTGATAGAGAGAAAGAATCTGTTCACAAAAAACATGAAATTGCTGCTGATTTTCCCATAAATCATAATCAGTTCCCTTAAGGAAAACCTGTTGTTTTGCCAGGGTCTTTAATAAAACGATTTCTTGGTGAGAAAATCCTAAATGGCTATTTAACTCAACCAGCTCCATAAGATTTTTATGCTCTTTGACTGGACGGTGTTCATGCAAACAATAAGCTTTCAATGTTAGTTGAAAGGCTTGATACATTAACGAGGTTACTGGGGTTAACACACTGAGTGGATCCGTTTGTCTGTATGTCCAGTCGGTGATTTGCTGTAATAAATAATCAGCAGCATAGGCATGTTGTGTTGCAATATTGAGCATTTCCAAAGGGGATAAATAACGTTTGTCCATAAAGGAGTTTTCCTGTTTGATTCGATTTCTATTCAACCTAGAAAAATCGAGCAGGTTCGGATCTCTTAGCTTGCGTAGTAGAACTCAAACTACTTTTTCTAGATTCAAGTATGTTAAAATTGGCCCTCATTATATCCATGAATTAAATTGATGCACGCTTTTATTAACAGTTCTTTGAAAATAGGTTCTTTAACATTGCCTAATCGGTTAATCCAAGGGCCTTTAGCAGGTTACAGCTGCGCCCCATTTAGAACATTATTTAATCATTATCGGGCGCCTGCATATTGCGTGACTGAAATGAGTTCTGCAACAGATATTCTTCATAAACATGCTGCAAACTCACGTTATATTTATCGAGCACCCCAAGAACAAACCCTGGCCTATCAAATAGCAGGTACTGAACCTCATATATTGGCGCAAGCAGCACAGCAATTGCAATTCAATGGTGCGGATATTATTGATATAAATTGTGGCTGCCCCAAACCTAAAATACGTAAGAAAGGAGCAGGAAGTGCTTTGCTTGAGGAACCAGAACAGTTAGTGCGCATCGTTCAAGAAGTACGTGCTGCGATTACTATTCCTTTAACCATAAAAATTCGGATTCAAGGTAATGAAAAGGATTTTCTTTTGGCGGAAAAAATTGAAGATACAGGCGCAGATGCACTGATTGTACATGGTCGACGTTGGATAGATGATTATGATGTTGCATCCGACTTACACCAAATCGCCAAAATCAAACAAAGCGTTTCTATTCCAGTGATTGCCAATGGAGATATTCATGATGTTCGCAGTTTACACCAAGCAATAGAAATAAGCGGTTGTGACGCTTATATGATATCGCGTGCTGGAAGTGGTAAGCCTTGGCTTTATCAGGAGTTACTGCAACAAGAGCGTGTGGTTGTGCGTTTAACCGAAAAAATTAATTTATTTATGAATCACTTACACGAATTGGCAATATTAGAAGATGAATATAAATCGATATTGCAAAGTAAATCTTTAGTCCGATACTATTTTGGTAAATTGCTTGATGCATCATTACTCAATCGTTTTTATCAAGTGGATTCTCTAGATAAAATTCACAGCTTTTTGCACGCGTTACCTCCCGATGTCTAGTCTCGATTATGGAGATTAAAATTTAAAGCAAATCACTATAATCTTGATTATAAACAATGAGATGCTGTAGTCGCTCAGCTGCTTTCTTAGCCCCTTCCTGATCGCCGTTTTTAAAACGAAGTTTGGCCAGATAATTGAGATAAAGCTCTATGTATTCTGGAGGGATAGGATAATGAAGACCGGCTTCTAAAACTTCCTGCGCCGGCTGCAGTTCATTTTGCCCTATTAAAAATTGGACAAAAGTAAGCCGAGCCAAACAATAATGCGGGTTATTTTTTAACGTCTTAAGAAAATATTTTTCGGCTTCCCGGGGCTCATTAAGGATTAAGCTTTGCAACAATGCCATTTGAAAATAAGAATGGGCAAAATAAGGGTTCATGATTATTGTTTGATTAATAGCAGCCACCGCTTTTTCCGTCCAGTAACGACGCAAGTAATCCGATGTTGTTTGTTGAATCAATTGCAGGTAAGCATCTATTTGGAGGCTTTGAATTTCAACAAAATGAAATGACTTTAATGCATGGTTACTGTAATTAACTGCTTTACGAAATTGTTTTGCTTGAAGTGCAGCCTCAGTTTTTCCAATATAGTGTTCTAGGATTAAAAAACGAATGAAGTAGCTGCTTATGAGCAAGAGAAAAACCACTAGGCTACTTTGTAGAATCCAAATGCTTTTGCCAGAAGATAATGAATAAATTCTAATACAGCCTTCTTTTTTAAAGAAATAATAAAGATATCCTAAACAACATCCTATGAGGAGATTCATGGGAAATACATAGAAATTAAAATCAATAAAACTATGACACACTAAAGAACCTAGTGCGGCAAAACAGGCAATACCCTGGATACAGGCGATAGGATTCTTATCTTGGTGCGCTAGGTAACGTCTTAAATAGGCGACGCATGTCACCATAATTCCAAGCAGAATAACAATACCTGGAATGCCTGTTTCAATTAATAATTGTAAAAAGTCATTGTGCGCATATTCGAGATTAGAACCATCACCCGGTAAACTAAACGCGGGGTAGTACTGTTTAAAATTGAAAATGCCTAGGCCATACCAGGGGGTCGCTTGCCATAAGTGCCACGCACCTTCCCAAATAACCAGACGTGATTTCTCATGAGCAAGTAAATCCAACCGATGTTGTATGGCAGGTTGAGCAAACAGATACAATGTAGTTAAAGCCAGAACCAGAATTGCTGATAATTGATAAATATTTTTTCTTTCTATTGCGTGACGACACAAAGCAATTTCTAGTGCAGCAAAGAAAATAAAACAAAGAATCACACCGCGGCTTAACGCAGCGAATAATGCAAATGTTATTATGTAAATACTAATTAAAAGAGCAATGTTTTTTATCGTTTTTTGTACTTTGGATTGGTTTATTGCAATTAATTCAGGATGATTTAGCGTAAAGAATTTCCCCATTAATAATAGGTCAACCATCATGAAAAAGGCGGCGGCAGTATTTTTGCTTGCAAAAAAACCAGCAGGCATTGCATTTTTAACTAAGAGCTGAATTAAAGCATAAATGGCACAAACCAAACCCAATATCCAGAGCACTCTGAGGAAATTATTCCATAACCACTCAGGGAAGCGATTCCCATTAAATAAAACAAAGCCAAATATCCAGGCTGAGCATTGAAAAACGCCGAAAAAAGTGGTATCTGGAACCCAGCCCAGCAGAGGTAAAAGAGTTACCCAGACAAGCCAGATAATCAGCCAAAATGTTAATGTAGTGCATTGAATTAATTTGGAGGGCCAAGCAAAGGAAATAGAGCTTATTAGAGCAACAAGCATAAGGCCGTAGCTGATCAGTAAAATGGAATAATCACTTGTTCCTTTAAACAAAAACGATGCAATCAGAAGAAGGAAAAACAGGATTCCCACTGACTTATGAAGACAAAATGTAATAGCTCACCCCCTGCCTCCCGCTCTGGCGTCCATTCATGAACGCCTGGCACCCCCAGCGAACACGTCGTGGGGGCAGGATATAAATGATTGGAAAAAGGGGCTATTGCACTTATTAAAGTACTTTAACATCCAGAAACCCATTTTCCTTTGATAAAAGGACCATCCAGAGAGAAATCATTCTGAGTTACAATCGTTGCGGGATTAGCGTTTCCTCCCGGAGGCAGGAGAAACATATCAAGATAATGTTGCCACATCCAGCCGGCCATTAAGCTAAATTGTCCGCTGCGGGCATACCATTGATAGCTTACTCCTAGTTTCGCTTCTAATTCGGGAATAATATGGGTTCCTTTGGCTTGCACACTAAAAGGATTAACATTGGGGCCGCTTATGTTTGCTCCAGATAATTTTGCCTTTCTTTCACCAAGGAGTATGGAGGTAGCACTTTGAGCAAATATGGCAAAACCATATTTTAGGTCATGAGACATGTCCAACCCAATGCGAGGACCCGCGCCCTGGAATTTAGTATGAGTTACTGATTTTTGAAAAAGAGTATTGGTGGGTTCGAAATCAGTTACTTCAAACTCATAGTCAGCACGCTTAATCTTGGCGTTGACATATTGTCCTCCACCATAAAAACGAAGATTTGTTTTTTTGCCGAAATGGCTCATTTGTGCCAATTCAAGATTGACAACATCAAGATGCGTATCAAATCTCAAATTAGTAGTCTGACTAATAGCTGGCGTATCTGGGTTTGTATCAAAAAGAGTAACACTACCAGAGTGATTTTCATTGAAGTGTAACCAATTTACATTAAGGTCATTTCCCGTATTAAAATGATAGCCTCCTTCCAGCAAAAAACCCCAATCCCAAGAGGACTTAATGGTACGAAACTTGCCATCAGGTAAAGCCAAGATAGGATTTAGCAGGTCTGAATTAGTGTTTGGCTGTAGATATAAAGCGCTTATACCTATCTCCCAGGCATTGCATGGACAGGGAACGGTTACATTATCGGGATTGCATACTTCTCCCATGGTACCAGCCTGTACCGTATTGATATTCAGGGTAATAAATGTAAGGAGTGCTATTTTTTTCATAAATTGACAACTTATCCTTGTTGTTGGTTTCATCCATTATTAAATAAATGATTTCGTTAATCAATTAGAGGTGCACTATTTGTAGTATTAATTAAGTAAACTTCTTCCCCCATCCACTTTGAGTATTTGACCGGTAATATAAGGATTTTCAGCCAAAGCTAAAATGGCCTGAGCAATGTATTCGGGATCGCCATGTTTTTTTAGTAGTGTTTTCGCAATAATTTTTTCTTGTATTTCTGGAGTTAGAGCATTGGCGTGCTCAGGCCAGATAATGGCGCCTGGAGCAATTGCATTAACCCTGATTTCAGGAGCAAATTCACGTGCTAAGCTTTTTGTTTGCATTTCCAAAGCGGCTTTGCTTTGACAATAAACAGAGTATTCTTTCAGTGGTTTTTCTGCATGGGTGTCGCTAACATTGATAATGACTCCTGAGTGTTTCGCTAATAAAGGACGCGCTGCGAGGCTCAGTAAGAAAGGGGCTTTCACGTGGATATCAAAAAGCTCATTCCAATCCGTTTCAGCAAACGCAGTAAATTCAGTGCGGATAAAAACAGAGGCATTATTCACTAATAAATCCAAACGTCCAGCCCAATCTTGAACTGCAGTCATTATTTCAGCTGCGGCGCACGTTTCAGATAATTCTCTTTGTAGAACAAAGGCGCTGTTTGGTCGTTGCTCGTTTAAATCAGCGGCAAGATTATGGGCTTCTTGCAATGAATGATAGCAATGAATCACGACTTTATATCCTGCTGCATGTAGTTTTTGGACTATAGCTGCGCCGATACGGCGCGCACCACCAGTGACTAAAGCAACTTTCACTTCTTGTTTGTTTGTCGGATTCAAGGTATGTTTCCTATTCTAAAATTATCCTGGAGAAACCGAGCGTAGCCCAGGATTTAGTAACAAAGAATTCCCGGGTTTCGCTGCGCTTCACCCAGGCTACACTTTTTAAGTAATTAATTATGAGTATAATACAAACCCTGCACGCATTATTGACTGAACGCCAGGCCATTCCCTTTGTAGAATTCATGCAACTTGCATTGTACGCTCCTGGTGAAGGATATTACAGTTCTGGGCTGCAAAAACTAGGGAAACACGGTGATTTTATTACCGCTCCAGAACTCACTCCTTTATTTGGCAAAACGCTTGCGAATCAGTGTCAGCAAGTATTAAAAGAGCTTGAGTCTCCCGTGTTATTCGAATTTGGTGCAGGCTCAGGCGCTCTTTGTGTTGCTCTCTTAGAACATCTAGCAGAACATAATTCTTTGCCAGAGGCCTATTATATTTTGGAAGTCAGCGCTAATTTATACCATCGTCAACGCGAACTGATTGCACAAAAAATCCCTCATTTAGCGCACTTGGTTACCTGGCTTGATCGTTGGCCGGAAACTCCTTTTAATGGAGTGGTTCTAGCAAATGAGGTGTTGGATGCCATGCCTGTACACCGTTTTATGAAAACAGAACAAGGCATTATGGAAAGTTATATCGCTTTGAATGAACAACAACAATTAACAGAACTATTTAAACCATGTCATAATCAGCAATTGCTCGATTATATTAATAACAGATTATCGTTGCCTAATACTCCTTATCTTTCTGAGGTGAATCTTTTTATTGATGATTGGATCATGAATAACTATCGCATGTTAAAACAAGGCGTAGTGTTTTTGATTGATTATGGATTCCCTCGCCATGAGTATTATCACCCTGATCGTAATCAAGGGACTTTAATGTGTCATTATCAACATCAAAGTCATCCAGATCCTTTATTGCATCCTGGGGAGCAAGACATAACTGCGCATGTGGATTTTACGCATGTTGCAGAAGCAGGACAGCAAGCTGGTTTTCATATTGCGGGATTTACAAATCAAGCCTCTTTTTTGCTGGCTAACGGTTTGCTAAGCTTAATCAATATCTTGGATAGTGAGTTGGACCAAGTACAAGCAAAACAAGCGATAAAACAGCTTACCCTCCCGAGTGAAATGGGGGAGTTATTTAAAGTAATCGCGCTGAGTAAGAATGTGGAAATTTCCTTAAACGGATTTCTATTAAATGATAAACGAGTGAGTTTATGAACAGAAAAAAATACCTGACCACAGTGGAATTACAAAAAGAGTCCATGAAATTTTCTGCTGGCCACACTACTATTTTCTCTGCAACAGAAAGAGAGCCATTACATGGGCATATGTATGGGGTTTATTTGGCACTCACTACTTGGGTTGAAGAAAATGGGATGACGTTTGATTATCGTTATTATAAAGAACGTATTCATAAATTATGCCGTTATTTAAATCAAACATTCCTGATGCCGCAATTTTCCCCTTTTCTGGAATATGCTGAGGATGAGGAATATTATTATTTTACCTTTAACCACAAAAAAATTCCCTTTTTAAAAGAAGACGTGACTTTATTGCCAGTAACCAATATTACCGTTGAAGAATTATCGCGTTGGTTTGTGCATGAGCTCATTAAAGATAAAGCAGAATTGGATCGGCATCGCATTGATACGGTTTTGGTGAAGGTTTTTTCTGCTCCAGGTCAATCAGCCAGTCATCAATGGCAAAGAGCGAATGAATAAAAACGATCACGCTCATCCTATGGGGCGCTCCCTTTTGCCACTTTCTACCGATACATCCTTGGAAAAGATTCGGGAAGGTGGGAACACAGCACCGGAAAATGAGCAAAATGGAAAGACCGTTTACCACGTCTGTATCCCCCATACACACCGTGATTTTTTTGATTATGCAGCAGCAGAAGAAGTTACCCCTTGCATCGGTGCGCGTGTTTGGGTTCCATTTCGTAAACAAACACGCTTGGGTTTAGTCATTGGTAAAAGCGAACCCTCATATAATGCTGCATCATTAAAAAGCATTGATGCAATCATTGATGAGCAACCATTAATTACCCCAGAGACTTTAACTTTATGTTCGTGGATCGCGAGTTACTATCAATCGCCTTTGTCTGAAGTATTGCCGCTCGCCTTACCTAAAAAATATCGATTGGGACAGCTTTGCCAATTACCTATGGGCGATTTTTATCAATTAGCATTGCCTCTCGATGAGGCCAAAAAGCTTATTCCTGCTCGTGCACGAAAACAACTTGAACTGGTCGAATTCTTGAGTACTCAAAAAGAACCGGTTGCCAAACATTGTTTGACGGGAAAAGGATTTAATTCAAGCCAACTCTGCACTCTGCTTGCCGCACAAATTCTTTCTTTATCCCAGCAAATGATACTGCCAGAAAAAGCAAATACTTCACCATCGCTTCCATTAATGCTGAATCCTGAGCAAGCTGTGGCTGTGGCTGCAATTACAGAGGCGCTGCATCAATATCAGTGCTTTTTATTGCAGGGGGTTACAGGAAGTGGAAAAACAGAAGTCTATTTGCACGTTATTGCTAAGGTGCTCGAACAACAAAAACAAGTTTTGATTCTAGTGCCTGAGATAGGATTAACCCCGCAGTTAGTATCACGATTTACCGCACGTTTTAAACATCCCATCGCGGTGATTCATTCCGGCTTAAATGAATCAGAAAGACAAGTCGCTTGGCAACTGGCAAAAGAAGGCAAGGTTAAAATGGTGATAGGAACCCGGGCTGCAATTTTTACTCCTATGCCTGACTTAGGGTTAATTGTAATTGATGAAGAGCATGATTCGTCATTAAAGCAAATGGAGGGGGTGCGTTACTCAGCGCGGGATAGCGCGTTAATGCGTGCCCATTTAGCGAATATACCCATTATTCTGGGCTCAGCAACCCCTAGCTTGGAAAGCATGTACAACGTCATGCAAAAAAAATATACGGTGTTGCATTTAACTCATAAAGCACTCTCGACAACTCCTTTGCACTATCAATTAGTTGATTTACGTTCACAATCACTTCAACATGGTTTGGCTACTACTACCCTACACGTAATTAAAGAACATTTGCTCAAAAAGAATCAGGTTTTAGTTTTCATTAATCGCCGTGGTTTTTCTCCTGTTCTGTTATGCCACCAATGCGGTTGGATGGCTGATTGCCGCGCTTGCGACAGCCATCTGACGCTCCATAAACAGTTAGGACAAATGATTTGTCATCATTGCGGGTTGACCCAAAAAACTCCTGATCGGTGCTCCAGCTGTAACAGCAGGGAATTGATACCTGTGGGAGCAGGGACACAACGCATCCATGAGTTTTTAAGTGCATACTTCCCAGATACGGAAGTCGTGCGCATCGATCGCGATGCCGTGCGCAAAAAAAATGCTTTAGATGAACATTTGGAGCAAATCCATAAGGGCAAGGCGCAGTTAATCGTCGGCACACAAATGTTAGCGAAAGGACACCATTTCCCTCGTCTTTCTTTGGTTGTTGTTCTGGATGCAGATGCTGGGCTTTATAATCAGGATTTTCGCGCCCTAGAACATTTAGGACAATTATTAATGCAAGTTTCAGGGCGGGCAGGACGGGCAGAGCAAGCAGGTCAGGTTTTGATTCAAACCCACGTGCCTGATCATCCGCTACTGAATTTATTGATTCAGCAAGGATATAATGAATTCGCCGATGCTTTATTAACTACTCGCCAAAAAGCCCAACTGCCCCCTTTTCACTATCTGGCTGTAATTAGGGCACAAGGGAAAGCAGTAGGGAGTGTATTAAGGTTTTTACATGCAGCCAAGGAGCAAATCGTAACACATTCCATTACAGCAATGGGGCCAGCGCCTGCTCCTATGCCTCGGAAAGCCAATCAGTATCGCATGCAGTTGTTACTTAAGTCTCCCTCAAGAAAAACTCTTAAAAGCTCGTTAACACAATTGCGTGAATGGCTGGCAGGAAATAAATTAGGGAATGGGGTGCGTTGGAATATTGATGTAGATCCTATGGATTTATCATAACCCTAGAAAAGCAGTTAAAACGTTCAGTTTTAATGTGCTCGCTACGGTTACTGCTGCTTTTTCTAGGATAATGGAGAGATAGAGAAAATGACTGACTCAAAGGTTGAAGTACATAAAAAAGTTTTTCCCATTGCCTGGGGTGATATGGATGCACTGGGACATGTGAATAATGCCCGCTATTTTGATTATTTTCAGGAAGCACGTATTGACTGGCTAAGAGAGATTAATATTAGAATGACTGGAAAAACGGGTCCAGTAGTGATTCATGTTGCGTGTACCTTTTTAAAACCGGTAGTTTATCCTGCAACAGTGACTTTACATTCCAAAATACACAGCCTTGGAAATTCCAGCATGATGATGGATCATGATCTATATCAGGACGAAATCCTGATGGCACAAGGCAGTTGTAAAATTGTTTGGGTAGATTATACCCAAAATAAATCCGTGCCTTTACCTGATGAGATCCGCAAACTTTTTAATGCAGAATTGTAGTCTGGGGGAAGCGCAGCGAAACCTGGGAATTTCTGAAATTCGGTTATACCCCGGGTTTCGCTGCGCTTCACCCAGGCTACAAGGGTATTTTTAAACAGCAATTGGGGCTTTGATTGCCGGATGCGATTGATAATTTAAGAATTCAAAATCATCATAAACATATTCAAATAACGATTGCGGTTTTCGTTTGATATTTAAGGTAGCTAAGGGCAGGGGCTCTCTGGCTAATTGTGTGCGTGCCTGTTCTAAATGGTTTAGATACAAATGGCAGTCTCCGCCAGTCCAGATAAAATCACCTACATTGAGATTGCATTGCTGAGCAACCATGTGGGTAAGCAGTGAATACGATGCAATATTGAAAGGTACGCCCAAAAATACATCAGCAGAGCGTTGATACAACTGACAAGAAAGCGTTTTATTGGCGACATAAAATTGGAATAAGGCATGGCAGGGCATTAACGCCATTTGATCCAGTTCGCCAACATTCCAAGCGCTGACCAGTAGGCGGCGGGAGTCAGGATTGGTTTTAATTTGTTGGATGACGTCACTGAGTTGATCAATGGTGCGGCCATCAACTGTTGGCCAACTTCGCCATTGTTTGCCATAAATCGGCCCCAAATCACCATGACTATCAGCCCATTCATCCCATATGGTAACTCCGTTTTCATTTAAATAGGTGATATTGGTATCCCCTTGCAAAAACCAGAGTAATTCATGCACGATACTGCGCATATGTAATTTTTTGGTCGTAACTAAAGGAAACCCTTGGCGTAAATCAAAGCGCATTTGATAACCAAAAACCGATAAGGTCCCTGTGCCTGTTCGGTCTGTTTTTTGGGCGCCGTGTTGTAAAATATGTTCTAACAAGTTTAAATAAGTTTTCATCGTTTAGCCCACCATAACCAAAATCCCAGCAAGAGCATGGGAATAGATAAAATTTGTCCCATAGTCAACCATCCGAAGGCAATATAGCCCAATTGCGGATCCGGTTGTCGGAAGAACTCAGCAATAATACGACACACTGCATACCCCATTAAAAAAACAGCGGATATCCGACCAACCGGACGAGGTTTGTGTGCATAAATCCAAACAAGAAGAAACAACCCAATTCCTTCCAGACCAAACTCATAAAGCTCTGAAGGATGACGAGGTTGATTGTCTACGTGGCCATAGACCATCCCCCAAGGCATGTCAGTAACCCGTCCCCATAGCTCACCGTTAATAAAGTTACCGATACGTCCAGCACCTAAGCCTATGGGCACCAGCGGCGCAATAAAATCTCCTATTTCCAAAAACGATTTTTTACTTTTGAGAGAAAAAAGCCACAGTGCAAGAGCGACACCAAGTAAGCCGCCATGAAAAGACATGCCGCCTTGCCAGATTTTAAATAAGGACAAGGGATCATGAAGTAACTCAGGGAAATTATAAAAAAGCATATAGCCAACGCGGCCGCCAATAATGACGCCGAGGGCTGCATAAAAGATTAAATCACTGATTTGTTCCGAGGTCCAATCCAATTGGTAGTGCTTTGCGCGCCAATGACCAAGTAGCCAACCACTTACAAAACCAATCAGATACATTAATCCGTACCAATGAACTTGTAATGGACCTATTGAAAATGCAACAGGATTTATATAAGGAAAGGTGAGCATATCTTTATTAAGTTCCTTTTTTATCTACATGTACGCTTCCATAATTTAAGGGATCGTAATCATCGATAGAACGTAGCCTGGGTGCAACGCAGCGGAACCCGGGACTAACTGAGCTCAAAACTCCCGGGTTTCGCTGCGTTGCACCCAGGCTACAATTTTCAATCAGTCTTCTATTCATAGAGACTTTCCAGCCCTAATGAGACTACCCAATCCTTCTTCCTCTAGAGCTTTTTGTAAATGAAAACGTATTTGGGCGGGGTGTTCAAATTCCAGAACCTCGGCAAGAATTTTGCGGGCAGTCGCAATAGAGAAATTACGAATAACCCATTTTACTCGCGGTAAACTCGAAGAGTTCATGCTTAAGGTATCAAAGCCCATGGCAATTAACAAAATAACAGCTAAAGGATCACTGGCCATTTCGCCACAAATACTCACTTCTACTCCTGCTGCATGGCCTCCTTCAACTACTTTTAGTAAAACACGCAACATGGCAGGATGCATGGCGTCGTAAAGACCCGCAACGCGTGCGTTATTCCTATCTACGGCCAGAAAATATTGGGTCAGGTCATTGCTGCCTACAGAGATAAAATCAACACGTTTGGCGATTTCACGTGCTAAATAAGCTGCTGCGGGCACTTCGATCATAACCCCTAACTTTGGTTTTTCAATGGCACAACCTTCTTCTAGTAATTCAGTGAATGCTTGATCAATAAGGTAGGAAGCTTCCTCGACTTCACTTAAATTGGTGACCATAGGCAACATAATTCGCAAATTATTCAATTCTTCGCTTGCACGCATCATCGCACGGATTTGCATCAGGAATACATCGGGATGATCCAGTGTGACACGAATTCCTCGCCATCCCAAATAGGGGTTATCTTCTGCAACAGGAAAATAGGGCAGTACCTTATCACCACCAATATCAAGGGTTCGCATAGTCACAGGGTGTGGGGCAAAGGCTTTCAGTGTTTGTCGATAAATAATCGTTTGTTCATCTTCTGAAGGAAAATGATCACGACTCATAAAAGGGACTTCTGAGCGGTATAAGCCAACACCTTCTGCACCGACACTCATGGATAAGCCTGCATCCATAGCTAAACCGGTGTTCACTTGTAAAGAAACCTTATAGTTGTCAACAGTTTCTGCAGGTTTATCCCGTAAACTAACCAGACTCTGGTTCAATGCCTGCTCTTCTTGCTCCAGAAGCTTGAATTCTGCAAGTACTGATTTTGATGGGGAAATATAAACTTGTCCATAATACCCATCAACAATAATGGCGCGGCGGGAAATCAAATCTAATTTTAAACCACGAACGCCCATAACTGTAGGCACACCCAACGCACGTGCTAAAATGGCAACATGCGAGTTATTGGAACCTTTGGCTGATATAACTCCAGCCAGGCATCCTTCAGGAACTTCTGCTAATGCTGCAGCGGTTACTTCTTCTCCAACTAAAACTGTTCTTTTGGGATAAACAATTTCTTCTTGTTGTGACCATTGTAACGCTGCTAAAACACGGCGTCCCAAATCACGAAAATCACTGGCTCGTTCCCGGAGGTATGAATCCTCCATACTTTCAAACTGAGCGATGTGTTTTTTAATAACCGCTGCTAAAGCAGCTTGCGCTCCAATTTTTTCTTTACGAATTACCCGCTCTACTTCAGTACCCAAACTGTCTTTATCAAGAATGCGTAAATACACATCAAATAGCGCATGCTCTTCTTCTGCAACAACGGATTTCATGCGTCTACTTAAACGGTGCATGTCATCTCTAGTGGATTCCAGAGCTTCATAAAATGCATTAATTTCCTCATCCAAAGTCTCTACAGGATTTTGTGGAACTGCATCAATATCTGCCTGAGGATATACAACCACAGCGGTACCTATTCCAATACCTGGAACAGAGCCTATTCCTGCCAGGGCGGTGGTACCAGCTTCAACTTTTTTGGTAACACCCATAGGTTTGGGTTGGGTTAGTTCAGCCAGCTCTCCTGTTGCTTCAGCATGAGCGATAATTCCGCCAAGTTGGGCGGCTAAGGTAATTAAAAAAGATTCTTCTGTATCATCGAAGTAACGTTGTTCTGTTTGCTGAACAATGAGAACGCCATAGATCTTTCGATGTTGAATAATAGGGACACCTAAAAATGCTTTAAAACGTTCTTCTCCCAATAAGGGATTATGATAAAAATCGGGATGGGCGGGAGCATCTTCTAGATTAATAGGTTCTTCGCGTCGGCCGACAAGACCTACTAGACCACTATCAAAGGAAATACGAACTCGGAATTGTGCTTGCTTGTTTAAACCTTCGGTTGCAATAAGAACATATTCAGCATGTTTGGTATCGATGAGGTAAACGGAAGCGGCCTCTGCATTAATGGCTTTATTAATTTGGTGCACCAGAATGCCAAGTGCTTCTGAGAGCTGCTTGGCTGCAGTGACTTCTTGAACTATCCGTTTAAGTACTTTGAGCATCTACGCTTATATTACCTCTTTTTTCGTTTAATGCCGTAAGGTGTACGACGATTTTTTTTCAACATAGGTTCCAGTTCTTTTAACGCTTGCATATAAACTTGACGTTTAAAAAAGATCACCTGTCCTTCTGGCTCATGAAAATCAACCCAACGCCAGCTATCAAATTCTGGAGAGTCACTTAGATCCAGTTTAACTTTTTGCTCACTGGTAATGAGCTTTAATAAAAACCATTTTTGTTTTTGTCCTATTACTAAAGGTTCACTGCCATGACGCAGATATTGTTTAGGGAGTCTGTATTTAAGCCAGCGCTTGGTAGAACCAATAACTTCTACATCTTCCTTATTCAATCCTACTTCTTCATGCAATTCCCGAAACATTGCTTCTAATGATGTTTCACCAGCAGCCAATCCGCCTTGCGGAAATTGCCAAGCATCATGACCAGTTCTTCTACCCCAAAAAACTCTGTTTTGTGAGTTGACTAGGACAATACCTACATTCAACCGATAACCGGCACGATCAATTACCATGATGTCACTGTTTAGATTAAACTTCTAATAGCCTGATTTTTCCATAAACAGCGAGACCTTGGCAATTAAATCTGTAATTATTATTGAAAAAAGATAACTACTCAATAAAAACTGACTTATCTTCTTTTTCTAGACTTTGTTTGCAGCATCGGGACACCTTTTTTCACTCATTAAAAGTACTACCCTATTTCAAATCATTTAGTTATATAATTGAGAAAAATAGTCTAATTTATAATCCTATGAAAAAGAGAATTTTAATTATTAATACTGGCGGTACCATCAGTTGTATTAAAACAGAAAATGGTTATGAACCTGCTGCAGGTTATGTGGAAACTGCATTGGAACAAATACCTTTGCTCAAACATAAAGACATGCCTGAGTATTCGGTAAAAGAATACAGTCCTTTGCTTGACTCATCCAATATGACCGTATACGACTGGAACCGAATAGCCAGGGATATAGCGGATGACTATGCGAATTTTGATGGTTTTGTTGTTTTTCATGGTACTGATACCATGGCATATACAGCATCGGCTTTATCCTTTATGCTGGAAAATTTAAGTAAACCAGTAATTATTACAGGTTCCCAAATTCCTTTATCGGAAGTACGTAATGATGCGATAGATAATGTGGTTACTTCATTATGGCTTTGTGCAAATCAGCCCATACATGAGGTATGCATTTACTTTAATCAACATTTATTACGTGGTAATCGGACACAAAAGATTAGTTCGCAAGGATTTAAAGCATTTGATTCGCCGAATTATCCACGTTTAGCAGCGATAGGAATAGATATTAAGGTACAGAAAAATCTTTTGCTCAAACAGTCGCGGAAGTCATTTCACTTACAAACGATCGAACCTCAATTTATTGCCAATTTTAGGTTATTCCCTGGGTTTGCTACCGATGTTTTAGCTTATATTTTAAATCAACCCTTATGTGGTTTGATCTTAGAAACATATGGCGCAGGCAATGCGCAAAATAATGACCCTCGTTTTTTAAAACTGCTTAAAGATGCTTGTGCGCGCGGTGTGATCATTATTAACTGCACTCAATGCCAACAGGGCGGGGTGGAAATGAGTCAATACGCTACGGGGCATTCCTTAAAAAAAGCAGGACTGATTAGCGGCCATGACATGACCCCTGAAGCAGCACATTGCAAGCTACTGTATTTGCTCAGTAAACGGTTAGACATTTCCGAAATAAAAAGATTGATGGAAACTGATCTTTGTGGGGAATTGACTGCGTAATCGCGAATTTGAAGACTGAATGCCACGCGTGGACCCGGATTGAAACATTTTTATTTGGTTTCGAATTCCGGGGGTTCTTTGCAAGATTATTGCGGATGAGTATACAAAGAGTTAAACGGTTAATGAGGTTTTTGCTTCTTCACTTACTGATGGACATCGTTCTTTAATTTCTTCAAGCGCATTGTCCATAGCGACTTTTAACCGTCCTCTGCTGGGCTTTATGGTAGGTGCTTTAACTTTAGCCACTGCAATCAAGGTTACTTGTACAGGTATGGAGTCAATCGGTTTTGACTCTTCACAAATCCCGGCATTCTCTCTTTGAATTGCGTCTATTGCTTCAATAACAAAAGTCTTACGTAACTCTTTGTAATTAGGTTTTTCCTTATCTAAACCGTCTAGTTTTTCCTTACATTTGAGAATGTGTTTCATCAGACACTCTTCTTTTTTAGCTCTGATTTCTATTGCTGTAGAATGACTAATAGTATTGGAAACGGTTTCGTATATTTTAGCAAGCATGCCTTCTCCAGGAGGGCAAATAATGTGTTCACCCAGGTAATAAGCTGCATGAGCACAGAGTAAGTTAAACGGATCATCATCATCAGCTACATCGATAAAACTAAATGCTCTCTCATTAAGTGACCGATAAAATCGGTCTATACTGGAATTAAGTTCACTTAAGGTGTCATTCAAACCACCTCTTTTCCACGATTTTTTTGCGCGCAAAAGTTCCACCGCAGTGTCTATTTTACTGATCTGCTCTTTTATCGTCGCTAAATTATTTTTATCTGTGTCTTCCGTTGCAAAATCTGAAATGCATTTTTGCAGGGTACGGGTTAGGCCTCTTTGTTGTTCGGAGTGTTTCGTATCGCGAAAATATCCATAAAACATCCCGTTATCATCGGCAATCGAATCTTCTATTGATTTATTCAAAACGCGATCTATAAGTGCTTTCACTGTTCTCACTAATATTGATGGCATAGCTCTACTCCTTGAACTGTAATTTAGTTATCATACCTCTTTTACCTATTTAATATTGAGGCAGATTGTTTTATTGAAAATCTTTAACTTAGGAACTCATAACTCCATGAATTTACAAATTATTATTTTAGCTGCAGGTCAGGGCAAACGGATGTATTCCAGTACTCCTAAAGTACTTCACCAAATTGCAGGGAAGCCCATGTTAACTCGTGTAGTGGAAACCGCACAGCAACTAAATCCTGATGTAATCCATGTTATATACGGTCATGGTGGTGAACAACTTAAGAACTCACTCCCTGACTTACCTGTGCATTGGGTACATCAGGCAGAACAACTAGGTACAGGTCATGCTGTAATGCAGGCTTTACCTTTTATTCCACCAAAAACACAAGTACTTGTTCTATCTGCTGATGTACCGCTTATTCAAGCAGATACGCTACGCGCTTTAATTGCGCGCAGCAATACAGCAAACGCTCATCAATCCATTTTGTCACTCTTAGTTGCCCATCTTGAAGATCCTAGCGGTCTTGGACGTATTGTTAGAGACAACCAAGGTGAAGTTTCCATCATTGTAGAAGAAAAAGATGCAAATGAGCAAGAAAAGAATATAAAAGAAATTTATTCAGGGATTTGTTGTGCCATTTCTGATGATTTAGAAAAGTGGCTGCCCAATTTGGGTAATGATAATGCTCAATCTGAGTACTATCTTACTGAAATTATTGCCTTAGCTGTTGCCAGTCAAACACCAATTAGAACACTGAGTGTAAAAGATAGCGCAGAAATTCAAGGTGTAAATAACCGATTGCAGTTGCAGCAATTAGAACGAATATGGCAAGTACGACATGCTGAAAAATTATTGCAACAGGGAGTAACTATAGCTGATGCAAATCGTTTTGATGTACGCGGTGAGTTAATCTGCGGTAAAGACGTATTTATTGATGTGAATTGTGTGTTTAAAGGAAAGGTAATTCTTGGGGATGGTTGCTCTATAGGACCTAATTGCATACTTACTGATGTAAGTATGGATGCTGGGTGTTCGATTTATGCCAACAGTGTCTTGGAAGGTTGCAACATAGCAAATAATTGTACTATTGGTCCTTTTGCTCGATTAAGAGCAGGCACTGAATTAGCTGCACATTGTAAGATAGGTAATTTTGTTGAAACCAAAAAAGCTATATTTGATGAAGGTTCCAAAGCCAGTCATTTAAGTTATTTGGGTGATGTGAGTTTGGGGAAAGAGGTTAATGTAGGAGCAGGCACCATTACTTGCAATTATGACGGAGTTAATAAACATAAAACCGTCATTGAAGATGGTGTTTTTGTCGGTTCAGACACCCAATTCGTTGCCCCGGTGACTGTAGGTGCTTATGCAACTATAGGAGCAGGCAGTACTATTCGCAAAGATGTTCCTCCTGGTGAATTGACCCTTACTGAATCAAGACAAAAAACCGTCTATGGTTGGAAGCGGCCAGTGAAAAAGGAATCATAAACTTTTACGCTGTATGACTGAAAAGCCATATTTGGCTCAGGTTCAACCTGAGCTCAAATCTGACTTTTCACCAGGATTCAAATATATTTCCAGAACAGCAAGATATTTATCCTGATCATTACGGTCTCGCGACTTGTTCCCGAGGAGTTCCCCACAAAATTTAACTAGGAAAATACGTATTCTACCGTCTACAGTGATGTCTAAAGAACTGTCATCCCTACGCAGGGAAGACGGGTTGCAGAAAATTAGAGCACTCAATCATACTGTAAAGTCGATGCTTTGTTTTTTTCCATATAGGCACAGAACCATAGAATTAAAGGTAGAAAAACCATTGTCATAAATAATTTGTAATGCCAAACATTAGCTACCAAACTAATAATTTGATCGTAAGGATAAATGCCACCGAATAGTAAACTGTAGTCAATTAAACACAATAAGGAATTAGAACAAAAATTAGCAATTAAGATACGTAATGGTCGGTGTAAGCCCCACTTTGAGTTCTTTAAGTGATGTAATAGCAAAGCATTACTGATGAAGGCAACAAATAATGTCAGAGAAGCAGTAGGCAGCCTTTTTAACATAATGTAGTTGTAAAAAGGATTCAAATTAAAAAACGTTGGCGATGGCAAAGCAACGATCCCTATAAGCAAAATATCAAAAGTGAATTGAGTGGCAATAAGGATTAGGCATAACTTTAGATTGACTCGATAACCCCACAGTTCACCGAGTATTGTACTAATCAATAAAGTAACGGGAAAAAATAATGAGCTGGCTGATAGCACCATATATTTATTAATAATCGTTACTATTCTGTATTCGCAAGCTAAACAAATGAGCATTATGACGATCGCAACGCAAATAAAGTAATGGTATAAGGGAAGTGCTTCCCTATCTCGCTCGAGGTCTGAGATAATAGGCAAATTCTGGTATTTCAGTAAAAAGGTTAGATAGAATACACCAATAATGAGCAGTATGATGGAAGCGATCATGAATGAATCAATAAAAATGTGTTTGAAGCTATGAAGATGAACCCCTGAAAATAAGAGAAAAAAATCCAATCCAAAAAAGCTGAGGCCTCCTAACAATGCAAGCAGCATACATTGTTTTGGTGAAGGTAAAACTTTAGTGGTTTTAGGATAAAATAATAGATGCGGTAGATAGAAACTCAGTGCAAAAGCAATAGTAGTTGCAAAGAATTTTTTCGGGATGTCTTCAAAAATAATCTGGTAAACAGGATTGTTATGCATGTATTCGGCTGCGGGTAAGTTTATGAGTATATATACGCCAATACAAAATACATATAAGGCCAGTAAAGAGATATTCAGCAAATGTCTTTGTTCTTTAATGGTGCAATTTCTTAATGCTAATAAATACAAACCTGCAATTAATGGGCAGATCAAACAGTTCACAGAGAACATCAGCCCTTCTATGAGAACGATTTTGAACGATACATTAATTAATAAGATAAGGGAGGTAATAACGCTTACAGTCAGAAATAAAAAACAGGACTGCTGTGAAGGCAATGATTGATTCATATGCTTAGGATTTCCATAACTTTGATTTGCCAATAATTGCCTTGTAATGAACTAATTCGCGCGTAAATATAACACTATTGCATTTAATATGGCAAGTAGTTGCGGAAAATCCTGAGTAATTTTTAGACTATGTACTGATTTAAAGAAAACATGCATAGATCAAAACATTCATGAGGGTGAGCGGGGCTCCAATTTTTATAAATTCAAAAAAATCAAAACCTCTAACACGGTGTTTCTCACAGTTTTGAATAATAATGACGTTACTTGCTGCCCCTAAAATCGATAAATTTCCAGCAATAGTACTTCCTGCTGCTAGGGCTAATAAACTTGAATCAGAAACAGAATGTTGCATGAGAAGCGGTAAATATAAAGCCACCATAGGAACATTAGATATAAATTGACTCAGAATAATACTGATTATCAAAATAGTAGGGACATGGGCAATCGAAAGATGAAAATGATTGATGCTGGTTTGAAAAAAACCACTATCCCACACACTTTGCATCAGGATAAAAATACTTGCAAAAAAAATCAAAGTACTCCAATCCAAGCGTTTGATGAACTTTCTTCGCTGTTTACTGAGTAAAATAGGTAACGATGAGACAAGTGCTATATGGCTGAAATTTAAGTGAATGGATGATTGCATGCAATCGAAAACTATTTTAAGAATGATTAAAAGACATAAAATCATTAAGCTCAGTTTAACTAGTATTACTGTATGGTGATCATGTACAGGCGAAGGAGTAGGTTTTTCAATGGGTTCGTTTAAGGTTTTTTTATAAACAAAACATATGAATAGATAAGTAATGGCAAGATTTATTAATGTGGGTATCGCCAGCAATCTTATAAATTGGAAAAAAGGTGATGGCATCTCTGCTTTGACTGCAATTAATAAGTTTTGGGGATTACCGATAGGACTGAAGGTACTGCCGATGGTGATTGAAAATGCCAGTGCAAAAATTAAAGGTTTGATTAGTTTTTTATGTAATTGGCACAATTGAATGATAATGGGCGTACCTATGATTGCAATTGTATCATTCATGAGTAAGGAAGTGCTTAACCCAAGGATGAATATAATAATGACCAAGGCCTGTTTCCCATTGTGCGCGTGATAGAACATTTTGTCAGTGAGTTGTTCTAAATAGCCGCTGTCTTCTGCCGCTTGCGCGATGAGAAAAACACCGAACAAATAAAGCATCACATCCGGTTCAATTGCTGCAATTGCACGAACTGGGGTGATTTGTTTCAATAATAGCGCAGCTGCAGCGCCTGCAGTGGTAATAAGCCAAATTGGAATGATAATTCGTGTCATTCTGCGAACGGCAATTCCAATTAAGGTGATCAAAAGAATCAAGACAGCTACATACATTCCTTCGATCCCCTTAACTTACTAACTGTATTCAAATGATGAAGACAGTTCCTCTATGGTAGATGATGACCCAAGTTCCGTTTTTTTGAGCGGTGGATTGTTTCCGAGCGTAGGGCGCTGTTTGGTAGAAAATAAACTATTTGCTGATATTAAGGGTAACGTTTTTTGAGGGATTAACTTTTTGGCTTCAATCACTGTGGAAGTTCGTGATGTTTTTAACTCATTTGCTGGAGGTAAAACTTTGACTTGAGGTTCTGGAGGAAGTTCAATAATTCTGTCTGTTTCATGCAAGCCTACATTAGGTGTTCCTTTAGTCAAGAGTATCTCATGAGATACATTATTTCGCTCTATCCATAATTTAAGTGCCATAACAAAATCCCAAAAATCTTCTTTTTTGCTCAACGATAAAAGAAACTCGGATAGCTTTATGGGCAAACCAAAGCGGTAGTTTAATACGACTGGGAGCGTATATTTGACCGTAGATGCGATTGCCGTAGGCGCCGTTGTTAGGGTTTTAACTGGTTTTGCCGCTTCAACGATTTCTATAATATAGAGCAAATCAGTGCGGATGTCAGGCCAAAATTCCTTAATTACTGGATCATTAACTGCATTTTTGGGGCTATGAAACATACTGGGCAGCAGATACTTTGTTGTTTTCTTAAAAAAACCAGGCGGCGCAGGTTTAACTTGCTCCAAATCACTTTCAAGTACTCTGGTTAGGAACTTGAAAACAGTTGATAAAGGAATAAATGGTTTTGCACCTGGAGGCGGTTTAAAATCAATGGGTATTCTTTGCATCAGTCCTGCAAATACAACATCAACAGCAAAACGTTTGGTGCGATCATAAAGCACTAAAGGATCGACAGGAATTTTATCTTTTGCCGATCGGACCAACGGCAAAGACATGTGCGATGCGACATTAATGTGTGCTAAAAGTAATAAGTGACGCAATGTTCTAAGGTAAAGATATGGCGGTGTGCCTACAGTGGACTCAAAGGCATAATCCATCAAGTACGAGGTTCCAGTATAAGCTAAACCCAAAGACAATATGGATTCAGATTTCATGGCCTTATGCCGCTCACAGCGTTCTGGCGTTGCCATGCGTGTAATGTATTCCCCATAAAAATAGATGGCTAATATCCATGCGATTTGCTCCCCGTAGGGAAGAGATCTACTAATTCCCCAAAGCACGAGATCATTAAAGGCCAATACTAAGGGCTCGCGCAGTGACCCTTTAAATTTTCGTTTGAAATTACAATCCTCCTCTTTTTCTCCACAGAGTGTTGGGGGAGGTGGGTTGAGCTTTTTTTTATGCTCGTTAAAAGCGGAGGAACCTAATGCATCAAGCGCTAAAGTATGTGCCATTAATTTAGGTACCTGCCTGTACGTAAATCCCCATACTGCGTAATTCATTAAAGTCAAGGTAGGTAGAACTGCATAGGACGTCAACATTGCTGTTGGGTCTGTTGGGCGCAAATAATTTTGAATGCTATTATTTGCGAAATGTACTGCGGCGACTGGCAGAACATCATAAAAAAGTATATTTCCCGCTCCATTGACGATTTTCATCACTGGAGGAGTAACTACTGCAGGAACTGCCTCGCGTAAGGCTAAGATTTGTTCGGCTACATAAAACGCTGTATTTGCAGCGTAGCCTGCGGTTTGTTTTATGGCGTTATTCCAAAGCCATGTTGCTCCATCACCAAGTGACTTGGTTCCATCAACTACAGAAGTCCACCAGTTCATAGTATTGCCCTCCCTGCAACAACGAAATTTTATTGTATGAGTAAAAAATTAGAAATGCTAGTCTTTTTCTCATGAAGCCCAGGAAGATTACATGTTGCTACGATTCTATTAAAATTTTTATCTGAATAAGACAAAGTGGGTTATTTTTCGTCTTTCAATTCGACTATGCCGATATCATCGCTAATAAATTGCTTTTTCCACGGTAAATCACGATAGGTTTGTCCTTTTTTAAGCGGTAAAATAGGATATTTAATTACATCGAAAAAAGGTGAAAGATCAAAATCACTTGGTGTGTAAAGACTAGGATTTCTTTGAATTAATGTATAGCCCGTTTTATCTTTTTTAATCACAGGCAAAATAGGATAATTTACGGATTGAAATACATTGGCAATCATCGAAGAACATATGTCCTCTGTTGGTTGTAATGCATTATGCTGGAATAGTGAGGATCGCCATCTACGAGGAAAGAAACTCCAGGGAAAAATAAATCGTGCCAGATCAAAAAGATGTCGCAAGCTGTAGTTTTTACCAATTTTATTAATCGCTGCAGCAATCACTTTTTCTCTATCTTCCGGCAAAAGAGAAGAGGGCCGCAAAATACGTATGTGGTCATTTTTATATTCATCCACACTGGAAATCTGAGTTCCTTCACCCAGTATGCTTTCTATAATAAACTGCGTTGAGGTGAAATTCTGTGTCTGTTTTTGAACGACCTCGCGTAATGAGGGATTGGTGATGTCTTCAATGCGACCAATGTACAAAGCAGCATGAGTCCAGGTACTCTCGGAAATAAGCCGGATAATATTCCCCATCCGTGTGTGGCTTTCTACTAAGAGTACATCCCCAGGTTGTATCTCTTGGGTCATTTGCTCAAAATCGTATAAATAAGTTCTTTTGATTACCTTATCTTCTTTTGATAAGAAGCGATAAAATTTTAATAAGATAAAATTTATAAAGGCATTTTTCTTCCGCTCTTTCATAGTTGTTATCCATAACAAATATTTCTGAATACAGTTTGAGGTAACAAACTGAATCTTCTACATACTTCTTTTTTATAGGTTTTTATCAGGGTACTCACAAAGATCCTGAATGATGCACGTTTTACATTGAGGACGGCGTGCAGTGCATACATACCGTCCATGTAAAACAAGCCAGTGATGCGCATCTTTTAGAAATTTAGCTTCAATATTTTTTATGAGTGCTTTTTCTACTTCTAAAGGAGTTTTTCCTTTAGCAAGGCCAGTACGATTAGATACCCTGAATATATGAGTATCTACAGCCACTGTAGGTTCGCCAAAAGCTGTATTCAGGATTACATTAGCTGTTTTACGGCCTACTCCCGGCAAAGATTCCAAGTCATTACGTTGATCGGGTACTTTCCCGTTGTACTTTTTGACCAGCAACGCACAGGTTTTCATAATATTTTGTGCCTTGCTATTATAAAGACCTATAGATTTTATATAATCTTTAAGTTTTTCCAAGCCCAATTCAAGAATACCCTGGGGGGTGTTCGCTACTGGAAATAACTTGGCTGTTGCTTTATTTACGCCAACATCAGTTGCTTGTGCTGAAAGAATGACAGCAATTAATAATTCAAAAGGAGAATGGTAAACCAACTCCGTAGTTGGATGTGGATTTTGTTCACGAAAACGCACAAAAATTTCATGGCGCTGCTTTTTATTCATGAGTTTTTTTCGCTTTTACACGTGCCAATGCTTGTTGAATATAGTTTTGCTTGGCTTGTAAGTCTTGAGTCTTATCTGTTTTCAATGCAAGTTGGCGCTTTTCTCTATAAGCCTGTTGTTTTTCATGTTCCTCACGTAATAAACGTGTTTGTTTGGCATTAAAGCGCGTGCGTGCTATGTCTTTATCATAGTGTATATCCGGTAAAGTAACCATCTCAATACAATCTACTGGACATGGAGCAACACACAAGCCACAACCGGTACATTCATGGTTGATAACCGCATGCATTAATTTACCACTGCCAATAATTGCATCTACCGGGCAGGCTTTGATGCATTTGGTGCACCCAATACATTCTGCTTCACGAATGACCGCAACAGAGGGTGCCCGGGTATTCGTGCGTGCACTCTGCAAATAAGGGGCAGGATCAATATTGAGTAAAGCACCTAATGCTTTGACGGTAGTAACTCCTCCGGGAGGGCATTTATTAATTGGAGCTGCCCCTTGAGCCAAAGCTTCGGCATAGGGCAAGCAGCCAGGGTAATCGCATTCGCCACATTGAGTTTGTGGCAAAAGCGCATCAATTTCTTTAACTGAGGCCATGGTACACCTGTTTGGATTGCTCCAGCATGGCTTGTATTTTTTCCTTTTCAACACGAACCATTAAAGGCTGGAAGGTATTGAGATGATGATTGAGCAAAGGCTGATTAATTGATTCCCAGTTAAGGGGTTCGCAATTTAAAAAATCTTCAGAGGCTTTTGCCATCAAAGGCAATACGGGTTTTAAATAAGTGATTAAGATCCGAAATAAATTAATTCCCATGGTACAAATAGCCTGGACTTCGGCTAAGCGTCCTTCTTCTTTTGCTAATACCCAGGGTTTATGGGTATCTATATACTGATTCACTTTATCGGCGCAATCCATAATCTGGCGAATAGCGCGTGCATAATCACGAGAAATAAAAGATTCAATCACTTCAGCGCGCACATCAAGTAGTTCTGCATACAATTGTGGATCACTTAAGCTGCTACTTAAACGGTTATCAAATCGCTTATTGATAAAACCGGCACAACGACTGGCAATATTGACTACCTTACCCACGAGATCTGCATTGATCCTGTTGATGAAATCATCAAAATTTAAATCCAAATCATCAACGCGACCGTTTAGTTTGGCGGCAAAATAATAACGGAGGTATTCGGGATGCAGATGCTCCAGATAAGTCCGTGCTTCAAGAAAAGTGCCACGTGATTTTGACATTTTCTGACCATCAACGGTTAAAAAGCCATGGGTGTACACGGCTGTAGGCATGCGATGGCCGCTAGCAGCAAGCATGGCAGGCCAAAACAAAGCATGGAAGTAAACAATGTCTTTACCAACGAAATGGTATAACTCAGTGGTAGAGTCTTTATCCCAAAATTCTGCAAAAGAAATGCCTTGTTCATCGCAGTATTTTTTAAAACTGGCCATATAACCTATAGGGGCATCAAGCCAGACATAGAAGTATTTGTCTGTAGTCCCAGGAATGGGAAATCCAAAATAAGGGGCATCACGCGAGATATCCCATTGTTTTAATCCTGCGGCAAACCACTCATCCAGCTTATTCGCTACTTCAGCTTGCAAATGTCCGCTACGGGTCCATTCTTTTAAAAGCGACTCATAACGGGGCAGATCAAAGAAGTAATGCTCTGAATCTTTTTCTATAGGTTTGGCTCCTGAAATAGCGGATACCGCATCAATCAAATCCGTAGGTGAGTAGGTTGCACCACAGACCTCACAGTTATCCCCATATTGATCGTGAGCACTACATTTGGGACATGTTCCTTTGACGTAGCGATCAGGTAAAAACATTTGTTTTACGGGATCATAAGCTTGCCGTATGGTTCTTTTAATAATAGAACCATTTGCTTGCAATGACTCGTAAATGCCTGCAGCTAAGGCCTGGTTTTCCGGAGAGTGGGTCGTATGATAACAGTCATAATCGATCGCAAACGCTTTGAAGTCATGTTCATGGCTTTGCTTTATTTCGGCAGTTAAGGCTTCTGGAGTAATCCCTATTTGTTCTGCTTTTAACATAATCGGGGTGCCATGCGCATCGTCACCACAGATACTGATGCAATCGATTCCAGACATTTTGTGGGTACGTACCCAAATATCCGTTTGAATATGCTCTACTAAATGTCCAAGATGTAAATGTCCATTTGCGTAAGGTAAGGCGCTGGTGACCAGCATTTTACGTTGTTTCGCCATTAATTCAGTACCTGCTTGTATGAAAATGACAGATTATAACGCATGTGAGCCATAAATGCTGTAGGTAACTGAGTTATGTTATGGAGCAAATCGTAGTGCCATTGCATAAAAAAGAAAATTCTAAAATGTAGGCCTATCGTTTGGTGTTTATTTCATTCCTTTGGGGTTACGCCGTGTAAGTAATTCATTAGAAATAAAAAACGCGGCATGCGCCGCGTTTTGCATTCCTACTTTAATACAGATTATTGGCTGTTGCTCAAAGAGAGTGTGTCTTTATGAACAACTTCTTCTTCATCTTTCTTCTTAGTAACAGTTGTGCTCAAAGGAGATGAGAATTGAGGTACGTCTTCATCACGTTTCAGAGTAACTACAGTGCCTGATGAGCGCTTCTCTGAGCTTACTTCTGAACGCTTAGTTGAAGTTAAGGTCGTGTATGGGTTGCTGGTAGTAGTAAAAATAGTTTGGTCTAAACCAGTACCTTTACCCAAACTGTGTTCATCATCTTCTTCTTCATCGTGCAGTATTTCAACTCTGCTTTTTTGGCTCTTGCTACGAAGACCCTTGCAGCATTCAGCAAGCCAGTTAATTGCGTTACCAGCAGCAGCAGCTACGTAAGTTGCTACAGAAACAGCAGCAGCAGTTAATGCAGCAGCAAGACCGATTTGTGCAATGGTGCTAGCGCCAGCAATTGCAGCAATAGAAAGACCGGCGATTGAGAAAGTAGCAACTGCAGTTAGAGCAGCAGGCCACAAGAATAAAGTAAGTGCAACTGCGCCGGCAGCAAGTAGAGAAAGCCATGCAGCAGTAGCGATTGCTTTTTTATGGTTAGAGAGGAAATCAGCAGTTGAACGGCTAACAATTTTAATACCGTCAGCTATATAACCTACTAAACCAGGTGTTGTTACAGGTTTACCATTGAGATCTGTTTTAACTCTTTCTACGCCGTCTCTACCTTTTTCTTTTACAGTAGAACCTAATAATAGATTAGACAGACCTGTGAAAGCATTCGCGGGGAGGTACGCAATCGTACTCATAACTTCTTTAAATTTCATGTGTTACTCCAAGGTTATAAATCAGGGCAAATAATAGCAATGATTTTGCTACATGTGAATCAAAAATGCTCAATTTGTTGTAACAAAAGTGTAAAAATATTTGATTTTTTTGCGTGAATAGTGTAATAAATGAACAAGATTTATATTAATAAAACCTTAAGGTTTATTTTTGATCAGAAAGAGGTTTGAGCATATTGTAGAGGAAAGGGAACTACACAATTTAATGATAATTCCCCTGTCATTTTGTCAATGATCGGAACGGCGATATAAAGTAGGATCATCAATTCCAGCACCAAGAAAGCCGCGCTTTCTAAAAGTACAACTATCACATTGACCACATGCTTCACCTGCATCATTTGCCTGATAACATGAAACAGTTAAGCTGTAATCTACACCCAAACTCACCCCCAATTGGATCGTTTCTATCTTGCTTAAATGTTGTAAGGGTGCATGGATGGTGAATTGATCACCGCTTATCCCTGCTTTAGTTGCCAAATTGGCTAAATTTTGAAATGATTGGATAAATTCAGGGCGGCAATCAGGATAATGAGAATAATCAACAGAGCTTGCACCGATAAAAATCTCTCTTGCTCCTATAGATTCTGCGAAACCTAAGGCCATAGCAAGGAAAATAGTATTGCGTGCAGGCACATAAGTAACTGGAATGTCAGAGCCCCCCTGAAAAGATGGTACTTCTATATTAGAATCTGTCAAAGCTGAATTACGAAATAATGCAGTATCTAAGGTGACAATGTGATGTGTCGCAACATTATAATACTGAGCAATGCGTTGTGCAGCGAGCAACTCAGCTGAATGCCTTTGTCCATAAGAAAAGCTGATTGTGTAGCAGGAAAAGCCTTTTGAGCGAGCCAAAGCCAGGCAAGTAGTTGAATCTAGGCCGCCAGATAATAGGACTACCGCTTTTTTCATGATCTATAATTCTCCAAATTTACTCATTTTTGTAACTTCTTAAATAAGTCCGGGTAAGAACTGCTGGCTACGTTCTGCGGCTTGTCCGCAGATCCAGGAATCTTGCTCTGAGTCTAGAGCTCTGGATCCTGCGGACAATCTGTAGGACGTGGGCGATTATAATTGCCCAGACTTCTTGGGTAGTTAGCTTTTTTTAGGTTTAAAATGCTGCTAGAATGCGCGCATTATGCCATAACATGGAACTTTATGACGACTACTCTTTATCCCGTTATCCTTGCAGGCGGTTCTGGAACTCGTTTATGGCCTTTATCTCGTAAAAATTATCCGAAGCAATTCTTGGCTTTAAATGGTGAACTGTCCCTTTTGCAACAAACTGTGCAAAGAGCACAGAATCTGATAAATACTCATGCCCTTATTGTAAGTAATGATGCGCATTATTTTCTTTGTCAGGAGCAATTAAATCATTTAACTCATTCAATGACTTATCTGCTGGAGCCTTGTGCCCGCAATACAGCTCCAGCAATTGCTTGTGCTGCTCATTATTTATCGCAAATCGCCGGTCCTGATGCAGTCATGTTGGTACTTCCATCAGATCATTGGATCGCTGATGATGTAGCATGGCAAGAAGCAATGTTACTGGGAACGCAATTTGCTGCAGAGCATCAGGCTTTAATTACTTTTGGTATCCAGCCGGACAGCCCTAAAACTGGATATGGTTATATAGAAGCAGGGTTGCCATTAACTGATAGAGTACAGCAGGTTTTACGTTTCAGAGAAAAACCGGCACTTGAGCAAGCAAAAGAATTTATTGCCAATGGAAATTATTTTTGGAATAGCGGTATGTTTGTTTGCCGGGCTGGCGTATACCTTCAGGAGTTGGTCGAATATCAGCCAGACATTCATTATTTTAGTCAGCAAGCCGTTTTAAAAGCACAACATCACCATGATTTTTTACGTCTTGATTTAGAATGCTTTTCTCGTTGCGAGGCCGAATCCATTGATTATGCAATTATGGAAAAGACGAATAAAGCTGCGGTTATACCTGTTTCCATGCAGTGGAGCGATTTAGGGTGTTGGTCTGCAGTAGCGGATGCAAATACACCCGATCAAGACGGCAACACGGTTACTGGAAAAGTGATTGCACAGCAGAGTTCTAATTGCCTGATCCACAGCACCGACATTTTAGTGACTGCAATAGGAGTACAAGATCAAATCATTGTTGCTACCCAAGATGCTGTGTTGGTGGCGGACAAGCAATATTCACAACACGTTAAAGATTTAGTGAGTTCTTTAAATAAAGATCATCATCAATTGACCCAAGATCACCAACGCGTGTCTCGTCCTTGGGGATATTATGAAGTTTTGGCTGAGGGGGCTTCTTTTAAAGTAAAACGACTCATGGTAAAACCTGGTGCTCGTTTGTCCTTACAAATGCATCAACATCGGGCCGAACATTGGGTTGTTGTTTCTGGAAAGGCAGAAGTAATTAATGACACGCAAACGATTTATTTATCGGTAAATCAATCAACGTACATCGCACAAAATACGCTTCATCGTTTAAGTAATCCAGGCAATGAACCACTTTATGTTATTGAAGTTCAAAGTGGTGCGTATTTAGGCGAGGATGATATTAAACGCTTTGATGACATCTACGCGCGCGAGCTTTCCTAACAGGGTGCTTAAAAATATTTATAGGATAGGGCTGCGGCGGCTCCCAGAGAATATATGACGGAAAACCTTTGTTTCCTTAAGGTAAGCTTAAGCTCTTATTCCTATTTATTATTTTATGCAAATTTTAGTTTCAATAGTGTAAATCAACGAATGCACATCTTGTTTTTAAAATTAGTGCTATGTTATAAAAAAGAACATATTAATTTTTTTACTGTGATTAAATGAATTAGTCGCCGAAATTCATAAGCACAGAGGTGACATTATGGCAACGAGTAGCGCAGTTCTGCAATCCTTTCTTAGAGATGCATTTAAAGATGACAAGAAATTTGCTGATTTGAGCTTCGAGGACTTGCTACAGTACAACCGCACTGAATGTGGCCTTATTCAGCTTGATTTTCTGCCAACAACATTTGCTGAACTTCCTAAATTTTTTACAGAAGATAGAGAAAATAATGATGTAGTCTTTCTCTATGAAAATACACTTTATTATGGAGATAAAAAAGGTAATCGTATTCGTAAGTTGGAACTTCCCAAGGAGCCTGAGAAACCCCAAGAGCCCCCGGAGCCTGTGGCGTTTGAAGAATCTGATGAATTGGAGCAGTCAAAAGCAAAGAAACAGAGAACAGATCCTGAATACCTTAAATATCTTGAGGAATATACTCAATACGAGTCGGCGTATGCTGAATATATTAAACAGATAAATGCTTATAGTAGCCTAAAGAGCTCATGCTCTGGCACCTACAAACGGGCAAGAGGTGAGGAGCTGGATTATATACGGAAATTAACAAACCGTGCTTATACTGAGCGTCGTAGCAATGATTTTCTTCCTTCATTGAATTTTTATTTAGGGATACTGGCTAATACAGACAGAGCTATGCTCCCATATATAGAGCATATTCCAGAACGAAAAGAAGAGTTGATCTTTAATCTGAGAATTACTCTGTTGCTTTTGCTGGCACAAAAACGACACGAAATAGAATATCAGAAAACTGAAAACGTAAACACTTATAATCAACATATTAAACGATGCTCAGAACTTCTTATGCGCTTGGATTCTGAATATCAACAACGAATCAGGATGCATTATGCAGAGACCCATGAAGCAAAACCAGTAAAATATTTGGGCATTCCCCTTGGGCAATTATTGGCTAAGGATATGGTTGATTTACCTGGGGGTACAACCAAGACCATTAAAGAGTACATGGGTAAAATCAATGAAGGTCGACTTTATTGGGTTTGGGGTTCATCTTTTTTAAAAACAGTAGTTGGCTTGCTGCCTGATTATATGTATGCGGGACAAGGGCCCGAAGCCATGAAAACTCCGGATCCTTTCACGGGAAATTTGAGCTGGACTTTATATTATGCACGTTTTTTCCTGGAGTTGGGTTTATTGCTCAAACATACCATAAAAGGTTCATGGATGAGTGAGGAGGAAGCAAAAATACCTCCGGAAGAACGTTTTCTCACCCAATTCGCACAAAGAAAATTTGCTTTATTGAATGATTTTATTTGGGGAACGGCTAATTTGTTTTGCTTCTTCTGGCTTAACGGAAAAGGTGCGTTGGGTACTGCAGGAGATGTTGTCACTCTTGTTCTTTTAGTTTTTGATATCGCCATGACGGCATGGGAATTTGAGGAGCAAAGAATAAAATATCATAAGGCCATGCTGCAATATGATGAAGATCTTGAACGGTTAGGAAAACAACTTCAAGTTTTTAAAGATATAAAAGATAGGGAGCTTCGAGACAGTGAACGACAGGAAAAACGCCAAATTGAGATACAAATTCGCACCTTGGAACGAGAAAAGTTAAAGTGCTACAGAGATTGGCAACTGCAAAAAGTATCCTTAATCAATAATATTGCCTATGCTGTTGGTCTTATGTTGGCTTTTTTAGTCTTAACTGCGCCATTTATGCCTATATCAGCTCCAGTATTAGGTATCATGGTGATTGTTGGCGCGGCAGCATGTCTTGCATTTACTATTATTAATAATGCAATCAAAGGTGGCATTGAGCTTTATAAAACCTATAAAACAATGCAAGAGCATAAGCAGGATCATGATGCCAAAGTAAAAGAGTTACTGGTCCTATTAAGAAAGCCAAATTTAAAAAAAGATGACGAGAAAAAACTTCTTTATCTTGAAATCAGGCAACTTCAGGCAGAAACAGAATATCAGAAGCAGATGATGATTTATCAATCAGTGAATTTAGCACGACGTATTATGATTGAAGCTTTAGTTCCTGTTGTTGTTTTGGCAAGTGTAGTGGCTATACCTCTGGGAGGGCTTGGTATTATACCTGTACTTATTGCTGCAATAGCGTTAGCAATTGCGACGCAGATGCTCGTGGATGCACTATTTAAACCTGAGGAAAAAAAGGCATTAGAATTTGATGAGGAATCATATGATAAGTTTTGTAAGGAGCTTCTTGAGCAGCCTAAACTTGAACGCGACCGTCTTTTCTCTTCTGGTGAGGAAAGGGAGCCCCTAGTGAATAAAGGAGATAATTCAATAGATCCTACTCCTACAGTTGAATATTAATCGGGGTTCCGATTTAACCGTAACCCCGATTTCGCTGCGTCTCATCCAGACTAGGGTTGATTTAGTATTTGAACTAGACACCTTATTTAAAATTTTTTCATTAAAATTCAATGGGGTTATGTAAAAATAAAAAACTGGCATTCATCATCTTCTTCTGTATAATGTTCAAAAGAAGCCTGACACGGAGTGTCTTAATGAAAAAGCTCCCTATCCTGTTGTTGCTTGTTTTTTCTGTTAACGTTATTGCTTCTGTTGCGCTGGGTGATGCGTGTGATACGCATGCAGGCATGTCTGATTCTTATGTCTTGGCGCTTAGTTCGCAGCCGGGTTTTTGTCAAACATATGGATATGAAGCAGGTAAACCCGAGTGCATGCATTTACCTAAAAATTCCTATCAAGCAAAACATCTGACCTTACATGGTTTATGGCCCAATCAATATGCCTGCGGACAAAGTTATGGATATTGTGGCGTAAAGCAGAAATCCAATCACTGTGCCTATCCTCCATTAAATTTATCATCCTCGGTATCTGAGCATTTGCAAAAGATAATGCCCAGTTATCGTTATGGAAGCTGTTTGGAGCGTCATGAATGGAATAAACATGGCAGTTGTCAAATTTTATCTGCCGATGAATATTTTTCACTGGCCATGCGTTTGACTGAAGCAGTGGATAATTCTGTTTTGGGGCATTATTTAACGGAACATCAGGGGCAAAAGGTTCCTTTAACTGTGTTGCGGAAGATGGTAGGCCAAGCATTTGGTAAAAATAATTCCGGGAAAGTTTATTTAGGATGTAGAAATGGCATATTAGTTGACATTTATATTCAATTGCCTGCATTGATTCCTTTCGATGAATCTTTAGAGTCTCTAGTTGATAGTGCGCCTAATTCTCAAGTGAATGATACTTGTCCTGCCAATGTCATGCTTTCTAATTTTAATAAAGGAAGTTGGTTTTAGTAGCCTTGCACATTGTCAGAACTTCCTCTAATGTAGAGAAATTATTGATACGGGAATGAAGTCTATGCTAAAGCAGTGTTATTTATTGATTCTAATTGTCTTTTTATTAGCTTCTTGCGCGCATCATGCGCCCAGAAATCAACCGCTACCTCCTCCGCAAGCGCTTAAGACAAAACAAGTCAGACAAGTCTCTGCTTTCAATCAGGTTAATGCGCAAGGGCAAATCAATATCAGTTTGCATACAGGTTATAAAAATCCTCAAGTAATTTTATCAGGTGATGCGCGCGATTTGGCGGCGATAAAAGTTGAAGTAATACAAAATACTCTGTATTTGGTTCTAGGCGGTGGTTATCCAAAATTTGGCCCAGTTTATGCTGAGGTTAGAGGCCGGTTTCTTAACCGCTTGACGGCTAATGGTACGCCTTTAATCACAGGGGACAGGCTGCACACCAGTATATTGGATGTTTATTTGGTAAATACTGGAAATGTAAGATTAGGAGGATCTATTGGCTTGCGTGTTCTGGATATAAAAGGCAAAGGGCTTACCCAAATTAGTGGATTAACAAGCCCAAGCTTACAGGTTCATCTGCAGGAAAGTCCAAAGGTACAACTTTCAGGTGTTGCTAATCTATCTAATTTAACCATGCAAGGAAATGCTTGGATCAGTTTTTATTGGGTTAAAACGGATACCTTAACTGTACGTGCGAAACAGAAAACAACAATTCAATTAGCGGGTGCAGTAAATCGACTTGATGTTGAGCTTTGGGGAAATGCACGCTTTAAAGGACGTTATTTGCGTGCGCAACGCAGTTTTGTGAGGACTCATGATCATGCTGTTGCCGAGATTTCAGCGGTGAAACATCAGAGCAATTTGGCTACTGATGCCAGTGATATTTATTATTTTAATTTACCAACCACACGAGCAGATTTTATGGCTTATAATGGTTCCGTATTGGATATGCGTGAGTGGAATCAATATGATCTGAAAGATTTCACACGTTACAACAAGCAGTTTCCTTAAAGTCACACTGACTTTAAGGAGTATGACATCTAAAATCATCTACGTTCTGCGGCTTGTCCGCAGAATCCAGATATCTGTACCTGGGTGGGCCCTGCGGCCAAGCCGCAGACCGTAGGAGAGGGTAGTTCAAAATGGCATCAAATTGTAACGCAACCTTCAGCCGGGGATAACCCTTAGTTTGAGCTGAATAACTTATCGAATTATTAGATCCTGGCTGCAAGCAGCCAGGTCACTATATTCCAGTCGCAAGCATCTCTTCTTCTCCTAACAGAGGAGACGGTTTTTCACCCGGCGTACGTTGATTAATGCACTGCACAATCATATCCAGATCATTATCTAATGGTAAAACATGTGCTGAGTGTGTTAGCCAATGTATGGTCGTGTTAGGTAAATGAGAGAACATTTTTTCTACCTCTTTTGAGGCCACAACACTGTCATGACTCCCCAAAAAGAGATCAATCGGGCAGTTTGGTGTTACCCATTGATATTCATTAATCAGGGTAAACAGTTCAATCAACGCAGGAATTGGAATCTTTCTATAGGATATTTCAGCATATTCATTGGTGGTGAGATTACCTGCCCTACCTCGTAGTTCGCAAAATCCAAGCTTTTGCAGTGCGATAAGAAGTTTTAGATTCTGATGAGTATTCATCTGCAATTTTAACGCAGGGGCTAAAAGAAACATATGATTGAATGTGAAATGCGCACTCAACTGACACGCCAATATACCGCCAAGAGATAATCCGAGTACATCTACTTTTTGATATTCTTTAAATAACACGTCACATTCTTGGGTAGCACACTCAAGCCAATCTTTGGCCTTAGCTTGTGCAAAAGCAGTGATGCTGTCTGCATGCCCTGGTAATGCAGGACAAAATAAAGCATCGTACTGATTTAATTGAGGAATTAGATAGCGATAAACAGCTGGCGAAGAAGTAAATCCATGTAAAAGCAGTAATGCGTGATCTGTTTTTGTTCCCCGTTGCCTAATTGGTTTAAGGAGTGCAACATCTTCTCTTTTTAAATCAAACAATTGTTTGCCGCGGCGCATGAAGCGAAAATCGTTAGGATTCATAATCATTCCGTATAGGTTGCATTTATTAGACTTCTTTCTATACTCTACTAAAGAAGACGAGATGCTTCGTCGATGCGGTGCACAAATCCTCATACTTCCAGTTCTCCGCTTTGTGTCTCTCCGCACTTTTCAAGAAGTCTATTTTGCAAAGTTATTGTAAATTATGGTTGAAAAAAATCATCAAGCAATGAATCTTGCTAAGATTTAGTGTATCTGAAAATATTGGATCTACGCTATCTATTATTAAAGGCAATGTTTCTTATAATGTGCTATCTTTAACGTAATAGGGGTAGATTGTCGAGGTTAAGACTTATGGGTACTGATAAAACTGTAGATGAGAGTTCAAAACCAAATCCTACGCCCCCCCCACAACAGCCGCAAGTTGTTGTTCCTACTGTTGAGGAGCCCAAGCCAAAAGCAACGAAGGGGGACGAAGAGGAAGATAAGAAAAAAGCTCAGCCAGAGGAGCCTAAAAAAACTGCTCCAAAGAAGAAAGAAGAGAGCCAGGAAAAAAACCCTTATCTTGCGCTGAATGAAGATCTGCAGAAGATGGTTGCAGATATTAATGGAAGCATCAACGATGCCTTAAAAGATGTGGCTAAAGCAGGTTGGGATAAAGCTGCAAATACAGAGCTGGGAAAAGCTGTAGGTGGGTTGAAGGATGCAATAGCTGCTAAAGCAGAAGATCTCGGACAACAACTCAAGAAAGAAGCGGGTGACAAACTGGATGACATCGGTAAGAGTATCAGTAATACCGCAATGGGGAAGGCGGTTGGACAGTTTACAGATTCAATAAGTTCTCTGCCTGATATGGTCAGTAAGGGGCTTACAGATGCTATAAACCAGGCTACAAAATCGATTCAAGATAGCATGAAAAAGGATGACGATCTGAAAATGGATGCTCCGAAAAGTACTCAATCTGATGATTTATTGGCGGAAGCGCGTGAAGCATTTGGCGATATGGAGGGCTGGGACGACTTGCTCACAGACAAACCAACCACACCTACGTCTACTTCTGAAAAAGATAAAGATCTCACTAGTGACGTGCAATTTAATATGTAACGAATCAAGCGAAGTTGGAACTCGGGGATTTGTGTTCGATAAACCCGGGTTTCGCTTTGACCCAGGTTTATCATTCTTTATTCTAACCCAATAATTTGTGCGGTAAACTTTCAATGCGTCCAGCTTGGGTGACGACTACATAATTTAATTTACGCTGCAGCTCGCTAATTGTATCAGCGCCAGCATAAGTAAGCCCGGATCTTAAACCACCCACTATATCGGCAATGATTACATCAGGACTTTCTTTGAAGGGAACTTCAGTTGCTACGCCTTCAGCAGTTTTCCATTCATGCATTTGTCCCAAGAAGTTTTCTTGCGCTTCTTTGGAGGCCATTCCACGATAACGCTTCACTTTGCTGCCATCTTTTTTTTGAATGACTTCACCAGGGGTTGGTGATGTACCTGCTAACATTCCACCAATCATGACAAAATCGGCACCAAAAGCCAAAGCTTTAACTATATCGCCAGAGGTTTTTATTCCACCATCAGCTACAATAGAGCGGTCAGCACGGGAACAATCTTGAATACAGGTTAGCATGGGCACGCCAAAACCTGTTTTAATGCGGGTGCTGCACACAGAACCACCGCCAATACCTGCTTTAATGATGTCAGCACCGCATGAAGCAAGATAATCAGCGCCAGCGTAGGTGGCAACATTTCCTGCCATAATACAGCGGTCAGCAAGTATATGGCGTAAGCTTTTTAAAGTTTTTCCTACATATTTGGCATGAGCATGCGCAACATCCACACAGAAATAGTCAGCTCCTGCATCACGTAAGGCTTCTGCTCGTTCCAATTCAGCTGCAGTACAGCCAACTGAAACAAAAACTTTATTGAGACACTTTTTAAATTCTTCGATATTTTCTTCGATGGACATAAAGCGGTGCAAGGCGCCCATCGCCCCTTTAGAGCTCATGAAATTAGCCATATCACTTTCAGTAATCGTATCCATATTCGAGCTGATTACAGGGAGTTCGAGGGTCAATTTACCCAGCCTGTCGGTACTGGTGGTTTCTACTACTCTTCTTGATTCGTGGTGATTGTACGAAGGAACAAGGAGAACGTCATCAAAAGTGATGGCATAGTCAGTCATGGTAAATCCTTAAAGTGCATACTATAAATGTTCTGCGGCATAAAAGGCAAGTCTTGAGCGTTCTCCACGAGTTAAACTCATATGCGCACTATGTTCCCAGTGTTTAAAACGATCTACTGCAAAAGTTAAACCCGAAGTGGTTTCACTCAAGTAAGGGGTATCGATTTGTTTGATATCGCCGAGGCAGATAATTTTGGATCCTGGTCCAGCCCGAGTGACTAAAGTTTTTATTTGTTTGGGAGTTAGGTTTTGCGCTTCATCAATGATAATGTAGCGATTTAAAAAAGTACGCCCACGCATGAAGTTTAAGGAGCGAATTTTAATTTTGTTTTGTAATAAATCCTGAGTTGCCCCGCGTCCGAAGCTGCCTCCTACTTGCGAACTGTGCAGGACTTCTAAGTTATCCATTAAAGCCCCCATCCATGGCGTCATCTTTTCTTCTTCCGTTCCAGGCAAAAAGCCAATGTCTTCACCTACAGGAATCGTCACGCGTGTCATGAGAATTTCAGTGTAACGGTTTTGATCCAGAACCTGAGTTAAGCCTGCAGCAATGGTGAGCAGCGTTTTACCTGTTCCGGCCGGACCCTGTAAGCTCACAAAATCGATATCTGGATCCATGAGCAAGTTTAGAGAAAAGTTTTGTTCACGGTTTTTGGCATGAATTCCCCATACGGAATGCTTTGTGTAATCGCGAATTAACTGAATTACTGCATGATCACTTTCAAGTTTTTTCACAATCGCCTGAAATTGATCGTCCTCAGTACTGATGCAATCATTGGGATTCCATTGATTGATTAAGGGTCCTGTCACTTTATAAAAAGTTTTACCGCTTTCTTGCCATGATCCCATATCTTTAGCATGGGTATCCCAGAAATTATTATCAAGAATGTGCAGGCCCCTATGCAGCAGATTCACATCATCCAATACCTGGTCGCTGTAATAATCTTCTGCAAGAATTCCAAGTATCCCTGCTTTGATACGTAAGTTAATGTCTTTTGACACAATAATTACTTGTTTTTTGCCCGCGTATTTTTTTTGTAAACCCAAAGCAGTTGCAAGAATCGTATTATCTACTTTATGTCCTGGAAGAGTGGAAGGAACCACCTGGTCGAATTCATCGGTTTGAAAAAACAGTTTGCCGCTGCATTTTTTTTTATCTGAGCTGAGATAGTTAGGTATCGTTAATCCGGATACGATTTGTTCGTGAGACGCGTTACTCATGAGCTCCACCAACATGCGGTTGGTTTGACGTACGTTGCGTGCTACTTCTGATGTACCCGTTTTGTGGCTGTCTAATTCCTCCAGAACAACCATCGGCAAATAGATATCATGCTCTTCAAAATGATAAATGGCTGTAGGATCATGCATTAAGATGTTGGTATCCAGTACAAACAGCTTTCGACGGGTATTGCTATTATCCATAAAATTCACCTTGTGATTAAAACGTGTAGCCTGGGCGAAGGCGCAGCCGTACTGCCATTAAGTGAACCCTACGTCCCGCGGCTTGTCCGCGGGATCCAGTGATAATCGAAGGTTCCTGGATTCCGCGGACAAGCCGCGGAACGTAGGTGCAGACACTTAATGGTATTAAGACGTAGCCATAATCCGAGATTTTATCATCAGTCTCGGGTTACGACTGCGCCTTCACCCAGGCTACAATTATTTGATTGCTTCTTTCATTCTGCTTAGGGGAGAAGATTCAGTCAAGAATAAAATTTTTATTTTAATGCACTGAGTACTTCGTCTACATGTCCTTTAACACTCACTTTGCGCCACTCCTTGCTTAATTTTCCTTGAGGGTCAATGATAAAAGTGCTGCGTTCAATGCCGCGAACTTGCTTGCCGTACATGGATTTCATTTTAATCACATCAAACACTTGGCATAATTGTTCGTCCTGATCGCTAATGAGTTCGAAAGGAAAGCTTTGCTTGGCTTTAAAATTTTCATGCGATTTTAAACTGTCGCGGGAAACGCCAAATATCTGGGTATTTAATTCTTGGAACTGAGGATATGCCTCTCGAAAGTCTTGCCCTTCTGTAGTACATCCTGGGGTTGCATCTTTAGGATAAAAATAAAGAACTACATATTGCCCTCGATAATCGCTCAAACGAGCATTGAGTCCATTCGTTGCTGTGAATGCAAAATCGGGTACGGATTCACCTATATTCATTATTCTCTCCCTGTTTTTTTCATAATGCGCGAACGGTCTCTTTGCCATTCACGATCTTTAATGGAGTCTCGCTTATCATGCTCTTTTTTACCTTTGGCCAGAGCTATTTTTATTTTGACTTTATTTTTTTTCCAATATAAAGAAAGGGGAACTATAGTATAGCCTTGGCGTTCGACACTACCGATGAGTTGGTTCAATTCTTTTTTATTCAATAATAACTTGCGTGTACGTGTTGGATCAGGAATAGAATGTGTCGAAGCGGTTATGAGTGGTTGAATCTGGGCACCAAGTAAAAAGGCCTCGCCGTATTTAATAATGATATGTGCATCTGACAGATTTATTTTTCCTGCGCGTAAACTTTTAACTTCCCAACCTTCAAGCACTAAACCTGCCTCGTATTGATCCTCAATAAAATAGTTAAAGCCTGCTTTGCGGTTCAACACAATGGTCGAATCGGATTGTTTTTTATTTGTCATATTTATTCTTTGTTGCGATCATGTTTGTAATCCAGTGGTAATTGAGGATAGACTCGATTTAATTGAGCATCAACTGCTACTCGGTTATCAAAAACAAAACATTGCCCTTCCCAGAGCGATTTTTCTTGGGGCATTTGTTCAATATAATTGAGAATGCCATCATACAAATGATAGACATTTTTGAAACCCAGGTCTTTTAAGTAAGCAGTGGATTTCTCACAGCGTATCCCACCCGTACAAAACATTGCAATTTTTTTATCTTTTTTATCAAGTAAATGTTCACGCACATACTCCGGAAAATCTCTAAAATTTTCGGTGCTGGGATTGATGGCGTTTTTGAATGTACCTAATTCAAATTCATAATCATTACGGGTATCGATTAACACCACATCGGGATCTTGAATTAATTCATTCCATTCTTCAGGGCTTAAATAGGTTCCTGCAGATTTTAAAGGGTCAACATTTTTGATGCCCATAGTTACAATTTCTTTGCGAAGTTTCACTTTAGATTTTTCAAATGGGTTTTCATTATCAAAAGTTTCTTTAAACTTTAAATCGGCTAAACGTTCATCCTGGCGAATGAATTGATAAAATAGATCCATTTGTTCACGAGTACCGGCAAACCCTCCATTGATTCCCTCAGAGGCTAATATAATGGTACCTTTAATTTTGATTTCATGCATTTTAGCAAGCAAAGGTTCGCGCATTGTTTCAAAATTTTCCAAAGAAACAAATTTATAAAATGCAGCGATTACTATTTTTTCCATTGTACTACCTAAAAGAGAAACAAAAATATTCGGCAAAAATTACCATTTACACAGAATTTAATCAATAGGCGTGAATTAAATGCATCCTAGGTTAGGTGCCTTATTGGTTTAAATATGAAGCAAAAATTAACTAAATGCGTTGACAAAAACTAACCAGCGATCATACTGTTATATACCAAAGCTATCTGCTTTCATTTGCGGCTTTATTTTATAAGGAGATAATATGGCCCAGTACATTCGGAAGTTGCGTTGGTTCTTAATCCTTTGTTTATTTGTCCCGTTCATAAGTTTTGCCGCCACTCCTGTAAAGTCTATGGTGGTTTTTGGCGACAGCTTGTCTGATACAGGGAATACCACTCACTTACTTAAAAGTTTACGCCAGGAAGAAGATCCCGCTTTTTTAGTCGCTCCTTTTAAAATATTTGTTCTCAATAAAATGGTTGAGTTTGCCGAAGAATATTATGTACCGCAAATGGTTTTGGATTCAGGTATCGCCATAGTTACCGATTTTTTTGATAATCAATTGGCACCCTATATTGCCAATTTGGTTAGTAAAATCAAATTAGTTCCTGTATTGCCAGGAAAACCTTATTGGAATGCACGTTTCTCCAATGGCCAGGTATGGAACGAATATTTAGCAAAAATGCTTTCCATTGCCCCAGAGGATGAAGAAGTTTATTTAAACCGTGCGTTTGGGGGGAGTTGGACCGCAACTTATGATTATCAATTAACGGTATGGAATTTGATTCGTCATCCATTAGGAACAATCAAAAATCTTATCGTCGGTAAGTTGGTTCCTCCAAGTCTTGGTTTAACTGTCCAAGCTTATTTATTAGAACACCCAGCTTTAAGTAAGGAAACCGTGTTTTTTATTTTCTCAGGGAGTAATGATTACATTAATGTCTTATTCTTTGAAGATAATTACAACACGGAAGTAATGAGTACTTATGTTGATAATGTTTTATCCGGTGCGGGTTCTGCTGTGATGAAATTAATGCAAGCTGGCGCTCGTCGCTTTGTAATCATGGGACTGCCTCATATAGGCGACACACCTCGCGTAGTGCAAACCACTGATAGAGAGGTTTTGAATAATGCTATTGATATGCACAACGACAGGCTTCGAAATCGTATGCAGGAATGGGCAAAAATTTACCCTGATGCAAATTTTCTCTATATCGACATGAGCGATTATTTCGAACGTGCTTTAAAAAATCCGGAAACTTATGGATTTACTAACACTACAGAAGCGTGTATTGATGTGAAACTTCCTATGTATGATGCATTCCGTAGTTCGCCTTTTGCTAACAACTACGTATTACGTTATGCACAAGTGCTTCAATATAGGGATGCAAGCTTTGCTGCAGGAGACAAGAACTATCAAGTATGTGATACTCCGGAGAGTTATTTATTCTGGGATGAAATTCATCCAAGTACACGTGCCCATGGATTGCTTGCTTTTGAAGTATGCAAGGCTATGAAATATCATGGATATGATGTAACGTGTCAAAATCCTATAGAGTAAATAGAATTGTGAGTAGCTAAGAGTTTTTCCAGTATCGCCTGGGTGAAAGCGCTGCCGTAGCCCGGGTTTTCTTTTTGCAGAACTCTCAATTATATCTGCACCTTTCTCTTGGCATTTAATTTTAGAGGAACAATTTGCGGTATCATCCTCTTAGCTCACGATACGGAACATGTTAGTGATTTATAAATGTTTATGGCATAATTGCCCTTTTTTTATTGATATATCGTTCATATGCGGTTGTTGAAACGAGGAGCATAGTATGTGTGGGATTATTGGAGCTGTGTCTGAAAGGGATATCAGTAAAATTTTACTGGAAGGGTTACGTCGTTTGGAATATAGAGGTTATGATTCTGCTGGTATTGCCGTAATCGATAATGACGAACTGTTACAACGTGTGCGAATTCAGGGGAAGGTACAAAATTTAGCGGATGCTATGCAAGAAACAGCTATTGCTGGAAATACAGGCATTGCGCATACCAGATGGGCAACGCACGGTAGGCCTTCAGAACAAAATGCACATCCGCACATATCCCATGGGCAAATTGCATTGGTGCATAATGGGATTATTGAAAATCATGATACTTTGCGCCATGAGTTAGTAATGCAAGGGTATCAATTTACCTCTGAAACAGATACTGAAGTAGCTGCCCATTTAATTCATTACTATTATCTTCAGAGTGAAAACTTGCTTGAAGCAGTACAAACCGCAGCTGCAAAAATGGATGGTGCGTTTGCTTTAGGCGTTATCCATCAACAAAGACCAATGGAACTTGTTGCTGTTCGTAAAGGTAGTCCTTTAGTTCTAGGCTTGGGTATAGGCGAGAATTTTATCGCTTCTGATGGATTGGCATTAAAATCTTTTGCACAATCAGTGATTTATTTAGAAGAGGGTGACAGCGCTTGTATTACCTCAAAAAGTGTAGCAATTTATGATTCATCCAAATCATTTGTTGAGCGCCCGCTTCATCCTTTAACGAGCGATGCTGAAACCGTGAGTAAAGGCCCTTATCGACATTTCATGCTCAAGGAAGTGTTTGAACAATCTAAAGTGCTGACTGATACCTTGGAAGGTCGTGTGAATAGCCTTGAGGTACTTAAATCCAGTTTTGGAGAGCGTGCCTCTCAAATATTTCCTTTGGTAAAGCAAATTCACATTGTTGCTTGCGGCACCAGTTATCACGCCGGAATGATTGCTAAATATTGGCTAGAATCATTGGCTGGATTGCCGACGCAGGTTGAAATTGCGAGTGAGTATCGTTATCGCGATGTAGTTGTACCCAAAGATACTTTATTTATCACCGTTTCCCAATCAGGTGAGACCGCAGATACTCTTGCTGCCTTGCAAAAAGCAAAAGATATGGAGTATTTGGCTAGTTTGGCTATTTGTAATGTGGCAACAAGTACTTTGGTCAGAGAAGCGGATTGTGTCTTTTTAACACGTGCTGGCGTAGAAATTGGCGTGGCATCTACTAAGGCATTTACTACGCAACTGGCTGCTTTTTTAATGTTAGCTGCAGCGCTTTGCCATGATAATCGGGCAAATGAAGTGTTAAAGCAATTACAAGAGCTTCCTGCATGCTGTGAACGCGCATTAAAGATGAACGAGGAAATCGAAGACCTTGCATCCCTTTTTGTTAATAAAGCACATGCTTTATTTTTAGGGCGCGGCGTACAATACCCGGTGGCTCTAGAAGGTGCTTTGAAATTAAAGGAAATTTCCTATATTCATGCTGAAGCATATCCTTCTGGGGAGCTGAAACATGGTCCTTTGGCCTTGGTTGATGAAAATATGCCTGTTGTTGCTGTTGCTCCTAACGATGAGTTATTGGATAAATTAAAATCTAATTTACATGAAGTCAGTGCACGAGGGGGGCAGTTATTTGTTTTTGTTGACGATACCCAAAGTTGGCGTGCAAATGGGGCACGTTTGATTAAGGTCCCTTACTGTGGTTTATGGGTTGCTCCAATCATTTACACGATTCCTTTACAATTACTGGCTTATCATGTTGCGGTTGTAAAAGGTACAGATGTTGATCAGCCACGTAATCTTGCAAAATCAGTGACTGTTGAGTAATAATGTGGCGATTTTTTTAACGACTCACCCTTCATCTGATACAGAAGTGGAGCGATTTCAGTATAAAAATGTGTAACCCTGGGAAGAAGCATCCACGGGTTCAACGATATGCTCTATTCCTGGGCTACGGCAATGCCTTCACCCAGGGTTCAATTCCAGTAAGGTTTAGGGATGAGGTAATCCATTGTTATATATTTATGTTTTACGGGGATGTAAATGACTCAAGAGATGTTGAGATTAGCTGCAATTATTGCGCAAGAGATTAAAGTTAAACCAGCGCAGGTAGAAGCAGCCATTCGTCTGCTCAATGAAGGGGCAACAATTCCTTTCATTGCTCGTTACCGCAAGGAAGCTACTGAAGGACTAGATGATATAAAATTACGTTTTATTGATGAGCGCGTGCTTTATTTGCGTGAACTGGATGAACGTCGCGCTGTAGTTTTGCAGTCTATCCGAGAGCAAGAGAAACTAACTCCAGAACTTGAAAAGAGTATTTTAGCAGCAGACACCAAAACTCGTCTTGAGGATTTATATTTGCCCTTCAGACCAAAGCGTCGTACAAAGGCGCAAATTGCCATAGAAGCAGGCTTAGATCCATTAGCGCAGGCTTTATGGAACAACCCTGAGCTGGATCCTGAAGAACAAGCGGTGCAATTTATTAATCCTGAGGCCGGTATTGAGGATGCAAAAGCAGCCTTAGAAGGTGCGCGCCATATATTAATGGAGCATTTTGCTGAGGATGCGGATTTGATTAATGAACTACGGGAATATTTGTGGCAGCATGGTATTGTCAAATCAACAGGCAGCTCCAAGAAAAAAGAAGCCGTGAATAAGTTTTCCGATTACTTTGATTATTCTGAAGCAATTAAGAAAATTCCTTCACATCGTGCTTTGGCTTTGTTCCGTGGACGGCGAGAAAGTGTTTTGCAAGTGAGCCTTACTTTACCTGAGCATGATTTATCCTATGGTGAAAATAAATTAGCTGCTCATTTCAATATTGTGGATAAGCAAAGAAAAGCAGACAGCTGGTTACTTGAAACAATACGTCTGACCTGGAAAATAAAATTATTTACTAAGTTGGAGCTGGAGTTACTGACTCGCTTACGCGAAATGGCCGACGAAGAAGCAATAAAAGTATTTTCCAGAAATTTACGCGACTTATTACTGGCCGCACCTGCAGGCCCACAAATTACTATTGGACTTGATCCTGGAATTAGAACCGGAGTTAAAGTGGTGGTGGTTGATGCAACAGGCAAGTTGCTGGATTACACTGTTATTTTCCCACTGGCTCCACAAAATGAATGGCATCAAGCAATTACTGATTTGGCTAAATTGGCAGCAAAATATCAGGTCAATTTAATCAGTATTGGTAATGGAACAGGTTCTCGTGAAACAGAGCGCTTGGTTACTGATTTGATAAAAATGTATCCTGATTTAAAACTGACAAAAGTTATTGTAAGTGAAGCAGGTGCATCGGTTTATTCCGCTTCAGAAATTGCCTCTCAGGAATTCCCTGATTTGGACGTCACTTTAAGGGGAGCTGTTTCTATCGCCCGTCGTCTTCAAGATCCGCTTGCCGAATTAGTCAAAATCGAAGCCAAATCCATCGGGGTAGGACAATACCAGCATGATGTGAATCAAGCTCGCTTAGCTCGTTGTCTTGATGGCGTTGTAGAAGATTGCGTGAACGCTGTAGGTGTTGATGTCAATACCGCTTCAGCCGCGTTGTTATCACATATTTCTGGTCTTAATGAAGCTCTGGCCAAAAATATTGTGCTTTATCGCGATGAGCATGGTGCGTTTAAAAACCGGATGGAATTAAAAAACGTAAATCGTATGGGTGAAAAAGCGTTTCAACAAGCAGCAGGTTTTTTACGTATTATGAATGGAGACAATCCACTGGATGCATCTTGTGTTCATCCGGAAGCTTATCCTTTAGTGGAAAAAATTATTGCAGACAAGAAAATTGATATTAAGAACCTGATCGGCAATAAAGAAATATTACATAGTGTGAATGCAGAAGCCTTTATTGATGATCAATTTGGTTTGCCTACTATAAGAGATGTGTTGCGTGAATTGGAAAAACCAGGCCGTGATCCTAGGCCAGAGTTCAAAACAGCACAGTTTAAAGAAGGTGTTGAAGACATCGAACATTTACATGAAGGAATGATCCTTGAAGGTGTTGTCAGTAATGTGACTAATTTTGGTGCTTTTGTGGATATTGGGGTGCATCAGGATGGGCTGGTTCATATTTCAGCAATGACGAACAAATTTATTTCTGATCCACGTACGATAGTAAAAGCCGGTGACATTGTGACGGTCAAGGTTATTGAGGTGGATAAGGAAAGAAAGCGCATTGGTTTAAGCATGAAATTAGAAGACGAACCTGTGAGTCAACCAATAAAAAAACCAGCAAAAACATCTGAAATGAAAAAGCCTCCTCAGGTTAAAAAAACGGAGCATAGGAAAAAACCTGAGGCTAAAAAAGTGGAGCCGGTTAAAAAAACGGTATTTAATACAGCAATGGCAGATGCATTAGCTAAGTTAAAGCGTAATTAAAAATTTTTAACATAGCATTGAGTATTGTAGCCTGGGTGCAGCAAAGCGGAACCCGGGTTTCCGGATATGAATAAATTTCTCAATCCCCGGGTTCCGCTTTGCTGTACCCAGGCTACATAGAGAACAAAGACTAAAATACGATGGTGAATCATGAGCAATACTCCAAAGGGAGAGCTTGCTATCCAGACTTTAGCAATGCCGGCAGATACCAATGCCAATGGTGATATATTTGGTGGATGGATCGTGTCGCAAATGGATTTGGCCACAGGAATATTGGCAAAAAGATTAGCAATGGGACGAGTAGCCACAGTGGCCATACACTCCATGAGTTTTTTAAAAGCAGTCCATGTAGGTGATCTTGTTAGTTGTTATGTCACCTTACTAAAACAAGGTAACACCTCTATGACATTCAGTGTTGAAGTATGGGCGCATCCTGCTACTCAAAATGACGCGTATCAAGTTACTGAAGGCGTTTTTGTTTTTGTTGCCATTGATGAAGAACGCAGGCCAAGACAGGTGCCTAAAAAAATATGACCAGTAATTCGTCAGAGCTGTACCGCTTACTTACTGAAATGGCTACCCTGATTGAACAAAATGCGGAGCCAGATCCCCAGTTATATACTTTATTTTTCCAACAACCTGAACTTGCTTTTAAATTAATTGATATCATCAATAACTTAGAAGAAAATCTGGATGAAGGTCTTTCAGTTTATTCTGCTTGTGTTTTTGCTTTAGATATTTGTGTTGCTCAATTGCAAGGTGCGGCAGAATCCAACAATAAAATTACTGCAAAAACATTAGTCCAATTGATGGATCACTTAGCCGCAATGATCAACTTGCGCAAACATACACTGAGTTTTTGGCTGCCTGTATTAAATTCCTTTTATGAATCACATGTCGAATTGACCGAAGATCTAAAAAATGCCTATTACGAACTTGCCAGCGATGAAGAGGAGCTGCTTCCTGAAGGCGAACCTGTCTCACATTTAGATGCGATTCGTGATTTAATTCATGAATTATCTGATCTTAATGTTTTTGAAATCGCCGAAAACTTTTTCGCTCAAAGTTATGCCATGCCGGCGGATTTTTTTGTCGATCTAATGGCTGATTTGTACAACATTGAAGAAGGTGCTGATATCGCCTTACTTATTTTATTGCATCCCAAAGCAGAGGTTCGCGAAGTTGCTGTTCACACGTTGGATCAAATTATAAGTTTAGTGACGCTTTCTTCTATATCCCTTTCACGGTTGCAGACAATCAAATATTGGTATCCAAAGCATTATCATGAATTGTTTGATTCATGGATAAAAATTCAACGCAAGCGAGGCGTTGTGTTTGCGCCAGAACCTGAAGCAGCTAAAGCAACCATTCGCGCGACAGAAGTAGATGGTACGGGCTCGCAAGGCATTTTTCTTCATGTGCGTAAACACAGGAAAAATAGACTTTGTGGTTTGTTATTAAAGTATGAGTTAGGTCTTAAAGATGCATGGATAACTCCTTCAGTTTCAGCAAAGGATGTGAAGAATTATTATACTCAGGCTTTTGATGAAAATGTGACCTTGCGTGAGGTGAGTCTATCTTATTTTACGATGATGGTAGAACATTTCTTGGCGGTTACCATAGAGAAGGGTGAGATTCCTAATGTCCAGTTTTTAGAAATCCAGGAGCTACTGGGCGTACGTTTGCGACCTATAAAGCTGGATATCGATTATCTCTTTGAACAACTAAGCATACAAGTTACCCCATTTACGCAAGAAGCGATTTCTGAATCCTTGCGCCGTTCAAAATCTTGGCTCAAAACCAAATCATTTACTGAATCCTGGTATTTGGAGAATCCTTTAATTGATAAGATAGTCAACCATAACAGCAGTTTTGTCGACGGGATTAGAGTCTGTCGTATGGAAGACGCCATGGACGCTGTATTTTCCGAAGAAATGGAATTGCATCGTGATAAATGGCAATTTCATTTCTTATGGGTTTCTCTATGGATGAAAGCCAAGGAAAAACGAAATGAGAAAATGTGGCGCGATAGTTTTCTAATTGCTTATACCATTCATGAAGGTACCCCTCTGAAAGAGATTCCTGTCATGCAAGAAATTTGTCGGCAAACAGTGATTAATAGTGTGGAAACCATGCATGAGAGACGAACACATTTGAGTCAGGAATAAGAGAAAGCATGTTTACCGGAATTATTGAAAAAAAAGGCACCGTGATTAGCAATAGTAACCATGATGGTGCGCATCGGTTAGTTATTTCATCTGCTTTTGAACAATTACAAATAGGTGAAAGTATTGCTGTAAACGGAGTATGTTTAACTTTATTGCCTTCTGAAGACACAAAATTGGGTTTTGATGTTTCTCCTGAAACATTGAGTAGGACTACTTTGGGAGAGCTAAGAGCCGGTGATGAAGTGAATTTAGAACGGGCCATGCTTGCATCGACGCGTTTTGGTGGTCATTACGTAAGCGGGCATGTCGATGCGATTGCACAAATTCATTCCATAAACCACATTAATGAATTTGTTGAAGTTGAGTTAAGCGGCTTTGATGCAAACGCGATATTGTATTTAATACCTAAAGGTAGTATTACTGTTGAAGGGGTCAGCTTAACGATTAATTCAGTTGTGAATCAAAGCATTAAATTAATGCTTGTTCCACACACATTACTGAATACTACCCTGAACTTTTTAAAACCTGGACAAAAGGTTAATATTGAATTTGACTATCTAACGCGTATTGTTGCTCATCAATTGCAAGTTGCAGGAAAGTTAAACGATCAGATCCCGTTATGAATTAAGGAGGTAACTATTCAGCACAGTTCACCGAAAAGCCATATTCGGCTCATCTTGAGCGAAAAATATGCTGAAAATTGCTCACATAGCCATCTATGCTGCGCTTTTTCAGCATATTTTTCACCTAACCTGAGCTCAAATCTGTTTTTTCACCAGGATTTTGAATTTGTGATGAATAGATAACTTAAGGAGTAGTTCATGACCAAACATTTAACATCCCGATGGCATCTTCTTTTTATTGCCACAATTTTTATTGGGATTGTTTCTGGTTTTGGAGGGATGTTTTTAGCCATATTGTTGCATTTTATTCAGCACTTAGCCTATGAACATACAGTATTTCCTATTCTGGCAGACGAGCATTTTCTTGAAGTTGTCACTGGTTCGACTGCACCAAGAAGAGTAGTAGCTCTTCTTTTGTGCGGCCTCATTGCCGGTTTTGGTTGGTGGGCGGTTTTTCGTTATGGTAGTCCTTTAGTTAGTATTGCTAATGCAATTAAATCACCCAGGCCGTACATGCCAATAAAAACTACTTTAGTTCATGTACTACTCCAAATTATTACTGTTGCCTTGGGTTCTCCTATGGGACGAGAAGTCGCTCCTCGTGAGTTTGGCGCTACTTTTGCATGTTGGTTGACTAATAAAATGAAGCTGCATCCTAAAGAGAGTCAAATACTTGTAGCGTGTGCTGCTGGAGCAGGATTGGCTGCAGTCTATAATGTTCCTTTTGGTGGTGCTATGTTTACTTTAGAAGTTCTCTTAAGCTCTTTTCACTGGTTTGCAGTAATCCCTGCGATTACTACTTCCGCTATAGCAGTGGTTATCTCCTGGATTGGCCTTGGTAATCAATCATTATATCATATCCCTAATTTAAGACTCGATCCCTCTATAGTCATTTGGGCTATTCTTTCTGGTCCCATTTTTGGTTTTTCTGCTTATTGGTTTAAAGTGATTACGAATAGAGCTCAAAGCCGAGCGCCGCGAAATTGGAAAATAATTGTATCGTGTTTATTTAATTTTTTCATTATCGGTTTATTAGCTATCTATTTCCCGGAGATAATAGGAAATGGGCGCTCTGCAGCGCAATTAGGATTTGATGGGAATATATTAGGACTTGGAATTGCCGTAGCTGTCCTAATACTTAGAATTTTAATTGTCTGTACCAGTGTACAAGCTGGTGCTTCTGGAGGGCTTTTGACTCCTTCTCTGGCAAACGGCGCTTTAATGGCTGTCGTTTTAGGCATTCTTTGGAGTTATTTGCTGCCAGGTGTTCCTATATCTATATCGGCTTTTGCTGTTATTGGAGGAGCAGCATTTCTTGCTGCCGCTCAAAAAATGCCCATCACAGCAATAGTTTTAATCATTGAATTTACTGGGATCAATTTTAGCTTTTTTATTCCAATACTTTTTGCGGTTGCAGGGGCAGTAAGCATGTTTAAATATTGTGACACGAAACATTTAGTTACGCTTATAAGTCGATGATTTAAACTTTTGCCCATATTCTTTTGGCTTTTTTATTTAATGGCACTCTCATTCAATCAATTTAATGCGCTCAACAATATAATGTATAGGACGCTACGCTTTCTTTATACTTTGAGTCAAAACAATTCCATTTGAAAAATTAGGCATTATTCTTTTTCCTAGATCAAAATCTTTTCCACTGCGCAAATATATAGTCTTTTTTATGCTATCAGGAGTTGGTCGTTCTATTTTAGTAAAAATGTTTTTTAATAAAAAATCTAATGGTAAAGCTGCCAGATCATAACCTGGCTCATTAAAAGAGTTTTTTACCACAAAAAAAGCACTATAATTCTTGATAATATTCTCAGGTGTGAATTTATAGTTTAACCTGATGTCCGGTTCTTCTATTCTAGAACCATGATCTCCGTGGATGACAATAATACTATTTTTAGTATTTTGATTTGTCTCCAATGTCTTTAAAAATGCGCCAATTAATTTGTGTGTGCACTCCAGTTGCTCAAAATATGCCTTAGTCTTGTTTTGACTTTCACCAATATATTCACAATTTTTATTAAATACATAAGGAGCATGTGGCAAGAGTAAGTGAATAAAATAGGCATTATTGACTTGTACCGTTTTTGCTAATTTCTCAACCTCGTTAAACGCTTGGTAAGTGGCTGTAGATGGAGTCAATATACTTTGATTTTCCGATTGAGGTAAATGAAGCATAGACCAGATTTTACTTTTCTTAATTTTGGAAAAATTAAATCGTAATTTAGAAAATACTTGTTCCAATATTGCAATAGACTTTGTGCTAGAGCTAAGCACAGGATTTACAGGTACAGGAGCAGTATGTTTATAAGTTATACATTTCACCAAATTAAAGTTTTTATTTTTTGCACACAGATCTAAGTAGGAGCTTTGTATAATGTTGATATCATATCCCTTGTTTGAAAGAGTTTCAAAAAGCGCATTTTGGGTAAGAATATGTCTATCTTCTTCATAGTTATGTAAAATATAATCTTTTAAGTTATCAATAGGTTTGAAGTTTAAAAAACTTGCAAACGAAGCGAGAGAGCGAAAGTCTCGGCTATAAGCTTTACCATACACTCTAAAACCTAGATTGATGTATTTATCCTTTAACACAGAAGCAAGATTATTCTGATCGTCTTTGGGAGATATTCCCTCCAGGCCAATATGCTCATCTAAAACAACTTCAATATAAGGAGGAAGATTCAAATTTGTATGATTTTTTGTTTGATTAAAATTTTGTACTGTTAATAAAGGATGTTTGGAAATGAAAAAGCTTCCTACCCATAGTGTTCCAAAAAAGACAAACAATAGTTTGTCTAAATAATGACGTAAGTAATAGAAAATGCATGCAATAAAAATTGCAGCCAAAAGTATTACATAACGGTATTTTAATCCATAAGGTAAAACAGGAAAACTTTTTATTTGACTTATTATAAACAAAAGTACTAGAAACGTTGCGGTTAAAATTCGGATGTGCACACTAGCAAAAACCATGATGCATCCAGGTATAAGGCTTAATAGCATTAATATGAGATAACTAAATAATGCTTCGGGGCTTAGTATATTTATACTATTATCCGCTAAAAATGCGGTAAGTAATGCTGTTAAAAAGAAAGCAGTTATGAATAAATAGCGCCAGTTTTTATATAAGGTGTCTAACATTTATTTTTCTCATTAGGATAAAAGTGTTTCATTTCTATGTTCCAGCCTTGTCCTATTTCGGCCAAAAAAATAATGCACTTAATTTAAACAGCAAATTAAAAACGAGGGGGTATCTTAACATATTCGGTAACAACTGTGTTGTGTGAAATATGAACTTGCTTTGCTGAGACTGTTGACCCCATTTGCCCCCATTGCAAAATTAATTAGCATACTTTGTCTACTCAAGCTTATAGTAAAATAAGGCCAACCCATGCATAATAGAAGGCCCTTTTAATTATGTACAAATTTATTTTCTGTAATTTGACACCAGATTTATATAAATAGTGGCGGTGACTACGGATATTATAATGTCTTACAATTTATTGGATAAGTTATGTTTCACGTCATAGTCCAAGTATTCTTTTTTATGATTTTTTTTCTTATTGCATTCCTTAGCGTACTTCCTTGGAGATCTTTATTTCATATTGTTGATACGGGTCGCAATAATGAACAAGCGCTGGAGGGATTAAGAGGATTGGCTGCTTTGGCTGTAGTGGCCTGTCATGTCAATCAATTTTTATTATCTTACTTGCAAATTCCTGGCATTCCTCTCACAGGCAACCGAATAGGAGGACTTGGTGTTCAAATATTTTTTGCTCTGACTGCCTATTTATTTACTAAAAAGGCGCTTCAAAGCGGAATTAATCCCACAGATTTTTATAAAAAACGTATTCTTAGAATTGTGCCTCTTTATATCTTCTTATCCCTATGCACCATTTTATTAAGTTTGCATTATATGGGAACTCCTGTATTTATCTGGGATACTTTTATACGATGTATTAATGTCCTAAGTTTCGGTTTCATTGGTCATAATACCGATTTATACTTACCTAATTATGATCTCCTCGTTTTTCAAAAATATAATGCAATGGAGTTAATTGGTATTGCATGGTCATTAAGCTATGAGTGGAGATTTTATTTAGTTTTACCTGTCTTATACTATATATCTTTATATTCGACTAATAAAAGAATTGCCATATTAATTATTGTAATTATTTTGGCTGTGCGTGATTTTTACATTTACAGTTCTTCTAAAGTTGTTTGGCCGTTTTTTATGGGAGGTAGTATCGCTGCTTTAATAGTACATTATTTTCCTAATTTCTCTGTTAACATCCGATTATCAAGATTTTTCTCTTGGTTTTCATTGCCGCTGTTAATAGGCTCAATTTTTACTCCGGAAGTTTATAATTACAAGCATTTCCTTTTAACAAGTTCCCTCTTTATTTGTATTGTTTTAGGAAAGCCCAAACTACTACAATCCAAGCCCTTAGTAGCTCTAGGACAAATTAGCTATAGTATTTATTTAATGCAATATTTAGTATTAAAACTGGTTAATAATGCAGTGTATCCTAATATCTTATATTCTGATCTTATCGTTAAATTTTTAGTAAGTTTTCTAATAATAGGGCTTCTTATTCCTATCGCCTCATGTACGTATAAGTTTATTGAACTGCCAGGGATGCAGGGAGCATTTTTTAAGCAATTCAACGTTGCTTTAAAGAAAGTTAAAAGATCATATTCTATGCAAAGACAATAGATCTATGCTCAGAAAAATAAGCCATTACTTATTCATATCTTAAAGGCACTTTTCTTAAAGGTAGTAAATAAGCTGTGACAGCCCTTTTCAGATTTAAATAGATAACTGTGGCTACATTCTCGCAATAGTCTCGTGAGTTACTTATTTTATCTTTTTCATTAAAAAAATTGTTCGGCAAGTTTCTAAAACAGGACATTCTTCCAAGATATGGTAATAGCGGGAAAAATATTTTTTAAACGAGCTCATCTCATATTGTGGAAAAATGTCTTCTCTACTCGCTAAAAGACGATGTACTTGCGAATCTTCTTTAGGGACAAACTCAATAATTAAATATTCACCTAAATTAGAAAAATATTCTGCAATACGCTCTAAAGGAACATTATTGGATATTGCCAGGTGATGTATCAGAGCCAATGCCATCACTAAATCAGCATTTGCCCTTTCTTGTAAACCACAGCGCTCATTTTGTTCCCAGCCTAATGCAGGGCTTGGGTTGGTTAAATCTTGCAGGAGAGGTAAGATAAGTCCGCTTTTATCTTTTTTTACTTTTTGATAATTCGTTTCCACTGCTACAGGGTCGATATCGAAACATATAGCTTGGGCTCCAAGACTCGAGATGATTCGGCTGTAAAAACCATTATTGCCGCCCATATCCCAAACTAATTTTGCCTGAGTTTCCGCAATAAACTGTTTGATAATTTCAGCCTTGTGCTTCGTTGCAGCATCAGAATAATTCGTCTGATTATAGTAGTCTCCCCATTCTGTTTTAATAGGGGACCATTCTAATTTTTTTATTAATGAGTTCAGATTGTCTAATAATCCTAAGAGACCTAATTTAGTTATTTTACGTTTGTTAATTTTAACAGTATTGATATCGCCATATTTCTGCTGTAATTTTGCATGCGCATGGATATGAGCAAATATAGAAGGAGACAATTTACTTTTAAAAGGCAACATCTGGCTAGCAAAATCAAGTGGTATGCCATCAATATACTGTTTCATCGAGATACCAAGGCGAATATCTACTTTTGCCATGAGCAGCAAGGGAGCTAAAAAATGCTTACAAAATTGGTTGTAGGCGCTCCAAGGTGTTCCTTCCTCATAGATTGTAAAAGAGCCTGTATCAATGAAAATAGGCTTACCCTGATGAAACTGAATATTATAAGCACTCGCATCCTTTAGAATCATCCCATATTGAATGGCAAGTTTTGCAACTGCAAGCGTCAACAATGCAGTATCTTTAAACTGTGAAAAAGACCATTCATAACAATAAGAAATGAATGCAACTTTATCTGGTTTTAGAACAACTAATGCGCGCTCATCTAATGCAAAATCAATTGAAACTTCACGGTGGGGGATAAGATAGTTCAATGACTGAAGTTTATCATAAAGTCCTGATTGCATTAATTGTTGGTAATCAGAGTACCCTGACTGATTAATTTGGCGATAAATCTCATGGTTTATTTTATAAACCTGATTGCCAGGATCGCGAAAGGATGATTTATGGGCATTTTTTTTATAAACCTGCGCACTGCAATTATTCACCATCGTTTGCATCTTTAGCTTTTTCCCTTTTTGAAAATAACTTTGCCTTCAGCTTATGCCAATATGTTTTTAGTATAAAAATCCCGCCAGCAATCGCAGCGATAGTTGACTGAATAAATAAACTACCTGTCCCTGGATCTAAATATGCATAGGCATCAGTAAACCAGATGAAAAATGAGAATGCTAAAATAAATTGCATACTATGCACCTTTAATAAATCTTAATAAAATAACGCAATAGTAACATCAAACCCATTATAAATCTTTAATTTTATTTTTTGATGTATACAGCATAGCTCCTAATATTTAGACCATACGGTACGATTGATGTAATCAATATAGCTCAGAACAATCCTGACTACCTGCTTTGATACCGCTCCTCTATCCTGATAATCAGAAACTACAGGTATGATGCGCTGTGTGGAATCACTTTGACTGGTGACGACATGTACTGCATCTAAGACCTTGTCTTTTTTTAATCCACTCATAATCAATGTACCAACATCCATTCCTTCGGGTCGTTCATGCGCATAACGAATCATTACGGCGGGTAAATTCAAGATGGAGGATTCCTCAGTAATTGTACCGCTATCTGAAAGGATACAAAAAGCATTCATTTGTAGCTTAATGTAATCAAGAAAGCCAAAGGGTTTAACAAAACGAATTAATTCATGATCCTTATAGTCACTAAAAGCTTCTAAGCGTTTCTGTGTGCGCGGATGGGTAGAAACAATAATTGGGTATCTATAGGTTTCAGCAAGTGCTCTTAGGGTTTCAAGAAGATCATGTAAGTTTTCAGGAGTATCAACATTTTCTTCTCGGTGTGCGCTCACAATAAAATATTTATTTTCTGTTAAATGCTCACGAACCAAAACATCAGAAGCCAGAATTTTGGGCTTATAATGCTCTAATACTTCTTGCATATGAGAGCCTGTTTTAATGATGGTTTCTGGCCTGATGCCTTCGGAAATCAGATAACGACGAGCATGTTCGGTCAAGACCATATTTATATCACTTAAATGGTCAAGAACTTTTCGATTTAATTCCTCGGGAACTCGCTGATCAAAACAACGATTACCTGCTTCCATATGAAAGACGGGTATTTTTTTTCGTTTGGCAGCAATTACTGCCAAGCAGGTATTGGTGTCCCCATAAAACAATACAGCATCTGGATTTTCCGCTGCTAACACATCATCTGCTTTGGATATTACATCAGCAATTGCTTTTGCTGCAGTTTCACCAGTAACGCCAAGGAAATAATCTGGCTTACGTATTTCAAGATCATCAAAAAATATTTGATTTAATTCATAATCATAATTCTGGCCTGAGTGAACTAACACATGATGAACTTGATTGTCTAATTCTGCAATAACCCGGCTCATTTTGATTAATTCAGGTCTTGTACCTACTATACTCATTACCTTTATCATTGGAGTTCATTCCTAACATAATCTAGTTGTAAAAGCAGTTTCTTTATACCTGCTACATCCAGTCTCTCAGTATTATGAGACGTGTAATCATCTGACTCAGAAATATGCTCTTCACCTTCAACAAAGTATTTTTTGTAATTCAAATCGCGATTATCAGCAGGGATGCGATAATAGCGCTGCAAATCTTCTGCTTTGGCCATTTCTTCGCGTGACACTAATGATTCATAAAGTTTTTCACCATGACGTGTACCAATAATCTTTATTGGCTTATCGTAATTAAATAATTCTTTTAAAGCCTGAGCAAGATCGCCAATTGTGGAAGCGGGTGATTTTTGTACAAAAATATCGCCTTGTTGCGCATATTGAAAGGCATACAATACTAAATCTACAGAGTCTTCGAGTGACATCAGAAAACGCGTCATATTTGCATCGGTGATGGTTAACGGTTCTCTGGATTTTATCTGATTAATAAAAAGAGGAATGACAGAGCCTCGGGACGCCATAACATTACCATAGCGGGTAGCACAAATGAGTGGGCCTGAGTCAGGTATCATTCGCGATTTCGCAATCATAATTTTTTCTGCAATTGCCTTAGACATTCCCATTGCATTAATTGGATATACTGCTTTATCTGTGCTCAAAACTACCACGCGTTTTATCCCATTTGCAATCGCTGAATTTAGAACATTCTCGGTGCCAATGACATTCGTTTTAACTGCTTCCATGGGGTAAAATTCACAAGAAGGAACCTGTTTTAATGCTGCGGCATGAAATATATAATCTACTCCTGCTGTCGCATGTTGTAAACTTTCGTAATCGCGTACATCACCAAGATAAAATTTGACTTTATCGTTGGCTAAAGCAATACGCATATCTTCTTGTTTTTTTTCATCGCGGCTAAAAACGCGAATTTCTTTTACATTAGTATCCAGGAAACGTTTTAGCACTGTATGCCCAAACGAACCTGTTCCCCCGGTAATCATTAATATTTTATTGTCAAACATGAGATTTGGTATCCAAATTGAAACGGTTAAAAGCCTTCATTTTCAAAATTAAATCCGGCCAAGAAGGAGGAATATAGCCGCTTGCCTCTTTAAAGCGCGTTGAATCAAGTGAGCGATCAATACATAACTGCTCATCAGGAATGATATCAATTACTTTGCCATAGGTCTCTGCTACCAATTTAAGTAAGCTAAATTTGTCAATTGGATCTGCTGATACATGGTATAAACCTGAAAGGTTATCATTAGGAATAACAAACTCGGCAATTACTCGAGCTAACTCGATTGTTGGTAAACCGGAAAAAATTGCCTTTTTATATCCTTTAATACTTCCTTGTTGTGATAAAAACCAATCAATTAATGCGTAATTACTATTTAATTCATGGCCAATTATTGATGTTCTAAGAGTCACGGCATTCGTCAAATCATTTAACTCGCCTATAAATTTAGATTTTCCATATAAATCTTCAGCATCAGACAAATCGGTTTCTTTATACATTCCCTTTCGTCCAGAGAAAACACAATCAGTACTTATATGGATTAAACGCGCAGCGGATAAAGTGCATAATTTAACAAGACGATGCGGCAATATCGCATTAATAGGCAGCGTTATTAAAGGATCTTTTGCAATGGCGTGTTGTTTAATTAAGCCAATGCAATTAATGACAATATCAGGATTAACTTCCGCAAATACATCCATCAATGCATCATTATTAAGCACATCCACATTAGTTATTATGTGATCGTGTAATTCGGTTTCAAAAAATCGTTTATCTTGAGTATGACGCATTGTTGCGAATACCTGAAACTGTTGATTAGTACTTAAAAATCTAAATACAGCATTTCCCAGCATTCCTGTACTGCCTAAAACTAAAATCTTTTTGTTCATCATTTTGCTGATTTTATCCTCTCATTTAAAATCTCAATTAACTTGTTTGCTTGAGTCGGCATGTTAAAGTTCTCGAGAAAATAAGCTCTCCCTGATGCTCCCATTTTATTGCGCTCTATAGGACTCAGCTTATAAATCGTCCGAATACATTGAGCAAGCCCTTGGGAATCTTCAGAAGGACAAGTCAAACCGGCTTCTGCTCTTTCAACAACACGCGCAGCTTCCCCATCCAGAGCAGCAATAATTGGCTTTCCTGCTGCCAGATAAGCCTGAATTTTACTTGGGATAGTATAAGAAAAGATTTCATCTTTTTTTAAACTTACAAGCAATGCTGCTGCACGACTCAATATATGCGGCATTTCCAGGGCAGGAAATCTCCCTGCTATGATAATATTATCTAGCTTTTTTTCCTTTTTTTGCTGGCTGAGCCATTCAGACATACTGCCGCTACCTACAAAAACCAAACGAAAATCGGGTAAGTCTTGCAATTGCTCTGCTGCATCTACTAAAGTAGGTAGGGACTGAGCAATTCCCAAATTTCCTGCAAATACAACACAAAATTTGGAGTTCAATTCATTCAACAGATTTTCTGGTATTTGAGGTACATCCGTTGTTGCACTATTGGAATCATTATACGAGTTAGGATAATAAACTATTTTGTTTTCTTTTGCATAGCGCGAAATAGGTGCTTTGAATGCATGCGACTGAGCTAGAATTGTATCGGAACAATAATAAATTGCGCGCACCAATTGCCCAACCAGCCACAGTAGAAATGGGTTTCGAATAAAACCGGTGGCTTTTAAACTCTCGGGCCATAAATCTTGAATCCATACAGCAAGGTGGCTCTTCAAACGCCATTTCAGGAAAATGGCGGGAATTATGGATGTGATGGGGGATAAACCGAAAGCGAAAACAACATCATATGATTCGCCTTTTATCGCAGAAGGAAAAAAACGCAATCCATTCATCACAAAAGACAAGTAATTTAAAATAAGATTTTTTGCCCCACCCTTACCGCGGCTTCGGAGAGGTGCTCTAAATACGGTGACACCGGGTATAAAACTTTCAGAAACAATTCCTTTTTTTGTATACCCTGCAAAGATTTCTCCATTAGGATAATTGGGTTTGCCCGTTAATACTTTTATTGTATGGCCTTGCTGAGTCAAAGTTTCAACTAACTCATTGATAATAAATGTCTCAGGCCAAAAATATTGTGAAATTAATAAAATCCTCATTAAATCACTTATCCAAATTTAATAAAAAAAAGCCAAATAGAGCTCAATTAACCAGGCAACATACTAGAAATAAAACCAGCAAAAAACAAGCCCTAACGATTAAAATAGAAACAGATACAACAGCATTATCTTTTGGCCAATAATAATCAAGGACACATAAAACTATTTAATTTTCTAGGCATAGTGAGCGCAATTCATTGTGTATTTCTTTATTTATTGCATGATTACAAAGTTTTTCTCATCAGAATTAACTAAAGGCGCATGTTAAGGGAAATGCGTACTTGAACTATGGAGTTACTCAGTATACCCTATCCCACTATTTTCCAGGTGAAGAGATTTTATACATATGGACCGCTTAAAAGGACGCACTAAGTTTTACCTTTTCATTCGTTCATTTCTTGAAAGAGTTTTTTCTTTGTGCATCTTAATTCTATTAAGTCCTGTGTTTTTCGTTATTTCTTTTATTATTTTAATTACTATGGGGCGTCCTATTTTTTTTATACAAGACCGAATGGGGCGAGGCAATCAGGCCTTTAGAATGTATAAATTTAGAACGATGCGTAATGACAATCAAAAGCTAATTTATGCCTCAGAAAATGATCCCAGGGTAACTAAATTTGGCCAAATTATTCGCAAGCGTCGTCTCGATGAGTTACCTCAGTTTTTAAATATATTAATAGGCAACATGAGCTTAATTGGTCCTAGGCCGGAACCGATGCAGCTTGCTGAAAAATATACTAAAACTATTGCAGATTATAATGTAAGACACCTCGTTAAACCCGGAATTACTGGTTATGCCCAAGTTAAAATGGGGTATGCGGATTCTGAAGATGCTACAAAAATTAAAGTATCTTACGATCTGGAATATGTGAAGAATTTATCGCTTTTATTGGACATTCAAATTATTTTAAAAACCATAAGAGTTATATTTACTGGTTTCGGAGCAAGATAATGAAAACAATCCTTATTGGACGAGGTAATCTTTCAAATGCGTTACTAAAAAAATTGGGCAAGACTCAGTGTGTGGTGCTTTCTTCGGCAGACATTGTAGCGACACCATTATTATTAATTGATCTGATCAACAGCACGGATCGTTGTAACGTCATTTTAAATTGTTTTCAAAAATCAACAGAACTTTTCAAAGTAAATTCTGAAACAATAGTAAAGAATTCGATTGCGAATCTTGCTGTTATTTTGGATATTCTTAGTGCTCATGCAACCAAAATTAACAAAATAATTTATACAAGCAGTAGTTCTGTCTATGGCGCTAATTCTAATGAAAATTGCCTTGAAACAATGCCCGCATCGCCTATGAATATGCATGGTGCTTTAAAATTTGCTTGCGAACAATTAATTTCATTTTATTGTAACAAGCATAAAATTGAATATACCCTTGCGCGAATTTTCAATATATACGGTGGGCAAGAGGATACATTTTCAATGATTTTTCGCGTGCTCGATGCCTCCTTTTCAGAAAAAAGAATCACATTATTTAATAAAGGACAAGCCATACGCGATTATATTCATGTTGATGATATCGCTTGGGCTTATGAACGATTATTAACTGTAACGGGTATTCCTGTTTTAAATATTGCCAGTGGTCAAGGTATTTCAACAAGCACACTCATTGCAACGTTACAAAGCAAAGGCATTTCATTGAACGTGGATTATGCAGATAATATCAATGAAATAAGCGTTTCTATAGCCAATGTTAAATTAGCGGAAAAATGTCTTGGGAAACATCATTACATCTCGGTTTTTTCATACTTGGAACAGCAACTATTAAGTAAGGTTAGCGCATGCTAAAAAATAAGTTCCTTTTTAATTTTTCGGTCTCTTATCTTGGTGGGGGGGTCAACAGGCTTGTTGCTTTTGCAAAGTGGTTTAACCAAAATGGGGGCGCTTACTTTATTATTCATCCATTCTGTCAGTATTTGGTAAAACAATTTCCTAATAATCAGTACATCATTGTAAAACAATCCAAATTGCAAAGGTTATTCAATGATTGTTTTTATTTAAACGATTTTCAAAAAGACATAGGGACGCCAGAATTTTATTATTCATATGGTATTCCAATATATTATAAGTTTGGAAAAATAAATTGGTTTCATTTAAGCAATATTTTACCTTTGTGCACCCGTAATATTCCCTTATCTTTATCTGACAAGTTGAAATTTACCTGTCTTGGTTCACGAATTAAAAAAAATTTCGAACATGCGGATGTCATTTCTGCAGAATCAAATTTTTCTTTAAGCTTTATTGATGATAAATATTCATCAAGAAAGGTTTTGTCAATGAATGGGAGTGATCAAGAGTTATCATTTTTAAATTTAAAAGAACAACCAAAAGAAAGAGATAATATTGCGACAGTTATAGGCACCTATCGCTATAAAGCGGTAGAAGATTCGTTCCACGTATATGAAAGCCTTAGAAAAAATAACCCTGAACTGAAGTTGATAATCATTGGTGATGAAAAGTCTATTCCTGCGAGTCTGAAAACGAATAAGAATATTATCATCAAGGGCTTCGTACCAAGAGAAGAGGTGCTCAATAGCCTTTTGAAGACCAAATATTACATTTCAACTACCCACATTGAGAACTCTTCTAACGGCGTATCAGAAGGTGTATTTCTTGCCGAGGAATCATATATTTCAGACATAGGGCCTCATAGAGAGTTATTAAAAGGAATGAGTTTTGAGACGTTGTCTGTTGAAAATTTGCAAAGAACGATGCTCCATATTAAAAAAGATAATATTTCTACCCGCCATTTAAAAACGTGGGATGAAATTATTGAAGAGATGTTGTTTTGGAGAAAAAAGCTGGATAATTCCCCTGGAAACAGCTGGGTTTAAAAGTAGGATTTCCTTACAAAGGAAAGACAGGAGATTCTGCATGATAGATTCCAAGAGATCGTAAAATGAAAGGTAAGTTAGTTCAGACATCAATTTTATCAGGTGCTTCTACATTAATTAAAGTTCTCATTGGTGTTTTGTCCTTGAAAATAGTGGCTCTTTATACTGGTCCAAAAGGGGTTGGTGTATTGGGGCAGTTTATGGCTATTGCTAATGTGATTTCAGTAGTTGCTGGAGGCGGGGTTACATTAGGAGTCATTAAATATGTTGCGGAATATACTAATTTGCCAGAAAAATTTTATTCATTCTTATCTACAGCATTTTGTTATACGCTCTTTTGTTCCTGTCTGGTAATCGGGCTCACCCTTCTTTTTAGCACTTCTCTTGCGCATATGTTTTTAGGGGCAACAGATTATCTCTATTTGCTGCAATGGTTATTGATAGCACAAGCTTTTACTGCAATTTATCTATTCATCACATCAATTATTAATGGGTTAGGCAAAATAAAACTATTGGTTTGTGTTAATGTTTTAAGCAGCATTGTGAGTTTGATTCTAATTGCTTTCTTTACCAACTATTATCAGTTAAAAGGGGCGCTCGGAGCATTTGTTTTATCTCAGGGAATTACTTTTCTTATTGCCTATGGGTTTGTTTATCGTGAAAAATGGTTTCGCTCTTTATTTTCATTTCGCATTGAAAAAGCGCAGTTGGTTAAATTGTTGCATTATTCGTTAATGACCATTGTAAGTACGCTCACTGTTCCATTGTCCCAAGTATTTGTTCGGAACGATATTCATACATTATATGGATGGGATGCCGTTGGCATGTGGCAATCTGTGCTCAGATTATCTGATGCTTATTTATTGTTTGTTACAACGATTCTTACTACTTATTATTTACCCAAATTATCGCAATTAGAAGACAACACTTCTTTAAAAGAAGAAATGAGACGAGTGCAAAAGATATTGTTTTCCTTAATTGCACTCATGCTGTTTGTTATTTATATTTCACGCAAAATAATCCTCTTAATATTTTATGACGATACATTTATTGCTGCTGAGAATTTATTTTTGTACCAATTGATTGGTGATTTTTTTAAAATAGCAGGGTGGACCTATACGTACTTGCTTCTTGCAAAATCTAAAACGAAAGAGTACATTGTCGGGGAATGTATAATTGGGCTAATATTTATACTCCTTGGCCATATATTTTTAAGACAATTTGGATTAGTGGGAGTGACTTATGCTTTTGCCCTGACCTATTTTATTTACTGGGTGTTTATGATGAGTATTTCTTTGTTTTATTTTAAGGGTAGGGAGAAATCATGGGTGATAATGCAGAACAGTTAGTTTCAATAGTTATACCTGCATACAATGCTCTCCCCTATCTTGAAGAGGCAATAGAAAGTGTTTTAGCTCAAGATTATCCTAATATAGAACTGATTGTATTAGACGATGGGTCTACAGATGGAACAGCTGATTTTTTGAAAAAATATCAAGGCCGTTTTTTTTATGAAACCCATGAAAATATGGGACAAGCTCGAACCTTGAATAAAGGATGGGCAATGAGTAAAGGTTCCATTATTGGGTATTTGAGTGCCGATGATACACTCGCGGCGAACGCAGTAAGTCTTTCAGTGCTTGAGTTCAATAAAAATTCAAACATTGTATTAACCTACGGTGATAATCTTTTGATTGATAATCAATCCAAGTTTATAAGAAAACTAACGACACCTGATTACGATTATTATCAAATGCTTATTCGCGGTGGAACGCCAATTGCCGTAGGATCTTTTTTTCTGAAATCTGCGTTTAATAAAATGGGTGGTTGGGATAGTAATTACTCTTTGATTGGTGATTTTGAATATCATACAAGACTGGCAAAGTTAGGAACTTTTATAAGGTTGCCCGTAGTTCTTGGATGCCACCGAGTACATGAACAATCGGCAAGTTTTGCGAATACCTCGCTGGATCGTGCGAATGAGTTTGTAAAATTAATGTCAAATATTTTAAATGATACTACTGATAATAGATTGCTGGAATTGGCCCCATTGATTCTAAGTCAAGCGTATTTAATTTCTGGAAGAACACACTGGCGGTCAGGGCGATATAAATTGGGAATAAAGTATTTTTTCCAAGCGATGAAACTGGCGCCCCAGAAACTTACAAAAATAAACACATACCACATCATTTTTAATGCACTTTTTAATAAAAGTTTGCATCGATGTTTTAGGGCCATAAGAAATATATTCGATCAAGGTATCAGGAAAATTGCTGTTAGCAAAAAAATTGAAAACTGAGGAGTAGATAGTGCTACATGGATAGCCTGAAGAGATGCAGGCATGGTGAGGCACAGACAAAAAAAATCGCTTGAGTGTGCAAGGCAACTATAAAATCATTTAAGGGCCATTTTCTAGTTTCACTGACGCACTTCACGAAGTGAGATGGAGAGAAAAAAATGCAAAGCAAATTGATATCAATGAAGTATTCAATTATTTTAATAATGGGTTTGTTTTTTTTCTCTTTATTTGGCGTTGCTCATTATAAAGGGTCTGACTTCTATTATTTCGTGTTTGATTTAATATGGCTAACCGTATTAATTTCAAGTTTATCCCTGGCGCAAAGCTATATATCTTTCTACTTAAAAATCATGTTATTTTTGGGTGTTTGGCTGAAATTAATGTTTTATTTAGTATTAGGAGTGGAATTTGTAGAGCCTACCGGTTATTGGAACGATGTTCATAACTTGGGATTGTATTGGGATGTAGCTTTAATGGTTGCAAGTTATGCCGCTTTAGGTATTTTAGCCGCCGATGTTTTATTTTATCTCTATCGTCGTTTTTCTTACAGTAGTAATGGCGCTCTATCATTAAAAAGCCAAGTAGAAGTGCCTAAGTGGTATCTGAAGAACCCCAAAAAAATTTGGCTTTTATTACTTCTTATTAGTCTAGGAATCAGCTGTATTAATTTCAAAACCCATTTTTATATGATAGGTCTTTCACCTGCAGTCATTTTTCCTTACCATATTAATTTTCTGTTATCGTGGATCTGGATATTTTTCTTACCCTTATTGATAGCTTATTTAATGGGTTTGGATGCTTTAACGCAGAATTATAAAAATTGGCACTATGCAATAATTATTGCATGTTTGATCTCAGTGGCCACTTTAAGCCGCTCTATTTTAATTATGTGGATAATTCCTTGCTTTTTTATCTTATTCAAAGAGAGTTTTTATTCTCTGGTCACTCAATATAAAAAATTAGTAATCACCTATGTTGTTCTCGCAATTATCTCATTAGGTGCTGTGAGTATGTTGCGAAGTTACTATTTTTATAGCCCCAATAGTTCGCACAAGACTACATCCACAGATAAAAAATCAAGAAAGGCAGAGAAAAAATCTGATGGATTAACGCTGAAAAAGTTAATAGTACATAATAAATCAAATCTGAAATTCCAGTTGCAACAATTGAAGTCATTACCTATTAGCCGTTGGGTAGGTATCGAAGGAATTTTGGCTACAACTGCCTATCCATATGTGGGATGGGATTTGTTTAAAAAGGCCATTTTTCAAAAGCCGACACAAGAAGTCAGTCTTTATTCAAAAATATCCCAGAGTTATATGGACATCAAGGCAGGAACAAAGTTTTCTTCTTTACCTGGCTTGATAGGTCTTTTAAATTATTCTGATAGCTTTCTGATAGTATGTTTTGGTACTTTTGTTATTTGTTTACTGATGTATTTTATACAGTTTTTCTATTATCAAGTGGGGCTAAATATTTATTTCTTATCACAGCAAGGTTTTTTGCTGGCATTTTTTCTAACAGAATTAAATGTTCCCTATTTAGGTGTAATTAACTTCGCTGAATTCATTTTAGCTTCATTATTGTTATTACTCATTCATAAGTGGAATGCTCTGTGTCCAAACGTCACCGCGATGCGGCAAGGAAGGCTAAAAATTGAGGCACAAAACAGCTGTTGAGAGTCGTATGCATCGCACAAGGGATAGTATGATAATTTTGTATCACCCCAATTTTTGGGACAAATCGCTTAAAATGCGGCTCCCGGTACAAAACATAGCGACTTTTAACTCATACTCAATTGTTTGCATGCATAGACTCACCTGCTCAGAAGACTCCAGGGCCGCTTCGAGTAAGGGCCGCGCATAGCCAATGGTTGTTGCACCAAGCGCAAAAAGCTTGGCGGCATTTAAACCATTTACGACACCGCCTGAACCCCAAATTTCGAAAGAAGGATTTAGCGCTGCGGCTTGTTTTACTGAGGTTACAGTATCAATTCCCCAGTTGCGGAAGGTAATTGCCGCCTGTTGACGAATAGGGTCGTGGGCTGCTCTATGCCCTTCAATTCGTCCCCAGTGAGTTCCTCCTAGGCCGCCGACATCAATCGCGGCAATACCGATTTCATTTAAACGTACCATCGTTCCATGAGAAAAACCACATCCTGTTTCTTTGACGATGATTGGGATGGGTAATTTTTTAACCAAGTCTGCCAAAGCCTGCCAGCACCCTTTATAGGTGGTTGTGCCTTCAGGCTGCATGCATTCTTGCAAGGGATTACAGTGGATAATTAATGCATCGGCGTGCAAGGCATCTGTTAAGCGTTGAATCTCACTTAGTGATGTCGTGATTAATTGTGCTATTCCTAAATTGCTGTACAAGCTAACTTGAGGGAAGTTACGACGTAAATCTTGCCACTCAAATGCTGCTTTAGGGTCGGTAAGTTCGCGTCTTTGAGAGCCCACCCCCATTGCCCAACCATTCAATGCACACGCCTCAATCAGGTTATGATTGATATGTTGCGCACGACGATGGCCCGCAGTCATGGAGCTAATAAGAAAAGGTTTTTCAACTGCTTGGCCAAAGCGGGAACCTTTGATGCTGATTTCATCAAAATTTAAATCCGGCAAGGCATCATGAATCAGATTGATGCCATCAAATGTACTGAGCTCTGTAGTTTGATTTTCAGGCATTAAGGCCAATTTGATGTGATCTTGTTTGCGTTGTTCAAACTGCTCATAGTTATTTGTCATCGGTTATATGCCTGTTTTACAGTTGACTTAATGTTTGGTGCAATGAAATAGCAGCGTTGGCTACATCTACGCCTTTATGCCCAGCTTTTCCCCCTAATCTGTCCCATGCTTGTTCTTCATTATCTGTGGTCAGTACGCCAAAAAGAACAGGAATATTATATTCCAATGAGACTTGCAAGCATCCTTGGCTTACCATATCACACACCAGATCATAATGACTGGTTTCGCCACGAATCACTGCACCTAAGCTAATAATTGATTGTACCGCTTTTTGCATGGCCAGACGTTTTGCAACTAATGGAATCTCTACCGCTCCTGGAACCTCAAATGACTTGATGTCTTTTTCGTTAAAGCCACGTTTTAGGAGTTGAGATATCGCTCCTTCTTGCAAGGCTTTTGTAACGTCTCGATTGAAAACACTGGTGATGATCGCAATGGGAAAAGAACTGACAATGGATGTATCTTCTGCGAGCTCTGTATTTTGCATAATTTCTCTCTCTTATTTCTTACTGATAGCGGTAATTCGTGCAATTTACCTCTTTATGTTCCTATTTTCCACCTATTTTACTTTGTGCAGGCTCAGCATATGGGAAATAATTATACTGTTTTTGAATCTGAAAACATACTTAACTCTGTCATAAGGATAGTGAGCCGGCTAAAATGGAAGCTCGGTTTTTATTGCTCCATTTTAGGATACGCAGTGTTTAACGCATCCTTTGCAATTCAGGATAATTGAAAAATATTATTGACTCTATCCAGTGCTAATAAGTTAATATTTATTATGAGTCTCCTATCCAATTCAAAATTTTAATTTCAGATACTTAATTGGTGACGATTGTTGTCAAATAAGTCGAAGTGCATCACAAGGTGTAGAGGCGTAATATTTATGATGAGTTCACTATTCAAACTAATACTCAGGGCATGAAGGAATGCAGCATGAATGAGGACATTTTCCGGTATAAAACGCGATTTATCACGTTTGTTTTACTTCTAGGTTATGCCTACATGCATGTTAAGCTGACTGGGGTTTTTTATAAGGTAGAATTAGATAAGGTAGTTAATTTTTCAACTCCGATGCCTTTTGGGCAACGGCTACTTGTTCCATTGTTGGTTAATTTTTTGACCTATTTTCTTCCTATTGAGCTGGAAAAATTATTTTTCTTAATTGAGTGGATGTTTATCAGCTTATTATATTTTGCCCTGTTGAGATTATTGCAATATGAATTTAGCCTAAAGCAATCACAATTACTGAGCTGGTTATTTCTTCTTTTATTACCTCTAACCACAGTGGTTAATTATCGATATACTACTGATGGCCCTGCCACATTCTTCTTTTATTACGATACACCTACTCTTTTTTTTCTCGCTCTGGGTTTATATCTTTGTCTTCGTTCGAATTGGCTTTATTTTGTTCCTTTACTATTTATCGCTACTATTAACCGTGAAAGCAGTCTTCTGTTGGTCCTAATTATTCCAGCCCTACATTGGAAAAATCTGCATTTGGTTTATAAACAATTGATCTTTGCTTTCGTAGCTTATGTTCTTGCTCGTTGGCTTGTCTTATCCTTTTTGCATGGTACTCCAGGAGTTTTATTGGAATGGTACTTTAGATCGAGTCACTATACCCATTTTCAGGTAAATTTGTTTTGGTTATTAAACTTGCAGCATATTTTATTGTTTATGTTTTGTTTTGCAGGACTGCCTTTATTTTGGTTTGCTTTTTATGATTATATACCTCTTCTATTCAGGCCTTTACGCTATGTTTTATTGTTTTATTTTATTGCTTTACTCATGATAGGCAATTTTCCTGAGATACGACTATTTGGGGAAATTGTGTTGTTACTCTACTTACCGGTATGTATTGCGTTAAAGCGTTGGCTGTGTCATTTAAAACCAATTATTCCTGAAATAAGTTCCGGGGTTGTCTATTATATGGATCGATACGCTGTCTTTATTTCTTTAACCGTAGTTTTGATTTTTCGCCAGCCTCTAAATAAATGGGTGATTTGGTTATCTCATTTGTAAAAAATGAGCATCCAGGCAAGCAAATACATTACTGAAGCTAAAATTAAAGTGATGCTGTAGCCAAATATCATAGACATTGCCATTGCAATGATGGATCCCAAAACTGAAAAGGCACAATTCAACGCCCAAAACCAGGGAATGCTTTTCGTGTTTTGATAACGGGCTAAGCGCATCCCGGAAGGTAAGGCAATTCCCATGCATAGTCCTAAAGGAAAAAGAATGAGGACAATGAGCATCAACTTTAAATACCAGTTGTACCCAAAAGTAACATCCATTAACCAATGCAGATAGAAAGGTAAAACTATAGCCAAGAGTACCACCATAATTAAACCTCTTTTTAAAACGCGATCAGTCTGTTCGGGCTGAGGAGAATTAAATAAAATACTGCCTAGGCCGCCAAAAAATAGCAAACAAAACAAGCCTACGGCCAACCCATAAGTTGGTCCTCCTAAATAAACTGATCCAATTTGGAGGATGGGCATTTCTATTAACATAAAACCTAAGCCTAATAATGAAAAATACAATCCCCATAAGAGAGGTGGCTTAGTTGTAGTCTTGGATAATAACAGCGGCAAAAAATAGAATAATAGAACTAATATGGTAGAAGTTATGAGTAAAATAAACACTATGCTTACGCCATAATAGTTAAATATTTGCCCGGTAATTTTTTTATCTGACAAGAGATCTTTAACCTTGGAAAAATAGAACATTTGAAAGAAGAATGGTCTATCATCGGTAGTTGGCCTAATATCATAGTAATAGTTCTCTGTGAACTGATTAAGATTTTTAGTGGTTAGTGCCGTTTGGAAGAGTGTTTCATTGTTATTCCCAGAAGGAAGATAAACAATATCAAATGCTAATTTATGGGCTATTTCTTTAATCTCATTTATTTCTTGCGCAGAGAAAGGCTTTTTTTTAACCAATACGGTTGCTACATCGATATTATTATTTCCTTTATTTTTAACGATGACTATATTTTTTTCTGGAGAAGTAATCCCGCTTTGTTCAAGAGCAACTCGAGCAAGCAAAACGATTTTGATTGTTTGATTGTCTGGTTGAAAATAGAAACGGGTAACGCTTAATATGCCAGTAGGATTTAAAAATTTTAAATAGGTTTTAAATGCTTCAACCGTGTAAATGCTATTTTCTGCCATAGCAAAAGCACCTGCTACGGTTGCAGCCCAGCTATCAATTAAAGGGATTTGGATAATATCATAGGTTTTTTTCTCAACTTCGAGATAACTGCGGCCTTCAGAAACAGCAACGTGAACCTTGTCATTATTATAAATATTTCCAGCGTATTTAGCATATTTATTTTTGATCAAATCAACCATTACTGGATGAATGTCCACGCCTGTTATCTGTTTGCTATCAAAAGCTAATGCGGTTAATACATCACGGCCACCACCCACACCCAGGATAAATACATCGGCATTGTTTCTTAAATAATAAGGTAATGAAGTAATATCATATTTTAAAAAATCAACTTCTTGGTAATCACCATGAAAGGGAACAATTGGCGTACACGCACTCGCGTCTTGCTGAATCCACAACTGTTTAAATTCGTGTTTTGGTTTATAGGTGCTACTTAGGCCCCACCCGAATGGAGATTCATCATGTAAACCTCTAAAATATATGTCAGATGAGACAGTAATGCGAGACAGTGGGGACCACTTTTCATAAAGATTAGTGTACTGTAACTCGGAATAATTTTTAGTTTGAGTCACTTTAAATAAAGAATTGCCGATGAGGACAAGCAAAAAGCTGGCAACCAGAAGTACTATTGAATAACTACGAATTTTTGGTAGCTCAAATAAAATAGCGGCAATAACAGAGGTTAAGCTTGCAATTAATAAGACTTGTGGTGCTGTAAAACAACTAATCAATAACACACAAGCAATGCAACCAATTGCGGCGCCTTGTAAGTCGAAACTGTAAATTATGTTTGCCTTATCAGGTAAATTTAAAAACAATAGAGAAAGGATCATGCTGCTGAAGACAAAAGGTGCCGTGCATAATAAATACACACCTGTAAATTGTACTATGCTTTGCCAATTGATTGCACTAGGTAAGTGATAAACAATAACTGCATACAAGCTTAAGATGATACTCAATGCAAGAATAATGCTGAGGATGTATAAATTTTTCCTAATGGAGCATTTAAATTGTTCTTCCAAATGATAGACTAACATTCCTCCAAACCCCATACCAAACATCGCTAAAGAGATAACAAAATAAGAGTAGTGGTACCATAAGGTAACAGAAAATATCTTTGTTAAGGTGATTTCCAGGACTAATATGGAGAAGCTAATTAAGAAAACACCAATTAAGGTAGGGTAATTAAGTTGTTTCATATATGAATTCTTTTTCTGTTATTCCCTATTTTTTCATATGGTTAATTGGTGTTTGCATCATAATGGATCTTGGAAAAAAATAAAAATGGGAGCAGGAGTAATTATTAAGTTAATATAATAAAGAATCGCTCTGTAAATGAATTATGAGTTTATTAGGCTATGTTGACATTTCTTTTGGGTGGCTTCCCGGGTATATGAAATGCCAACACACCTAAGCTAACTAGCTAGTCCGCAGTATCATCTGAGTCAACAGTAGTTACGTGAGGGTTTTGGCAAACGACACCTAATTGAGCTTTTGTCCAGGAATCAGGTTCATTACCTGTAGGTTTAGTCGTAAATGCGAAGTCACCAGGATCGCCAATACTTCCCACAATTAACTCTATATTTTTTTTATCTTGCGGACTTATATCACCCACGCAACGGGACATTCCTTCCAAGAAACTATTGGGTGCAAAGGCTTGAACTTTAAAGCCGGTATTACTGGTGTTATTAGATGTTTCATTGACAGTACTGGTAGACTTCCCAGGACCATGGGCAAAAAGGCCTAGTTGCGTGCTTTTCGTGCAATTTGGTACTTTTACTGTTAATGTGTTGCTTTCCGGATATTTTCCATAAGATAGAAGCGGTCCTCCTACTACTTCTTTAACATCAGGATTGGAGATATCGGTGATGATAATAATCCAATTTTTGAAATTAGCCCATTTCGAATTAAATGTTAAATTGAAAGTGCAGTCATCTGCAAAAACGGTTGAAGTAAACAGGAAACAAGAAGCCAATAATATTTTTCTCATAAAACACCTCATTACATTGAAGGTCTACTAACATACATTATGGTTTTAGAATAGTACCTCAATCAACCCAAGGTTCTATAACATACATTATGGCTTTTTAATTCTCACATTTCAAACCATTTATAAGGTGTTTCTGTCAAAAATTGAGGTTTTTGACCTTTAGCAATTCAAAAAACAATTATGGAAACAATAATGCTCTCCAGCTTTTGATCGGCTCAAAACATCAAAAAATTAGTTGCGATGGCATACCAAAAAAGCTATATCCTTTTTGGATTCCTTTAACATGCTTATAAGCGACACAGTGTTTTTGTTGAGAATTAGCCCTTAGTATTTAGTTCAACCCAATCGGCATAAGCATCCATAAATTTTTGCAAGAACTTTTGCGTGTCTTCTTTTTTGATGTTTCCCTGTTCGTCAAATAAATCTGCTGCCATGCCTATATATGTTTCGGGTTGTTGCAGGGTGGGAATATCTAAGAAGACAAATGATTGTCTTAAATGATTGTTTGCTCCAAATCCTCCAATAGCTCCAGGAGAAACGCTGATTACTGCACCAGGTAATTTGCTCCAAATACTTTTACCATAAGGGCGAGAGCCTACATCAACTGCGTTTTTAAGTACGCCAGGAACTGAGCGATTGTATTCCGGAGTAACGAATAACACACCTTGGTATGTTTTCATTTGTTCACGAAATTGAACCCAGGGGGCAGGAGGCCTATTTTCATCATCCAGATCTTGGTTGTATAGTGGCAAATCACCAATTTCAACAATTTGCAGATTTAATGACTTAGGGGCCAGGGAAATCAGTACTTTTGCCATTTTTCTATTGTAAGATTCCTTGCGTAGGCTTCCAACAATAACTGCGATTTTTTTACTCATGTTATAACTCCTTGTATTTTAGGTCCTTTATAGATTAGACCAGATTCTTTATCTAAAATACCCTTAGATTCTTTTTAAACAAGAAGACCATCTAGGATTCGCTTATTACTTCATGTCTGATTTATTTGATTGTTTTTAATTCACTAAAAACGCATTAATGTGTATCATTTTATTATTACTTATTTTATTAATTATTCCAGTCACTTCGGCATTATGATTTCCGAAAATACTCATAACGGTTCGCAACTTTTGGGGTAAGTGTATATAACGAATGAAAATGAAAAAAGAATCAAAACGTTAATGATAAGCAGTAGGGGATAATTTGTTGACTGGGGATTTATTTTACAGAATTTTAAATAAAAAACTCCTCATCCACTTAAATACTGTCATATTTAAGCGAATAAGGAGTTTCAGTAAACTGAGTTAGACTACTTCAACTTCTTCAGCTTGAGGACCTTTTTGTCCATTACTTGGTTTGAACATTACTGTTGCACCTTCAGCAAGAGTTTTAAACCCGGAGCCTAGAATTGCACTGAAATGCACAAAATAATCTTTACCGCCACTTTCTAAAAAACCGAAACCTTTGGACTCATTGAACCACTTTACTGTACCACGAATTTTTTCTGACATGTTAATTTCCTAAATTGTTACCAGGACATTGTAGCATTATTTTATTAATTGTGCTGTTTTTTTATTAAATATTTTAAAATTTTTTTACATTTAATTACATTTAATATGAAAACAGCAAAATAATGCTCCCATATCATAGAGCATTTTGTCTAAAAATTCTAATATTTTGCAATCTTTTAGCCGTATTCATGCAAAAGCAGACATGGCCTTAAGGAAGTAAAAAGACATGACACGAATCAATGTTCAGGAATTTCAATTAACTCAAGACCGTCTTCTTTTTTTAGAAACATAAAAATTATCCCTGAAAAAAAAGTAAGAATTCCAAGCATTAGAAACGTATCATGGAATATTTGGACGGATAAAACATGATTTTCAGAATAGATATATGTGAAAAGACTCAGCAAGATCGCTGATACTGCAACACCAAAGCTTTGGGCCAGTTGTTGCGTTGTACTCATAATGCTGGTCGCTGCGCTCATATTGTTTTCTGTAATGTTGGCATAAGCCAAAGAATTCATACCTGTATACTGAAGCGCAATGAGAAAGCCGTATGCAAAAGTCAAAAATGCAATGCCATATACGGAGGAATGTTGATTAATGGAAAAAAAGGACCAGAGCGAAATACTTACCAGCATTGTATTTAAAATTAATAAATTTTTATAACCAAACCAACGTAATATGTAGACTGATAAAGGTTTAACTAAAAAAACACCTAAGGCAATAGGAGCGAGCAATAGGCCAGATAGACGCGGTGAATAGCCTAAGCCGATTTGTAACAGCAAAGGCAACAAAAAGGGGACTCCTCCAAAACCTAGACGGGCTAATAAATTACCCAAGATGGAGACACAAAAAGTACGTGTATGTAAAAGTTCCACTTTAACAATAGGGTGTTTTCTTTTATAGGAGTGTTTGGTATAGCCGCCTAATAGAAGAAGGGCAATAAAAAAAACAGTGACGATTTGTAATATCGTAACATGTGATTCGCTGACCATAGATAAACTAAAAGTTAAGGTAGCTAATCCGCTGCCAAAAAGAACAAAGCCCAATTTATCGAGAGGAGGGACTGGACGAGGAGGCATGTAAGGCAATAATTTGCTTGATAAAATTACCGCAAGTATCCCAAAAGGAATATTGACCCAAAAGATCCAACGCCAGGAAAAGCGATCGGTAATAATTCCGCCGAGTAACGGCCCAAGCATTAATCCCAAAGAGGCAACCATTACGACGATACTCATTTTTGCAATTAATTCATGTCGTTCACAAGTCCGTAAAATAATGAGACGGCCAATAGGCATGGTGAGTGAACCTCCCAAGCCCTGCATGATGCGCGCGCAAATTAACTCTCCCAAGCTATTAGTGAATCCACACCAAACCGAGCTTAAGGTAAAAACAGAGATCGCTGTAATAAAAACGATTTTCATGCCAAATTTATCAGCGATCCAGCCGCTAATCGGAATAAAAATTGCCAAGCTCAACAGGTAGCTGATCAGTGCTAATTTCAAATCAACTGGATTAACGTTTAAACTCTGCGCCATAACAGGAATAGCGGTGTTAATAATGGTAGTATCCACTGCCTCCATAAACATGGCAAAAGAAACAATGAACAATATGATATTTTTTTTCATAGATTCAGTATAGCAATGAGGAAAGAATTCTGCATAGAGCTGTATTTCTAATGTAGCCGGTGCAGTGCAGCGTAGCCCGGTGTTATGGACATGAATGAGCTTTTCGATCCCGGGTTAAGCTGCGCTGCACCCAGGCTACATTAAGCTCAAATCAGGATTCACTCAGCAAACTTTTCAATCCTGCTAAATGTGATTTAGCCAATTTCTTGGATTGTTCTTCAGAGCGTTCGCTGTTTTTGCCAAACCATTCTAAATGTTCCGTAGGCAATTCATCCAAGAATCTGCTTGGTAAACAATCTTGCAACTCACCCGCACGACGTCTTTGTTTGGCTAAGGTAAAACACAATCCTTTTTGTGCTCGGGTAATTCCAACATAGGCCAGGCGTCTTTCTTCTTCAATTTGATCTTCGTCAATACTCACCCGATGTGGCAATAATTCTTCTTCCATACCCACTAAATAAACGTAAGGAAACTCCAACCCCTTTGATGCATGCAATGTCATGAGTTGCACCGTCTCCTTATCATGTTCGTCTGCTTGTTCAAGAATATCGATCAAAATTAATTTATTAATCACTTCTGCCAAGGTCTGCTCTGGATTTTTTGCTAATAAACGTCCAACCCATTCTAACAATTCCCAGACATTGTCCATCTTTTTTTGCGCCTTTGCCGGGGTGTCGCATTGTTCGTAAATGTAGGCTTCATAACCGCTATCTTCTACCATTTGTTTCAAATGCTCAATAATCGACCCAGTGGCTAAGCGTTTTTTTATTTCTTCTATCCAGGATTTAAAAACTAGCAATGCTGCGCGTGGTTTTTCTGCAATACTTTCATTAAGTGCCAGATGGTCTGCTGCAGTGTAAAGACTTACTCCTCTACTTTGAGCATAATGACCCAACACATCAAGGCTGGCCTCGCCAATGCCGCGTTTGGGGGTGTTAATGACTCTTAAAAAAGCAGCATCATCAGCTTCATTACACAGTAATTTCAGATAGGCAAATACGTCTTTCACTTCTGCCTTGGCAAACCACGATTGGCCGCCACTGATTGTATAAGGGATACTATAATGACGGAGGACTTTTTCAAATACACGGGATTGGTGATTGCCGCGATATAAAATTGCATAATCGCCATATTGAGTTCTGCAGCGCAGTTTATGACTGATTAAATCAGCAACTACTTGTTCTGCTTCATCCTGTTCATCTTTACAACGAATAACGCGTAAGAGCTCCCCTTGCCCAAATTCACTCCATAATTTTTTTTCAAACAGATGTTGATTGTTGGCAATAAGGTGATTGGCAGTATGCAAAATAATATTGGTCGAGCGGTAGTTTTGCTCCAACTTGATTATTTTTAATTGTGGATAATCATGCTGTAATTGTTGCAAATTTTCAGGTTTTGCACCTCGCCAGGCATAAATGGATTGGTCATCATCACCCACCACAGTAAAGCGTGCTTGGATTCCAGTTAATTTTTTTACGAAAAGGTATTGGCTGGTATTTGAATCTTGGTATTCATCTACCAATAAATGACGGATTTTGTTTTGCCAATACTCTAATACGGCAGGATGTTCATTTAAAAGACTGACCGGAAGACGAATTAAATCATCAAAATCGATCGCATTATATGCCTTAAGTGCTTGCTGATAACGTGGATACAACAAAGCAGCTTCTTCATAACAAGGGGTATCTAATCGATTTTTAATGACGTCCTCAGGGGTAAGAAGATCATTTTTCCAGCGCGAAATTTGTTGTTGAATTCGGAAGATAAATTCACGTTCAGTTGCTTTATTTGCAGGCAAAAAACCTCGTATGATTTGCAAACAATCTTCACTGTCAAAAATAGAAAATCCTTTTTTCAGATCGCATAAGGTAAAATCACGTTTGATAATGCTTAAGCCTAATGTATGGAAGGTTGCTACTTTTAAACCGCGGCGACTGGCTGCCGGCAGAACGGCGGCAACGCGAGTACGCATTTCATTGGCTGCTTTATTAGTAAAAGTTACTGCACATATTGTATTGGCGGCATAGCCGCATGTGTTAATTAAATAGCCTATTTTTTGCGTTATTACTCGTGTTTTACCGCTTCCAGCCCCAGCAAGAACTAATAAGGGTCCGTCTATATAACATACTGCTGCCATTTGTTGGCCATTTAACATCTTAAAGATTTCTCACTCAAAAAGAGCGATTATTGCCTGCTTAGGTATTGTGAATCAACTACTAATTAATAGACCGTTCGACATCAAACTCTTCCTCGGTATCTATTTCAATAAAGTCAGGTTTGGTTTCTGGTTCTTTTTGCTCTTTAATACCAAAAACGACTCTGTCAATCGTTTTGAATAAAGGCGCAAGAATGTTTTTATCTATCATGATTTAGTCCTTTAATTTTTTCAGAGGGATGTTTTAAAAGCATAGTCCAAGATAATTTTTTCTCCAGGAAAATTCCAAAAAAATTATGTTATACTTTGCGCAGCCACGAGAGTTACTTTAGGGTCTTTTGAAATTCTACTACCTTGGCCAAAATGGGGTGACTTTATGTGCTCCGCTACTCACATGCTTCATACATGCTGCGTTGCGGTGTTCTAAAATCGCACCATTTTGCCCCGGATCAAGTCCGGGGGAATTGGCAACAGACCTTAGTTCGTTGTAATTTTATTTTGAGTCCATTATGAAAGAATCTGATACCCTTCAACGCTTTATTTTTGAACACGCCAACATTCGTGGTGAAATTGTTCATATTGAAAATACGTACCAAACCATTATGAGCCAACGGAACTACCCGCCAATGGTTAAAAATTTGTTGGGAGAAGCTATAGTTTCGTGTCTGCTTTTGGCATCCAGTATTAAATTTCAAGGCAGTTTAAACTTACAATTTCAAGGTGATAAACGGCTTCCTTTATTATTGGTGCAATGTGATCATGAGTTTAATGTAAGAGGCTTTGCCCAATTTGTTGAAAACTTGGAAACTGAAGAATATGCCTCTGCGTTTCTTAAAGGACAGATGGTTATTACTATTAACCAAAACAACCAAACCAACTCGTATCAAAGTATGGTTCCCATTCAATCAACATCCATGAGTGAGAATTTAATGGACTATTTTGCTCAATCCGAGCAAGTATCCACTCAAGTTTGGTTAGCTGTGAATGATAAGGCTGCAGCCGGAATGTTATTGCAGTTAATGCCTGGTCAAGATACGGTACAAAGAGAGCAATTTTGGGAATATGCGGTGCAATTAGGGCAAACGGTAAGTGGGCATGAATTACTTACATTAGATAACGAAACATTACTTTACCGTCTTTATCATGAAACAGAACTCAGAATATTTGATAGCCGAAAAACTCAATTTAAGTGCCGCTGTAGTTTAGAGAAAATGAAGCAGGTGTTAGCTGTTTTAGGTGAGGAAGATGCAAAAGAATTACTAAAGGAGCAAGGTGAAGTGGCGATTCGATGTGATTTTTGCAATAAGAAATATACTTTTGATCCTATTGATGTAACGATGCTATTTCATAAGGGATGATAAGAGTACAGTTGGGTGTAGCGTAGCGACTTCGGGGTCTGTGATTTGTGTTCGGATTTCCTGGGTTACGGCTTTGCCTTCACCCAGGCTGCAACTACAACAAATTATTTATTGCAAAGTAAATTTTATGGAAGATAAGATGTCCTGGTTTGATTGAATAAGTTCTACACATTCGCCACGCATTGCTTGTAATATTTGTTTTAATGTAAGAAATTGTTCGCTAAGTTGAATGTACAGATCAGCTGTATGCTTTCCTTCTAACTCTCCGATTGTTAAATAAGCTGCTTGTCCCATTTCAGAAAAATAATCAAGGCTGACATGACGTCTCTTGGCAATTCCTGGAAACAGTCCACAAAAGAGTAAGCTTTTATCCCCTACATCGCGTAATAATTCCATTTGCAATGTTCTTGGCCTATGCATTGATTCAAGAAAATCGAGTGCAACAATGGATTCAATGAGTTTAGGTCCTTGGGAAAAGCGCATTAATAAAAATACTAAATAACTTTCAGTATTTTCCGTTAACATCAGCTGCGTTGCAACTTGTGCCTCATTAACTAATGCATGCCATTGGCTAATGTCAGTGGGATGTAAAATTAGTTGTTTCATAGTTACTCCCTATTTTTTACCCCTCACTATTATTTTAGCAGCTAAAAAATAACTTGTAGTCAATGCCTTGCTGCGTGGAAATAGTGAATAAAGTAAAGTCGGCAACTTTATACGTGGAGTCCAGCTCTGGGCTACGCATACGATGGTCTAGATGCTATACATAAAGCATGCCAAGGAGGTAAAAAAGCTGTTTTATGTTCAAAAATAAATATTTTGCTCTATTGAGACTATTGTTGGCTGCTCGACCCTCAGGTTGGACGTGCTGCAATTGAGGTTTTGCTATACTAAAATACACGAAGCAGATAGGTTTTAGCTGGCTATTGATGTATAATGTCAAATCTATGTACAAATACACTGCTTTTTCCTTCAAAGGTTATTTATGATTGATCAGATTCGCAATATTGCCATTATCGCCCACGTTGACCATGGTAAAACCACGTTAGTAGATAAATTACTGCAACAAACAGGCACATTAAATGAGAGAGCGCCCAAAGTTGAGCGCGTGATGGATTCCAATGCTTTAGAAAAAGAACGGGGCATTACTATTCTCGCCAAAAATACTTGTGTGTATTGGAAAAATCATCAAATTAATATTGTTGATACCCCAGGACATGCTGATTTTGGGGGAGAAGTAGAACGTATTTTATCGATGGTTGATAGTGTATTGCTACTGGTGGATGCAGTGGATGGACCTATGCCTCAAACACGTTTTGTAACCCAAAAAGCCTTTGCTCGTGGGTTGCATCCTATTGTGGTGATTAACAAAATTGATCGCCCGGGAGCAAGACCTCATTGGGTTATGGATCAAGTATTTGATCTCTTTGATAATTTAGGTGCAACAGATGCACAATTGGATTTTCCTGTGGTTTATACTTCTGCATTAAATGGTTATGCCAAGTTGAATTTGGAAGATGAAGCTACGGATATGAGTGCTTTATTACAAACAATTATTGATGAGGTTGAAGCACCAAAAGTCGATGCGAATGGTCCTTTCCAAATGCAAATCAGCTCTTTGGATTATTCATCCTATGTTGGTACTATTGGGATTGGTCGAATCACTCGCGGGCAAATTAAAGCAAAATCTGCCGTCAAGATTATTGATAAAGAGGGTAATATTCGTACCGGTCGATTATTGCAATTATTAGGTTTTAAAGGCCTTGAGCGTGTTGAGGTTGAAGAGGCTAGTGCAGGTAATATTATTGCGATTACCGGTATTGAAGGCATCAAAATTTCTGACACGATTTGTGATCCTAATGTTGTTGAAGCATTACCTGTACTGTCAGTGGATGAACCAACAATTAGCATGACCTTCCAAGTCAATGACTCGCCTTTTGCAGGCCAGGAAGGAAAGTTTGTGACCTCACGAAAAATTCGTGAGCGCCTGGAAACGGAATTATTACATAATGTTGCTTTACGCGTTGATGATTGTGATGATCCAGATAAATTCCGAGTTTCTGGCCGAGGAGAACTCCATTTATCCATTCTTATTGAAACGATGCGTCGTGAAGGTTATGAATTGGCGATTAGTAAACCCGAAGTGATTATTCGCGAAGTAGATGGCGAGCAACAAGAGCCTTATGAGCATTTGACTGTCGATGTGGAAGAAAATCACCAGGGCTCTATTATGGAAAAGCTAGGGGAGCGCCGAGGTGAATTACAAAATATGGTTCCCGATGGCAAAGGACGAGTGCGTCTTGACTATATGATTCCTACCCGAGGCCTTATTGGTTTTCATAATGAATTCTTGTCCTCTACCTCAGGTACCGGTTTAATGTATCACGTTTATGATCATTATGGTCCGGCAATTAGAGGACGAATAGGGAAGCGGGCAAATGGCGTACTGATTGCTAATTGTCAAGGAATGGCCCGTGCTTTTGCTTTATTCAACTTGCAGGATCGTGGCAGGTTATTTGTTGAACCGCAAACAGTGTGTTATGAAGGGATGATTGTTGGAATTCATGCTCGCGATAATGATTTAGTGGTGAATGTGACTAAAGAAAAGCAATTAACCAATATTCGTGCTTCAGGTTCTGACGAAAACATTATATTAACTCCTGCTGTAAAACTAACTTTGGAACAGGCGTTGGAATTTATTGATGATGATGAGTTGGTGGAAGTGACTCCTGATTCGATTCGATTAAGAAAAAAATCATTGAAAGAACATGAACGAAAAAAAGCATCAAGAACAGCAAACATTGAAGAGTAACGTTAAATTCAAACGGATCATCTTGTATGCGCGCCAGCACAGGGCAAATCAAGGGGTAAATGAAAGTTTATACCGTTTGATTGATTTTCTTGAAAAACAAGAGGTACAGATCTATCAAGATGTAGATACGTCTACAGGATTTGATGTAAAAATTCCCGTATTACCCAGAGAAGATATGGGTAAGAAGAATGATTTAATCATTGTGGTTGGCGGTGATGGGAGTTTGCTCTCAGCGGCCCGTATGGCGATTAAAGTGGATACCCCGGTAATTGGAATTAACCGGGGACGTTTGGGATTTCTCACCGATATTTTACCTCATGAACTCGAAACGCAATTGAGTGCTGTACTATGTGGCTATTATGAAGAAGAAAAGCGTTTTCTTTTACATACTCGCATTTACGATGAGGATCATACTTATTTTGAAGGAGATGCACTCAATGATGTGGTTTTAGGGCGCGGGAAGGAAACACATCTCATTGAGTTCTCAGTCTATGTCAATCGACAATTAGTGAGTCATTATCGCTCTGATGGTATGATTTTATCGACTCCTACCGGATCTACTGCCTATGCTTTATCTGCGGGTGGTCCTATCATGCATCCTCAGTTAAATGCAATCGTCCTTGTGCCCATGTTTTCGCATAGCTTAAGCTCCCGTCCATTGGTTATTGATGGAGAATCTAAAATTGAGCTGCATATCAGTCGCTTTAATGAATCGGATTTGCGAATAAGTTGTGATGGTCATGAATCCAGAATGGTCAAGCCGGGACAAAAAGTTACTGTTCAAAAAAATGGTCATCAATTACGTCTGTTACATCCTCTTGATTATCACTATTATGATACATTACGATCAAAACTTGGTTGGGAATCCAAACATCAAGGATAGGATAGAACATGCTCACAACTTTGTGCATTGAACAGTTTGCGATTGTGCAACACTTGGAGTTAGATTTTACTCAAGGTATGACTGCCTTCACTGGTGAAACAGGGGCGGGTAAATCGATTATGATTGATGCTTTGATGCTGGCTTTAGGTGATAGAGCAGATGGTTCGGTTATCCGGCCTGGCCAGGAAAAATGTGATATCACCGCCGGATTTTTTGTCAGTCAGGGATCTGAACCGGCGCAATGGCTAGCAGAACACGATCTTCCTTGTGATGATGGCGAAATTTATTTGCGGAGGGTGATTTATGCAGAAGGTCGATCCAAATCTTATATTAATGGGCAACCATTCCCGTTGCAAAAAATAAAAGAATTAAGCGAAAAACTAGTCCATATTCACGGGCAGCATCAGCATCAAACCCTCATGCAGCATGCAACGCATCGTCAACAATTGGATCAATATGGCAAGAATCAGGCGTTACTTGACGAGGTTTCCCGGGCCTATAAACAATGCCAGAAAATTCAGCAAGAAATCGATGTATTACAGGGCCAGGAGCAACAAGAAGACAGAGTCGCATTATTGCAATTTCAAATTGAAGAATTATCCGCATTAAATCTGCATGAAAATGAAATTGAAACTTTGTATCAAGAACATCAAATGTTGCATCATGCAAGAGAGTATTTGCAAAAAAGCCAACAAATACATAGCTTATTAAATTCTGAGGATGAACCCAATATTTGTTCCAGCTTAAATCAGATTTTGCATTTACTGGGTCAATTGCCGCAAGAACAATCCCAAATTAAAAATGCTTTTGAGTTGCTCAATGGTGCGCTGATTCAATGTGAAGAAGCAGTCGATGAAATGCAGCAATTTGCAGAGCGTGTTCATCTTGACCCTGAGCGTTTGCATGAAATAGAAGCGCGTATGAGTGCGATACATCAACTTGCTCGAAAATACCATATTGATAGCAGCACACTGCATGCGCATGCACAAAATTTGCAAAAAGAACGAGACGAGTTGCAAGATGGTGAACGCCGGCTAGCTCAATTAAAAGTACAGCATAGTCAATTGATTGCAAGCTATGAAACAGCAGCTCTTAAATTACGCGAGATACGAAAAATACAGGCAAAAAAATTGGCAAAGGAAATTACAGCCAGTATTCAACAACTTGGCATGCCTAAAGGACGGGTGGAAATTGAAATATCTCCTCTGGAAAAGATGCAGATTCATGGAATGGATAAAGTAGAATATAAGGTGTGTACTAACCCAGGTATGGAGCTTGATTTATTAAGTAAAGTGGCATCAGGCGGTGAACTTTCGCGAATTAGCTTGTCCATTCAAATGATTACTGCCCAACAAGGTACGACACCTACTTTATTGTTTGATGAAGTGGATGTAGGTATTGGTGGGGCTACAGCAGCCCTCGTAGGACAAATGCTTCGTAAATTGGGAGAGCGTTTGCAAGTATTTTGTGTCACACACCAACCTCAGGTCGCTGCCGCTGCCAATAACCATTTTGTGGTTGAAAAGCGGAGCAACAATCAAGAGACCTTTACCCATATTTCTTTACTGCAATCTACTGAAAAAATTGATGAAATAGCGCGTATGCTTGGAGGGTTAAAAATAACAGAGCAAACGCGATCCCATGCTAAGGAATTATTGTTGCAGTGTGAGCAGGCCCTTTTGACTCAAGCTAGCGAAATGTAAGGCCTCAATTTGTTAAAAATCGTAGATACTGTCTTAAAAAACAAGCAAGCTTTTAATGAAAATTTATCTTGCTTTTAAAGACAGTATCTACGATCATTCATTACGATTTTAATGCATCACTAAGCGAAATAAAATGATAGTCATGAGCTTCAAACATGTGCAGCAAATCATCTAAAAAATAAACATTCAGCAAATTGACATGCAGAAGTAAGATTTGTTTTCCAGGAGTATTTTTTTCAGCAGTTAATGTACGTTGCCAAACATATTCAAGATAACGTTTTTTTAAATCAGTTAATGGTGCAGTTGGGTCTTGTCCTAGTTGCTTTATTAATTCTATATTAAATTCAAAATCCCTACTATCAATAGTGACTGGAGCGACAATATAGTTATTGTTACGCAAATAATGTCGAACAATGCTTTTTCGCCACAATGTTCCTTCAGCCAGATAAGGGTAACGAAAATATTTTGGCTGTGACATAAACGGCGCAAGAATTGTATCTGCTTTCATAATATCATGAATGTATTCTTTGCAAGAAACACGTTTTAAATTCACATGGGAATAAGTATGGTTTCCTAACTCCAATCCGTTTTGCTTAAATAACAGAAATTGTTTCATGGTTTCATTATTGACTCGACTACCAATAACAAAACCCATTGCAGGAACTTGATGTTTCACGAAGCTATGAACGATATTTTCAAACATTTCATAGGGAAGTTCAACAAGAGGCAAGTCATCAATTGTAATCGAAATTTCTCGTTGTTGAGCACTGCAGATATTAATAAAGAAAAAAAATAAAGCGACAGTATGGATCAGAATTTTTTTCAATTATTCCTCCCAGAACGTATATCGGGTTAATATCTCCATAACCATATTGCAACGGTATATAAAAAATTTCATGAGCTAATAATCTAGCAGTACAATGATTTCTTATAGCCAAAACATGTTTGTATAGAGAAAAAAATTTATAGCAGTTTATCTGTAAAAGCGCTTTGTTCAAAATATAGGGTCATTATGAAAGGAATTGACTCGAATCGCAAAATTGAAATTTATAGAGAAAAGCGCATTGACTGGTATTATATCTGACCTAGTGCTTAAAAGTTTCATCTTTATGGCAGTTTTGGAGAGGTTTTTTAAGCGCCCCCTGCGGGTCTCTGTTTTATGTCGGATGAGGATAGTGCCATCCCCATGTTTAGTAAATAGGGATGGCAGGAGTGGCGCTTATTAATGAAATTCTTATTAAATTACATTAACGCGTTCAGGTAATGCCTCAATAAACTCTTTAGTCGTAGTTGGTTCATCGTCCTGCATGGCAAATAAACGATGTCGATTATAAACAGAATTATTTTTTGCTTCTGTAAGTACTTTATTTAAAGAATCATTAGATGTTGTTTCGCGAACTTTAGTTTTTAATTGCTGCAGTTCTTCTTTTTTAGCATTTGCGATTTCTTCACCAACCCAGACCGTATCAAGGTGTTTTCTTTCATATTTTTCAATTAGAGAAACTGTATGCTCGACATTCCATTCTTTTGAGGGGCGCTCTGCGTCATTAGCTAATGTTCCATTTTCTTCTTCTGGTATACTCAGCTGTTTATTCCATGCTTGTTTGAAAGTAAGTTTTTGAGGTTGGACGGTTTCACCACCTGGAGCTGAATTCTTTTTACTTGCCAAGCAATCCCAAGCGGCTGCAAGGAAATATAAAGGTGAAGCAATTATTTTGAGAAGCTTGGATGGAATATCTTCATTATGCTCTGCTTCTGAACCCAAACGTTCTTCCAATAATGTCTTTGTTGTAGAACTTGAGCCAATAAAATAGTGCGCATCTTCGAAACCCTCACTGATGATTGCCACAAGAGCAGCTACTATTTGGGGCACCCCAGGCATGCGATCTGAAGTCAGGGCAACGCTTACTAAGTGACCCAAAAAAAGCAGAATACGTAATGGAGTAACTGTTAATTTTAACAGGATACGGAATGGGTTAATCATCTGTAACCAATTTTCAGTATCCCACACATGGGTGAGTCCATCGGCAATGGCTTTGTAGGTGCGTTGAAATATATTGGTGGTATTGGTCTTGGGATCCGTAGCCTCATAGACCATTTCCAGAGATTCAGAAGAGTTTTCTATATTAAACGATATAGCGGATAATCCAGTGATGATGGGATTGATGATCCCCATCACAAAACTGGGTATATTTTTCATCCATTCAAATAAAGGACGGGCACTGGTTGCTACAGTCCACCAAGTACCTGCAGTACAAATAGTAAGTGCGATTGCTAAGCTCACTAAAAATAAAGCAGTGAGTGTCATAAGTACATTACGAGCTGTTAAGCCTTGGCTTAAGTCATTTTTGAGCTTTGTGAACCATTTTTTGATGGTGTCATTATTAATAAGATCGGTGATCGTATTGTAGGTCAACATGCCATAAGCAGCTCCAGCAACTACTGCCATGGGAACAATGAGGATTGGCCAAAAAGCAAAGGGAATGGCGGCCATTAAAGGAATTACGCTAAATGCTTCCACAATGAGGTAGGTACTACCAAGCCCCATGAACATTCCAGCAACCAGACTGAACCCTTTAACAAAATTAAATGTTGATTGCCGTTTTTCTAAGCGTTCTTGCCACTCCTTTTGCCCATGAGCTTCCAGCCAATCTCTTAATGATTTTGTATATTGGGATAGTTTTTCTTCTTCCTCTTCCTTTTGCGTTTTTTTGATTGCAAACAATTGCAAAGCGAACCATTTTTCCATGTCCGTCAGCGTTTTTTCTATTTGCTTTTTGCGTTTTCTGCTTTCTTTATTAAGTTGTTTATGATTAAAGTCCTTCAGGAGATTAAGTTGCGTTTCATAATCTTTGAAAAATTGAGGACACTCTTCAGAATCAGTATTTTGGGGAAAATTTTCCAGCAAATATTCTTTAGCTAAATGATTCTCTAAGTAATTGCTTTTAAATATTTTTTTAAAAGCTCCTTTAATATTTTGTAAATAAACTTCGCCTTCATAGGCTACCGAGAGTCCAAAAGCAGCAAATGCCAAAGGTAAGATAGGATATAATGCATACATCCCACCAAAACTTAGAAAGCCAAGAATTAAACTGGCGCCGATAGTAAGAGACGCCAGAGCAACATAACGAGGAATTTTTTTGAATCTTTTTCTATTTGCTGCCATTTATTTGCTCAACTAATGGATTGGGGTTCAAACTGTAGCGCAAATGAAAATGATTATCAATAGCAAAAAGACCAAAAAAAAGTCATATGGTTATTTTTTTATTGAATAAAACTTAAATTAAACAGTAGATCCAAGCGCAGAATTTAGGTAAAGTGAGTTTTTACGATGTGAATATGCTTAGAATTTAATTTAACATAGGAGTAGAAATGCGTTTGAATCAATGGATGACCTCTATCGCAGTGGGCTCAGTGCTTGCCAGTACTAATGTTTTGGCGGCAAGCGCTCCTGTTCATGAACAGTTGCAAGTGCCTCAATGCCTTGCAGCAAAAATTGCTACTCCGTATGAGGTTTTGGCGGAAAATAAACAATTTAAGATTATTGATATTCCTGCAGCAGATGTGGATGCTCTCAGTCATCTGGCAGATCAAGTAAATTGCGGTCGTTTTGTGAATGTTAGCCACCATATACTCGGTTCTTTGCTGCCAGCGAAAAAACAATCTGCCCAAAGAATCCTGCACAAAAAAACAATTAAAGCAGCACTATCGCAAAGTACTGTATATGAGCTGAAACACCCAGATGAAGTCAATGAAGCATTACAGAATGTAACTCCAGATAATATTTGGAATACGTTGACGAAACTTACTTCATTTCATAATCGTTCAGCAACCAAAGATACAGGTGTGGATGCGGCAAAATGGTTGAAAAAAACTTTTGATGACATGGTTGTTGCAAGTGGTCGTACTGATACAGCAACCTTTTTCGTGAAAACAGGGAGTTATTATAAACAACCTTCGTTAGTAACTGTCATTGGTAAAGACATTAATGCCCCTGCAGTAGTGATTGGAGCACATATGGACACGCTGGATGGACGTATGCCTGGTGCCGGGGATGATGGAAGCGGTTCTTCATCGATTATGGAAATGGCACGCATTTTGTTATCGTCAAAAACAACGTTTAAGCGTCCAATCTATATTATTTGGTATGCCGCTGAAGAGCGAGGTTTAGTAGGCTCCCAGTACGTTGTGGAGCATTTTATGGATAACTCGATTCCGGTAAAAGCTGCTATTCAGTTTGATATGACGGGTTATCGCGTGAATCCCAAAGATCCAACAATGTGGGTATTTACCGATTATACAGACGAGAGTTTAAGTAATTTCGTAGCAGAATTAATCAGTAATTATGTGCAAGTTCCGGTTGCGTATTCAGAATGTGGCTATGGCTGTAGTGACCATGCATCATGGGATGAAGTAGGTATTCCAGCTGCATTCCCGTGTGAGTCTAATTTCGAAGATCACAACCCTTACATTCATAGTTCTAAAGATACTATGGACAGGCTGAGCCTGGAACATATGACTAACTTCTCTAAATTGGCGTTGGCCTTTGCTATTGAAATGGCCTTAGAGTAATTTCCGAATGCCTCTTAGAGTCTGCTTATATTTCTATATCTTGGTCAAAATGGCTTGATTTTCAATCGGGCCCATGTGACTCAAGCGAGCGAAATGTAAACAGACTCTATTTTATGGAGGGCATTTTTTCTTTCTTTAAATAATACGGAAAATCATAATGAATCGAAAAGCAGGGTTATTTCTAGGTCTATTTATTTGTTTTATGTTAAGCAGCGCGACTTCAATTGCCCATGCAGGGAAGCAGATGCTTCTTCCGCCCTGGTATTTGTTGAAAAACCAGTTGAGTGCCACCTTAAAGGCTGATCCTTGTGTGCATGTAGGGGATTTGACCGGCGATGGACTGGAAATGGAAATCAAGGTTACGGTGTGTGATGCGGATAAAGCACGTGCGTTAGCCTCTTTTATTAATCGGGTTCATGATTTCGGTGATAATCTTGCTGTTACAGTAAAAGTTTACTCAATGGACTCCATTCCAGTCGAAGCAATTGTTCCCAGTACCCTCAAGGAAACAGTAGAACTGTTGAATTTGGCGCTTAAAGGGAACAAATATTTTGTGAAAGCAAAACTTGGCACAAGACAGCAGGTTGGCGCGGCATATGCACTCTTTAAGCCTATGATTATTCAATATTACTCTGACGATATTAGTGATTGGTACCTCAATACAAATGAGGTTGCAGCCAAAGTTTTTGCTACAGTGTTTAACCTGGATCCCTATACAGAAGGTGCTGTTAAATTGTATGCAAGTACTACCATCATTGAAAAAGATAAGCAAAAAAATAATACAATAATGTAGCCGGGCTGCAGGCGAAGCCGTAACCCGGGTTCCGCTTCGCTTCACCCAGGCTACATGTATCGATTTGCAATAAGGAAGCCCTAAGCACACAATCTGCATTGAAATTCAACCATTCAAGTCTGCAAGTGGAAAAATACATGAATTTAATTTTGGCCGTGAGCTAATGGTGGGCAATGATATTCTTCAGTAATCTCATTTTCGGAATTTACTGCCTGTAAAACGATAGGGAATTTCCATAAAAAAAAGAGATGTTTCAAAACATCAACTGTAGTTTGCCCCAAAGGTACTCTATTTTGCTGGGTGTACCGTAAAGTCATTGAGCGATCACCTTGTAAGTCAACAGAATAAATTTGAATATCAGGTTCCAAATAACCTAAATTATATTGTCTTGATAATGCTTCTCTTATTTTTTGATATCCCGATTCATTATGAATTGCATTGACGTAAAGATCTGGACTGCGATCATCGTCTACGATATGAAATAATTTTAAATCACGAATTAATTTAGGGGATAAATATTGAGCAATGAAACTTTCATCTTTGAAATGACGCATCGCGTTATCTAAACTGCTTAACCAATCTGTATTGGCTAAATAAGGAAACCATGCTTTATCTTCTTCGGTAGGACTTTCACAAATCCGCTTGATGTCTTGCATCATATGATATCCCAGGGTATAGGGATTTATGCCATTATAATAAGGGCTATTATAAGGCGGTTGCATGATGACATTGGTATGACTTTGCAAGACTTCCAGCATAAATTCATCGGTAACTAGACCTTCATCGTATAATGCATGCAAAAGGGTATAGTGCCAAAAGCAAGCCCATCCTTCATTCATCACCTTAGTTTGGCCTTGAGGATAAAAATATTGGGCCATTTTGCGTACGATACGCACGATTTCTCGCTGCCAAGGCTCTAATAAAGGTGCATTTTTTTCAATGAAATATAAAATATTTTCTTGTGTCTCTTCAGGGAAACGTTTCTGCTGAGCTTGTTCGGCAATTTGTCTACTTTGTGGAATGGTTCGCCACAATTCATTGACTTGAGATTGCAAATAAATTTCGCGGTTTTGTTGGCGAATTTTTTCTTCCTGTATGGATAAAGGGGTAGGATGTTTATAACGATCCACTCCATAGTTCATTAGGGCATGACACGCGTCCAAGACTGCTTCTACTTCATTGATGCCATAGCGTTGCTCGCAATCACTAATGTATTTTCTTGCAAATACCAAATAATCAATGATGGCATCGGCAGAGGTCCACATTTTAAATAAATAATTATTTTTAAAAAACGAGTTATGACCATAACAGGCATGAGCAATCACTAAGGCTTGCATGGCCATGGTATTTTCTTCCATGAGATAGGAAATGCATGGGTTTGAATTAATAACTAATTCATAGGCTAAGCCCATTTGTCCACGTTTATAACTTTTTTCAACACTGACAAAATGTTTGCCAAAAGACCAATGGTGATAACCTATAGGCATCCCCACTGAAGCATAAGCATCCATCATTTGCTCTGCAGTAATGACTTCTATTTGGTTAGGATAAGTATCTAATTTAAAATCTTTGGCTATGCGTGCAATTTCACGATCATAGTCCTGAATCAATTCAAAGGTCCATTCTGCACCCGTGGATAATGGCTTCTTTTTTTTCATGCAGTCTTCCTTTTAAATAGCTCATGAAATACGGGATAGATATCCGCCACTGTATCAATATTTTCCATGGCAAAATTAGGGTAACGCTCTTTTACGAGTTGATAGACTTCCCATAAACTTTGATGATGACGTGGCATAATTTCAATATAAGCAAAATATTGTAATAAGGGCATAATTTTATCTTGCAGCAGCTCCTGACAATAAGGTGAATCCGCATTCCAGTTATCGCCGTCTGATGCTTGCGCCACATAGATATTCCAAGCTTCTGGGGGATAGCGGCTTTCGATAATGGTGCTCAGAAGTTCCAATGCGCTGGAAACCACGGTGCCCCCGGTTTCGCGAGAGTAAAAAAACTCTTCTTCATTCACTTCTTTAGCGGAAGTATGGTGCCGAATAAATACCAGCTCAATTTTTTCATAATTTTTGGTGAGAAACATATAAAGTAAGATAAAAAAGCGTTTTGCAATGTCTTTTTTAGCCTCATCCATTGAACCTGAGACGTCCATAACACAGAACATAACTGCTTGAGTCGAAGGTGATGGAACACGGACGCGAAAGTTATATCGCAGATCAATGGTATCAATAAACGGTACAGTTTGTATTTTCTTCTTTAGATACTCAATCTTTTTTTGCAGACTTTTTAGGGCTTCGGCATCTGGAACAGGTTGGGCTTGCAGTTGTTCTAATTCTTCTTCAGCTTCTTTTAATTGTCTTTTGTAGGGTGATGCCAAAGCAACTCGGCGTCCGGTTGCTTGTTTCATTGAGCGAAGGACATTAATGTTATTAGGAATACCACTCGTAGTCACGCCCGCTCTTATCGTTTTGAAGGTGCTAATGCGCGCCAATTCCTTTTTCACCAAATCTGGTAATTCCAGATCTTCAAAGTACAGATCCAAAAACTCTTCCCGCGATAATTCAAAAACAAAATTATCTTCGCCTTCGCCACTGTCGCTGGCATCTGAGCCATCCCCTCCGCCACCCGAACCGCCACTAGGTCTTCTTATTCTATCGCCAGCAATAAAATTATCATTTCCTGGTAATACACGTTCTATGTGTCCACCTTGTCCTCGATGAAACATAGGTTCAGAAATGTCTTTGGCAGGAATTGTGATTTGTTCGCCCTGGTCAATTTCGGTAATACTTCGCTTGCCAACGGCATCGGAGACAGCACGTTTGATCTGATTTTTGTAACGGCGAAGAAAACGTTGGCGATTAACCGTACTTTTTTTCCCTGCGTTTTGTCGTCTATCAATCAATTGCGACATAATTTAGCCCCACATAAAAACTGTGCACCTATTTGTAGTTTGAGCGAAAAAGCCTAACTCGAGGAAGTACTTATCGTAAATCCTGGGCCATGATTTACTCGTTCGCCCCAAACTACACCAGTACTTTAAGCTTTCTCTCATAGGTGTGAGAGGAAGATTTTTATTATTGTGACTTACGCACTCGCAAATACCATTCACAAAGCAAGCGTACTTGTTTGCGTGTATATCCTTTATCAACCATGCGAGAAATAAACTCTTCATGTTTTTTCTTGTCATCTTCAGATGCTTTGGCATTGAAGGAGATAACGGGCAACAAATCCTCAGTATTAGTGAACATTTTTTTCTCAATTACTGATCTTAATTTTTCATAGCTATTCCACACTGGATTTTTTCCGCGATTATTCGCACGAGCACGTAAAACAAAATTCACCACTTCATTACGAAAATCTTTGGGATTCGAGATCCCTGCTGGCTTTTCTATTTTTTCAAGCTCTTGGTTTAATAAGGCGCGGTCAAAAATTTCACCGGTATCTGGATCGCGATAATCCTGATCTTGAATCCAAAAGTCGGCATAGGTGATATAACGGTCAAAAATATTTTGACCATATTCAGAGTACGATTCCAAATAGGCTGTTTGAATTTCTTTACCAATAAATTCAACATACTTGGGTGCGAGATATTCTTTGATAAAGCCCAAATAGGATTCTTGTACCTCTTGCGGGAATTGCTCTTGTTCAATTTGACGTTCCAACACATACATTAAATGCACCGGGTTTGCGGCTACTTCGCTATGATCAAAATTAAACACTTTAGAAAGGATTTTGAAAGCAAAGCGTGTTGATACGCCACTCATTCCTTCATCGACACCGGCAAAGTCGCGATACTCCTGATATGATTTTGCTTTGGGATCAGTGTCTTTTAAACTTTCTCCATTATACACGCGCATTTTGGAATAAATGCTGGAGTTTTGCGGCTCTTTTAAACGAGTTAAGACTGAAAACTGCGCTAACATGTCCAAAGTACCGGGAGCGCATTGGGCATGAGTCAATGAGCTGTTATCGATGAGTTTTTGGTAAATTTTAATTTCTTCGGAAACGCGCAGACAATAAGGCACTTTGACGATATTAATACGGTCTATAAATGCTTCATTGTTTTTATTGTTTCTGAATGATTGCCATTCGGATTCATTCGAATGCGCTAAAATAATTCCCTCAAATGGAATGGAGGATAAACCTTCAGTCGCATTGTAATTACCTTCCTGAGTCGCTGTTAATAAGGGATGTAATACCTTGATTGGTGCTTTAAACATTTCAACAAACTCTAAGAGACCACGGTTTGCCCGGCATAGTCCGCCAGAATAACTGTATGCATCAGGATCATCTTGAGAATGTTCTTCTAATTTGCGAATATCCACTTTACCTACCAGTGAAGAAATATCCTGGTTGTTTTCATCGCCTGGCTCTGTTTTGGCAACAGCAATTTGTTTTAATCGTGAAGGTCTGACTTTAACTACTCTAAATTGACTAATATCACCATTATATTCATGCAAACGTTTCACTGCCCATGGCGACATCAAATAACGTAGGTATCGAGAGGGGATCCCGAAACGTTCTCGGAGTAACTCCGCATCTTCAATTGGATTAAATAAGGATAAAGGGGACTCAAATACGGGAGAACCTTTAATGGCATAAAAGGGTATTTTTTCCATTAAATCTTTTAATTTTTCAGCAATAGAAGATTTACCACCTCCTACAGGTCCTAAGAGATAAAGAACTTGTTTGGTTTCTTCCAAGCCTTGGGCTGCGTGTTTTAGAAAACCAACGATTTGCTCAATCGGTTCTTCCATGCCATAAAAATCTTGAAATACAGTATATCTTGGGATGATTTTATTGGAGAAAATCCTTGATAAAACAGGATCATGACGCGTATCGATCATTTCAGGCTCGCCTATGGCCATTAACAAGCGCTCCGCTGGATTGGCATAAGCTGAAGGGTCATTTTTACACAATTCCAGGTATTCTTCCAAACTCATCTCTTCTTCTTTGTTATCGACAAAGCGTTTGGTATAACTGGTTAAAAAGTCTTGAGTATTCATATGCCATCCCCTTTATCCTTGCGAAGGATATATTGTGTTTCTTTACATTTATTGCATTTTACTGGTAAAAGCAATAAATGGATTTCCAGCTAACTTCGTAATACTTATAAAGATTGACCTAAGAAGTTACCCCTTTATAATCATTATAGGCTAAACTAAGAAAATTTTTATATAACTCAATAAACTTAATCGCATTTTTCATAGGATGTAATGATCATGCCTGACACAACCGTTTATTTAAAAAACTACCAGCCTCCTTTTTTTACAGTAGAGACTGTGAATTTAAATTTTGATCTCTTTGATGATCATGCTTTGGTAAGTAGTGAGTTGAAATTAATCCGTCAACATGAAGGTCCTTTGCATTTATATGGTGATGAGCTGGAATTGGTTAGTGTCCGCATGAACGGCCAAAAACTGGAATCATCCGCCTATACCCTACAAGCTGATGCGCTTATTATCGAAAATTGTCCAGATAAACTTACACTCGATGTCGTAACGCGAATTTACCCGCAAAAAAACACACAACTATCAGGGCTTTATCGCTCAAATCATCTGTTTTGTACCCAATGCGAGGCAGAAGGTTTTCGACGCATTACTTATTTTCTAGACCGGCCTGATGTTTTAGCCACCTATACCACACGAATCTCAGCGGATAAAAAGCAATATCCTATTTTATTATCCAATGGAAATCTGCTCGAATCAGGTGCGACTGATGATGGACGTCATTGGGTAGTTTGGAATGATCCTTTCAAAAAGCCATCGTATTTATTCGCGTTGGTTGCTGGAGATTTAGCGTGCATTCGCGATAAATTTGTTACCTGTTCTGGCCGTACGATTGATCTCCGTATTTATGTTGAGCCAGGAAATGAAGATAAGTGCGCCCATGCGATGGAGTCTTTGAAAAAATCCATGCACTGGGACGAAGAGGTCTATGGCCGAGAATATGATCTGGATATTTTTATGATTGTAGCGGTTAGCGACTTCAATATGGGGGCTATGGAGAATAAAGGATTAAATATTTTTAACTCCAAGTACATTCTTGCGCGTCCTGATACAGCAACGGATCAAGATTTTGCCGATGTTGAAGGCGTGGTTGCCCATGAATATTTTCACAATTGGACTGGTAATCGAATTACTTGCCGTGACTGGTTCCAGTTAAGTTTGAAAGAAGGCTTAACTGTTTTTCGTGACCAAGAATTTTCTCGGGATATGAATTCACGAGATGTAAACCGAATTATGGATGTCAGGGCATTGCGAAGTGCTCAATTTCCTGAGGATGCTGGAGCAATGGCACATCCAGTGAGACCAGAGTCTTATCAGGAAATAAATAATTTTTATACAGCCACAGTTTATAATAAGGGGGCCGAAGTAATCCGCATGCAACATACGCTCTTAGGTAAAGCGGGCTTTAGAAAAGGTATGGATTTATATTTTAAACGGCACGATGGCCAAGCTGTTACTATTGATGACTTTGTTGCTGCGATGGAAGATGCCAATCATGTTGATCTCACTCAATTTAAGCGATGGTACAGTCAAGCAGGTACCCCAGAGGTAACAGTAGCTAGTGAGTATGCGCAGGGTAAGCTGACTTTAAAAATGCAACAAAAGTGCCCACCAACCCCTGAATGTCAGGATAAAAAGCCGTTTCACATTCCTATTCGTATCGCATTATTTGATACCCAAGGGCATCAGATGTTGATTGAGCAAGAAATTTTAGAATTAAAAGAAGCAGTGCAGAGTTTTACTTTTACCGGTTTAAGTGAAAAGCCTGTTGTTTCATTATTACGCGAGTTTTCTGCTCCGATTAAATTAAAATATGATTTGGCTCAAGAGGAGTTGCTTTTTTTACTGCGGCATGAAACGGATGGTTATGCCAAATGGGATGCAGCGCAAAATCTTGTTCTGAATTGCATTAAAGAATGCTTAAATCAACCATCCAGCACATGGCAAATTCCTTCTGCTTTAGTTTCTGCTTTAAAGCATGTACTGCTAGATGATGCACTAGATGCTGATTTGCGTGCGGAATTACTGACTCCCCCAGGTTTTGAGGATATTGCTACAAGGCTGGATATTGTGGACGTGAGCGCTATAGAAAATGTTCGTGATTTTTTTCACCAGCAATTAGGATGGTACTTGTATGAGACGGCCCAGTCACTGTATCAACAGCTATGGCAAATAGAAGATCACCGTATGAATGGACCCGCTTACGGTCGGAGAAAATTACGTAATGTTTGTCTATGGCTCATGATGAAAGCCAAGGAAGTAACTGCTTTAGATGTATGTGAACAGCAATTTATGGCGGCACAGACCATGACGGATCAAATCGCCAGTTTTTCTTTATTAGTCAATTGCACCAATCAGGGATTGCGAGAGCAAGCAATTGATGATTTTTATAAACAATGGTCTAAAGATGATTTGGTTTTAGATAAATGGTTTGCAATTCAGGCGACCAGTCAATTACCGGAAACCTTGACTCATGTAAAAGTATTATTAAAACATTCAGCTTTTAGTATTAAAAACCCCAATAAAGTCCGTGCGCTGATCGGTGCATTTTGTATGGCAAATCCACGCAATTTTCATGCTCTAGATGGAAGTGGTTACCATTTTTTAACTGAAATGTTAGTAACACTGGATAAAATTAATCCACAAGTTGCCGCGCGTTTAGCGAATCCATTTACGCGCTGGAAACGTTATGACAAGCCCAGACAAGCGTTAATGCGAGAGCAATTGGAGCAATTGGCTAAGCTGGATTTATCGCGTGATTTAGCAGAAGTAGTTTCTAAAAGTTTGATGGTGAGTTAACGAGCAGTTTGTAGCCTGGGTTACGGCTTTGCTTAATCCAGGCGGCAATAGGACTTTGGCTACCCTGGATCTCATTGTTAGAGTGCAACTTTAGCATTTTCAGCGGGAAGTGAACTCAAATTGTTGCAAAAATCAGTGGGGTTTAAAGTGTAATAAAGTCCTAAACCCACTTCACATAAGAAAACAACAAGGACGAGCATACCAAACAGGATGCAAATAAATTGTTTATTTTTTCTCTTTTTTTCATGTATCTTATGTAGAATGGTTTCGTTGCTGTGAAACAAGCGATCGCTTATTATTTGAATTACTGCTTCTACAATCGCATCATAACATTGATGATTTTCCAATGCATGTAATCTGCTTATCGAGGTTTGTAGTACAACGGTAGCTTCGGCTGCGATCACTGTCAGTGCGCACGTACGGTTTTGGATGACCCTTATTTCATCAAGTGTTTCACCTGAGGTCAGGGTGTCGATTAATTCAGGGGAGGCATGTTCATTTTCTTTTTTATAGAGTCCAACTGTTCCAGAGACAATAATAAAAAAATCATCATTTAATTCCCCTTCTCGAAGCAAAATATCACCTTTTCCAAAGGTAACGCGTGATGAAATTGCCATGAAGGCTTGATAGTTTTCCTCAGATAAATGATTTAATAATGGGCTGTTTCTTAGGATATTTTTTTCATTTTCGGAAAAGTCGCTCATTGAATTTTTCCCTTAACTCAAATAAGAGTAACTTATTATGTCTTTTTGTTCTTCGGCATCATTGGGCTGAATTGACAACACATCCTAAGATATTGAAAAACAAAAAAACTCAATTACTTTAATTATTTGTAGAGAGATGCGCTTTTTTCAAGAAAAATTTAGGGCATGTTGGCAATTCATCTCACTGTCTACGTTCTGGGGCTTATTCGCGGGAGAGTATGCTGGATCCCGCGAACAAGTCGCGGAACGTGGGCTAAGGATGATACCCACTAATTTTTATCCAGTGATCACGTTATTGAAAACACAACTAATTCTTGATAATTTGCCCCTGTGCATCAGCCCCGCCCACACCCTATTGCATAAGCAGTATGAATAAATTGTTGCAATGGATCATATAAAAAAATATTTTGCTGTGCTTTAATTGACAGACTTTTGCTGTAGCGATATTGGCAACCAATTAACCATAGGAGGGTAAAGTGTCTCAGCGTTTTGCCGTTATTGGTAATCCTATTGCCCATAGTTTATCTCCGATAATTCATCAGTGTTTTGCCAAACAATTGAATATACAACTGACTTACGAAAAAATTAAGGCAGATGATCCGTCCTTTGAGCAACAAGTATCTGATTTTTTTACTCAAGATGGCAAGGGGATGAATGTTACTTTGCCTTTCAAGCAGCGTGCTTTTGCGATGGCGCAACAGCATAGTTTGCGATGTAAAAAAGCGGGGGCAGCGAATACATTATGGATGCAAGCAAATCAATTGCATGCGGACAATACCGATGGTATTGGGTTAATTCGTGATTTGCATCGACATATCCTGGTAGAAGGAAAGCGCGTATTAATCTTAGGTGCTGGAGGAGCTGCACGCGGAATAGTTTATCCCTTATTGGAACACCATCCTGTAGAACTGCTTATCGCGAATCGTACTTTAGCCAAAGCAGAAGAGTTTCAACGTGCTTTCCCACAAATTCAATGTTTGAGCTTAAATGAGATTGAGGGGGCGTTTGATATCGTGATTAATGCGACTTCTGCCAGTTTGGCAGGAGAATTTGTTGCATTGCCCACGGCATGCATGTCAGCAAAACCATTTTGTTACGATTTATCTTATAAGCAAAACGGCATAACGGCTTTTGTCCAATATGCCAGAGAATCAGGTTGTGACGCAGTGGACGGCTTAGGAATGTTGGTGGAACAAGCAGCTGAGGCTTTTTTCATTTGGCACGGCATTATGCCTGAAACTCAAGAGGTACTGACATTTTTGCGTGCATCGGCATCGCTTTGTTAGGATGAAGCAGCAACCTGACGTTTTCACAAACTCTCCTTCGTTCTGCGCCTGCGTCCAATAATTTGCTGGCAAGAAAAATTATTCAAAAAAAGCCATAACTTCCTTGGCATTATTAATCGTATCTTGAAAACCAAGCTCAAGTAATTCTCTTGTATAGTCGCGTTCGAAAAGCACAAAGCTTAAGAGATCGCCTGAATGCTTTTTCTCACCTAAAAAATTGAGGAGGTAGCGCAGCAATGTAGGCAAGGCTTTAAAATGTATTTGAGCCAAAGGAGCTAAGTCTCTACTGGGGCGTAAATGTAATGTAGTAATAGGGCGCCATGGTGAACGACGTTTTTTCCATATTGACAGAAGCATGGCAATTTCGTTCATTCGATTGACCATTTCAATATCGCGGTCAAGATTGTCTAAAAAAAGTGCATTTAACATATTCCCAAAAATATGAGAAAAAGGAATGTCATCATGATTGCGTAAATTTTCTTGCTCTACAAATGTAGGTAGTGCTCGAGTGCCTAAAATTAGAATTTTATCCACTTCAAAACGAATGGAACCACGAAGAGGAGCTGCTAGACCCACGCTGCCATCGCCATAATGAAAGCCATCGAGCAAAACTGTTGGAAAAAATAAAGGCAAGGCGCTGGATGCTAAAATATGTTCAGCCTCGAGGCGAACGCGTTTGCTGCCGTGTCGCGGGTAATTCCAGTCCGTGAATTCGGGATTGTTGTGTGCATAAAAAGAAATAGTCTGGCGTGTTTCGTAACAATTACTGATTATTTCCAGTGTATTCAGATATCCATCACTTATATTTTGCGCAATTTTGGTGAAATCAAGACCATCTTCGATCATTTCTTTCAGGGGGGTGGTATCAAGTAAATGAGCTGCCTGTCGCTGCTTGAGCATCATTGTGCTCATATTACGCATCACGGATTTGCTTAATGCGAAGTTACTGGCTCTATAGACTTGTTGACAGTGAATTTCACTCCAAATGGTTTCCAGCTTATCAAGTGCTGTTGGGAAATCATCTGCATTTTCTGCAAGTACTGCTGCATTCATACTTCCCACGCTAACCCCGCTGACCATTTCAAAGGGTAATGTTTTAACTTGCAAAATATGACCAATTGCTTTCAGAACACCAGCTTGGTAGGCGCCTCGAGCACCACCACCTGCCAAATAAAGGGCTTTTTTAGACATAATGATTATTTTTATCGCATTTATTTAGTATCTATGTGGAAATATAGTTGAGTTTATGCTGAATTAGCAAGTTCTCGTTTGTATTGTAAAGTTTTTCACCAAAATGGTAGAAAAAATGGTATAGTATGCGCTTTTGTGCAAAATGATCGATTGGTAGACAAGATGAGAGAATTTGAGATTGCAAATACTCTATACGAGGCAACTGAAATACTTGAAGACATACAGCGTCCAATCGATTCTGATTTAGGGTTCTTCACTCATAGGAAAAAGCCGAAGAAGTTCTTAAAAAAAATATTATTTTTAGCACAAATTATCAAAACTACGGGAGATTCAGGTAAGGCAATCATGCAGATTGGGTCTTCCATCAGGGCCTTCAATAACATTAAACCTACGGAATCACTAACACAAGGATTAAATATTGGGACAATTGCTTTTGCTGCATTAGATTTTTTTCTTATCCCTTTCATTTATCTTACCGCGTACCTCCTGGATGGAAAAGCTCCTATTAATCGGAGTAATAATGCTAAATGGCTTTTTTCTGCAATAGTGTTAGCACTGACAATAACCTCAATATGTGTTCCGGCTATAGCAGTAGCAATTGCTTTTACCACTGCTTCAATCTCATTGACTTTAAACCTATTTCTATTAGGGCAGGCACTCTATGAATGCTACCACTTAAGTAAGGAACGAAGAGCAACTAGAAAATTAATCGCCGGTGTCGAATCGCAAATAGAAGAGAGTCAAAACAAAGCATCTCGATTGAGAACTGCATTAGATGATGTGAGCACAGAACAGCAGCTTCTGTTGCAATACAAACAGATTATCTCATTACAAGGAATTTTTAATGCTCAAAAAGAATATTTAATGCAACTGAAGTTAACAGAATTAAAGTTAAGCAAAAAAATAAAAAATGCAGGACTTGTGCAAGTCATGGATAGAAGCGTTGGTTTAAGCTTGTGCACAATGGGTATGATCGGTTTGATTGTGTCTTTATATTTCCCAGTAGTAGGTTTAGGAATATTAACTGCAGTATCCGCTATTTCCCTTGCCTACCTTATAATTCGACTGGCGGTACCGTTGCTGCAACTGCTAGCAGGATGGATTATGAGCAAACTCAGGCCTGGAACTGGTGCGCGCATTTCAAAAGACGAACCGGGACAAGCGCATGAAAATAATAAAGAACCCTCAACCGATTTGATGATAGAACATTTTTTTGGCAGTAAAAAAAATGCAAATGAATTTTTAAAAAGAGGCCCCAAAAAAGATGAGGATTTATCATTAACGAGTACGACCGCAATTTTTCAAATTAAGAAAAGCTCATTGAAAGAAAGAGATAACAAAGAGTTGACTTGTAGTGAGTTTATTATCTGAAAATTAATTTTATAAACTGAAATAGTCGATTTCAGTAAATCTTTTCCCAATTCCTTACCTCATTGCCCAAGCTTGCGACGTGTCGATAGACTCTAATTTTTTAGTCCAAAAGCTCATTGCAAAAAATTGAAAACTCCTTTAACTTAAAAATTTACCCTCAAAGGAAGAATACTCATGCTGAATATACTTCGCGAGCAACCCCGCGCATTTCACATGATTTTTATGTTGGAGTTATGGGAGCGGTTTGGGTTTTATACAGTGCAAGGGATTTTGACTTTGTTTTTTATTCGTTATTTAGGTTACAGCGACACGATATCTTATTATACGTTTGGTGCTTATTCAGCGTTAGTTTATGGTATGGTGGTTGTTGGCGGATATTTGGGAGATAGAATATTAGGTACCAAACGCACCATAGTACTTGGTCTTATTACTTTGGCAACAGGTTATTTTTCTTTAGCGATTACCGATAAAGAACATGTATTTTTTGCATTAGGTTTAATTTGTGTCGGAAATGGTTTATTTAAGGCAAATCCATCGAATTTACTTGCTAAGTGTTATGAGGAAAATGATCCTCGCTTGCATGGCGGTTTTACTTTGTATTATATGGCGATCAATTTAGGCAGTATGATTGCATTATTTGCCGGTCCGGCGATTTCGAGTCGATATGGTTATTCTTATGCTTATATGATGAGTGCAATTGGTTTGCTCATCGGCTTAGCTAATTATTGGCTGCAACACCAATTTGTCGCACACATTAATACCAATGCTGATAGACGAAAAATCTCACTTTCCCAGTGGTTGATGATCGTGTTTGGAATACTCTTGCTCACTGCGTGTTCTTCTTATTTATTACAGCATGTGATGCTTGCTAAAAACTTGTTTTGGTTTATAACCATTGCGGTAATCATTTATTATATATTTATGACTCGTAAAGAAAGTAAAACCTCAAGAATGCGCATGCTCGTTGCCTTGGCGTTGATGCTGGAAGCAATTATTTTCTTTACTTTATATCAACAAATGCCAACTTCGCTGAATTTATTTGCCGTACATAATGTAATTCCGGTTTTCTTTGGAATCACGATTGATGCACAAAGCTTCCAGGCACTAAATCCCATCTGGATAGTGTTAATGAGTCCAGTTTTGGCTTATTTTTATAACTTTCTCCACAGGAAAGGCATAGAGTTTTCTATCCCTTATAAATTTTCTTTAGGCATGACCATGTGCGGTGTGAGCTTTTTAATGCTCTTTTTTGCTCGCTATTTTTATACGGATCAAGGTATGGTTTCTTCCTGGTGGTTAATTATAAGCTATTTATTTCAAAGTCTAGGTGAATTATTGGTATCAGCTCTTGGAGTAGCAATGGTTGCAGAATTAGTCCCTGCGCAAATTGCAGGTTTTGTGATGGGAATGTGGTTTTTAACTTCTGCTATAGCGGGGTTTATTGGTGCCACAGTTGCTTCTTATACCGCACTTCCCGAGCAGATTAAACCGGGGGTTGGATCTTTGATGATTTATACGCACGTATTTGCTTGTATTGGTATCGTCACTTTAATTATTGCATTGTTTATGTGGTTATTATCACCGCGACTAAGCCGTTATATTGCAATAAAGAAAACAGATTTACAGCACGAAGTAAAAGAAGCAGAATATTCTGTATCTAAATGCTTCATGATCCAGACTGGATTAGAGCATCGTTCAAATGCTTCTTAGGACAAAGCAAACCGTGAATAGAACTGTTCAATCTCAGTTACTTACTCATCTCGGAAATTAGTTAACCTAAACTCAACTGGCGACTTTAGGTTAACTAAATCATTAGGTCAAATTGAGTTTGGTTTTTTTATCGCCAATGGCCGTGCCAACCGCCGCCATGCCAGCCTACACCCCGCCAGCCGCCATACCAACCACGGCCACCCCAATAACCCAAGCCTCCATAATTACGCCATCCTGAATAGTAACGAGGATAATAGGAATAACTTGAATAGTAGGAGTAAGGATAATAGCTAGAATAATAATAGCTACTAGGGGTTGCTGTAGTAACATAACAGCCACTTAAAAAAAGTGTAGGTACAAACACTAATACTGCGATAATAAGTTTTTTCATGATCGCTTTCCTTAGTCAATGTTCGCACATTAATTATACTTCATGGTCATATTTTAATCAAAAAATATTTATTTATATTTCAAGCGCTCAGTTGGTAATTGCTTATCAATTAAGGTTTGTTTTAATATCACTTGGATAAACCATGTTCATATCGATAAATTCTATTGTTCTATCGTATGTATTTTATGAAGTACGGTTGTAAGCAGTTATGAGAAAATGAATATTGAAATCAGCCTGCGTTCTCAAAAATTGATAATAAAATATTTATTAGCTTCTGGCGTTCATCCCCGTGAACACCTCTCTATTTCTTTGCCTGCTGATTTTATAACTTTAATGTCTTGGCTCGATGAACAGCAAATAAAAAATTCCGAAGAACCATCAAAGGAAAAAAAACAAAAAATTGAATTTATTCTTGTATCCTTGCGTACTGAGTTATTGCAAGCTCTTTTCCTTTCCATGAAAGGAGATGATACCAATTTGCCTAAAGAAGTTGAAAATAATACGCAGGATAAAATTAAATTTGCATTACTCACCATGGCAGGTATTTTGGTGGCGGCATGCCAGGGATTTGATGGTATCGTGACAATGTTGAGTATTTTCAGTTTACCTTCATCGATAATTCTTGGCATTGGATTTGCGTTTTCAATTCTTTCTGTAGTTGTTTTTTGTGGATTCGATTTAGTAAAAGTTTCGAATGCTTTGGGGATTAAGCTTAGTGATGCGTATAAGTTATTGGATGCATACTTGTTGCAATTGCAAATGATTAAATCCATAAGAAAGAAAATAGATGATTATTATCTTTCAGATTTGTCTTCAAGTGATTTGCAGCAATTGAAGCTTATAATTTCCATGTTGCAAAAACACCTTGCATCACTTACTAAGGCTGGCAAGCAATTTGAAGAGGCGCTAAAGAGTGAACGCATTCAAACGGTTAAAACACTGATTTCAGGCGTCTCCGCTTTACTTTTCTTTGGTGGTGGTTTTTTTACAGGCCAATCAGTAGCTTTTTTTATGTCAGGCCTTATCCTTAATTCAGCAATTCCTGCTTTTTGGCCGGTAATTATTTTTAGTGCCATAGTGGGTTTAGCGGCATTGAGTCTTTATTGGTACGTAGAGCGCCCTGTGCTTGACAAGTTAGTGAGCAGCTGGTTTGGTTTAAATGAAGAGAGTGTACAGAAATTATGTGATAAGCCTCTCATCATTAAAGAAGAAAAAAAGTTAGAAAATTTGCAGGGGAAAGTAACCAGCGCTGCTGCCAGAGTCTCTAAACAAATTGCACAATCAGAGCATCTTATTGATGGCCATGAGGAGCTGGAAAATAATGACTCAGTTCCTAGAAGAGTTGTAATCAGTGCAAGAGTAGGCACTAATTATTACTCTTTTCTTAAACCACCAAAGTCTCCAGCTGCATTACCAACAATTGACGTTGAAGATGAACATTTAGAAAATGCATCATGTTGTTTTATATAAGGCGTAAGAAAATCACGCCCATTGTCTATGTCCCGCGGCTTGTCCGCGGGATCCAATCCCAGTGCTTATGGGGGCTGCGCGTAAAGAAGAGAGGATTAAATATTCAATGTATCTTTTACAAAAGGGATCGTTATTTTTCGTTGCGCGGCAAGGGAGGCATCATCCAATCGATTGAGCAGATTATGCAGATCATGCATATTTCTAGAGCATCTATTGAGCAAAAATTGTCCTACACTTTCTGGTAAGTCAAACCCTCGTTTTAAAGCATGGAGTTTTAGAGTATTAATTTTATCTTCGTCATTTAATTCCATCAACTGAATCACTAATCCCCAACTTAATCTAGAGCGTAAGTCTGCTAGTTGGATGGGAATTGTAGTTGGTGATTGATTTCCAGAAATGATTAAAATACTTTTTTCCATGTCTTTGATTTTATTATATAAGTGGAATAAAGCTTCTTCCCAGGCGGAGTCTTTGGCGATTACATCAATATCGTCAATACAGATTAGTTCTTGCTCTTCCAGCCCTTCTATAGCTTGTGGTCCCCATTCTTTGAGGAGCGTCAAAGGGAGATAGATGGCGGAATGAGTATGGGCTGCTTGGCAACACGCTTGTAACAAATGAGTTTTACCACTACCGGTATTGCCCCAGAGATAAAGCAATCGGTCTTCCCTATTTGTGAGCATGTTATGTAATTGCTGTTGCAGCAATGTATTACTTCCCCAATTAAAATCAGCAAGGGTTGCTTCATCATTTAATTTTATAGCTAATGCTAACTGCTTGTTCATTATGATGGTTCTTTTTTGGGCCATGCTTTTCTGCCCCAGGTCCAAATATAATCAACATAAGTAATTGCGGTAGTAAATGTCGTCAAAATGATCAAAACATTAAGCAGATAGGGAGGAAAATCAAAATAAGCCAATTCAAATAAACAAAAAGTGACTAGAGTCAGTTGTAATGCTGTATTAATTTTACTGAGCAGTGTGGGTTGAAAGTCCAATTTACGACGAATAAATTGATACCAGGCAATTACTCCTAAGGAAATTGTTAAATCCCTGAGGAATACTAGAATTACTAGCCACCAAGGTAATACCCCGAGTAAGGCTAAAGAGATAAAGCTGGAGGCGATTAATAATTTATCAGCCAGCGGATCAACAAAAGAACCAAAAAAGCTTTGCCAGTTAAAACTTCGGGCTAAAAAGCCATCTAATCCATCACTCAAGCCAGCTAAAATAAATAAATAAAAAGCAATAGTATACTCATGACGATATAAATAAAATAGAAAAGGTGCGATCAGTAGGAGTCGCAATAAAGTCAGAGCATTTGGAATGTATTTTAATATCATAGGCCATACGATAATTTAATTAATCCCTTATTTGCCCAGTACCTTTTCAATGTTAAATTTAGGGATTGGCTTTTTGAAGGGAATATACGTTTGCGAAACAATATAGTCTAGTGTATACAATACTCGCAGTCCTGTCACTTATGTTTGTCTTCATTTTTACGATACATAATTACGGTGTTGCCAATCATTTGGACGAGTTCAGCATGAAGTTGTTCACATAATTCAGCAGCCATAATGACTCGGTCTTCTTTTTCTGCACCATTAATTTTTACTTTTATTAATTCATGGGCAAGCAATGCGATATCTGTTTCCGCAATAACGGCTTCAGTTAACCCTTTGGTTCCAAGAAGCACAACGGGTTTTAGATGATGCGCTTGGGCTTTAAGCGATTTTTTGAATGAAGTATCCACGTAATGTTCCTTATATAAACAGACCCTAATGCACTGATTTTGGAGACTGAATGATAAAATGGTAAATTATTGCACGTTTTGCTGGGAAAAGGTAGTAAAATTCAGTATCATAGATCAAATTAATACTCCATATAAATTTATGAAACGTACTAAAAGCAGCAAGCGATGGTTGCAAGAGCACTTTGATGATGTTTATGTAAAAAAAGCACAAGTAGAGGGCTATCGCAGTCGTGCGGTATACAAGTTAAAAGAAGTAGATGAGAAAGAGTCATTGCTCAAACCCGGGATGACTGTGGTTGATCTCGGTGCAGCCCCAGGAGGATGGACTCAATATGTCTCTGAACGATTACAAGGTCGCGGGCGTATAGTCGCATTGGATATTTTGCCTATGGATGCCTTGCCTGATGTGGATTTTGTTCTTGGTGATTTCCGGGAAGATGAGGTGTTGCAAGAGCTCATAGACTTAATCCCAGAACACAGCGTCGACTTGATATTATCAGATATGGCCCCAAATATGAGTGGAACCACGGCAATTGATATTCCACGTGCAATGTATTTGGTGGAGCTGGCCTTTGATTTTGCAGAGAAAATGTTAAAGCCTGGTGGCTCTATGCTGATTAAAATTTTTCATGGGGCTGGTTTTGATGAGTTAGTAAAGCAGGCGAGATCTTCTTTTGAAAAAGTCGTAATTCGAAAGCCTTCCGCTTCTCGTGCTCGCTCAAAAGAAACCTATTTGCTGGCAAAGGGATACAATTTATAGTAACTTTATGATCTAAGAATTTCGATCATAAAATAATGGCTGTACGTCACTAACGAGGTTAATACTTTGAACGACATGGTTAAGAATTTGTTTTTATGGCTGATTATAGCGATCGTGCTTGTTTCAGTTTTCAGTAATTTCGGCCCTCGAAACTCGGCAGCTGAGAAACTTTCTTACAGCCAGTTTTTGAAAGAAGTCGATCAAGGTATGGTTAATTCAGTCACCATCGAGGATGACAAGATCATCAAAGGGATGACTAAAAATAACAAGCGCTTCATTACTTACATGCCCATGCAAGATAATGCTTTATTAGGTGAATTATTGAAAAGCAAAGTCGATGTAAGTGGTCAAGAAAAACAACAAGAAAGTTTCCTCCTCCATTTATTTATTAATTGGTTCCCGATGCTGCTTTTAATTGGTGTTTGGGTATTTTTTATGCGCCAGATGCAAGGTGGGGGTGGCCGAGGTGCTATGTCGTTTGGTCGTTCACGAGCACGCTTGCTTGGTGAGGATCAAGTTAAGGTAACTTTTGCGGATGTTGCTGGTGTAGATGAAGCTAAAGAGGAAGTTAAGGAATTAGTTGACTTTTTACGCGATCCTACCAAATTCCAAAATTTGGGCGGACGTATTCCTCGCGGCGTATTATTAGTTGGCTCTCCAGGAACAGGTAAAACCCTTTTAGCGCGTGCTGTTGCTGGTGAAGCGAAAGTCCCCTTCTTTACAATTTCAGGTTCTGATTTTGTTGAAATGTTTGTTGGTGTGGGCGCATCCCGTGTCCGTGATATGTTTGAGCAAGCAAAAAAACATGCTCCTTGCATTATTTTCATTGATGAAATTGATGCAGTAGGTCGCCATCGTGGTGCTGGTCTTGGTGGGGGGCATGATGAGCGTGAGCAAACGTTAAACCAATTACTGGTTGAAATGGACGGCTTTGAAGGGAGTGAGGGGGTTATTGTTGTTGCGGCAACAAACCGCCCGGATGTTTTGGATCCTGCATTATTACGTCCAGGTCGTTTCGATCGCCAGGTTGTGGTCCCTTTACCGGATATTCGTGGACGCGAACAAATATTAAGAGTGCATTTGCAAAAGGTTCCAGTAGATAGCAATGTGGACATTATGGCGATTGCCCGAGGCACTCCAGGATTTTCTGGGGCAGATCTCGCAAATCTGGTAAATGAAGCGGCTTTATTTGCTGCGCGTGCAAATAAACGTAAAGTCAGCATGATAGAACTGGATAAAGCAAAAGATAAAATTATGATGGGAGCTGAACGGCGCTCCATGGTGATGGATGACAATGAGAAAAAACTGACTGCATATCATGAAGCAGGTCATGCGATCGTTGGTTTATCTGTACCGGAACACGATCCTGTTTATAAAGTTTCTATTATTCCGCGGGGCCGTGCTCTTGGTGTGACCATGTTTCTACCGGAACAAGATAGGTATAGTCATAGTAAACGTCGTTTGGAAAGTCAATTATCCAGTCTGTTTGGTGGCCGCATTGCAGAAGAGCTTATCTTTGGTCCGGAAAGCGTAACCACGGGGGCATCGAATGACATTATGCGTTCTACTGAAATAGCACGCAAAATGGTTACCACTTGGGGGTTGTCGCCTTTGGGCCCACTGACTTTTGGTGAAGAAGAAGAAGAAGTATTCTTAGGCCGCTCAATGAATAAACATAAAGAAATGTCAGATAGAACTGCACAACAAATTGATGATGAAGTGCGGGCAATTATTGACAGAAACTACCAGCGCGCTAAAGAAATTCTTGTTTCCAATATGGATAAGTTGCATTTAATGGCTCAAAGTTTAATTAAATACGAAACTATAGATTTCAAGCAAATACAAGAGATTATGTCTGGGAAGGAACCTTCTCCGCCCGAAGATTGGGGTTCATCTAAACCTCTGGATGGGGCTGAAGTGATTAATAACTCACCAGATAAACCAACAGAGCATGAAGTAAGTGTAAACCCTGCCGAAGAGCACTGAAATTATTAGTGAGAGAAGCAGGTGAATTCACAGCAATTTTCAGGTTGGCTTGCGTGTCAATGCCAACCTTCCTCAGATAATCTGTCGAAAAAACCCTTAATTATGGGTATATTGAATGTCACTCCGGATTCTTTTTCCGATGGCGGTAAATTTTTATCCTCGGACAGAGCCTGCGAACATGCATTCCATCTTATAAGCCAAGGGGCTGATTTAATCGATATTGGGGGGCAATCTACCAGACCAGGTGCACAGCATGTTCCGCTGGATGTAGAATTGAGCAGGGTTATTCCTGTCATTGAACAAATTCGCATGAGTTCAGATATTTGTATCTCGATTGATACAAATAAACCTGAAGTGATGGACGCTGCTGTAAGTGCCGGTGCCAACGTAATTAATGATATTTACGCCTTACGCACTGTGGGGGCTCTCGAAATGGCTGCAAAACTAGCAGTTCCTGTTTGTTTGATGCACATGCAAGGAACACCACATGATATGCAACAAAATCCATATTATCCAGATGGTGTGCTTACCGAAGTGACACGTTTTTTTATAGAGCGTATTACAGAGTGCGCGCGTGTTGGTATTAAAAGAAACAACATAATTTTGGATCCAGGCTTTGGATTTGGAAAACAAATACGAGATAATTTGCTCTTAGTCAAAAATCTTGATAGCTTTGCAACATTTAAAATGCCCCTGCTTTTAGGGGTATCGCGTAAAAGCACTATTGGAGCGGTGCTGGCTAAAGAGGTGGATGAGCGTTTAATAGGGAGTATAGCGGTCGCAGTTTATGCTGCAATGAAAGGTGCTGGGATCATTAGAACGCATGATGTTGATGAAACAAATCAAGCGTTGCATATGATCACCATGTTAGAGAAGGCCAATATATCAGCTCATGCGGGCTAAAAATTCTTGATAAGAGGTGGTTAAGGATGAGTCAACGTAAATATTTTGGTACGGATGGTATACGCGGACACGTGGGTTTATCAAATATTAATCCTGAGTTTGTATTGAAACTGGGTTGGGCGGTTGGTCGAGTGCTTGCTAATGGTCAACGCAAAAAAGTAGTGATTGGAAAAGATACAAGAGTATCCGGTTATATGTTGGAATCTGCTCTTGAAGCAGGGCTATCTGCTGCCGGTGTTGACGTGGCTTTACTTGGACCGATGCCAACACCCGCTATAGCCTACCTAACGCAAACGCTAAGAGCCAATGCAGGTATTGTCATCAGCGCATCCCATAATCTGTTTGAAGATAACGGGATCAAGTTTTTTTCCTCTGATGGCGGTAAATTACCGGATAGCGTTGAACTAGCAATTGAAGCGGAGTTGGAAAAGAAAATGCAAACAGTGCCTTCGCAGAACTTAGGGAAAGCAACACGGATTAACGATGCAAGCGGGCGATATATAGAGTTTTGTAAATCCACTATTCCGTCATTAACACGTTTGTCTGGCCTAAAAATTGTAGTTGATTGTGCAAATGGTGCGACCTACCATATTGCCCCCAATGTATTTTCTGAGCTTGGCGCTCAAGTTATTTCCATTGGTAATCGTCCTGATGGTTTTAATATTAATGAAGATTGCGGTTCAACCTCTCCTGAATTACTAAGACAAAAGGTCATGAGTACTGGTGCAGACATTGGTGTTGGCTTGGATGGTGATGGCGATCGCGTCATACTCATTGATTCGGATGGTCGTTTAATTGATGGGGATCAAATCCTTTATATTATTGCTAAAGATAGGCATCAGCGAGGTGTACTAAATGGTGGGGTAGTTGGGACCCAGATGAGCAATTATGGCTTGGAAATCGCTATTAAGAGTTTAGGTATTCCCTTTGTCCGAACACGAGTAGGCGATCGATATGTTTTAGAGGCCTTACGGGAAAAAGATTGGAAAATAGGTGGTGAAACTTCGGGACATATCGTCTGCTTGGATAAAACTACAACAGGAGATGGGATAGTTGCTGCCTTACAAGTATTATCAATTATGGTGAAGCAAGGTAAAACGCTACAGCAATTAATTGAGGGTATCAATCTGTTACCACAAAGCTTAGTGAATTTAAAAACCAATTACGCTACCTTACTTGCAGAACATTCACAAGTAATCGACGTAGTGAGGGCTTTAGAATCAAGTCTAAATGGAGAAGGAAGAGTGTTACTCAGACCTTCAGGGACTGAACCTTTATTACGTGTTATGGTAGAGGGTATGGATGAGTCTATAGTCAAACAACATGCGCAAAAGCTATGTGATGATATAAGTCAGATTGAAAGAAATTTAAACATTCAGTGATAAATCAGACTTATCTATTGAACCTTTTGATAAAAAAATCGCAATAGGACTACACATCAGCATTTAGTTTGGGTATAGTCCGCAGTTGAAAATAAAGGGGCATCCTGATGAGACACAAAATAGTTGCTGGCAACTGGAAAATGAATGGGCAGCTGCAGCAGGTAATTCAATTAAGTAATGAGCTTAAAGAATTACTTTATTCTATGAACAATGTGCAAGTAATCGTAATGCCTCCTGCAATTTATATTCCGCAAGTAAGAGATATTCTTGTTGAGTGTGCAATTGATTTAGGTGCCCAAAATGTGTACCCAAAGGATTTTGGTGCTTACACTGGTGAGATCTCGGCACCTATGTTAAAAGATTTTAACTGTCGCTATATTTTGGTAGGGCACTCTGAGAGAAGACATTGTTTTCACGAAGATGAAAATTTTGTAGCGCAAAAATTCCACCATGTGAAAGAACATGGTATGATACCGATTCTTTGTGTCGGTGAAACCTTGGCTGAACGTGAAAAGGGTCAAACAGAGCAAGTAATTGCTAAGCAATTGCTTGCGGTAAGTGGACACGATAAAAGTTGCTTTAGTGATTGTGTTATAGCTTACGAACCCGTTTGGGCAATAGGTACAGGAAAAACTGCATCACCAGAACAGGCACAGGAAGTACATCAGTTCATTAGAAAGCTGGTTGCTGAGATAAATCATAGCGATGCTGAGCGTTTGTCACTTCTTTACGGAGGGAGTGTAAACGAAAATAATGCCAGGGCGTTATTTTCTATGCCCGACGTAGATGGTGGCTTGGTTGGCGGTGCGTCGTTGAACGCGAAACAGTTTGTGGAAATTGTGAAATGTATCAATTGATATTAATGATTCATGTAATTGTTGCTGTAGTCTTAATAGGCTTGGTCCTTATCCAACATGGTAAAGGTGCTGATATTGGTGCAGCATTTGGCTCAGGAGCTTCCAATACTTTCTTTGGAAGCCAGGGTACAGGTGGGTTTTTATTTAAATTAACCGGTGGTTTGGCGTTGACCTTTTTTATCACCAGTTTATTGTTATCCTATTTGGTGTCTGTTCAATATCAAAAAGCGGATCAGCAAATAATTCCTCAACAAACTAGTGTACCTGCGAATTCAGTTCCAGTACCAGTAGATAACGGTAAGAAAAATAAATAAAATATCTTTCTCTGCACTTAAATAGAGAGAAGATTTGGAATGAATAATTATTAATAATAAAGAATTGCCGAAGTGGTGGAATTGGTAGACACGCCGTCTTGAGGGGGCGGTGGCGAAAGCCGTGCCGGTTCGAGTCCGGCCTTCGGCACCATTTTAATCCGTACAAGGTGAAAAAATGCTATCTCAATATTTACCTGTTCTTATTTTCATAATTATCGGAGTGGCATTGGGCTTAGCAATGTTAGGGGCAGGTTCTCTTCTTTCAAAGCACAACCCTGATAGCGCCAAGAACGCTCCCTACGAATGTGGATTTGGTGCCTTTGAGAGCTCCCATATTCCATTTGATGTTCGTTTTTATCTGGTTGCAATATTATTTATTATTTTTGATTTAGAAACCGCATTTTTCTTTCCATGGGCTTTAGCTTTACGCAAAATTGGTTGGTTTGGTTTTGCTGGAATGATGTTATTTTTAGGATTATTAGTGATTGGCTTTATTTATGAATGGAAACGAGGCGCGCTAGATTGGGAATAATCTAAGAGTGTGCAAAAGAGCTTGTTTGCAATTCTACTGTCTTGACTGCAAGGCTTCAATTTTCTGAGCCCCGAGATGCACCTATCTTTACGGATGCTGCGCTTCAGTGCTCGAAAATCCACACCTTGCGACTTAATTAAAGGAATTGCAAACAGGCCTAAATTCACTTCTGATCGTAACTTCATAAAGAAGGAATCAATCAGGGGTGGTATTTTTTTATTAATATTTTAACTGCTTAGAGGCTAGCTATGGCGGTTGCAGAATTGCAAAAAAGTGGCTTTGTAACGACTTCAGTCGAAAAACTTCTCGGATGGGCACGTAGTGGTTCTATGTGGCCTATGACTTTTGGATTGGCATGTTGTGCAGTAGAAATGATGCACGTAGGTGCAGCACGCTATGACTTAGATCGGTTTGGAATTATTTTTCGCCCCAGTCCACGGCAATCGGATGTAATGATAGTGGCTGGTACTTTGTGCAATAAAATGGCTCCTGCTTTGCGCAAAGTGTACGATCAAATGCCTGAACCACGATGGGTTATTTCCATGGGCTCTTGTGCAAATGGCGGTGGCTATTATCATTACTCTTACTCTGTCGTTCGAGGGTGTGATCGTATTGTTCCTGTCGATATATATGTGCCAGGTTGTCCTCCAACTGCTGAAGCACTGTTGTATGGCATCATTCAATTGCAGAACAAAATCAGGCATAAAAAAATCTTAGAAGCTTAAGCTCATCAAAGGTGCAAAATAGATGACAAAAAATGATTATTTGGTTGAACAACTCAAAACGGAACTGGCGACACAAATTAATGATCTTGCTGTCGCGTATGATGAGATAACCATTGAGTGTGATGCATCAAATTTAAAAGCAATAATGCTGGAGCTGCGCGATCTAGAAGTATTTTGTTTTGACCAGCTTATTGATCTTTGCGCCGTAGATTATTTGCTTTATGGTGAATATGATTGGGAAACTGATTCAGCGACTGAAAGTGGATTTTCTCGAGGCGTAGAGCGTCAAGAATTTAAAGCGTATGCTCTGAATAAGCCACGTTTTGCTGTAGTATATCATTTGCTTTCAACGAAAATGAATCACCGATTACGTGTTAAGGTATTCGTTGATGAGTCTCATTTAATTGTTCCGTCAGTACATCATTTATGGAAAGGCGCCAATTGGTTTGAGCGCGAAGCCTATGATTTATATGGCATTTTATTTGAAGGACACCCTGATTTAAGACGTATTTTGACAGATTATGGATTTATTGGACATCCATTCCGTAAAGATTTCCCGCTCAGTGGTCATGTTGAAATGCGCTATGATGCAAAATTCGAAAAAGTCATATACGCTCCAGTAGATATTGAGCCCAGAGTTTTAGTGCCCAAGGTTATTCGTAATGATAACCGGTATATTGGTGATGAAAGGGGCGAATAATGATTGAATTAAAGAATTATACATTGAACTTTGGTCCACAACACCCTGCCGCGCATGGTGTTTTGCGTTTGGTTCTTGAGCTTGAAGGTGAAACCATAGTTCGCGCAGACCCCCATATAGGATTGTTGCATCGTGCTACAGAAAAACTAGCAGAAACAAAACCTTATATTCAATCTATCGGCTATATGGACAGACTCGATTACGTGTCCATGATGTGTAATGAGCATGCATATGTGCGCGCAATAGAAAAACTTTTAGGCATAGAAGCTCCAATTCGAGCTCAATACATTCGTACCATGTTTGATGAAGTAACTCGCATTTTGAATCATTTATTATGGCTAGGTGCTATAGCACTGGATATCGGTGCGATGACTGTATTTTTATATTGCTTTAGAGAGCGTGAGGATTTATTTGATTGCTATGAAGCAGTATCAGGAGCACGAATGCATGCTACCTATTATAGACCAGGGGGGGTCGCCCGCGACTTACCTGATACCATGCCTAAGTATAAAGCATCGAGATGGCATAGTGAGCGTGAAGTTGAAAAACTTAATGAAGATCGAAGCGGTAGCTTGCTGGATTTTCTCTGGGCATTTACTGAACGGTTCACTCGCTGTGTCGATGAATATGAAACTTTATTAACCGATAACCGAATTTGGAAACAGCGTACTGTAGATATTGGTATTGTTTCACCAGAAGAGGCGTTGCAATGGGGATTTACAGGACCAATGCTTCGTGGTTCTGGTATTGCATGGGACTTACGTAAAAAACAAAGTTATGCAGCATATGACCGCGTGGATTTCGATATTCCAGTAGGTAAAACTGGAGATTGTTATGACCGCTATTTAGTGCGTGTTGAAGAATTAAGGCAATCAAATCGCATTATTAGACAATGTATCGAATGGCTCAGAGCGAATCCTGGTCCTGTTCGCCTCCATGATTACAAAATTACACCGCCACGTCGTGTAGTAATGAAAGAAGATATGGAGCCATTAATCCACCACTTTAAACTGTTCACGGAAGGTTTTTGTGTGCCGCGCGGGGAGGTCTATAGTGCGGTTGAGGCACCAAAGGGTGAATTTGGTATTTATATGGTTTCAGATGGCGCCAATAAACCTTATAGACTCAAAATTCGTGCTCCTGGATTTGCCCATCTGTCCAGCTACGATGCAATGACTCGAGGGCATATGATCGCTGATGGGGTCGCTATTTTAGCGAGTCAGGATATAGTATTTGGTGAAATTGATCGTTAATTTGTGACATGTCAGTCTTTACAATTATTAAAATGACATTCCAGAAAATTGCAATTTAAATTAATAAAGGTTTAGAAATGTCTGATAATTCAGCAAAAATATTACATCAATTGGTGTCCGCTCCAAGAATAAAGGACATTGATCACTGGATAGCAAAATATCCAAAAGAGCAAAAGCAATCAGCTGTAATGAGTGCTCTGCGCATTGTCCAGGAAGAGCATGGTCATCTAACGACGGAATTAATGGATGCTGTAGCTGACTATCTTGACATGCCTTCTATTGCGGTATATGAGGTGGCTAGTTTTTACACTATGTACGAACACGAACAGGTTGGCAGGCATTCGATAAATATATGTACCAATATCTCGTGCATGCTGCGTGATTCCGCTGCAATTGTTAGCTATTTGGAAAAAAAATTGGGCATAAAATTAGGCGAAACCACAGATGATGGGCGTTTTACTTTAAGATCTGTTGAATGTTTAGGGGCCTGTGTTAACGCACCAATGATGCAGGTGGACAAGGATTATCATGAAAATCTGACTCCTGAATCTATAGATAAAGTGTTGGAAGAATACCAATAAAAGATAGAGGTGGTTACCGTGGTTGAATTAAATCAAGTTTGTTATCGAACATTTCATCTACCAGAGCCTTGGACGCTATCCGCTTATGAAAGTGTTGGTGGGTACAGTGCATGGAGAAAAATACTAAAAGAACAAACTTCTCCACAGTCAATTATTGATGAGTTAAAAACATCTGCCTTGCGAGGTAGGGGGGGAGCAGGATTCCCAACTGGATTAAAATGGAGTTTTATGAACCGTAATAGTCCGGTACAGAAGTATGTAGTATGTAATTCTGACGAAGGTGAACCAGGTACATGTAAGGACCGTGAAATTCTTACATTAAATCCACATCAACTTATTGAAGGAATGGCGATTGCCGGATATACCATGGGCTCCACTGTGGGATATAACTACATTCGTGGTGAATTTTGGTTACCTTATGAACGTACGGAGGCTGCGCTGAAAGAAGCTTATGCAGCTGGTTTGCTTGGTAAAAATATTTTAGGTTCCGGTATTGATTTTGATTTGTATAATCATTTGGGTGCCGGCGCTTATATTTGTGGAGAAGAAACTGCATTGCTTAATTCCTTAGAAGGGAAAAAAGGTCAGCCGAGGTTTAAACCTCCATTTCCTGCTAACTATGGTCTATATGGCAAACCTACAACCATAAATAATACAGAAACTTTTGCTTCTGTTCCGGTCATTATGGAGAAAGGCGGCGAATGGTTCTTAAAAATTGGCAAGCCCAATAATGGGGGAACCAAATGCTTTAGTGTGAGCGGTCATGTCAATAAACCTGGAAATTACGAAATTCCTTTGGGAACCCCATTTAAGACACTTCTTGAGTTAGCTGGTGGAGTGATTAAAGACCGAAAAATTAAAGCAGTAATCCCTGGCGGTACGTCCATGCGTGTATTACCTGGTGACGTCATGATGGAGCTTGATATGGATTATGACAGCATCCAAAAAGCAGGTTCAGGATTAGGTTCTGGTGCGGTAATTATTATGGATGAAACAACCTGTATGGTTGATGCATTATACCGTATTTCTGAATTTTATATGGATGAGTCTTGTGGCCAATGTACTCCATGCCGCGAAGGTACAGGCTGGTTAGTCCGCTTGTTACACCGTATTAAAGAAGGCCATGGTGAACCTGGGGATGTGGAAAAACTAGTCAATGTTGCGAATAATATCGAAGGACGCACTATTTGTGCACTCGGTGAGGCAGCAGCTTGGCCTGTACAAAGTTTTGTTAAGCATTTCCGCGATGAATTTGAATATTTCGTTAAGCATAAACGCTCGATCGTCGCAGCATAATTAAAAAGGTTTAACCATGACTACTACTATTGAAATCGACGGTAAAACATTTGAAGCAGAAAACGGGAAAATGATCATCGAAGTTGCCGATGAGGCGGGTATTCATATCCCACGTTTTTGTTATCATAAAAAATTATCTGTGGCTGCAAATTGTCGCATGTGTTTAGTTGAAGTAGAAAATGGCCGCAAGCCAGTTCCTGCATGTGCGACTCCAATTACCGATGGGATGAAGGTATTTACCAAATCGAAAGAAGCATTGCATTCTCAAAAAGTAGTCATGGAATTTCTTCTTATTAACCACCCATTGGATTGTCCAATTTGCGACCAAGGCGGAGAGTGTGAGCTGCAAGACATATCGATGGGGTATGGTGCGGATGAGTCTCAATACAGAGAAACCAAACGCTCAGTAGATGATGACAACTTAGGTACGTTGATTTCAACTGAAATGACCCGCTGTATCCATTGTACTCGCTGCGTTCGTTTTGGTGAGGAAATTGCAGGATTAAGGGAGTTGGGTGCAACAGGCCGTGGTGAGCACATGCAAATTGGAACCTATGTTCAGCACAGCATGAAGTCGGAAGTTTCTGGTAATATTATTGATTTATGCCCTGTTGGTGCGTTAACTTCAAAACCTTTTCGTTTTACAGCAAGAGCTTGGGAGCTCACCCAGCATGAAGGGGTAGCACCACATGATTGCCTCGGTTCAAATATTTACCTGCATACACGTCGCAACAAGTTAATGCGTATTGTTCCTAAGGAAAATGAGGCAATTAATGAAACCTGGCTTGCTGACAGAGATCGATTTAGTTATTTGGGATTAAATAGCCCATTAAGAGCCAATCAACCCCAGATTAAACGTAATGGGCAATGGGAAGTTGTTGATTGGGAAACTGCTCTAAAATTTACTGCAGAAGGATTGGCTCGTGTCATAAAACAAAATGGCACCGAGCAAGTGGCGGCTTTTTCTTCAAGTTCTTCTACATTGGAAGAAATGTATTTGTTGCAAAAATTAATGCGTGACATCGGTGTTCATAATCTCGATCACAGATTGCAGCAAGTAGATTTTAAGGATCAGGATCATCAGGCGACTACACCAAAAAGTTCATTACCTTATGCGGAAGTTGAATTACAAAATACAATAGTGCTTGTTGGATGCAATATTGATCGTGAGGTTCCTCTGGCTGGTGTAAGAGTACGTAAAGCTGCTCGTAATGGCGCTAAAATTTACGCTATAAATCCAGTGGATTTTGAATATCGCTTCGACCTTAATGACCGATTCATTATTTCGCCTTTAGAAATACCAATGCAACTTGCCAAGATTGCTCTAGCACTTGCTGGCGATATAAAGAATTTACCTACAGAAGTGCAAAAATTAGTGATAGGCCTTGAGTCAGATAAAGCAATTCAACGAGTTGCCAAGGCATTGAAAGAGGAAAAAGCCTGCTTAATTACTGGTGCTCTTTGTGAAAATCACCCCGAAGCCGCTTTATTGCGTACCTTAGTTTTCCATATCGAGAAATTAAGTGGTGCTAAAGTTTTAAGGCTCACCCAGGGTGCAAACACAGCAGGTGCTTGGATGGCAGGTATGGTCCCTCACCGAACCACTGCCGGCAAGACAGACTCTACTCCAGGTATGGATGTACAGGCAGCACTAAACGCGAAACTTAAAGCTTATTTTTTAATGGGTGTAGAACCAGGCTTTGATTTTGCAAATCCTTATGGTGCAAGGCAATCCATGCTGGGTGCGGAATTTGTTGTACTGATGTCTGCTTATAATCATGAGTCAATGCACGATTATGCAGATGTTATTTTACCCATGGCGCCCTATGCTGAAACCTCAGGGACATACATTAATATTGATAATACCTGGCAAACAGTAAAAGGTGCTTTGACTCCTCATGGAGAATCTCGGCCTGCATGGAAAATATTGAGAGTACTCGGTAACTTATTGCATTGTGATGGCTTTGAATATCTGTCAACCGAAGATATCTTGTCAGAAATTAAAAATAGTGTTGCAATCACAATGGAGCAAGAATATAAACCGTATTATCCTGAGAGCTTGCCTCTAATTAATCAATCATTGATTCGAGTAGGTGAGTGGCCACTCTATCGTAGTGATGCAATTGTTAGAAACGTCAAAGAGTTGCAATTATGCGCCGCTGCTGAATCAGCATGCATTCGTATCAATCCTACAACAGCAGATAGATTGAAATTAGACGATGTTGCTACTGTATCTCAGGGAGATATTGAGATAACATTGCCGCTTAAACGTGATGAACGCATTGCGGCAGATGTTGTATGGGTAGCAAACGCGATGCCTGAAACAGTTGATTTGGGTCATTCATTTGCTGCAATAACTATTAAGCGCTAGGCAGGTAAGAAAATGCTGCAAGATATTGGCATATTAATTTGGATCATCATTAAAATATTAGTAATCGTAGTACCATTGCTACTATGTGTCGCATATTTAATTTACGCAGAGCGTAAGGTTATTGGTTACATTCAAGCACGAATAGGACCCAATCGTGTAGGTGTACGTGGATTGCTCCAGCCAATTGCGGATTTAATAAAGCTAATTACTAAAGAAATTATTATACCTACACGTTCTAATAAATATCTTTTTATAGCCGCACCGTTGTTTGCTTTGGTTCCTGCTTTGGCAGGTTGGGCAGTTATTCCTTTTCAGGAAGGCATGGTCTTGGCAAATATTAATGCAGGGGTGCTTTATATTTTTGCAATGAGCTCGCTTGGTGTCTATGGCGTTTTAATTGCTGGATGGGCGTCTAACTCCAAATATGCAATGTTTGGTGCTTTAAGAAGTACTGCTCAAACTGTATCTTATGAGATTGCTATGGGTTTTGCTTTAGTGGGTGTACTGCTGGCCGCAGGCAGCATGAATCTCACGGATATTGTTAATTCACAAAAAGGCGGGATTTTACATTGGTGGTTTATTCCCCTGCTTCCACTGTTTTTTGTCTTTTGGATTGCCGGAATCGCTGAAACAAATAGAGCCCCTTTTGATTTAGCTGAAGGGGAGTCCGAAATTGTTGCAGGATTCCATGTGGAATATTCCGGAATAGGGTTCGCACTATTCTTCTTATCTGAATATGCGAGCATGATCCTTATCTCTGTGCTCCTCAGCATCCTGTTTTTGGGTGGCTGGATGTCGCCATTTGAAGGGATTCCATTTTTAGAGAACATATTTTTTGTTGTACCTGGATTTATTTGGTTAATCGTAAAAGTTTGCTTTTTCCTATATGTGTATTTATGGATAAGAGCTACTTTTCCTCGTTATCGTTATGACCAGCTTATGCGTTTAGGCTGGAAGGTACTCATTCCGGTCACCATTGTTTGGATTATTGTAACTGCGTTAATGGTTGTTACACATGTTAAACCTTGGTTTTAATGATTAATAGAGAAGCCGATGAAAAAAGCATATCAATATATTAAATACTACGTACGCAGTTTTCTTTTCATAGAATTATTGCAGGGTTTAAAGCTAACTGGTAAATATTTTTTTAAGAAAAAAGTAACGGTACAGTTTCCAGAGGAACAAACCCCAATTTCTCCACGTTTTAGAGGAGCACTTGCTTTACGCCGTTATCCCAACGGCGAAGAACGTTGCATTGCTTGCAAATTATGTGAAGCAGTTTGTCCTGCATTGGCAATCACCATAGAATCAGAACCTCGCGAGGACGGATCTCGTCGTACAACGAGATATGATATTGATGTGTTTAAATGCATTAATTGTGGTTTATGTGAAGAATCTTGCCCTGTAGATTCCATAGTTGTTACGCCAATACATCACTACCATGTCAGTGAACGAGGTCAAAATATTATGACTAAAGAGAAGCTCCTTGCGCTTGGTGATTTGATGGAGCCGAAACTCGCAGCAGATAGAGCTGCTGATGAAAAATACCGATAACGGGGTAAAGTATGCATGAGTTACTAATTCAAATTATTTTTTATGTTTTTGCGGCTATAGCAGTAGGTGCTGCGTTTATGGTAATTATTCAAGACAACCCTGTTCGCAGCGTTTTATCTCTTGTAGTTACTTTTTTTGCGAGTGCAGTATTATGGATACTTGCCCAAGCAGAGTTTCTCGCACTGATTTTAGTGTTGGTGTATGTAGGCGCCGTGATGACACTGTTCCTGTTTGTTGTGATGATGCTTAATATTGACGTTGAAATAATTAAGAGTCATTACAAACGTTACTTACCTTTTGGCTTAATTCTTGTTGCTTTATTAACAGGGCTCTTAATGGTATCCATTCCCGCAGGCACATTTAAGGCAAATGTTGAAACAAAAAGCAACGAGGTAGTGAGTACACAATTACTTAATGCCAGCCAAAACAATTCTGAAATACAGCCCGTATCAAATACTGAAGCCTTGGGTATGGTTCTGTATACAGATTATTTGCTGGCTTTTGAAATTGCAGCTGCACTGTTGTTAATTGCAATTATTTCTGCAATTACTTTGGTGCATAGAGGTCCCAGAAAATCGAAAAGGCAGGATGTAAAACAACAAATTCTAACACGTAGAAATGAGCGGGTTGAATTAATTAGTATGAAAGCAGAAAAATAAGGTTGGGGAATTCCATATGATACCTGTTAATGATTATTTGATTCTGGGAGCGATTTTATTCGGCTTTGGTCTTATCGGCATAATGATGAATCGTAGAAACATCATTTTATTGCTAGTATGTATCGAATTAATGTTACTTGCAGTAAATACTAATTTCGTAGCATTTTCCCATTATTATAACGAAATTAGTGGTCAAGTTTTTGTCTTTTTTATTTTAACAGTTGCTGCTGCAGAAGCGGCAATAGGATTAGCCATAGTGATGCTGCTTTTTAGAAATAGAGGCAACATTAACGTTGATAAGATGAATCATTTAAAAGGTTAACATTGTGAGTATCCAACAACTTTGTCTAATAATCGTTTTAGCTCCCTTGGCAGGTTCCATAATTGCTGGTTTTTTCCGCAATCAAATCGGACGAGTTGGAGCCCACTCGGTTACTATTTTTGGAGTTACCATTTCTTTTGCTGTATCACTGTATATTGCATGGCAACTATTCTCGGGAGCTATTTCAACTGAAAGTACGGTGGTCTATCATTGGGCTGATGGCGGTTTGATACTACCATTTGAATTTAATATAGGCTTTTTGATTGATCCCTTAAGTGTGATCATGCTTCTGATTGTTAATTTCATCTCTTTGCTGGTGCATATCTACAGTATTGGATATATGGCAGATGACGATGGTTATCAGCGCTTTTTTAGTTATATTTCCCTATTTACTTTCATGATGTTGATGTTAGTGACTGCCAATAATTTCTTACAGTTATTTTTCGGCTGGGAAGGTGTAGGTCTTGTTTCATATTTGCTTATCGGGTTTTGGTACCAAAAAGAATCAGCCATAGAAGGTAGCTTAAAAGCATTTATTGTGAATCGTGTAGGGGATTTTGGTTTTCTGATAGGTATAGCCCTGGTTTTTGCATATACCGGCAGCATCGATTATGAGACTGTTTTCAAAAGTGTAAACTACCTGGCAAGTCAAAATATAGAATTATTTCACGGACACCCATGGTCATTAGTTACCGTGATTTGCTTGGCCTTATATGTTGGTGCCATGGGTAAATCGGCACAAGTACCATTGCATGTTTGGTTACCTGAATCAATGGAAGGTCCAACACCTATCTCTGCCCTGATTCATGCTGCAACCATGGTTACCGCCGGGGTATTTATGATTGCACGTATTTCCCCTCTAATTGAGTTTTCCACTACAGCATTAAGTGTTGTTCTGGTTATTGGTGCAACCGGAGCACTCTTTACAGGAATTCTAGCGCTAGCAATGAACGACATTAAACGTGTAGTGGCTTATTCAACACTATCCCAATTAGGTTATATGATGGTTGGAATGGGTGCTTCTGCTTATAGTGCAGGAATGTTTCACCTGCTTACACATGCTTGTTTTAAAGCGCTCTTGTTCCTTGGCGCCGGTTCAGTAATTATTGGAATGCATCATGAGCAAGATATGCGAAAAATGGGTGGCTTATGGAATAAAATGCCAATTACCTATGTGACCTTCATCATTGGCTCCTTGGCTCTTTGCGCGTTCCCTCCATTCGCGGGTTTTTATTCAAAGGATACTATTATTGAAGCGACTCAATTATCACAAATTCCAGGCAGCGGTTATGCCTATTTCTGTGTGGTAGTTGGTGCTGGTGTTACTGCACTGTATACATTTAGATCATTATTTATGACGTTTCACGGTAAGCCGCGAATGGACGAGCATACCTTAAGCCATATTCATGAGTCTCCATGGGTAGTATGGCTACCACTTGTTTTGCTTGCTATTCCTTCAATTATGTTGGGCTATGTGTTGTATATGCCCATGCTTTTTGACAATCCAACTATTTTGAGTTCTTCTTTGTTTGTTCTTCCGCAACATAATGTTTTGGCAGAACTTGCGCATGAAATTACTTCACCGTTTGAAAGCATGTTGCACTCAGTATTTTCACTTACGTTTTGGATTACTATAGCGGGGATTTTTATTGCCTGGTTTTGTTATATCGCTGTTCCTTCGATTCCTGGTTATTTGGCACGTCATTTTTCACTTATCTATAAAATACTCGTCAATAGATATGGATTTGATGCATTTAACAACATAGTTTTTGTAAAAGGTTCTAAGGGTATAGGAACTGTATTTTACAGTGTGGGTGATCAAAAGCTGATTGATGGTATGGTTGTAAATGGCAGCAGTCGACTTATTAGATGGTTCTCAGCTAAAGGTCGTGCGATGCAAAGTGGTTATCTATATCATTATGCAGCGGTAATGATTTTTGGATTGCTTGGATTTTTATGCTGGTTGATACTCGGCTGAATATAGGGTGAAGGTATGCATTATTTGCTCAACTTACTAATCTGGTTGCCGATAATAGGCGGTGTTTTTGTTCTTCTCGCTGGAGACGATCGTAACCCGAATATTTCACGTTATTTGGCTTTGTTTACCATAATACTTTGTTTGCTACTTTGTATTCCGCTTGTTGCAGGTTTTGATCCTAAAGTATTAGGAATGCAATATTTGGAGGAATTTCAATGGATGCCGGCTTTAGGAATTAGCTATAGCTTAGGCATTGATGGCATGTCTTTACTTTTGATTGTCCTTACTGTTTTTACGAATTTGGTTGTGATTCTGGCAACGTGGGAGAGTATAACTAACAGAGTTTCTCAATACCTGGCTGCATTTTTAATTATGCAGGGATTGTTGGTTGGTGTTTTCTCAGCGTTAGATGCAATTGTATTCTACGTATTCTGGGAAGCTACGCTAATCCCAATGTACTTGATCATTGGGATTTGGGGCTCTGACAATCGCGTCTATGCTGCAATTAAATTCTTCTTATATACTTTTTTAGGCTCAGTGCTTATGTTGGCGAGCTTTTTATACATGGGCTATATAGCAGGCACATTTAACATTGAAGCATTTTATGCCATAAAACTGGGAATGACTGCACAAACATTGATTTTTATTGCGTTTTTCCTTGGTTTTGCAATTAAGATACCGATGTTTCCTGTGCATACCTGGTTGCCTGATGCACATACTGAGGCTCCAGCAGGCGGCTCAATAGTATTGGCAGCAATTTTATTAAAGCTCGGTGCTTACGGATTTATCCGTTTCTCCTTGCCCATAGTTCCGGATGCCTGTAGCCGTTATGCGGGTATTATGATTGCCTTGTCTTTAATTGCAGTTGTTTATATTGCCCTGGTTGCAATCATCCAAAAGGATATGAAGCGTTTAATTGCATATTCTTCAATTTCACATATGGGATTTGTGACTTTGGGTTCCTTTGCCATTTTTGCAATTGCAAAACAAACAGGATTGAGTGCTGCGGGCCTAATATTGGAAGGTGCAATTGTAGTCATGATTTCTCATGCCTTCGTCTCCAGTGCTCTTTTTGCCGGTGTAGGCTATATATATGATCGCATGCATACTCGTCGTTTAGTCGATTTCGGCGGAATAGTGAATACCATGCCAATCTTTGCATCGTTCTTTATGCTTTTCTGTATGGCGAATGCAGGGCTACCAGGTACTTCCGGATTTGTTGGTGAGTTTATGGTGATTCTAGGCTCACTTAAAGCAGGGTTCTGGGTAACATTTTGGGCAGCTACTACGCTAATTACAGCGGCTGGATACAATCTTTGGATGTACAAACGTGTTATTTTTGGTCCTGTAGCAAATGAAAAAGTTGCAGCATTAAAAGATCTTTCGGGCTATGAGTTAAGTGCTTATATCCTACTTGCTTTGATGGTTATCGCTATGGGCGTTTATCCTAAGCCAATGTTAGAGTACATACATCAAACAGTAAGTCATACTCTGGCATTAGCAAGTCAATCAAAATTGTAATCAAGGTTAATCAATATGACAGCATTACTTGAAAATATCCATGTAGCCCTTCCGGAAATAATTCTGTTAACTGCAGCATGCATTGCGTTGCTTGCTGATTTATTTCTACGGGAGCGGTGTAAATCAATTGCCTATTTCATATCATGTATCGGCTTGATTTTAGCTGCTATTGTTAGTTTCCTTTATATTGGTACGTTTAAGGTTATTACACTGAATGGTCTATTTATCAGCGATGATATTGCAAATTTAATGAAGGTTTTTATATACCTTTCGGTATTATTGAGCTTTATTTATTCAAAAAATTATATAGATGAACGGCAAATGCCTTCTGGTGATTACTATATTTTGGGAATGTTTTCTACCTTAGGAATGATGATTCTTGTTTCAGCACATTCATTACTCACTGTTTTTCTTGGTTTGGAATTATTGTCATTACCTTTATATGCCATGACTGCTATTCGTAGAACAGATGGTGATGCTTCTGAAGCAGCAATAAAGTACTTTGTAATGGGCTCAATTGCCTCGGCCATGCTCTTATATGGTATTTCTTTAATTTATGGTGCAACAGGGAAACTCGATTTACTTGAAGTTGCAAACGCAATTGCTGCGAACTGGCAACAACAAAACACGTTACTTGTTTTCGCGCTGGTCTTTATCCTGTCTGGAGTTGCGTTTAAATTGGCAGCAGTCCCTTTCCATATGTGGGCGCCCGATGTATACCAAGGAGCTCCAAGTTCAGTTACCTTATTCATTAGTGCTGCGCCAAAGATCGCAGCATTAGGGATGGCCTTCAGATTGTTGACTATTGGTTTGGTGGATATTAGTGCTCAGTGGCAACAAATTTTGCTGGTAATTACCTTGCTTTCAACGGGCTTGGGGAACTTATTTGCTGTGGTACAAAGCAGCATTAAACGCTTACTTGCTTATTCAGCAATATCACATATTGGCTATGCCCTGTTTGGTATTTTAGCTGCCACCAGCGCAGGTTATTCCGCAGCACTCTATTATATTTTGGTTTATGGAATAACTTCCGCAGCTGCATTTGGCCTAGTTGTCTTAATGTCTACCCAAGGAATGGAAATTGACAATATTGATGATTTAAAAGGTCTTAACAAAAGAAACCCTTGGCTCGCATTTTTGATGTTAATTATTATGTTTTCGCTTGCAGGTGTTCCACCTACTGTTGGTTTCTTTACTAAATTACTTGTACTCAAAGCACTGGTTGATGCGCAAATGACTTGGGTTGCTGTACTTGGTTTATTCTTTACTGTAATTGGTGCCTATTACTATTTAAGAGTTGTTAAAATCATGTATTTTGACAAACCCATACAGGCTGATTCAGTAATTGTGAGTAAAGGAAATCTCTTAGTACTTTCTCTCAATTGTTTATCGCTACTTTATTTAGGTATTTTTCCAAGTGCCTTAATCGTGGCTTGTATTAATGCTTTTGGTAGCTAAAAATAAATAATTCTGTGTTCTAACACTACGGAATACATATTTATTTATAATCTTAAGCGAAAGTACTTGCTAAGAGTACTGACTCTCAGTATACTTGCCATCAGTTGACGCGGGGTGGAGCAGCCTGGTAGCTCGTCGGGCTCATAACCCGAAGGTCGTAGGTTCAAATCCTGCCCCCGCTACCACTTATTAAGAACCCCATTTATGGGGTTTTTTATTATGTATAATTTGTAACTGCACTAAAAGATAGTAGTAGCCCAGTAAAGCTAAGGCCATGCTCGGAACTAATTGCTTTAAAGAAATCACTTCCCGAGTTTAGTCCTTGTCCAAGCTCAGGTTACCCTATTGTATTTGTATCGCGTCATCCACTAAGTTCTAGACAAGGCGCAAGTAAAGTGAGGTGAAGGAGTGTACAAAAGTATATGATTGAACCGAACGAGTTGGCAACGATGAATAGAACTTAGCGGGTGGCGCTATATTAGGCATACGTGCCCTTTTTAGTTTGTGAATACTATGATACAAGATGAATTGGAACATTTATTAGCGCCTACGATTTCAGATATGGGCTATGAGCTTTGGGGGTGTGAATATCTTTCACAAGGTAGGCATTCCTTGTTGCGTATATATATTGACAAGGCTGATGGGATAGGCATTGAAGACTGTGAAGCTGTAAGTCATCAAGTTAGTGCTTTGCTTGATGTGGAAGATCCTATTTCTGGAAATTACAGTTTGGAAGTATCATCACCCGGCATTCCAAGGCCTTTATTTAAAAGTTGGCAATATCAGCATTATATAGGGCATGAAGTACAAGTAAAAACTTTTAAACCGGTAGACGGTAAACGTAAATTAATAGGTACTATTGTCTCAGCATCTGAGAATTCTTTAGTACTTAACATAAATAACGAAGATCAAGAGTTACTTTTTTCAAATATTGTGAAAGCAAATTTGACAGTATAGAGAGGCGAACAATGAGCAAAGAATTGTTACTGGTTGCAGAGGCGTTATCAAACGAAAGAGGTGTAAGTAAAGATGTTATTATACTTGCCATTCAGGCCGCATTGGAGTCTGCAACTCGCAAGATCTTTGGTTTGGATATAGGTGTAAGAATTAAATTAGATCCTCGTACAGGTGAATATGAAACCTTTAGGTATTGGGATGTAGTTAATGAGGATGAGCTAGAACACCCTGATCGTCAATTAACTGTTGAACAAGCAAAAGAGCGTAATCCAGCTGCAAAAGTAGGTGATCGTATAGAAGAATCAATACCTTCAATTGAATTTGGAAGAATTGAAGCTCAAACTGCTCGCCAAGTTATTATGCAAAAAGTTAGAGAAGCTGAGCGTGAGCTCGTCATCGATCAATTCAGAAGCAAACTAGGTCAGTTGATTTATGGAACTGTTAAGAAAGTAACTCGTGATAATATTATTATTGATTTAGGTGGTAAAGCAGAAGCATTTTTACCACGAACTGAGATGTTGCCGCATGAAATGTTCCGTCCAAATGATCGAGTCCGTGCCTATTTATATGAGATCACACCTCAAGCTCGTGGACCACAATTGTTTGTAAGCCGTACACGCAATGAAATGCTTATTGAGCTTTTCCGCATTGAAGTTCCTGAAATAGGCGAGAATGTTATTGAAGTTAAAGCTGCAGCTCGCGATCCAGGAAACAGAGCTAAAATTGCCGTTAAAACCAATGATGGACGAATTGATCCTGTAGGTGCTTGCGTTGGTATGCGTGGCGCACGAGTTCAGGCTGTTTCCAGTGAACTTGGCGGGGAGCGAGTGGATATAATTCTATGGGATGATAACCCCGCTCAGTTAGTAATTAATGCGATGGCTCCAGCAGAAATTTCTTCTATTGTTGTTGATGAAGACACGCATACCATGGACTTAGCTGTAGAAAAAGATCAATTGTCCCAGGCAATTGGTCGAAATGGGCAAAATGTTCGTTTGGCAAGTCAATTAACAGGCTGGACCTTGAACGTTATGACCACGGACGAGTTTGAAAATAAAAATTTGGAAGAGTCAAGTAAAATTGTTAAATTATTTACTTCTGCGCTGGAAATTGATGAAGAAATTGCTACATTATTAGTAGCACATGGTTTTTCTTCACTTGAAGAAGTTGCTTACGTACCTAAGGAAGAATTACTTGCTATAGAAGAATTTGACGAAGAAATTGTTGAAGAATTAAGAAATAGAGCAAACGATAAATTACTCACTATGGCTCTTTCTTCAGGAAAAGAGCTGTCTGGTTCACCTGACGAATCACTACTTTCAATGGAAGGCATGACCAACGAGTTAGCTAATAAACTAGCTGCGAAGGGGATTACTTCTATGGAAGACTTAGCTGAGCAATCTGTAGATGAGTTGTTAGAAATTGAAGGAATGACTGAAGAAAAGGCCGGTGCTTTAATTATGAAGGCTAGAGAACCATGGTTTTTATAAGGCTATGGATTTATTATAAATTAATGTAGTGCAAATATGCAGTTCGTTCTTAAATAATGAATAGAACTGCTGAAAGGGGATTAAAATATGGCGGATGTGACGGTTAAACAATTAGCTCAAGTCGTTGGTATTCCGGTTGAACGCTTATTGAACCAGTTACAGGAAGCAGGGTTGTCTTTTTCTGATGACCAACAGACTGTGAATGAAGAGCAAAAACGGATCCTACTTAATCATTTGAAGAAAACTTCTCTGCGCGACGTAAATGTTTCGCCGGAAAGAATTACTTTGAGAAGGAAAAGCTTATCACAAGTTACTGTTGGCCATGATGCTCATAGTGGAAAAACTGTGAATGTTGAAGTACGTAAGAAAAAGGTATTTGTAAAACGTGCCCCGGTAGTAGAGCAGCCTGAAATTGAAGAGCCTGCTGTTATGCCGGAAGAAAATCAGCGTGTACTCGAGCAACATTCTGCTGAAGTTGTTCTTGAAACTGTGCCTGTGTCTGAAACTGTTTCTGAGAAAGAGGAGCATGTTGTTGAAACTGAAACTGCTGAACCAGTTGAAGCAAAGGTTGAAACAAAAGAACAACTTGAATCAGAAGAGAAGCCAGGAGATGAGGCGGCTGCAGAGCGTCCGGAATCTTATAATGCAGAAGTTTTTGAAAATATAAGTACACTTGAAGAAATCGAAGAGTCTCCAAGAAAAGAAGAGCCTAAGCTTGAAAAGCAATCTAAAAAGAGACATGCAGAGCAAGGAGTTGAATCGGATACGTCAGACTTTAGAAAAGCTAAGAAAAAGCCTAAATATCAATCTACTTATGATCGAGATGAGGAAGAGCAAGAAATACATAGACGCGGTGGACGTAGTAAATTTAAAAAGCGTAAGAGTGTTGAGAAGTCAGACAAATTAAGAGAAGCTGAAGAATCATTAAAACATGGTTTTGCATTACCAACTGCGCCTGTCGTAAGAGAGGTTTTAGTACCAGAAACCATTACTGTTGCTGAATTGGCAAAAAGAATGTCTGTAAAAGCTGCTGAAGTGATTAAAGTGATGATGTCACTTGGAGCAATGGCAACCATAAACCAGGTTATTGACCAAGAAACTGCAGTTATCGTAGTAGAAGAAATGGGCCATAAGGCACGAGTCATTAAAGAAGATGCAATTGAAGTAGGTTTAGGCGAATCGATTACTAAGGGTAGCCGTACAGAATCCAGAGCACCTGTAGTTACGATTATGGGACATGTGGACCATGGTAAGACTTCTTTACTTGACTACATTCGTCGAACCAAAGTTGCTATTGGTGAAGCAGGCGGTATTACGCAACATATTGGTGCATACCACGTCAGTACGCCGAAAGGTAACATTACTTTTTTAGATACTCCAGGCCATGCTGCATTTACGGCAATGAGAGCTCGAGGTGCACAGGTCACTGATATTGTTATTTTGATTGTTGCCGCAGATGATGGAGTTAAGCCCCAAACTATAGAAGCAATTCAACATGCGAAAGCAGCAAAGGTACCGATTATTGTTGCAATTAATAAAATGGATAAACCAGATGCTGATCCTGACCGTGTCATGAATGAATTATCCGGACATGAAGTAATTCCAGAAGCATGGGGTGGTGATACCATGTTTATCAATATTTCTGCCAAGTCAGGTATGGGTATTGACGATCTGCTTGATGCAATATTGTTGCAATCTGAAGTTTTAGAACTGAGTGCGGTTACTGACGGTGCCGCCAAAGGTGTAGTTATTGAATCACGGTTGGACAAAGGTAGAGGTCCTGTAGCAACAGTATTAGTACAAAGTGGAACGTTGCACAAAGGGGATATCTTGCTTGCCGGGTTCCAATATGGTCGCGTACGTGCTCTTGTTGGTGACAATGGGGATATGGTTGATCATGCTGGTCCTTCAATTCCAGTTGAGGTGCTTGGTTTATCAGCAATTCCTCACGCTGGAGATGAAGCAGTTGTTGTTCCTGATGAGAAAAAAGCAAGAGAAGTAGCCTTGTTCCGCCAAGGTAAATTCCGTGATGTAAAACTTGCCAGACGTCAGAAATCAACTATTGAAGGCATTATGGAAAATATGGCCGCTGGCGAGTCCAAAGTGCTTAACGTTGTACTTAAGGCAGATGTTCAGGGCTCCCTTGAAGCTATTTCAGACGCCTTAGTGAAGTTATCTACCGATGAAGTTAAGGTTGAAGTTATTTCAAGCGGTGTTGGTGGTATCACCGAATCTGATGTTCACTTAGCTATAGCATCTAGTGCGATTTTGGTAGGTTTTAACGTCAGAGCAGATAGCAGCGCTAAGAAATTAGCTGAACATGAATCAGTGCAGCTGCATTATTACAGTGTTATTTACGATATTGTGGATCAGATTAAAGGTGCATTAACTGGTATGCTTGCTCCGCAATTTAAAGAAGAAATTATTGGTATTGCTGAGGTTCGTGACGTATTCAAATCACCTAAAATTGGTGCGATTGCGGGTTGTATGGTCGTTGAAGGGGTTATTAAGCGAAATAACCCTATTCGTGTGCTGCGTGCCAATGTAGTTATCTATGAAGGAACTTTGGAGTCATTACGAAGATTTAAGGATGACGTGGTAGAGGTTCGCCAAGGGTTCGAGTGCGGTATTGGAGTCAAAAATTACAATGATGTGAAACCAGGTGACCTAATTGAAGTGTATGAAACAGTAGAAATTAAGCGTGATTTATAAGATGGGCCATAATTTTAAACGTACAGATCGGGTCGCTGAGATGATTCAGCGGAAGCTAGCTCAAATAATACCTAAAGAAGTCAAAGATCCGCGCTTAACAGGTTTCGTGACCATATCAGCAGTGAAAGTTGCTGCTGATTTGGGACATGCTAAAGTATATTTTACTGTCCTTAATGATGATAAAAAAATAGCAGAAACTATTTTAAATGCTGCTGCGAGCTATTTACGTAGTGCTTTAGCGCGAAGTATTACATTGCGTACAGTTCCTCAGCTTCATTTTGTATATGATGAATCAATAGAATATGGACAACGCTTAAGCCGTCTCATCGATAAAGTGAATCCACCAACCTCCGATGATAATGAAAATGAATGACCCTTTGGCAATAGATGGAGTTTTATTGCTGAATAAATCGGAAGGAATGACCTCAAATACGGCTCTTCAGAAAGCAAAAAAACTGTTAGGAGCGCCAAAAGCAGGTCATACCGGCAGCCTAGATCCTCTCGCTACTGGAATGTTACCCCTTTGCTTTGGTGAAGCGACCAAAGTATGTCAGTTTTTGCTTGATGCAGATAAATGTTATCAGACTACTGGTTTATTAGGCATCAAAACCAATACTGCTGATGCAACAGGTGAGGTAATTGCTCAAGCGGAAGCATTTAATATTTCCGAAGAAAACTTACTGCACGTATTGATGCAGCATACAGGTCATATAAAGCAGACTCCTTCTATGTTTTCCGCGTTAAAACATAATGGAGTCCCTCTTTATCGTTTGGCCAGAAAAGGGATCAATATTGAAAGAGCAGCACGTGAGATCCTGATTCGTAATTTACAACTTAATGCATTTGATGGAATTCAATTTTCATTAACTGTGACGTGCAGCAAAGGAACTTATATTCGTAATTTAGTTGAAGACATTGGCGAGGCTTTAGGTGTAGGGGCTCATGTGACGCAGTTGCATCGAGTTTATACATCTGGTTTGGAAAATATGCCCATGTATTCGCTAGACGAATTAGAGAGCATGTCGATGCCCGAGAGGGTTGCTTGCTTAATTCCTATGGATAGAGCAGTTGCCTATTTAGAGTCAGTGACTCTTGCGGACGATGAAATAGTCGCAATTCGCCAAGGTAGAATAGTAGCAAATAGAGTAGATGTTGAAATAACAGATTGTGTTCGTCTTTATGATAAAAAAGCACAATTTATTGGGTTAGGTGAACGAAATACACAAGGCAGTATTAAAGCGAAACGATTACTTTCTTTTTAATCTTTTTAAGATTAAAAAAGAGATTTTAACCAAAATATGAAATTTTTTGCACAAAAATATTTTTCAGTACTTGTTTCATTGGACATGCCTTGGTAAAATGTTCGCCTTTAAATGAATACTTAGTAGTTCCAGGAGTGTATAATGTCGCTAAGCAGCGCAGATAAAGCAGCAATTGTTAATGAATACAAACGTTCTGATAAGGATACAGGTTCACCTGAAGTTCAGGTTTCTATCATTACAAGCCGTATCAAATATTTAACTGAGCACTTTAAAGAACACAAAAAAGATTTTCATTCTCGACGTGGGCTGCAGGAACTCGTTAATAAGCGTCGTAAGTTGTTAAAATATTTAAAGCGTAACGATGAAGCTCGCTATCAAAAGTTGATCCAAACTCTGGAACTTAGAGATTCTTATTGATTGCTAAGCAAATACATTTCTTTAGAAATAGAAATGTACTTTTACAAAAATACTTTAAATAAAGGCGCAATTCTCTGCGCCTTTTTTTCGTTATAATTACTTGATGAGGAAGATTTCGTGGCTAAGTTTACAAAAGAAATAGCATTTGGTGACCACACCCTTATATTGGAAACTGGTGAAATTGCACGACAAGCTGATGGAGCAGTATTCGCGAGTATGAATGGTACTCAAGTATTAGCTACTGTAGTTGGCAAAAAAGAAGGTGGCGAAGAAAATGGATTTTTTCCATTAACAGTGAATTACCAGGAAAAGTTTTATTCAGTAGGTAAAATACCTGGTGGATTTAACAAACGTGAAGGGAGGCCAACAGATAATGAAACATTGATTTCACGACTTATTGATCGCCCTATTCGTCCTTTGTTCCCAGATGGTTTTTGTAACGAAGTACAAGTCATTGTCACGGTTCTTTCTTTAAACCCAGAAGTTTCTCCTGATATTGTGGCAATGGTAGCTTCCTCTGCAGCGTTAGCTCTTTCTGGTGTCCCTTTTAATGGACCAATAGGCGCTGCTCGTGTTGGCTATAAAGAGGGTATTTACTTATTAAATCCAAGCCGCAAAGATTTAGAGCAATCAAGATTGGACTTGGTTGTTGCCGGAACTAAAGATGCTATTTTGATGGTTGAATCAGAAGCAAAAGAATTAAGCGAAGATATTATGCGCGGTGCAATCATGTTTGGTCATGAAATGATGAAAAACGTGATCAAAGCAATCGAAGAGCTTGCTGCACAAGCAGGAAAAACCCGTTGGGAATGGAACCCTCCTGAAGTAGATTCTTCTTTACAAGCACGAGTTGCAGACATGGTGAAACAAGAAGTTGAATCTGCATATCTGATTAAAGACAAGCAAGAGCGTTACCAGCGCCTTGATGAATTAAAAGAGCAAGCAATCGCTGCGTTACAAGCTGAGAATGATGAGTTAAAGGCAGATGTTATTGGCAATATGTTTGTTGAAATAGAGCGTGCTACAGTACGTAATCGAATTCTTGATGGTGAGCCGCGAATTGATGGCCGCGATCATAAAACAGTGCGCCCTATTGCTATCCGGACAAAACTTTTGGAAAGAACACATGGTTCTGTTTTGTTTACTCGTGGTGAAACACAGGCTATTGTCGTCGCTACCTTAGGTAATGAGCGTGATGCACAAATTTTAGATAATATTGCTGGCGAAACAAAAGACCGCTTCATGTTGCATTATAATTTCCCTCCTTATTCAGTAGGGGAAACGGGCATGGTTGGTAGTCCTAAGCGTAGAGAAATTGGACATGGCCGTTTGGCAAAACGAGCAATCATGGCTGTGTTGCCTGAACCAAATGAATTTCCCTATGTGTTACGAGTTGTTTCCGAAATCACAGAATCGAATGGCTCAAGCTCAATGGCTACAGTATGTGGAACCAGTCTTGCGTTGATGGATGCAGGTGTTCCATTAAAAGCACCTGTTGCTGGAGTCGCAATGGGTTTGATTAAAGACGGTGATCGTTATGCTGTGTTAACTGATATATTAGGTGATGAGGATCATTTAGGGGATATGGATTTCAAAGTAGCTGGTACTGAATATGGAATCACCGCATTACAAATGGATATCAAAATTCACGGAATTACCAATGAAATTATGGAGCAAGCTTTAGACCAAGCCTTAGCTGGCCGCTTGCATATTCTTGGTGTCATGAATAATGCCTTATCTGAGCATCGAGAGGAATTATCTCAGCATGCACCACGCATTACTACGATGAAGGTTGCTGAAGACAAAATACGAACTATTATCGGTAAAGGTGGAGCAACGATTAAGGGGTTAATTGAGAGCACAGGTGTGTCTATAGATATAGATGATACCGGTGTAATTCAATTATTCTCTCCAGATATGGACGCATTGGAAGAAGCACAAAAACAAATTAAAGCATTAATTGCAGAAATTGAAGTGGGCCAAACCTATCAAGGCAAAGTAAGTAAGATTGTTGATTTCGGTGCTTTTATTAATCTTTTACCTGGAAAAGATGGGTTACTCCATATTTCCCAAATCTGCAATGATCGATCACAAAAAGTCGAATCTGTATTGCAAGAAGGCCAAGAGATCGAGGTGTTCGTTGCTGGCATTGATAAGCAAGGTCGTGTGAAGCTTGAGTGGAAAGATAAGCCGCAACAAGCCGAAGCAACAACCACCGCTCCTGCTGAAGAAAAACATCATGAAGAAGAACATCATGAAGCAGCAGATATGAATAATCGTGGAGAAGAAGAATAAGGCAGCAGCTTGCCCTTGTGGGAATAATTCAATTGTAGCCTGGGCGACGTGAAGTGTAGCCCAGGGGTTATATTGGATAATTTTCCCGGGTTATGCGTTGCTTCACCCAGGCTACAATATTTAGGGGGCAGACACTTCACCCCGGCTTATAAATGGGATTAGTTATTATGCGTTAAGGTTAAAAATTCAGCTCGACTTGTTGGATTATTACGCATATCGCCAAGCATCACTGAAGTAGTCATTATTGAGTTTTGTTTTTCAACGCCACGCATCATCATGCACAGATGTTTTGCTTCAATAACTACAGCCACACCACGTGCGCCGGTAATAGATTCCAAGCAGCTTGCTATTTCTGAAGTTAATCGTTCCTGAATTTGCAAGCGTCGAGCAAAATAATCAACGATACGTGCTACTTTTGATAAGCCTATTACTTTTCCATTGGGTATGTAGCCCACATGACATTTACCAAGAAAAGGAAGTAAATGATGTTCGCACATGGAGTACATTTCGATATCCTTCACGATGACCATTTCACTCATGTCAGAGTCAAAAAGCGCACCGTTAATAATTTCTTCCAGGCTCTCATTATAACCCTTGGTCAAATAGCGCATGGCATTAGCAGCACGTAAAGGAGTGTCAACTAGTCCTTCTCGAGTTACATCTTCACCTAATTGTATTAGCAGTTCTTTATATAATTTTTCCATAGTTTTTTCCTATCCCGGGGGCCAAGTCATGTGACGTCCGCCCAGTAAATGTAAATGAATGTGAAATACTGTTTGGCCGCCATCGGGATTAATGTTAAAAACTAATCGGTATCCTGCGTCACTTATTCCTTCAGTTTGAGCAATTTTTTTTGCCCCTAAAATCATTTTTCCCAACAGGGCCTGGTTTTCATCGCTGGCATCATTCAGCGTCGCAATATGTTGCTTCGGAATAATCAGCAGATGTTTAGGAGCTTGCGGGTGGAGATCACGAAAAGCCATTATCTCGTCGTCTTCAAAAACCACTGATGCAGGGATCGCACCTTGTGCAATTTTGCAAAACAAGCAATTCATAAGTAATCTCATTTTAATTAAAAGAGATATTATACATTGCATTCCTTATAATGCGACAGCTTCTCTTTGCCTTTTGATGTGTTTTTTCGCATAATAGCCGCTTTGTATTGCAATTGTATTTGTGCAATGATTTTTTTAAATAAGTAAAATTCAGCGGGTTAAGAATTGTTTTATTTTTAAATCATTCCTGATGCTTTTTTACAGGACAATGTGTGTTGAATAATCTAAAAAGCAGATTTCCTGCTCTTTAGTTTTAGCTAAATTAAAATGTCGTTATATAGTTTTATTTCGATTAGAGGGGAGAAAAATAAATGAGTTTAATGAGAATTAGTAGTGGTCGTGATTTGCCAAAAGAAATTAATGTAATTATTGAAATCCCTATGCACAGTGAACCTGTAAAATATGAAGTCAATAAAGAATCTGGAGTGTTATTTGTTGATCGCTTTTTAACTACTCCCATGTTCTACCCCGTCAATTACGGTTATATCCCTCACACTCTGTCAGAAGATGGAGACCCTGTTGATGTTCTTGTGGTGACACCTGTTCCTCTTGTAGGTGGATCAGTAATCCCATGCCGACCAGTAGGTATGTTAAAAATGACTGATGAGTCAGGTATCGATGCTAAAATTCTGGCTGTTCCTACGAACAAGCTAACTAAAATTTATGAGCCAATTAAGTCACATGAAGACATGCCGCAACATCTACTAAATTCTTTAGAGCACTTTTTCAGTCATTATAAAGACTTAGAAGAAGGTAAATGGGTTAAACTAAATGGTTGGGTTGGTCCTGATGCTGCGTTTGAAGAGATTATGTCCAGCGTAGCTCGTTTTAATAATAAAGAGCAAAAATAGGAAGGTTATTTTTTGCTTAAGGCGAAGAAAATTACTGGCTCTGGGTTAAAGGCATTTGCCTTTGCCCTACTTGCCGACCACGGATCTCTTGCACTTTTAGCAAATTACAAATATACCTTGAAAAGGCTGCAAAGTTGACTCTATCTCGCTTTCTTTGAAACCATATGATACTTTATTTCGTGTTATAAAAGCTTGAGGAAATTAGGTGGCATACCATCTTTCTACATTGTTTATCATCCTACTTTTTTTAATTCTCTTGGCTGCTTTTTTTGCAGCCACTGAAATCGGTATGATGTCGATTAATCGCTATAAGTTAAAACATCTAGTCAAGAAAGAGAATAAACAAGCAACAAGAGTGAATCAGATACTCTCTCGACCCGATCGACTGTTGAGTGTTGTATTAATCGGTAATACTTTGGCGAATATTCTTGCCTCAACAATCGCAACGTTGATTGGCCAGCATATTTATGGAGATGCGGGTATTGCTATAGCTACCGCACTTTTAACATTGATCATTTTGGTATTTGCTGAAATGATACCCAAAACATTTGCGGCGATTTATCCGCAGCACGTTGCATTTGCTACTTCACTGCCTCTACAAATACTCCAATTGATTTTTGCGCCTGTAGTATATCTCTGTGTTTCCATGTCAAATGGGGTGCTGCGTTTATTTCGCGTCTCAATTGACAAAATACAAAAGGAATCACTGACAGGCGAAGAGTTACGCTCCGTAGTGCATGAGGCAGGAGGGTTATTGCCAGTCGAACATAAAAGTATGCTGATTAGCTTATTGGATTTGGAGCAAGCTACTGTAGAAGATATTATGATTCCTAAGTCAGATATTGTAGGTATCGATATAGAAGAACCTTGGGCAGAAATCTTATATCAATTGGAAACAGCAAAACATACTCGTCTGCCTTTATACCGCGATTCAATTGATGATTTAGTAGGAATGATCCATGTACGCGATGTGTTAAATCTAGCTATAGAAAATGAGTTAGATCTTAATAGCTTATTGAAAGCCGCAGATGAACCTTATTATATTCCTGAGGCTACTTCCCTCAACATTCAGATTTTAAATTTTAGAAAAATGAAAAAACGCAGTTCTTTTGTAGTCGATGAATATGGGAATATTCAGGGTTTAGTCACTATGGAAGATATACTTGAAGAAATTGTAGGCGAGTTTACTACTGACGTGGCTGCACTTAGTCGTGATATCATCCCGCAAAGTGATGGCTCAGTTATAGTTGATGCTGGTCTAACATTGCGCCATTTAAACCGATTAATGGGATGGAACTTACCCATGATAGGGCCCAAAACGTTAAGCGGTTTAATTGTTGAACATCTTGGATACATCCCCCCAGCGGAGTCATGTTTAACTATAGAAAATTATCGCATGGAAATATTAAAAGTCGGAGACAATACCATTAAAAGCATTAAGGTATTTAAAATAAGTAAGAAGCGTAAATAAATGCTTTATCCTAGAAAAATCCAGCAGAATCGGTACCTTTAGCTTGTGCAGTAAGCTTCAAAGAGCTTTTCCTAAGATGATGCATCACTTTCTTTTAAGGTGGTTACTTGTGCAGTAAACATATAACCACCATTACGAATGGTTTTAATTAATGCGGGTTTTTTTGCATCAACCTCTATTTTCTGGCGAAGCCGACTAATTTGTACATCAATTCTGCGATCAAAGGGATTTAGATCACTGTTTTTAGTGATGTGCAATAGAAGTTCTCTATCCAGGACTCGTTGAGGTTGCTGTACAAAAGTAAGTAGCAAGTCATATTCACCAGCGCTTAGTGATAATTCTTCATTGGTATTATCACGAAACACTTGTCTTGATGCAGGATAAAGCCGCCAATTGGCAAAAAGAAGAATTTCTTTTTCATGTTCAGGTTGTTGCTGTGCCCGTAAGACGCGCCGGTTAATTGCGCTGACTCGTGCATGAAGCTCTCTGGGTAATAGCGGCTTTATAATGAAGTCGTCCGCTCCAGCTTCAAGTACTTTGATACACGCTTCTTCATCAGGTGCATCATTTATAATTAATAAAGGTACAGGATAGTTTGTATAGAATTGATGAAGTGCCTGGGGGTCATTTTTTAAAATAGACCAATTAATCAGAATTGCAATAGGTTTCCCTAGTCCATTTTGAATGGGAATTAATTGCTTTTGTTGTACGATGTTTATATTAAATTGTGCAAAATATTTCTTGAGATCCTCACTCACAGGATCGTTATCAATAAATAAAAGATAACTCGGTAATGGCATTAATTTAATTCCAGTTTGCTTCGTAGTATTTCGCTATAATTTTGGCAAGATTAGTATCGACTTGCAATTATTTTCGCTATTATTCTAAGAGTTATTGGCTCTATTTTCTATCCCCGCTGGATAGGGGGTTTATCATAAAATATTTCAGATTGATTCGATAGAGTAATAAAGATCCAGTTGAAACACAGTCAACATCAGGATGATGTTTAGGAGAAAGGATGATGCAAAATAGGGCTAAGTTTTCAATTTCCACGAATCAAGATCATCTACCTGCAAAACAATTACAGCAATTATTTTCCAAGTTGGAGTTTAGTGTCTGGTTGGAGGGATTCGTTAATTTTTTAAATAAAAGTAAGGTGACACCCCTTGAATCCGTAGCTGTAGTGCATGACTGGAGTATGGATGAGTTGCATGCTGCATTGGATTATTTTTCTAATTCAAAATTCGTTGGTTTGGTTAATGCAATTTTCTTCTACAAGATGCATCCGGATCAATTATTTACTGATGCAATCCATCCTGAAAAGTTAGTTTCAATTCAGATGCGTTTGGAAGTATTACATTATTCTATCGAATTAGTGCAACAACAACTGTATGAGGTTGCTTTGCAAAATGCATTAACTCCAAAAATCGATTATTTTTTGCATGGTGAAGAATTGCCTCCAGGTGTCATGATCGAAACAAATGAAGAGCTTAGGCAAATGATTCAAACAGCTGTTAAAGGATTAAAACTTAACTCGAGTTTAACGAACCCAAAACGAGTAATTGATAGTTTGTATGACCTTAGGCGGGCTTATAAATTTTGCTTTAATCCAAATCGTTTTATTGATGCAGTGATGTTGTTACACCAAAATTTGTTACCCGAGGCCTTGCAGCAAGAGCAAAACTCAATTATTTTTCAAGAAAAAATGATGGACTTATACAGCCAGCTGACTACTGTGGAATGCTTGGATTTATATGGGTATTTTGCCAATAATGATACGCACAATTTACTCTATACGTTTTTTAATATCGTTCGAGGAGACACTTTTGACTGGTTACCTTTATTGAATAACGAAGAAAAAACGGCGGTAATTGAGGTATTTAATGCCATGTGCTGCGTTATGGAGGCATTGCGTATCGAATTAAGAAAGAGGCATCTGCTTACGGAGCCTTATCAGTATGATTTAACAAAGCCCAACATGGAAATAGAGCAGCAAAATCGTAATGCAGTATTTAGAGTAATTAAAATTTATAAACGCACCCATGTAATTTCTGAAGATGTTATTGAACAGTTATTTCAATATATGGAGGAGACGGATTGAGTTTTAATATCAGTCTTTTCAAAAAAGGAGCAAAATTGAAATAAAAAAGATAAATTCTTCGTTTAGAGCTTGCGGTTAATGTCTTACTAGAACATTTTTAATTCCAAGTTCCTTCGAGATGATTAGGAGGCTTTTTCTTATGCAGTATGATTCTATAAGATGAATTAACGCTTTTTTCTTTTTTTCTCTAAAAAGAATGAACGTAAATATTTAATGATTAAGGCGCCCAGTTTTCTTTCCCTGCCTGATTGCGTCAGTGGAATACCAATCTTCCGCGATATTTTGGCTTTAAGGGCAGAAATACCAATAAGTCTTTTCCATGAAAATCCACCACGATTCATTTTTTAACTCTCATCATAACAAGAAGCCGAGTATACTCTTGTTTTTTTCAGTTTAAAGTAGAAATGAAATAATTATCTAGTGTTTTTATTCGTGATCATCAGTAGATGGACTATTTATATGCCAATTATAAATATAACTGTCGATGCTATTGATGTGTTTCAGTTGGCTTAATAAAGGTTCTTTTGCATATTGCAATAAATGAAAGATTACATCTTGTTTGGTTCCGCCAAAATCCTCTTCATACCAGTCGTATAATTTGGAGATAATCAGCTTTCCTTCGATGACATTTACTCCCCTAAGTGAATTAATGTAAGTAGAGGCAGCTTGGTTTAATTGTTCTTCAATGAGTTTACCCTGATAGATTTTTCTACTAAGATTTGGAGCACCAATAGTACCATTGTTTACGGCATAATGGGTGCGGGGATCATTCCAAATCGCGCGAATAATGCGATTATTAATGTCATCTAAAGTTAAAGTAGTATCTTTAATGGTGAATAGATTCGCTCCCCAAGGGCCGATACTGAATAAGCCTGGTGAAATATTAATTTCTTGAACCGAAGTAACTGGATAGTAATTGGCTATAACTTGTACGGTCAGAGCATTGTATACATTAATCCAAAAGGCTAATTGCTCATCTCGGTTGTAGTTATTAATATTGATTTCTGACATACTTTTTAAGTAATCTTTAAGCAAATTCAGGTCTGTTTGTGTCATATGAGTGTAATCAACCAGATTGATATTTTCTTCACTTGTGACAATGCGGCGATTTAGAAAATCTTGCCACAGTTTATGAGAAATAACTTCTGTTGATAAGGGGTTATTCACCTCCCATTTTGGCCATAAGCTTTTGTAAAAAGATGCATTTGCTAACCCAGAAATGAGGAGCATCAATATGAAAATATATTTATTGCGTTTGTGGAGTACGGTTTTAAACATGAATTATTGCTCTATTGCGAAGGGCATTTCCTATAGTATTGCCATCCAAAAACTCTAATTCTCCTCCAGAAGGAATACCATGCGCCAGTTGGGTAATGTTTATTGACAAATCACGCAAAAGCTGGTGAATAAAATGAATGGTGGTTTGCCCTTCTACACTAGGGCTTAATGCCAATATCACTTCTTTGATTTCTTCTTGAATGATGAGATTTTTAAGTCGTGGTAATCCTATGTCTTCTGGGCCCAAGCCATCTAAGGGAGATATTTTTCCCATGAGAACAAAATACTTACCTTGAAAGGCATTGCTTTGTTCTATGGCAGATACATCTGCAGGGCTTTCTACAACACAAAGCAAGGACGAATCCCGATTTGGATTTTGACAGAGGCTACACACTTTTTGTTCTGTATAGTTTGCACAACGTTCACAATGATGTATGTTGTTCATTGCTTGCTCTAGACAGGATGCAAGGTATAACCCTCTCTGTCTTTGATGCTGGAGTAAATGAAACACCATACGCTGTGCTGATTTTGGACCTACGCCTGGCAGACAGCGGAGCGCTTCTACCAAGCGGTTTAACATATCCATCGTTAGGACTATTCCTTATCGCCCTTATCGCCGCCCATTAAATCAGTTGGGATATTTAGACCAGCTGTTAATTGACTGATTTTTTCTTTAGATGCTTTTTCAATTTTTCGAACTGCATCGTTAATTGCTGCGGCAACTAAATCTTCTAACATTTCTACATCTTCTTCCATCATTGTAGGTTTGATTTTCACTTCAGTGGCGTCATGTCGGCCATTCATTTTAATAACTACCATACCACCACCTGCTTCACCAGTGACAACTAATTGACTTAGTTGTTGTTGCGCTTCTTGCATACGTTGTTGCATTTTTTGCGCTTCTTTCATCAGGTTGCCAAGATTTTGATTCATATCCATTATTAAGGCCTCGTATGTTTAGATTTAAATTCGATATATTATAAGTCATCTTTCAGCGGGACAATAGAATTTTTGACCAATTCTGCTGAAAATTCTTGTTGAAGTTGCTGAAACATGGGGTCATTGTTTAATGCAGCTTCTGCTTTGAGCTGTTTTTGTTGTGTTGCCTGCTCTTTTTGCTGCGCTGGGGAGGATTGAACTGACTCATCACTGTTAAGAATAATTTTCACCGGATTTTGGTAATATTGGCCTAGTGCCATTTCAATACGCGAGAGTATCGTCGGAGTAAACAGAGATTGGTGTCCTTTGGCCACACGTAACGTGATCTCTCGTCCATCTTTTGCAACTAATTCTGCATTTTCTGCTGCATTAAGCGCTAAACCGGTAAGTTTGAGATGAGGAATAATATCTGCCCAATCTCCCTCCATCTGGTTAGTGACCTGCATTTGTTCTTCTTTTTCTTTATCATCTGAATTCGGAACAGAGTTTGTGCGATGCGGGATTTGCTTTTCCGGAACGCTTAAAGGGGCTTGTTCTTGTGCAGAAAGAGGCAACTGCAGCGAAGATGGCAAGGAAGTTTTATAAGGTGCTAAAGGTGGAGGTGTTTCTTTAGGCACTGGCCTAAAAGTTAGCATCCGTAGCACAGTCATATTAAAGCCAATGATTAAGGTTGGAGCAAGATGAATTTCCTCGCGCCCTTTAAGTCCAATTTGATAAAACAGCTGGATGTCTTCAGCTGAAATGTGTTGTGCCAGAGTTTTAATTTCTGGTGGAGGGCTAATTAGCGGATTATTATCTCCAATGGTTTGATATATAGCTATTTGGTGAAGGTGGTGAAGCAGCTCATCCAGAACATACTGAAAATGCCCTCCTTCAATGGAGATACATTGGCTGATTTTTAATACAGCAGAAGCATTTTGCTCTGCCAAAGCGCATAGCATCTGTAAGGCATAATCTTGTTGAGTATAACCTAGGATCATTTTGACATCATTTGCACGTAATTGGGTATCACAGCCCGTAATGGCTTGATCCAAAAGACTTAACGCATCACGCATACTGCCCCGAGCAGCTTGGGCCAATATATCTGCGGCTTGAATTTCAAAATCAATTTGTTCTTCTTTAAGAATCAGCTGTAAATGATGGCTGATTAACTCCGTAGCTAAGTGCTTTAGATTAAATTGTAAGCAACGAGATAATACCGTTACGGGAAGCTTTTGTGGATCTGTTGTAGCTAAAATAAATTTAACATGCGCTGGTGGTTCTTCCAAAGTTTTGAGCAGTGCGTTAAAACTATGCTGGGAAAGCATATGTACTTCATCAATTAAGTAGATTTTAAAACGGCCAATAGCTGGTGCGTACTGTACATTATCCAATAAATCACGGGTATCCTCAACTCGAGTTTTAGATGCGCCATCAATTTCGATTAAATCGATAAAACGGCCTTGTTCAATTGCATTACAAATAGCGCATTGTAAGCAGGG